>PNNH01000107.1 GCA_013824165.1 Methylibium sp. | reverse complement strand
TTCAGGGACCGCATTGCTGAGACCCGGGGGTGTGACCCGAAGGACCACTTTGAGATGCTGGCAGCCTGCGGGAAGGACTTGCCTGGAGGGATATATGCGCTCCCAGTGGACCTGTCGCATGAGGAGATGCAACGCTACGTGACAGAGGACAACGACGCCCTAGAGATGTCGGTCGTTGCACAGCCTCTCGACGAGGGGGTCTCCTTGTCTGGCGTCCAACCAAAGGTTGGGGCCAACTTTCACGATGGGCGCTACGTTGGGCGAACCAAGAACCAAGACACGCACATCATCGCGAAACTTCCCGTTGTGAATCAGCCTCTTCTTCCAGAGGTGGAGGAGCTTTCACTCAGGCTAGCGCATGCCGCGGGAGTCGACACTTGTTCGGCGCGTCTTGCGCCGCTAGAGCTGCTCGAAATCGAACACGGGTACGACCTGGGAGAAACGGATTCACAAACACAGTTCCTTGCTGTGCAGCGCTTTGACCGGACACCTGATGGACGAGTTCATTGCGAGGACATTGCGCAGGTGTTGGGCGTCATGCCGGAAGACAAGTACGGTGAGCTCAACGGAGACGAGCGGACGACGTACTTGGACGTCGCGGCTGTCCTCCACTCGTTTGCGAGCATGGGGGAGGAAGCTGTGCACGAATTGCTTCGTCGAATCGTCGTGAATGAGCTCCTTGGCAATCCCGACATGCATCTCAAGAACATTGGAGTCATTTACCGCGATGGGGTGACGCCGACTTTGAGTCCCGCGTACGACATCGTTGCGTATGCGGCATTCAGCAAGAACACTGGGCACGCACTGCGCCTGCTCCCTAGGAGCCTATATCCGTTGAGGGAGCATTCCCAGGAGGGACTGCCGAGTCCGAAGCAGAAGCTGTCGCCGGCAGTTGTTCGTGCCATGTGTCAGGCTCTGAACATCATTGAGGCACCAGCAACAGCTGCAGTTCGTGAGGCCGTGAAGAAGGCGTTCAAGTCGTGGCCACAGATGATTGAAGAATCCGCCATCACAGCTGCGCAGAAAGCGAGGCTACTCGATCATTTCCGCAGTCACACGATGATTCAATCCCTTCAGCATCGCGCAGGAAGGCACAAGACATTTTGAACGGAGAGTGGCAATCCTCGTGCGCCCGCTGAGCGTCGGTGAGGGAGGGGGCTGCCCCGAAGACGGTCCTGGAGGCAGTGATGCAGATAGCCCGGCGCCAGTGCGGCAGCGCCCGCGCTTCAGGACGGCTTGGCCGCCATGCGGTAACGCCGCAGTTCACGGCCCAGCTCGATCACCGCCATCGCGTAGTAGGACGACCAGTTGTAGCGCGTCAGCGCGTAGAAGTTGCTGGTGCCCGCCACATAGCTGGGCGCGGCGCTGCCATTCTGCAACTCCACCAGGGCCAGCGGCCCGGGGTGTTCACGGCCGCCTTCTGAAAGCTCGGCGCCGGCTTCGGCGAACTGCGCCGCGCTGAAGCTGGGCAGGATGTCGGGCGCCAGCAGGCGCGCGCGGTCGGCGGTGTCGACCGGCGCGGCCACCGTGTAGTGCGTTGGCATGCCGGGCTGCCAGCCATGCTGGGCGAGGTAGTGGGCCACCGAGCCGATCGCGTCCACCGGGCTGTTGATCAGGTCCACCCGGCCGTCGCCGTCGAAGTCGATCGCATGGCGGTTCCAGCTGCCCGGCATGAACTGCGGCCAGCCCATCGCGCCGGCATATGAGCCTTTCAGGCTGAAGGGGTCCAGCCCCTCGCGGCGCGTCAGTTTCAGGAACTCGGCCAGTTCGCCACGGAAGAACTCGCTGCGGTCCCGGCGCCCCTTGGGGAACTCGAAGGTCAGCGTGGCTAGCGCATCGATGACGCGGAAGTTGCCGGTGATCTGGCCGTAAAAGGTCTCGACACCGATCAGCCCGGCCACCAGCTCGGCAGGCACGCCGAAACGCTGCTCGGCGCGCGCCAGCGCCTCGGCATGGCTGTCCCAGAAGGCCAGGCCCGCCTGCAGGCGGCGCGGCTCGATGAAGCGGGCGCGGTAGGCGGCCCAGTCCTTGGCGGTGCCAGCCGGCGGCGGCATCATCAGGCGCTGCACCAGCGGGATGACGCGGGCCTTGGCCAGCATCTGGCGCAGCGCTTCTTCATCGAAGCCATCGCTGGCCGCCAGCTCGGCGCTGAAGCGGCGCAGCGCCTCGCGCTCACCCAGCGGCTGGCTCTGGACTTCGCGCTCGGTCTTGCGTTTGGCCTCACGTTTGGCGCCATGTTTGGCCTGTGCGGCCTTGGGCTTGTGGGCCTTCTTCTCGGCAGTGGCTTCGCTCGTTGGTGCGGCCAGGGTCAGCGCCAGTGCGGCGCACAGCAGGGGCAGGAATCGCAGGAACATCGGCTATTCAATCGACAGGTAGCCAACAGCATACGTCCTGCGGCCGGCGGGCTCAGCCGGTGCGCTTCAACGCGCGAACCTTGGCTCGGAAATCGCGCATCCAAAGCTGACGCATACGCCAGCTCTGTGGCGCGGCGCGCTGCGAGTAGCGCTGTTGCTCCAGCGTGTTGAGCAAGGCAGAAGCCGGCGCTGCCAGGGCGTGGCCAAAGCGCTGTTCCAGCAGCGTCGCCCACTGGCGCGGCCCCTGGTGCGCCAGTGCCGGCAGGCCGAGCTGCTTTAGTTCACGCAGCACGGCGGCGCGCTGGCGGCTCCAGGCGTCGTGCGGCCGGGCTTGCCAGGCAGCCCAGCCCGCACCGCCCAGGGCCAAGAACGCGATCAACGCCGCACTTAGCTGGCCCAGCGCCTGCCAGTCCGGGCTGCTCCAGCCCATGCGCTTGAGCAGATCGAACTGGTCGCTGCGCGAGTAGTTCAGCACCGTCTGCTGCCATCGGTTGTTGAGTGTCTCCCAGCCGCGCCGCAGGCTGCGCCACAGCGCCGGGTTCATCTGTGTGAAAGCGCCGGCCAGCGCGCCTGGCGTGGGTGACAGAACGCGGCTAAGGTCGACACGTTCGGGCGCGACCGCGGCGGTCGGGTCCACGCGCAGCCAGCCGCGGCCTTCGATCCAGACTTCGGCCCAGGCATGAGCCTGCGCGTTGCGCACCACCAGATAGCCGTCCTGCAGCTCCGGGTCGGCGCCCTGGAAGCCGGTGACGATGCGCGCCGGCACGCCCAAGGCCCGCATCACCACCACGAAGCCGGCCGAGAAATGCTCGCAAAAGCCGAGGCGGCGCTCCAGCCAGAACTCGTCGATCAGGTGCTCGCCGGTCTCGCCGTATTTACCTGGGGTCAGCGTGTAGATGAACTCTTCCTGGCGCAGATGCTGCAGCACGGCGGCCACCAGGGCCTCGGCCAGCGGGCCGTTGTCCAGGCCATTGAAGCGTGCCTGGCTGCGCAGGCTGGCCGCCCAGGCCAGCGTGCCGGGGTTGCGACCCTGCGGCAGCTCCAGGTAGGGCTGCAGCGACAGCGGGCTGGCGTCGACGCCGCTGCGGTGCTCCAGGTAGGCGACTTGCTGGCCCAGGCGCAGGCGCTCGGTGATGGGGCGTGGCGCCAACCATTGCAGATCCAGGCTGCGGCGCAAGGTCAGGCCGTCGGCCTGCAGCTCGCTGCCGGGCGCTTGCGGGCTCATCTCCAGCAGCGGCAGCACCGACAGGCGCAGCGGCTCCAGCGTCAGTTCGTAGCGCAGCGCGGTGCCTTGCACCTGGGGTGCAGCAGCCTGGGACTGCGCCGGCGTGATCGGCGCCGCAGCCGCGATGGCGGCCTGCGAGCTGCCCATCGCGCGCCAGCGCCGGCCGTCGAAGCGCGTCAGCACCGGGCCGCGGAAATACAGCGCAGCGGCGGGCGGCGGCGGGCCTTCGAAGCGCAGCCGCATCGCGATGCTGTCGTCGTTGGCGATCTCGGCCATGGCGCCGAACTGCATCTCGCTGGACAGGCCGGTGCGGCCGACCGAATCGCTGGGCACGCCCCACAGCGGCGCGATGCGCGGGAACAGCACGAACAGCAGCACCATCACCGGCAGGCCGATGGCGGTGGTGCGCGCCGCCTGCCCAGCCGCCAGGCGCAGGCTGGGCTGGCCCACCGGCATCTGGGCCAGCACCAGGGCCGTCAGCAAGGCCCAGACCGACAGCAGGGTCCACAGTGCGGTAAGCAGGGACTGCGAATACAGATACTGGGTCAGCACCAGGAAGAAGCCGAGGAAGAACACCACGAAGGCGTCGCGCCGCGCGCGCAGCTCCAGCGTCTTCATCGCCATCAGCATCACCAGCATCGTGATGCCAGCCTCGCGGCCCAGCAGCGTACGGTGGCTGAGCAGCGTCAGCCCGGCTACCAGGGCCAGCATCAAGCCGAGGCTCCAGCGCCCGGGCAGGGTCTGGCCTCGCCAGGCCAGGAGGCCGCGCCAGCCCAGCATCGCCACCGTCAGCGCGGTGCACCATGCGGGCAGGTGATCGGCATGCGGCAGCACGGTGCAGGCGATGGCGAACAGCAGGAACAGCGTGTCGCGCGTCTCGCGCGGCAGATGGGCCAGGCGCTGGCGCCATGCTTGGAGTGCGCTCATCGCCGCGGCTCCGCCAGCGCCAGCAACTCCAGCGCGGCCTGGCGCTGCGCCGCGCTTTGATCGGGCGGAAGTTCCTGGCCAGGCAGGCGCAGGCCATAGGGCAGCAGGCGCGCATCGGCGGCCAGCACCCAGGCGCACAGGCGCGAAAGCCGCTGCTCAAAGTCGCCACCGCCTGCGTCCACCAGGTCCAGCCAGAGCCGGCGGCTGGCGGGCGCGAGGGTGTCGCGCACCAGCAGCGGCGCGTCGGCATCGCCGCTTTGCGCTGCTTTCTTCCACAAGACCTGGCGCAGGCTATCGCCACGGCGGTAGGGACGAACGCCTTCAAAGTCAGGCCCCGGCAGGCGCACGCCGGCGGTGGCCTCGCCGCTATCGCCTTGTGTGGCCTGGGCTGGCAGCGGCGGTGCGTCGGGCTCAGGCCTGGGATAGACCCAGGCCTTGGCGGCGGGGCGCCACACGCTCCAGGCCCGGAACAGACCGAGCGGAAAGCGCGTCTCGATGCGCAGGCTTGGCACCGTCTGCAGGCCGCGCTGCGCAGCGGTGTAGCGCAGCTGCAGCAAGGCATGGCCCTGGGCCGGCACATCGCACCAGGCCAGCTCGGTCGGCCCGCCGGGCTGTTGCACCGCGATGCCGATGCCGAAGCGCGCGCGCGAGTGGTTGTGCAGCCGCACTTCCAGCGTCAGGTCCTCGCCGGCAAAGCCGGGGGCAGGCGTCTTCAGGTCCAGGCTCAGGCCCTTCAGATTCGAGTGCGTGGCATGCATGGACGCAAAACCGGCGCCGGCCAGCAGAAAGGTCAGGCCGTAGCCCAGGCTGAGCTGGTCGTTGATCGAGGCCAGCAGCAGCAGTAGCAGCGTGACGCAGAAGAATAGGCCCGGCCGGCTGGGCAGGATGTAGATATTGCTCTGGCCCATCAGATGGGTGTCACGGGCCGGGTGGCGGGCCTCCCACCAGGCCTGGGCGCGGCGACGCAAGGCCTTGAGCATGTCAGGGCAGGGGGATGGCTTCGATCATGGCGCGCACCTGCTCGCGCGCACCGCGGCCGGCGCCGGCGCGCGGCCGCAGCCGGTGGGCGATGGTCTGGGGCAGGATGGCCTGGATGTCGTCGGGCGACACATAGTCGCGCTGGTCTAGCAGCGCGCAGGCGCGGGCAGCGCGCAGCACCGCGAGGCCGGCACGCGGGCTCAGGCCTTCGACGAACCATTGCCCTGAGCGGGTGGCGGCCAGCAGGGCCTGCAGATAGTCCAGCAGCGGCGGCGCGGCATGGATCTCGCGCACGGCGGTCTGGGCCTGCAGCAAGTCGGCCGGCGTCATCACCGCCTGCAGCGCCCGGATCGCGTCGCGGCTGTCCTGGCCCATCAGCAGCTCGCGCTCGGAGGCTTCGTCGGGGTAGCCGAGCGACAGGCACATCAGGAATCGGTCCAGCTGCGATTCTGGCAGCGGGTAGGTGCCCAGCTGCTCGCTGGGGTTCTGTGTGGCGATCACGAAAAAGGGCTGGGGCAGGGCATGGGTGCGTCCGTCGACGCTGACCTGGTTCTCCTCCATCGCCTCCAGCAGCGCGCTCTGGGTCTTGGGGCCGGCGCGGTTGATTTCGTCGGCCAGCAACACCTGTGCGAATACCGGACCGGGGTGGAAGGCAAACTGGCCGCTGTCGCGCTCGTAAATGCTGACGCCCAGCAGGTCCGAGGGCATCAGGTCGGCGGTGAACTGCACCCGGGAAAAACGCAGCCCCAGGCTCACCGAGAGCGTGTGCGCCAGCGTGGTCTTGCCGACACCGGGCAGGTCTTCGATCAGCAGGTGCCCGCCGGCAATCAGACAGGCCACGCAATCGCGGATCTGTGCAGGCTTGCCCTTGATGATCGTGCTAATCTGGCGTTGCAGGCGCTGAAGCTGGTCCGCCAAACGGGTCTGGTTTTCTGGTCGCGTCATGCAGAGCACCTTAACGCAAAACAAGATGCCGGGTTCGAGACAGACCCCGACAGCCCCACGCATGTCGACCGCCTTCATCAGCCACCCTGACTGCCGCCGCCACGAGATGGGCCCTGGCCATCCCGAGTGCCCCCAACGCCTGGATGCGATCGACGATTGGCTGATCGCCTCGGGCCTCGATATCGCGCTGACGCGCCACGACGCGCGCAGTGCGCGGCTGTCGGACGTGGAGCTGGCCCATACCCACGGCTATGTGGCCGAGATCCGCGATCTGCTGGAACGGCTGGCCTCGACCGGCGAATCGCGCGCCGTCGATCCCGACACGATTGCCTGCCCCCACACCTGGGCGGCTGCGCTGCGGGCTGCCGGCGCGGCGGTGCAGGCGACGGACATGGTGATCGACGGGCAGGTGGAGAACGCCTTCTGCTCGGTGCGCCCGCCCGGCCACCACGCCACGCGCGACCAGAGCATGGGCTTTTGCTTTTTCAACAACATCGCCATCGCGGCGCGCCATGCGCTGGATGTGCGCGGCCTGAAGCGGGTGGCGGTGGTGGACTTCGATGTGCACCACGGCAACGGCACCGAGGACATCCTGGCCGGCGACGACCGCGTGCTGATGGTGGGTATCTTCCAGGACCCGCTCTATCCCTACAGTGGCGCGGTGCCCAAGGGCACGAATATGGTCAACGTGCCGATCCCGGCCTACACGCGCGGCAATGAGATCCGCGAGATGGTGGAGGCGATGTGGATGCCGGCGCTGGAGCGCTTCAAGCCCGAGATGATCTTCATCTCGGCCGGCTTCGACGCGCACCGCGAGGACGATATGGCGCAGCTGGGCCTGGTGGAAGCCGACTACGAATGGTTCACGCAGCGCATCAAGGATGTGGCGGATCGCCATGCCCAGGGCCGCATCGTGTCCTGCCTGGAAGGCGGCTACAACCTGGGCGCACTGGCGCGCAGCGTCGGCGTTCATCTACGGGTGCTGGCCGGCGTGTAAGACTGCCGGCCACCGCCCCCTGTTGCCAGGCCCACGCGGGCCTGGCGCTGTTTTGAGACTCCGATTTATGAACCATTCGCTGACCTTCGATGAACTGCTGCATCTTGGCAACAACCTGCTGCGTCCTTCCGCGCTGATCGAGCTGGCGCTGGCGCTGGCCTGCCTGGGCCTGGCCTGGCTGCTGGTCTGGCGGCTGCGTGGCCATCAGGCGCACCCGCTGTCGGTGCTGTTCGGCAGCCATGTGGTGGACGGCGCGCTGTTTCCGCTGCTGGCCTTGCTGTTCGCCTGGTTGGCCCTGCGCGGCTTGCCGCTGCTGGGTGTGAAACCGGCGGTTTTCAAGCTGGTGATTCCGGTGCTGGTGTCGCTGGCCGTGATCCGACTGACGGTGCGCGTGCTGAGCGCTGCGCTGCCGGATTCAGGCGGGATGCGTCTGGTGGAGCGCAGCGTGTCCTGGCTGGCCTGGGGCGGCTCGGTGCTGTGGATCACCGGCCTGCTGCCGGTGCTGCTGGATGAGTTGGAATCCATTACCTGGAAGATCGGCGCCAGCCGAGTCAGCCTGCGGGCGCTGATCGAAGGCGGACTGAATGCGGTGCTGGTGATGGTGCTGGTGCTTTGGATCTCGTCAGTGGTCGAGTCCCGACTGCTTCGCAATGTGACCACCGATCTGTCCTTGCGCAAGATCGGCGTCAACCTGACGCGTTCGCTGCTGCTGTTTGCCGGCCTGCTGATCGCGCTGACGGCGGCGGGCATCGACCTGACGGCGCTGGGCGTGCTGGGCGGCGCGATGGGCGTGGGCATCGGTCTGGGTCTGCAGAAGCTGGCGGCCAACTATGTGTCGGGCTTCGTGATCTTGGCGGAGCGCTCGCTGCGCATTGGCGACATGGTGCTGGTGGACGGCTTCGAGGGCCGGATCAGCGACATCAAGACCCGCTACACCGTGATCCGAGCGCTCAATGGTCGAGAAGCGGTGGTGCCCAACGAGATGCTGATCACGCAACGGGTCGAGAACGCCTCGCTGGCGGACGCCCGCGTGCTGGTCAGCACGACGGTGCAGGTGGCCTATGGCACCGACCTGGACGCGCTGATGCCAAAGATCGTGGCGGCCGTCGCCCAGGTGCCGCGGGTTCAGGCCGAGCCTGAGCCGGCGGTGCAGTTGCGCGCCTTTGGCGCCGACGGCCTGGACCTGAATATTGCCTTCTGGGTCGAAGATGCCGCGCTGGGCGTGGCGGGCGTGCGCTCGGATGTGAACCTGGCCGTCTTGCGCCTGTTCAATGAGCTGGGCGTGGAGATTCCCTATCCGCAGCGCGTGCTGCATCAGGTCGGAGCGACATCTGGCGTGCAGTAATGCCGCAAATCTCTTGATGCATTTCAGTGCTAGCACCTACGATCTGCGGGTTTGTACCCAACCCGTTGCCAGGAGTCTGTGACCATGAAATTCATGCAGCGAGTGATGTTGTCGGTGGGTTTGCCTGCGAGTCTGCTGGTCGCCCTCAGCGTTGGCGTTGGCATCGGCACGGTGGCGATGGAACGTCAGCTCAAGCAGTATTTCGGGCATGAAGACGCGCTGGCCAGCGAGGTGGGCGAGATGCTGGCCCAAGGCTTGCAGATGGGCCAGGCCTTGCGAAACATCGTGCTCGACCCCGCCAACAAGCGCGCCTACGAGAATCTCGACGGCGCCGCCAAGGCCTATGAGGAGGCCGCCAAGGGCGCCAGCGCGGCCGCCAAGCCCGAGCAGCAGGCCAAGCTCAAGACCATGACGGAGCTGCGCAACCGCCTCGCCGACGTCCAGAAGCAGGTCAAGGATCTGGCGCAGCAGGACGCAGCGGCCGCCGGACAGATGCTCAACAAGCAGGAAACTCCGGCTTGGCGCGAGTTGCGCGCCGAGTTGATCGAGCTGAAGAAGGCAAGTACCGCCAATAAGGAAGCGGCCGCTGCCGCAGCCGCTTCGGCGATGAGTACGGCGCGCCTGACCATCATCGTGCTGGCAGTGCTCAGCGTGGCAGTTAGCGTGTTCAGCCTGCTGCAGTTGCGCCAGTGCGTGCGCCGCGAGTTGGGCGGCGATCCGGCGGTGGCGCGCAAGGTCCTCGAGAGCGTGGCCAGCGGCGATCTGCTGGTCGACGTGCCGGTGCCGGCCGGGGACACCCACAGCATGATGGCCGCACTGCAGCGAACCCGCGACTCGCTGCGATCCCTGGTGGCTGATGTCAACGCGGCGGCTCAGTCGATCGCCTCGGCCTCCAGCGAGATTGCGGTCGGCAATCAGGACCTGTCAAACCGGACTGAAGCGCAGGCCAGCAATCTTGAAGAGACCGCCTCTTCGATGGAGGAACTGTCCTCCACCACGCAGCACAATGCCGACTCGGCGCGCCAGGCCACCCAGCTGGCTGAGGCCGCCAGTCGCGTGGCTGCCGATGGCGGCGCGGCGGTTGGCCAGGTGGTCAGCACCATGCAGGCGATCAGTGGCCAAAGCCACAAGATTTCCGAGATCACCTCGGTGATCGATGGCATCGCCTTCCAGACCAATATCCTGGCGCTGAACGCGGCCGTCGAGGCCGCGCGGGCCGGCGAGCAAGGCCGCGGTTTTGCCGTCGTGGCGTCGGAAGTGCGCAGCCTCGCCCAGCGTTCGGCCCAGGCCGCGCGTGAGATCAAGGGCCTGATCACCGAGAACGTCGAGAAGGTCGGCGCCGGCGAGCAGCAGGTGGCCCAGGCCGGCCGCACCATGGGCGAACTGGTGACCCAGGTGCAGCGCGTCTCCAGCCTGATCGCTGAGATCTCCACGGCCACCGGCGAGCAGAGCGGCGGCATCCAGCAGATCGGCCAGGCGGTCAATATGCTGGATCAGATGACGCAGCAGAACGCGGCTCTGGTCGAGCAGAGCTCAGCCGCGGCGCACAGCCTGAATCAGCAGGCCGAGCGCCTGACCGCGCTGGTGAAGGTGTTCCGCGTCTCCTGACGCGGCAAGGGCCTGTCGAGGGACAGGCCCGGCTCAGCTGAAGTCGGCGTCCAGCACCACGCGATAGCGGGCGCGGCCGCTGCGCAGATGCTCGACAGCTTCATTGACGCGGCTCATCGGGAAACGCTCCACCTGGGGCAGGATCTGGTGCCGGGCTGAGAACTCCAGCATGCGCGCCAGCAGCGTCGGCGACGGCGTTGGCGAGGCCGACAGGCTGCGCTGCCAGCTCAGCAGCGAGCCACTCTTCAGGTTCATCTTCTCCGTCACCACGCCGACCAGGTGCATGCGGCCTTTGGGCGCCAGCGTGTTGATCAGTGCGTCCCAGTCCAGGCTGGCGCCGGCGGTGACCAGCAGAAAGTCCAGACTGCCTGCTGCCGCCTTCAGCTCGGCACGGTCCACGCTGGAGACGGTGCGGTGCGCGCCCAGCGCCAGCGCTTCCTCGCGCTTGGCCGGTGTGGAGGTGAAGGCCGTCACTTCGCAGCCCCAGGCGCGGGCAAATTTCACCGCCAGATGCCCCAGGCCACCGATGCCGACCACGCCGACGCGCTCGGTCGGCTTCACATCCTTGAGCACAAAGGGCAGGAACACCGTGCCGCCGCCGCACATCAGTGGGCCTGCCGCGGCTGGATCCAGTGCGTCGGGGATGGGCACAGCCCAGCTCCAGTGCGCGCGCAGCCGATCGGCGAAGCCACCGTGGCGGCCGACGATGGTGGGCTGGCGCGTGGCGCAGAGATTCTGTTCGCCGCCCAGACAGAGGTTGCAGTGGCTGCAGCTGGCGCTGTGCCAGCCGATACCGACACGCTGGCCGAGCTGCCGGCCCTTGGCGCGCGGCCCCAGCGCAGTGATCACGCCCACCACCTCATGGCCGGGCACAACCGGATAGTTGCTGGGAAACCATTCGCTGTCGATCAGCGCGAGGTCGGAGTGGCAGATGCCGCAATGCTCGACGCGGATCTCGATGTCCTCGTCGCCCAGCGGGCCGGGTTCGAAGGAGAAGGGCTGCAGCGCAGCTCCTTGCTCTAGTGCCGCGTAGGCGTGAATTCGGTCACGGGTGCTCATCTGGATGTCTCCTTTGCCTGCAATGCTAGGCCAGCGTCGCCGTGCGCGCTGTCACCTTGGTGCGGTGGGCGCGCGCAGCATCGTGCATTGGCACATAACGCGCTGCTGAAATGGACATCAGCTGAGCACTTTGCGTGCCGCGATGACGGGAGGGAACCTGCAAACCTTGACTATTCCTCTGCGGGCAGAAATCGGGTTTGATGGTGCTTGAAACGAGGTTGGGGGTCTATCAAAGGCGGCAGCGACATAGACGCTGATCTGCTTGACCTGTTGTATGGAGAAGGAAAACAAATGAAGTTGAACAATCTGAGAATCGGCACCCGCCTGGCGCTTGCATTTGCGCTGGTGATTGCCTTGTTGCTGGCCAGCTTGTTGGCGGGCTTGTCGGTGCTGAGCCGGGTGGGCAGCACGATGGACCAGTTGGTCGAGGACCGCTACGCGCAGATCGCACTGAGCAGTGCCATCAAGAGCGTGGGCGACAAGGGCGTCATCACCATCGGCCGCATCCTGCTGGCAGGCACGCCCGAGCAGACCAAGAAGTACATGGACGACTACGCCGCGCTGCGCACGATCAACACCGAGAACTTCGCCAAGTTCGAGAAACTGCTGCATACCGACGAAAGCAAAGCGATCTTTGCCGAACAGTCAGAGGCCCGCAAAGCCTACGGCGCCGCCGTGCGCAAGTTCTTTGACCTGCTGGCCGCCGGCAATCGTGACGAGGCCATGGCGGTCTATCAGGGCGATATGGCCACTCTTCAGCCGCGTTACTACGCGCTGATCGACAAGATGGTGGCCCACCAGGAAGGTGGTATGAGCGCCGATGTGGGCGAGGCCAAGCTCGCCGCGGATCGCGCGCGCATCGGCATGCTGGCCTTCTCGGTGGTCGCGGTGCTGCTGGGCATCGTCACCGCGGTCCTGATCACGCGCTCCATCACCCAGCCGATCGACCGCGCCATCGCGATGGCCGAGTCGGTGGCCGAGGGCAACCTCACCTACAAGGTGACTGACGACAGCAAGGACGAAGTCGGCCGCCTGATGGGTGCGCTCAAGCATATGGTGGACAGCCTGCACCGGATCGTGTCGGAAGTGCGCACCGGCGCCGACACCATCGCCAGCGCCTCGCACCAGGTCGCGGAGGGCAATCAGGACCTCTCCGCCCGCACCGAACAGCAGGCCAGCGCGCTGGAAGAGACGGCCTCGGCGATGGAGCAGCTGACCTCGGCCGTCAGGCTCAGCGCGGACAGCGCCAGCCAGGCCAATTCCTCGGCCTTGCAGGCTTCGTCGGTGGCGGCGCAAGGCGGCGAAGTGGTGGGCCAGGTGGTGGCGACGATGAGCTCCATCGCGGACTCGTCCAAGCGCATCGTCGAGATCATCAGCGTGATCGACGGCATCGCGTTCCAGACCAATATCCTGGCCCTGAACGCCGCCGTCGAAGCAGCCCGTGCCGGCGAGCATGGCCGCGGCTTTGCGGTGGTGGCCGCCGAAGTGCGCAGCCTGGCGCAGCGCAGCGCCGTGGCAGCCAAGGAGATCAAGTCCCTGATCGACAACTCGGTGCAGCAGGTCGATCGCGGCAGCCAGATGGTGGAGCAGGCGGGTGCCACGATGAAGCAGGTGGTCACCAGCATCAAGCAGGTCAGCGACATCGTGGCCGAGATCAGCGCCTCCAGCCGCGAGCAGAGCCAGGGCATCGAGCAGGTCAACGAGGCCATCGTGCAGATGGATGACTCGACGCAGAAGAACGCGGCGATGGTGGAGCAGAGCACCGCCTCTGCGCGCTCGCTGCAGGACCAGGCCAACCAGCTCAATGAGGTGGTGCGGGCCTTCGTTCTTTGAGTCAGCCACCGCCCACAGCCCAGTGACGGGCGGCACCGCGCCGCCGCCACGGCCATTTCCAGCAGGAGACAGCAGCCGGTAGACAGACCGGCATGACTCCCGTGCCACGCCCTGGGCAAGGGCGGGGTCGGGTTGTGCCATCCATGGCATGCGGCGCCCCAGAACGCGCCCCCATGGCGAACCTCAGGCCGCGCAGAAGACGGCGCGGGTTCGGGGCCTTTCGTTTCAGGGAGAACACCATGCCAAGCCCGTCATTCATGCAGCACTCGTGGCTGCACCGCTGTCGCTTCAGTGCCGGCACCCCCTTGGTCGAAGCGTGGGTCGAAGCGCCCAGCCGTGTTGCGAGTCCGCACATCCGGCCTGCCGTGCAGCGCCTGCTCGATGCCTACCGCCAGCACGGCTACCGCTGTGCCGTGCTCGATCCGCTGCAGCTGGCGGAAGTGGCTGATGCAGCGCTGCTGGCACCAGCCCGCTTCGGGCTGGCCGAGGCCGAGGCGGTGAGCGAGGATGGCTTGCCGCTGCTGGGCGCGAAGACGGTGCAGGAGCTGGCGGCAGCGCTGCGCGCCTTGTATTGCGGCAGCCTGACGTTGGATGCCAGCGCGGTGCGCGACGAGGCGCGGCTGGCCTGGCTGCATGCCGAGTTCGAGGCGCCGACACGGGTGCCATCGCTGCCGGCGGCGATGGGCGGCACCGGCTTGCTGGCGCGGCTGGTGCGCGTGCAGACGTGGGAACGCCATGTGGCGCAACGCTTTCCGCATGCCAAGCGCTTTTCGCTGGAAGGTTGCGAGACGCTGATCCCGCTGCTGGATGTGCTGATCGAGCAGGCCGGTGCCAGCGGCGTGCGTGAGATGCTGCTGGGCATGCCGCACCGCGGTCGCATCAATGTGCTGGTGAATCTGCTGGGTCTGCCGGCGCCGGAGCTGCTCAGCTTCTTCGATGCCGGCGACTCGCATCCCGAGCGCCACAAGGACCTGCCGTACCACCTAGGTGCGCGTCACAAGGTGACCACCCGGCACGGCGATGTCGAGCTGCGCTTGGCCTTCAATCCTTCGCATCTGCAGAGCGTGCAGCCTGTGGTGGCCGGCATGGCGCGCGCCAGCCAGGATCGCGGCGCCGGCCACGCGCCCGGGCAGGCGCTGGCCGTCGTGATGCATGGCGACGCCGCGTTGGCGGGGCAGGGCGTCGTGATGGAGTCGCTGATGCTGGGTCGCAAGCCCGGCTACAGCGTTGGCGGTACGGTTCACATCGTCATCAACAACCAGGTCGGCTTTACCGAGCTGCATCTGATGGACGCGCAGCAGCCACGCTATGCCAGCGACGTGGCGCGCATGATCGATGCGCCGGTGCTGCGCGTCAGCGCCGATGCGCCCGAGCAGGTGCAGCGCGCCGCCGAGATTGCGCTGGACTACCGAACGCGCTTTGGCAGCGATGTCTTCATAGACCTGATCGGGTACCGGCGCCCCGGGCACTCCGAGCATGATGTGCCGGCGCTGACGGCCCCGGCGCGCCAGGCCCGCATCGACAGCCTGCCCACGGTGGTCGACAGCTATGCCGCCAAGCTCTGCGCTTCTGGGCTGGCCAGCGAGATGGACCTGTTGCGCTTCATCGAGCGTTGCCGCGAGCAGGCGCTCCAGAGCTTCGAGCGTCTGCCGCTTGAGCCGCCTGTGCCCGCGCCGCCGCAGGCCGCGGAGGCCAGCCTGCTGCCGGCGCCCGGGCTGGCGCAGCTGCAGGGCATCGTCGCGATGCTGACCCGCCTGCCGGACGGCTTCCAGCCGCATGCGATGGTGCAGACCCTGATGGAGGACTGGCAGTCGATGGCGGCCAGCCCTGAGGCCCGCTGCGACTGGCGCTTCGCCGAGAACATGGCCTATGCGACGCTGCTGCAAGGCGGTATCGGCGTGCGCGTGTCGGGCATGGACGTGCGGCGCGGCACCTTTCTGCACCGCCAGGCGGTCTGGCATGGCCAGCAGGCGCAGGGCCAGGGGCCGGCCGAGTTCCAGCCGCTGAACGCGCTGCGCAGCGGCCCGGTGCGTTTCGAGGCCTTCAACTCGCTGCTGTCTGAGGAGGCGGTGCTGGGCTTCGAGTACGGCTACAGCCTGCAGGAGCTGCGCCGTCTGCTGATCTGGGAGGCGCAGTTCGGCGATTTCGTCAATGGTGCGCAGGTCTTCATCGACCACTACATCGCCTCGGGCGAGGCCAAGTGGGGCTGCGCATCCGGGCTGGCGCTGCTGCTGCCGCATGGTTATGAGGGCGTGGGGCCGGAGCATTCCAGCGGCTTCCTGGGGCGCTTCCTGCAGCTGTGCGCGCAGGGCAATCTGCAGGTGGCGGTGCCATCAACGGCGGCGCAATGGTTCCATCTGCTGCGTCGCCAGGCCTGCGTGCAGCCGCGTCGCCCGCTGGTTGTGATGACGCCCAAGGGCAAGCTCTATGAGGAGCCCGATTCGCATACGCCCTTGCAGGCGATGATCGAAGGCGGTTTCGAGCCGGTGCTGGATGACGGCTCGGTCATGTCGCCCGAGGCGGTGGAGCGCATCGTGCTGTGCAGCGGCAAGCTGCACTACGACCTGCTGCGTGCTCGTCGTGCGGCGTCCGAGCCGGGCACGGCCCTGCTGCGGCTGGAGCAGCTCTACCCCTTCCCGCAGCAGGAGCTGGCGCTGCTGCTGCAGCGCTACAGCGGCTTGCGTGAGCTGGTGTGGGCGCAGGAGGAGGAACTGAACCAGGGCGCCTGGCCCTTCATCCGCGATGAGCTCGCGGTCTTGTGTCCCTCGGGTGTTCCGCTGCGCTGCGCCGCGCGGCCGGCCACGGCGGCCGGCCCCACGGTGTCGCAGGCGGTCCATCAGGCCGAGCAGTATGCGCTGGTGATGCAGGCGCTAGGCCTGCAATCGCCGGGGCCATGAGCCCAGGCGCTGGCCTTGCACGAGCGCCGGCCGGCGCCTGTGCCCTTGGCGGGCTTCAGGCCTGGCGGCGATGGTCGTAGCGCCACCAGGCGGTGAGCGCTGCGGCTGCCGTCAGCAGCGTGGCGCTGAAGGCTGCCGGCGCGCCCAGCAGGGCCAGACTCATCAGGGCTGCCAGCGCGTACAGCGCAGGCAGCTTCTCGTACCAGTACTTGGAAATCCACATCGATGCGCCCTCCCATGGCGGTCACGGAGGGCCTGGCTGCGGCTCGTTTGATGGCCGTTCACCTGATGTCCTCCGTGGCTGCATGATCGCCAGCCCGGGCCGCTTGTGGAATCCCCCCTCGGAGGGCGCTCAATCACGGGGGTAGTTTGGCGGCCTGGGGTCAGGGCGTGCCATAGGCTGGCGATACCCCGCACCCGCGTGGCGTTTGCCCGCGCCCTCAGGCCACCGACACCGGAATCTTGCCGATCTTGGCCTGCCATTCCTTGGGGCCGGTGATATGGGCGCTGGTGCCGCCGGCATCGACGGCCACCGTCACCGGCATGTCGACCACGTCGAACTCGTAGATAGCTTCCATGCCCAGGTCCTCGAAGCCCACCACCTTGGCGTGCTTGATGGCCTTGGACACCAGGTAGGCGCTGCCGCCCACTGCCATCAGATAGGCTGACTTGTGCTTCTTGATGGCCTCGATGGCCACCGGGCCGCGCTCGGCCTTGCCGATCATCGAGATCAGGCCGGTTTCGCTGAGCATCATCTCGGTGAACTTGTCCATACGAGTGGCGGTGGTGGGGCCGGCCGGGCCGACTACCTCGTCGCGCACCGGATCGACCGGGCCGACGTAGTAGATGACGCGGTTGGTGAAGTCCACCGGCAGCTTTTCGCCCTTGGCCAGCATGTCCTGGATGCGCTTGTGCGCGGCGTCGCGGCCAGTGAGCATCTTGCCGTTGAGCAACAGGGTCTGGCCGGGCGTCCAGCTGGCCACCTCGGCGGGGGTCAGCGCGTTCAGGTCCACGCGCTTGCTCTTGTTGTAGTCCGGCGCCCAGTGCACATCGGGCCACAGGTCCAGGCTGGGCGGGGTCAGGTAGCTGGGGCCTGAGCCGTCCAGCACGAAGTGGGCATGGCGGGTGGCCGCGCAGTTGGGGATCATCGCGATCGGCTTGCTGGCGGCGTGCGTCGGGTAGGTCTTGATCTTGACGTCCAGAACCGTGGTCAGGCCGCCCAGGCCTTGTGCGCCGATGCCCAGCGCGTTGACCTTCTCGTAGAGTTCGATGCGCAGCTCTTCGAGCTTGTTCTGCGGGCCGCGGTCGAGCAGCTCATACATGTCGATGTCGTCCATCAGCGCTTCTTTGGCCAGCAGCGCTGCCTTCTCGGCCGTGCCGCCGACGCCGATGCCCAGCATGCCCGGCGGGCACCAGCCGGCGCCCATGGTCGGCACGGTCTTCAGCACCCAGTCGACGATGTTGTCGCTGGGGTTGAGCATGTAGACCTTGCTCTTGTTCTCCGAGCCGCCGCCCTTGGCCGCGACGATGACATCCAGCTTGTCGCCGGGCACCACCTCCATGAAGACCACTGCCGGCGTGTTGTCCTTGGTGTTCTTGCGCTCGAAGATGGGGTCGGCCAGCACCGAGGCGCGCAGCTTGTTGTCCGGGTGGTTGTAGGCGCGGCGCACGCCTTCGTCCACGGCTTCCTGGATGGAGCCGGGGAAGCCTTCCCACTTCACGTCCATGCCGATCTTGAGGAACACATTGACGATGCCGGTGTCCTGGCAGATCGGGCGACGCCCTTCAGCGCACATGCGCGAGTTGGTCAGGATCTGCGCGATCGCGTCCTTGGCCGCAGCGCTTTGCTCGCGCTCGTAGGCGCGGGCCAGATGGGCGATGTAGTCGGCCGGGTGGTAGTAGCTGATGTACTGCAGGGCGGCGCTGACGCTGTCAACGAGGTCGGCGTACTTGATGGTGGTGGTCATGTCGAAGCCCGGTTGCGGGGAGGGTGGCAATGCTGAGCTGATTCTAATGAGCCTGCCTTTGTCGGAGCTTTCGCCGGAGCTTGCAGCGGCACTGGTCCGCGCATGTCTAGAATCGGCCGCCGCTCAACGGTGACCACCGATTGCTGAGCAGCGCAAGCAACCCCTGACACGACCCGAAGCGATGAGTCTGCTCCTTACCGTGGTTCTGCTGCCGCTCTTGCTGGGCACCGGCCTGTGTGCCTGGCTGGGCCGATCTGGCGGCATGCGGCTGGCGCCCGCCTTGGCGGCGGGGCTCACCACCGCCGTCGTGCTGGGCCTGCTGCTGTGGGCCGCGCCGGCAGTGTTCGGGGGGCAGGTCTTGCTGTTTCATGCGGACTGGGTGCCGGCCATCGGTCTGAACCTGGGGCTGCGCCTGGACGGCCTGGCCTGGATGTTCGCGGCGCTGATCAGCGCCATCGGCCTGCTGGTGGTGATCTATGCCGCTTTCTACCTGGACCGCAAGGACCCGCCGGGCAAGTTCTTCGCGCTGCTGATGCTGTTCATGGCGGCGATGCTGGGCATCGCGCTGTCGGACAACCTGCTGCTGCTGGTGGTGTTCTGGGAGTTGACGAGCATCTCCTCCTTCCTGCTGGTGGGCTTCTGGGGCCATCGCGAAGACGCGCGCAGCGGTGCGCGCATGGCGCTGGCGGTGACGGGCGGCGGCGGCCTGGCCCTACTGGCCGGTGTGATTGTGCTGGGCCAGATCGGCGGAAGCTACGAGCTGTCTGTGCTGCTGAGCCAAGGCGATGTGGTGCGCGCGGACAGCCGCTACCCGCTGGCCCTGGCGCTGATCCTGCTGGGTTGCTTCACCAAGAGTGCACAGCTGCCCTTCCACTTCTGGCTGCCTCAGGCGATGGCGGCGCCCACACCGGTGTCGGCTTATCTGCACTCAGCCACCATGGTCAAGGCCGGGCTGTTCTTGCTGATGCGCCTGTATCCGGTGATAGGCGGCCCGGGGCTGTTCGAGACTGTGGTGGCCAGCGTCGGCCTGCTGACGATGGTGTTCGCGGCCTTCGTGGCCATCTTCAAGCATGACCTAAAGAGCCTGCTGGCCTACTCGACCATCAGCCATCTGGGCTTCATCACCTTCCTGATCGGCCTGGGCAGCCCGATGTCGGCGGTGGTGGCGGTGTTCCATGTGCTCAACCACGCCAGCTTCAAGGCGGCGCTGTTCATGAGCGCGGGCATCGTCGACCATGAGACCGGCACCCGCGATCTGCGCCGGCTGGGCGGGCTGTTCGGGCTGATGCCCTGGGTCGGCTCGCTGGCCTTGCTGGCCGCCGCGGCCATGGCCGGCTTGCCGCCCTTCAACGGTTTCATCTCCAAGGAAATGATGCTGGAGCAGGCGGTAAACGCCAGCTTTTGGGGCAGCGCCTCCTGGGCGATTCCTGTGCTGGCCACGGTGGCCGGCCTGTGCTCGATGGCCTATTCCGCGCGCCTGGTGCATGACACCTTCTTCAGCGGGCCGCCGCGCGATCTGCCGCAGCCGCACCCGCATGAGCCGCCCTGGGGCATGAAGGCGCCGGTGCTGCTGCTGGTGCTCGTGGCGCTGGCCGTGGGCCTGGCGCCAATGTGGGTGGCCGGCCCGCTGGTGACGCTGGCGGCGTCCAGCATGCTGGGCACGCCGGCGCCCGAGTTCTCGCTGGCGCTGTGGCATGGCTTCAATCTGCCGCTGCTGATGAGTGCGGTGGCGGTGGGCGGCGGCGCGCTGTTCTATGCGCTGCTGCGTCGCGGCGGGCGCCTGCATCGGCATGAACCAGGGGCCTTCAGCGCCAAGCGGGTGTTCGAGTCGCTGATCGACGGGCTGTTCGGCGCCGCCGGCCGCTTCACCACGCGGCTGGAGAACGGCTCGTTGCAGCGCTATATCGCCTGGATGCTGTTGCTGGCGCTGGCGCTGGCGGCCTGGCCGCTGCTGCAGCAGGGCTCGGCCTTGCAGGCCGGCCAGCGCACGCTGCTGCCGGCACCGCCGCTGGCACTGGCGGTATGGCTGCTGCTCCTGGCCCTGTGCCTGGGCGTGCTGGTGCTACACCGGCAGCGCCTGATTGCGGTGCTGCTGGTGGGCGGGGTCGGCCTGGTGTGCTCCTTGGCCTTCCTGGCGCTGTCGGCGCCGGATCTGGCGCTGACCCAGCTGTCGGTCGACATCGTTTCCACCGCGCTGCTGCTGATGGGCCTGGCCTTGCTGCCGCAGACCAGCCCGCGCGAGAGCAGCACGCTGCGACGCGGCCGCGACGCGCTGATCGCCCTGGCCTGCGGCGGCGGCGTGGCCTGGCTGTCCTGGCTGGTGCTGACCCGAGACCATGACTCGATTGCCTGGTACTTCCTGGAGAACGCGCTGAGCAAAGGCGGCGGCACCAACACGGTCAACGTAATCCTGGTCGACTTCCGCGGTTATGACACCTTCGGCGAGATCACCGTGCTGGGCATTGCCGCGGTGGGTGTGCTGGCCTTGCTGGACGGCCTGCGCACACGTCGGCCGGTACATGATCCGGAAGGCCGGCCCTGGAGCTATGCCCGGGAGCCGCTGATGCTGCGCACCGTGGCGCGCCTGGTGCTGCCGCTGGCGCTGCTGCTGTCGGCCTATATCTTCTGGCGCGGCCACAACCTGCCCGGCGGTGGCTTCATCGCCGGCCTGGTGACGGCGGTGGCGCTGGTGCTGCAGTACATGGCGCGCGGCCAGCAGGCGGCTGAGCAGCTGATGCACGCCGCCGGCGGCCGGCGCTATGTGCGCTGGATCGGCCTGGGCCTGGGCATCGCCTGGCTGACCGGGGTCGGCGCCTTCGTGTTCGGCCGTCCCTTCCTGACCAGTGCCTTCGGCCATCCGGTGGTGCCGCTGCTGGGCGAGTTGCCGCTGGCCACCGCGGGCTTGTTCGATCTGGGCGTGTACGTCACGGTGGTCGGCTCGACCCTGCTGATGCTGTCGGTGCTGGGCTCGGCCAGCAAGGAAGGCGTGCGGAGCGCAACATGATGCTTTCAATGGAATTCCTGCTCGCCACTGGCATCGGCCTGGTGACGGCCTGCGGCGTCTACCTGCTGCTGCGTGGCCGCAGCTTCTCGGTGGTGCTGGGCCTGTCGCTGCTGGGCTATGCGGTCAATATCTTCATCTTCGCGATGGGCCGGCTCTGGACCTCGGCAGCGCCCATCCTCGGACAGGGCCAGACCCTGGCCGATCCGCTGCCGCAGGCCCTGGTGCTGACGGCCATCGTGATCGGCTTCGCCACCACCGGCTTCGTCATCGAGTTGGCGCTGCGCAGCCGGCATGACAACGGCAGCGACCATGTGGACGGCGCCGAGCCGCGCGAGGGCCAGCGGTGATGTTGAAGGACGCGCTGATGAGCCATCTGCCGGTGCTGCCGGTGCTGATTCCCGCGCTGTGCGGGATGTTGCTGTTGCTGCTCGGTGACCATGTCGGCAGTGGCCTGGGTGCGCATGACCAGCACAAGCTGCGCTGGGCCAGGCGCCTGTCGCTGAGCGCCGTGGGTTTGAGCCTGCTGGTGGCTGTGGTCTTGCTGCTGCGCGCGGACACGGGCGAGCTGATGGTCTACCGCGTTGGTGAATGGCCGGCGCCCTTCGGCATCGCCTTACTGGTGGACCGGCTGGGGGCGCTGATGCTGCTGCTGTCGGCCTGCGTGGCGCTGCCGGTGCTCTGGTACGCCAGCGGCGGCTGGGACGCGCACGGGCGCTATTTCCATGCGCTGTTCCAGTTCCAGCTGATGGGGCTGAATGGCGCTTTCGTCACCGGCGACCTGTTCAACCTCTTCGTGTTCTTCGAGGTGCTGCTGATCTCCAGCTATGTGCTGATGCTGCACGGGCAGGGCGGGGCGCGCTTGAAGGCCGGCCTGCACTATGTCGTGCTCAACCTGCTGGCCTCGGCGCTGTTCCTGATTGGCGTGTCGCTCATCTACGCCAAGGCCGGCACGCTGAACCTGGCGGATCTGGCGCTGCGAGTGCCAGAGGTGGCCGAGCCGGACGCAGCGGTGCTGCGGGTCGGCGCGCTGATCCTGCTGGTGGTGTTCGGCTTCAAGGCCGCGCTGATGCCGATGGCGATGTGGCTGCCCAATACCTATGCCGCGGCCAGCGCCCCGGTGGCGGCGCTGTTCGCCATCATGACCAAGGTGGGCGTCTACGCCATCCTGCGCGTGCATGGCGTGGTGTTCGGTGAAGGTGCCGGCGCCAGCGCCCTGACGGTGGAGCCTGTGCTGCTGCCGCTGGCGCTGGCCACCAGCGTGGTGGGTGTACTGGGCGCGTTGGCTTCGCGCACGCTGGCCCGGCTGGTGGCCTGGCTCACTGTGGCCTCGGTCGGCACGGTGCTGGCGGGCATCGGCCTGTTCGGCAGCGAAGCCTGGGGCGCGGCGCTGTACTACATGCTCAACAGCACGCTGGTGATCGCGGCGCTGTTCCTGCTGGCCGAGTTGGTGGCCGCGCAGCGCGGTGCCGCCGAGGGTCAGCTGGTGCCGGCCTCATCGGTGGCCCAGCCCACGGTGCTGGGCCTGATGCTGCTGCTCGCTGCAGCCTCCACCGCCGGCCTGCCGCCGCTGCCGGGCTTCATCGGCAAGCTGATGCTGCTGGAAGCGGCCAGCACGCATGCCTGGGCTGCCGGAGTCTGGGCGGTGATCCTGGGCGTCGGTTTCCTGAGCCTGGTGGGGCTGGCGCGTGCCGGCAGCATCCTGTTCTGGCATGTCAGCGACGAGCGCCCCGCGGGCGCGGCGTCCGGCCATAGCGCCAAGCTGCTGCTGGCCAGCGCCGCCTTGCTGGCCGCCAGCGTGGCGATGAGCGTGGGTGCCGCGCCGCTGCAGCGCTATTGCGCGGCGGCGGCGCTGCAACTGCAGGACCGCGCGGCCTATGCCGCTGCGGTGCTCGGCGCGGGCGCGCCGGCCAGCACCCGGCCCTATGACGGCCGCCTGGACAGCCCGCGAGGCACGCAAAGCACGCCGAGCACAGAAAAGGAGCGCTGAGCATGGCCGAACAAGACAGGAAGCCGCTGAACGCCGCAAAGCCCCTCGTGGCGAGCGCAGGCTGGTTCGATCATCCGGTGCTGTCGCTGCTGCTGGCGGCGGTCTGGCTGTTGCTGCAGCGCAGCCTGGCCTTGCCGCAGCTGCTGTGGGCGCTGGCTTTTGCCTTGCTGCTGCCTCGGCTGCTGCAGGGTTTTCTGGGCCCGGCTGGGCGACTGCGGCGGCCCGGTGTGGCGCTGCAGCTGTTTGGCATCGTTCTGTGGGACATCGTGGTGTCCAACCTGGCCGTGGCCAAGCTGGTGCTGTCACCGCGGGCCGAGCCGCAGCCCGCCTGGGTGCCGGTGCCGCTGGCGCTGCGCCACCCCGGCGGAATAACGCTGCTGGCCAGCATCATTACGATGACGCCGGGCACGGTTTCCTGCGTGGTGGACGAGGCAGCGGGGCAGATCCTGGTGCACGCGCTGGATTGCGATGACGCCGCAGCTATGGCCGCGCAGATCAAGGCGCGCTACGAGCAGCCGCTGATGGAGATCTTCGGATGAGCACTTTGCTGAGTTCCATCCTGCCGATGGCTCTGGATTTCGCCACCGGCGCGGTCGGGCTGGCGCTGCTGCTGTGCGGCTGGCGCCTGCTGTTCGGACCGGAGCCGACCGACCGCGTGCTGGCGCTGGACACCATGTATGTGAACGCGCTGGCGCTGGTGGTCTTGCTGGGGCTGCGCTGGCAGACCGGGCTGCTGTTCGAGGCGGCGCTGATCATCGCGCTGCTGGGTTTTGTCTCGACGGTGGCGCTGGCGCGCTATCTCAGTCGCGGCGATGTGATCGAGTGAGGCTGGACTGATGCACGAAGACCTGCACTGGACGATTCAAGCCTTGGCAGCCGCGCTGCTGGTGGTGGGGGGCGTGTTTGCGCTGGTGGGCGCGATCGGCATGCTGCGCTTTCGCGACTTCTACATGCGCCTGCATGCGCCGACCAAGGCCAGCACGCTGGGGGTGGGCGGCGTGCTGTTGGCCAGCCTGGTGCTCGACTGGGCCCAGGGCAACACGGGGCTGCAGGCGCTGTTGATCACGCTGTTCGTGTTCGTCACCGCGCCGGTGTCGGCCAATCTGCTGGCGCAGGCAGCCCTGCATCTGCGCTTGCGTTCGAAGGCGCCGGTGCCGCCGGAGCAGCCCCAGCCCTGACGGGCGGCTGCCTTAAGTGCTGCTGCGGCTGCCGCCGCCTCGCATCAGCGAGGCCACCATGGCGATGATGGTCAGCGGCAGCACGAAGCTCAGCATGACGCCGCTGTAGGCCTCGAGCGCGTCGTGCTGCTGGGCACGCAGGATCAGGAAGGCGCAGTAGGCGACGTAGTAGCCCAGGAAGACGGCGCCTTCCCAGCGGGCGATTTCGCGACCGCTGAGCATCACCGGCAGGCAGACCAGCGCGGTGGCCAGCATCACCCAGTAGTCGAAGTTCAGTGCGGCGGCCGCCACCGGCATGCCGCCCGGCGCCACAGCGGCCACCAGGCCCAGGCAGCCCAGGATGTTGAAGATATTGCTGCCCACCACATTGCCGATGGCGATGTCGCGCTGGCCCCGCAGTGCGGCCATGATCGAGGTGGCGACCTCGGGTGCCGAGGTGCCTGCGGCGACGATGGTCAGGCCGATCACCAGCTCGCTGACGCCCAGGCCGCGGGCGATCTCCACGGCGGCTTCCACCAGCCAGCGTGCGCCCAGGATCAGCAGCGCAAGCCCGCCGAGGATGAGCAGCACCTGCACGCTCCAGTGGCGATCCCAGCGCGAGTCAGGCGGCAGCTCGCTGGCGATCTCTTGCTGCACTTCAGCGCTTTCATGGGTGGGGCTGCGCACCAGATGGACGATGTAGGCAACCATGGCGACCAACATCAGCACACCCTCGCCACGGCTGATGTTGCCGTCCAGCAGCAAAGGAAGGAGCAGCAGGCTGGCGCCGATCATCACCGGGATTTCCTGGCGCACGATCTGCGCATGGACGCTGAGCGGCAGGATCACAGCCGACAGCCCGAGGATGAACAACACATTGAAGATATTGCTGCCCAGCACATTGCCCAGGGCCAGATCGGCTTGGCCTTGCAAGGCGGAACCCAGTGACACCGCCACCTCAGGGGCGCTGGTGCCGATCGACACGATGGTCAAACCGACCACCAGAGGCGCGATGCCCAGGCTCAGCGCCAGCTTGCTGGCGCCGCGCACCAGCAACTCAGCCCCTGCCACCAGCAGGACCAGACCGACAAGGAGGAGTGCTGCGCTGGCCATCGTTTTTTAGTGCTTGTCGTTGACGGGGTGCATCAGGCGGTCGGCCGCGGCAATCGCCAGCGCCGAGAACAGGAAGGCAATGTGGATCACCGTCTGCCACAGCAGCACCTGCTGGGTGTAGTTGTCGGCATTGATGAAAGTCTTCAGCAGATGGATCGACGAGATGCCGATGATGGCTGTGGCCAGTTTGACCTTCAGCACCGAGGCGTTGACATGGCTGAGCCATTCCGGCTGGTCCGGATGGCCGTCAAGGTGCATGCGCGAGACAAAGGTCTCGTAGCCGCCGATGATCACCATGATCAAAAGGTTGGAAATCATCACCACGTCGATCAGGCCCAGCACCACCAGCATCAGGATGGTTTCGTTGAGCTTGCTGACCTCGAGATTGCTCTTGTAGCCGATGCTCTTGACCAACAGGGCCAAGGCATCCTGGTTGCCGAAAGCAGCCTCGACCAGATGCACCAGCTCGGTCCAGAACTGGAACACATAGACGCCCTGCGCCAGGATCAGGCCCAGATACAGCGGCAGCTGCAACCAGCGGCTGGCGAAGATCAGGTTGGGCAGGGGCCGGAGCCGGCGGGTGGGTTCGCTCATAGGGTTAGTCCGAAATCGTCTGAAAGCCTGGGGTGCGATTCTAGGCGGCACACTGCAGCTCGCCGTTTTGATGCGCGCGAGAGTAAGCGGTTCGTCAGAGACGGCAAGCACAGTTGCAGCCAATTCCACAAACCCGGTGACCCGAGGAGACAAACCCATGAGTCAGAGCAAGCAATACCTGCCCAGCCCGGAGTGGTCGGCCCAGGCCCATGTCAAAGGCATGGCCGGCTATCAGGCCCTGGTTGACGAAGCCGAACGCGACTACGAAGGCTTCTGGGCTCGGCAGGCGCGCGAGTTGCTGAGCTGGAAGACACCGTTCACCAAGGTGCTGAATGACAGCGAGGCGCCGTTCTTCAAGTGGTTCGAGGATGGTCGGCTGAACGTCTCCTACAACTGCCTGGACCGCAATGTTGAAGCCGGTCTGGGTGACAAGACCGCCATCATCTTCGAGGCTGATGACGGTGCGGTGACCAAGGTCAGCTACAGCGAGTTGCTGACCAAGGTCTCGCAGCTGGCCAACGCGCTGAAGGCGCGCGGTGTCAAGAAGGGCGACCGCGTCGTGATCTACATGCCGATGTCGGTGGAGGGCGTGGCTGCGATGCAGGCCTGCGCCCGCATCGGCGCCACGCACTCGGTGGTGTTCGGCGGCTTCTCTGCCCAGAGCCTGCGCGACCGGGTGCAGGACGCCGGCGCGGTGATGGTGATCACCGCCGACGAGCAGCTGCGCGGTGGCAAGCATCTGCCGCTGAAGTCCATCGTCGACGAGGCGCTGGCCGACAACTGCTGCCCGACGCTGAAGGATGTGATCGTCTACAAGCGCACCGGTGGCAACATCGCCTGGGTGGCCGGGCGCGATCTGTGGCTGCATGAACTGCTGGCCGGCCAGTCGAGCCACTGCGAGCCGGAATGGGTCGAGGCCGAGCATCCGCTGTTCCTGCTCTACACCTCGGGCTCCACCGGCAAGCCCAAGGGCGTGCAGCACAGCACCGGCGGCTATCTGCTGCATGCGGCGCTGACGACCAAGTGGACTTTCGACCTTAAGCCCGACGATGTGTTCTGGTGCACCGCCGACATCGGCTGGGTCACCGGCCACACCTACATCAGCTACGGCCCGCTGGCCCTGGGTGGTACCGAGATCGTGTTCGAGGGCATCCCGACCTACCCGGACGCCGGCCGCTTCTGGCACATGATCGCCAAGCACAAGGTCACGATCTTCTACACCGCGCCGACGGCGATCCGCTCGCTGATCAAGGCGGCTGAAAGCAATGAGGCGGTGCATCCCAAGAGCTACGACCTGTCCAGCCTGCGCCTGCTGGGTTCAGTGGGCGAGCCGATCAATCCCGCAGCCTGGGAGTGGTACCACCAGCATGTGGGCGGCGGCCGCTGCCCCATCGTCGATACCTTCTGGCAGACTGAGACCGGCGGTCACATGATCACGCCGCTGCCGGGCGCGACACCGCTGGTGCCCGGTTCCTGCACGCTGCCGTTCCCGGGCATCACCACCGCCATCGTCGACGAGCTGGGCAATGATGTGCCCAACGGCCAGGGCGGCATCCTGGTGGTGAAGAAGCCCTGGCCTTCGATGATCCGCACCATCTGGGGCGACCCCGAGCGTTTCAAGAAGAGCTACTACCCGGCGGAGCTCAAGGGCTATTACCTGGCGGGCGACGGTGCCATCCGCGACGCCGAGACCGGCTACTTCACCATCACCGGCCGCATCGACGACGTGCTCAACGTCTCCGGCCACCGCATGGGCACGATGGAGATCGAGTCTGCGCTGGTCAGTTGCACCGAGCTGGTGGCCGAGGCGGCGGTGGTGGGCCGTCCGGATGACACCACCGGCGAGGCGATCTGCGCCTTTGTCGTGCTGAAGCGTCCGCGCCCCACGGGCGACGAGGCCAAGGCCATTGCCAAACAGCTGCGCGACCATGTGGCCAAGGAAATCGGCCCCATCGCCAAGCCCAAGGACATCCGCTTTGGCGACAACCTGCCCAAGACCCGCAGCGGCAAGATCATGCGGCGTCTCTTGCGTTCGGTGGCCAAGGGTGAGAGCGTCACCCAGGACACCAGCACGCTGGAGAATCCGGCAATCCTGGAGCAGCTCGGTCAAGCCTACTGATCTGATCCCCGCGCGACCGGTCCCCGCTGGATAGAAGGCGGGGCGGGTCGCTCAGGCACCGTCTGATGTGACGGCGCAATGAGAAACAGGCCCCGCGGGGCCTGTTTGTTCTTGCTTGATGCAGCGGACTGCTTCAGGCGCTCACTTGGTGGCCAGAATCCACGCAGCGAGTTGCTTTGCTTCGTCGGCGCTGACCTGCGGGTTCGCAGGCATGGGCACCGGGCCCCAGACGCCCGAGCCGCCCTTGACGATCTTGTCAGCCAGCTTGGCGGCAGCGCCCTTGTCGCTTGCATACTTGGCTGCCACATCCTTGTAGGACGGGCCGACCAGCTTCTTGTCGACGGCATGGCAGGCCATGCAGTTCTTCTTCTGAGCCAGGTCTGCGCTGGCGAAGGCGGCCGGCGCGGCCAGTGCGGTGGCCAGGGCGGCCAGTGCAAACAGGGAGGACTTCATGACTTCCTTTCGAGGCGGTGGACAGGGTAGGGGACAATCAGCAAACGGGCGCGTTCATTCCCAAAACGGTCGGGCCGATTGTACGGTTGACCTCGGTGACGCGCGGGACTCAGGAGCGGCTAGATGTGGTTCATCGCGATCGGTGTTGTGCTGGTTCTTTTGAAGCTGCTGGGCGTTGCTCCGGTAGCGGAGTGGAGCTGGCTTTGGGTCTTGTCGCCGTTCGGGCTGGCCGTGCTGTGGTGGGCCTGGGCGGACAAGAGCGGCATGACGCAGCGCAAGGCCATGAAGCGCATGGATGAACGCAAGGAAGCGCGGCGCCAGAAGGCCATGGAGTCGCTGGGCCAGGGCGACAGGCAGCGCCGCAAATAGCGGTGCCATCCGGCCTGCTCGGCATCAGGGCCGCGGCATGTATGCCGCTGGCGCCCACTATGATGCGCGCCTCTAGCTCACGCCCAGGATCACCGTCATGTGGGTTCATCCCCAGTTCGACCCCATTGCTCTGAAGATCGGTCCGCTCGCCATTCATTGGTACGGGCTGACCTATCTGGCCGCGTTCGGCCTCTTCATGTTCCTGGCCGGCCGCCGTGTTGCGCAGCCCTGGAACGCCGCCGCGGGCTGGAACCGCCGCGATGTCGACGACCTGCTTTTCTTCGGCGTGCTCGGCGTGGTGCTGGGCGGGCGCCTGGGCTATGTGTTGTTCTACAAGCCTGCCTACTACCTTCAGCACCCGCTGGAGATCCTGGCAGTCTGGCAAGGCGGCATGGCCTTCCATGGGGGGCTGCTAGGCGTGATCGTCGCCATGGCCTTGTTTGCCCGTCTGCGCGGGCGCAGTTTCTTTGCGGTCACCGACCTGATCGCCCCCTGCGTGCCCACCGGTCTGGCGGCCGGGCGCCTGGGCAACTTCATCAACGGCGAGCTGTGGGGCCGGGCGGCCGATCCCAGCTTGCCCTGGGCGATGGTGTTTCCGCAGGCGCAGGATGGTGGCATTGCCCGCCATCCTTCGCAGCTCTACCAGTTCTTCGGCGAGGGCCTGCTGCTGTTCGTCTGGCTCTGGTTCTATGCCCGCAAGCCGCGCGCGACCGGCGCGGTCTCGGGCATGTTCCTGATCGGCTATGGCCTGCTGCGCTTCGCGGCCGAGTACTTCCGTGAGCCGGACAGTTTTCTGGGGCTGCGTGCGCTGAACCTCAGTCAGGGACAGTGGCTGAGCTTGCCGATGATCGCGGCCGGCATCCTCATCTGGGCCCTTGCCCAGCGGGCCGGAAAGCGCTGAGAGAGCACCAAAGCATGCGACAAATCTTCTTCGACACCGAGACCACCGGCCTGCGCGCCGAAGCTGGCGACCGCATCATCGAGATCGGCTGCCTAGAGATGGTCAATCGCCAGCTCACTGGCAACAAGCTGCACCTGTATCTGAACCCGGAGCGCCCCAGTGATCCGGATGCGATCCGCATTCACGGGCTGACTGACGAGTTTCTGGCCGACAAGCCGAAATTCGCCGAGATCGCCGACGAGCTGCTGGACTTCCTGCGCGATGCGGAACTGGTGATCCACAACGCAGCCTTCGACATCGGCTTCATGAATGCCGAGTTGAAGCGGCTGAAGCGTCCGCCGATCAACGACATTGTCGGCGGCGTGCGAGACACGCTGCTGATGGCGCGCGACCTGTTCCCGGGCAAGGCCAATTCCTTGGATGCCTTGTGCAAGCGGCTTGAGGTCGACAACTCCAGCCGCACCTTGCACGGCGCCTTGCTGGACGCCGAGCTGCTGGCCGAGGTCTATGTGCGCCTCACCCGCGGGCAGGACTCGCTGGTGATCGACGAGTCCTCGGGCAACGAGTCGGCGGCACCGGGCGAGATCCAGGTCGAGGCGGTCGATTTCAGTCAGTTCGAACTGGCTGTGATCACGGCGTCCGACACAGAGATGCTGGCGCATCAGGCGGTCTTGGCGGAGCTGGACAAGGCCAGCGGCGGCAAAAGAATCTGGCAAGAGTCTGCGGTTTGATCTTGCTTGCCGCGAAAGCCGTGGCATAATCGCGGGCTTCCCGGTTGGTGAATCCAAGTGATTCACCGAGGCAACCAGAACCGGGCGGTTAGCTCAGCGGTAGAGCACTGCCTTCACACGGCAGGGGTCGCAGGTTCGAACCCTGCACCGCCCACCACGAGTGGTTGCCACAGTCCATGGATGTTCCCGGTCCAGTTGCCGGGCGGTTAGCTCAGCGGTAGAGCACTGCCTTCACACGGCAGGGGTCGCAGGTTCGAACCCTGCACCGCCCACCAGATAGAACCCCCGAAGAGCTTTCGCCTTTCGGGGGTTTTTTCGTCAGGCGGCCTCGTGGGGGCCATTCGCTCCAGGTCGGGCAGCGCCCGAGGGTCAGCCTTTGCGGGTGAGTTGCCTGCGCCGACGCACATTCGGCACCAACATGCCAGCCAGCGCCGCGCCCAGCAAGGCGTAGGTCGATGGCTCCGGCACAGTGCATTGACCATTGCCGACTTCAATGCAAATCGAGCCGAAGGCTGCATTGAGCGTTGCCGCGTCGAGCCCGACGACATTACGCTCATAGTCCGGATCCAGCCCGAAGGAGAGCGACGAAACGCCATCGGCGAGGCCGATGAAGCTCAGGGACAGGAGCGTGAAAGCGTCTGACTGGTCAGCGGACAAGGTGGGATCGTCAAGGAAGGACACGAGGTCCGCTCCCACAAAGCCTGCGCCAAAGCTCGCACCCGAGGAAATGTTGGCGAGACCACCGAATTCAGCCAGAAACTGGGTGATTGATCCCGCGGCGAGCACGCTTGGCGCAAACAAGACCGTCAGGTCGTAGCCCGAGGCGATTTCGCTGCCGAGGCCGCTGATGTTGACAGCGACGGTCACAGATTCCCCCACATTGATGTGCGTGGAACTGGGTACCAAGCTGACCACGATGGCGGCCTGAGAGGGAAGCGCCAAGCCCAGAGCTGCGCAAGCGAGTCCCAGCGCTGCAAGAGTTTTTTTCATTTCGATGCCTTTCAGTTGGAAGAGTCGATTTGGCTCATTGCGTTGCGCAACTCGGGCGCGTGCACTTCAGTGCGCAAGCACGCGCATCGTTGATGGTGATCTTCCCGTCGCCATTCGCGTCCCGTGGATCGCTGGCCGACGGCACTTGTCCGATTGCTGCGCGAATCGCGCTAACGTCGCCGGAGTCCACATCGCCGTCACCATCGACATCACAGCTCGAGACAGCGCTATTGACCGTCAAGTCGTAAAGGAGTGGGGACTCATTGCTCGAGTTCATCTGCAGGCGGGTGCGAACCTGGACATAGCGCCCAGCTGCATTGAAGCTCACGTTCTTGGCAACCGGCTGGTAGTTTTGGAGGTCTAGTGCCGCCTGGTTGTCGGAAGCTCGCACCAGCACTTCAATGTTGGCGCCTGAGGGGATCGAATCGTTCCAGTTGATCTTGCCCCATTGCGTGCCCGCGGCGCCGCTGTCAAAGACGACCGTCCACGTGCCCAACTTGTTCACGGTCTGATTCTTGGTGGTCAGCCCGGATCCGTCGGTGTAGACATAAGGATAGGCGCCGGTGGACAAGGTGCCGATCTTTGCGCCGGTGACGCCGTCGTACTTCGTCGTGGTATTGAAACTCAGGTTCATCACCCAGACGTCGTTGTTGCCGTCGATCATCACCCCATAGGTTGTTCCGCCCTCACTGGCACTCCACAGGAGGGCCTTGTCCGACGCCCGGTATTTTCTGACTCCGGAATAGTCCGTGGAGATGATGTCTCCGGCACCATCGATTGCGATGCCAGCGCCGCTGTAGCTATGCGGGTTTCGATCCCAGCTTCCGGCGCCGGAGGGATCGTAGACCGCCCAGCCATAGCCTCCGGCATAAGGCGCTTGATAGATCTTGTTGTTGCCCTGCGCGATGCCATAGTTGTAGGCGCCGTAAGGGCTGTCGATCTTGGTGAATGTGCCGGTGTTCGTGTCGACTCGGCCCAGGCCGGAGTACTGCAAGTTGGCGCTCCAGAGTATGCCGTTCTTGTCCACGGTGCAACCATAGGGCGCCCAGCCGGTCAACTGCACATAGGGGAGGTTGGAAGGGCCAATTGGCAGCGTCGCACCGTTGGATGGGTCAACGCGGTAGTAGCGAGCCTGATTCCAGATGCCGACCCAGAGCTTGCCATCAGGGGCGATGCACACCGAGCGGCCGAATGAGGTTCCGGTGCCGACAGGTGCAATCCAGGCGACGCGCTCGTCACCGATGCCGGCGTTCGTGTTGGAACTTAGCGGCTTCATTTCAGCTGCCTGAATTCCCGTGACGGCGTTGCTTTCTTCGGAGGTGTCGATGACACCATTGCTGTTTCGATCCAAGGCTGTATCGACCAGGATCTTCATCAGGTAGGGCGGTGCGCCGATCCCAGGCATTCGGTTCAACACATAAGCGTTGCCGTCAACGTCGATGGCGATTCGCGAGGGTTGTCCGCCGTTGCTAACTCCTGGATTGCCTGCATAGGTCTTGTAACGGGCGACCTCCTTACCAGGTGCCAGGGTATTGCCGCCGGGGCCCTTGATCGTGCGGGTATCGAATTTGGAGACTGAGTCTTCGTTGTGGTTTGCAACGAAGATGTATTGAGAGCCGACACCGACCAGGTTCACCTGCAATTGGTTGGGAACGGACAGGTAGTTCAGGTTCTCCAGCAGGCCAAGGGAGAAATCAGTGTTTAGCGTGTATGTCTTGCTCGCCGCATCTGCGGCTGGGCTGAGCATCGCTATGCCTGCAGCGATGACGGCCAAACGGGCGGCCGAGCGACTCGACCGGGCTTGAATGCACAGAACTGGCTTCATGAAACCTCCGACAACAGATGTAAGGTATTCAAAAGGGGGGGCGGGTTGCTGGGCCTTGGCTGCTAGCGATTGAGCGTTGCCCGTGCCACGTTGCAGCAGACTTCCAGGCCGGTGTCAGCGCCGCTGTCATCGGACAGGCGCCAGGGCTGCAGCCCCTGTGTGTCGACGGAGAAGATCTTGCTCCCGTCAGCACTCAGCTCGACGAACACGATCCGATCTCCTCGCTCAGACCAGCGAGCCATCAGCACCTCACGCTCGCCGCCATAGACCTTGCGGGCGTTCTTGCCGTCCGCATCCATCACGTAGATGCTTTGAAACATCGCATTCGCCGGCACGACGGTATAGAGAATGCTCTTCCCGTCAGGCGACCACTGAGGGCTGTTGTGGCGGGCCTCTCCTTGGGTCAGTTGTAGGCGGTCCGAGCCATCAGCCCGCATGCTGATGATCTGGCCGGTGCCGCTCTTGATCACGCTGAATGCGAGCCTCTGACCGTCGGGCGACCAAGTCGGCGGCGTTTCGAAACTGCCGATGGGTGTGTTGCTGACGATGCGGGCCGCGCCGGTCTGCAAATCAGCCACGCTGACACGAGGAGTGATCTTCTCGTTTGCAGCCATATAGGCAAGTCTCTTGCCGTCCGGTGCGAAGCGCGGGGAAATTTCATCGTCGCCATCGTTCTGAGTCAGCCGCCTCTGCTTGCTGCCGTCGGCCTCCATCAGATAGATCTTGCGGCTTCCATCGCGCATTGAAACGAAAGCGATCGTCTTTCCGTCCGGCGCCCAGGTAGGCATGGTGCTGGGCAGCGGGTCATTCGTCAGCCGCTGCGTGCTGCCATCGACTGTCGACGTGACGTAAACGTTCACCTGACGTTCACGGCGCGCGGCGTAGAGGACCTTGCTTCCATCGGGTGACCAACTCATGTCGCTGGCCTCACCGCGCTCCGGGGTGATGCGCCGCACCTGTGCGCCGTCAGCAGCCATTCGATAGAGCTCAAAGCTGCCGCCCTGACGGTTGGATGTGAACAGTATTTCGCCCGTCGATGCGGATGAAGGGGTAGCCATTGCTGTCAGCTGGAGCAGCACGCCCAGCATCAGGTTGGCTTTGAGTTTTTGCATCTGGTGTTCCTCCTGATCTCGCCGTGATCAGGGCAGCGCGGCGAAGACAGCGCTGGCCAAGGCTTTGCCGCTGCTGTCGGTCACAGTCAGCGTGTAGGCGCCACCGCTTTGCGGTGTGATTCGGTAGCTGAACGATCCATCTGCGGCGACGACAGCGCTGTGCCCAGATGCCTGACCGTTTGGAGCTTTGACCATGATGGTCACTGCGGCGTTAGGCGTAAAGCCGCTCCCGGAGAATGTCGTTTCGGTCGCGATCTTTGCGACAGACGGACCGCTGAAGAATGGCTGGGCAGCAAAGGCCACGGCACAAAGCAGTAGTCCAGACATTAGGACTGCGGCTGATTTCAGCTGCGCGGTGAGACGTTGGCGGATCAAGGAAATCTTCATCATGAACTCCGACGTTGCAAACGAACTGGGAAGGATGCTGTGGCGGACTGCGTTGGCTCTGTCCCTAACTCGGCACTTCGGCGCCAGTCGCTGCCACAGCTGAAGGCTCCGGTTCACGCTACGCCTAGTGCGATGCATTCCTTTGATCCATCGCAAGAGGTGCGACCAGTCGTTGAGTGCGAGACGCGCCGCGCCCCCCATTCATGGGGGGGCGAGTCGGCGTGCTGATCCCTAAGGTTTGGGGGGTGATCAGGTGGGGGCGCTGTGAATGAGCGGTATCTGATTCGAAGTTCATCAGAGCAGCCCGCGCTGTGGACGCAACCTGGCTGCACCGCTCTCCAAGTCATGCGGACCCGACGACACTCTTGGGTCCGTTCGTCGCTTTCGGTCGTTGGCTGTCGCGCAGTGGCTTATCCGTACCCAGCTGCAGACCATGCGAACGCCCTGACAATTCGGGGCGATGAGCAACGAAAGCCTGCTTGAATCCCTGCCTGTCGACTGGCTGCGCCTGACGCTACAGGAGGTGCCTATCGGTTGGCTGAGCCCGCATCGTGCGGCATTGGCAGCCCGCTGGCTACCAGGAGCAGTGCTCAAGTCCGGTGAGTTGAACTGGGTCAGCGAATCGCCAGGCGAGGAGCTTGCGGCGGTCGCTGTTCTGCTGCGCGAACAAGGCGAGATCGCCGGTTGGCGCAACGAAGCCTATGCCTGTGAATCTCCGTTGGCTGACCCTTGTAATGGCTTTGGCACTGAGTTGTTTCGCCTGGAGCGAGCTGCCTTTCGGTTCTTTGGTCTGATGAGTCGTGCCGTGCATGTCAATGCCTGGCTGCCTGACGGTCGCATGGTCTGCGGCCGCCGTGCCTTGCACAAGGCTACCGATCCAGGGCGGCTTGACAACTGTGCCGCTGGCGGCTTGGCAGCAGGCGAGTCTTTGCTGGACTGCGCTCGGCGCGAGTTGTGGGAAGAGGCCGGCGTTCCCGCCGTGCTGTCGCAGGGCCTTCTGCCCAGCGGCGCCGTCCGCAGCCGGCGCATCGAGTCTGAGGGGCTGCATGACGAGGTGCTGCATGTCTTTGAGCTTGAGCTGCCGCCTGGCTTTGAGCCCTGCAACCGTGATGGTGAGGTCAGCGAGTTTGTCTGCCTGTCGCCGGCTCAGCTCAGGCAGCGCCTGGATGCTGGCGAATTCAGCCCGGACGCCGAGCTGGTGATCCGGCATTTCGGCCGGGAACCCTGAGCCGTACACGGGCGGGCGCAATGCGCATCGCCGTCGCCTGGCGCGCTTGAGTTGGCTTGCACAATGCAGTCATGGATACAGTTGATGCAGTCGTTGTTGGCGCCGGAGTGGTTGGACTTGCCGTGGGGCGTGCCCTGGCGCAGCGTGGCCTGGAGACCTTGGTGCTGGAGCGAGAAAACGCCATCGGCACGGGCGTCAGCTCGCGCAACAGCGAAGTCATCCACGCCGGCATCTACTACCCCGAAGGGTCCTTGAAGGCGCGCCTGTGCGTGCGTGGCAAACAACTGCTGTATGCGCTGTGCGAAAGCCATGGCATCGCGCATCGGCGCTGCGGCAAGCTCATCGTGGCGACGGATGCTGCGCAGCTGGCCGGCCTGAAATCATTGGCCGACAAGGCGGCACGCAACGGCGTGGACGATCTGCTCTGGCTGTCCGGCGAGCAGGCGCGTGCGCTTGAACCGGCGCTGGCCTGCGAGGCCGCCTTGCTGTCGCCGTCCACCGGCATTGTCGACAGCCATGGCCTGATGCTGGCGCTGCAGGGCGATCTCGAACGCGCGGGTGGGGCGGTCGGACTGGCCTCAACCGTGCAAGCCATCGTGGCGAGCGCAGGGGGACATGTCTTGCGCGTGCAAAGCGAGGGCGTCGAGATGGAGCTTCAGGCGCGCATCGTGGTCAACGCAGCTGGCCTGTGGGCGCCCGCGGTGGCTGCGGCCACAGAGGGGCTGGATGCCCGGTTCGCGCCGCAGGCCCACTTCAGCAAGGGCTGCTACTTCTCGCTCGCCGGACGCGCGCCGTTCGGGCGGCTGGTGTATCCGCTGCCTCAGGACGCCTGGCTGGGCGTGCATCTGACGCTGGACCTGGGCGGGCAGGCGCGCTTCGGCCCGGATGCGCAGTGGCTGCCGGATGGGACCGACCCTGCGGCCATCGACTACCAGGTGGATGCGGCGCGTGCCGAGGCTTTCTACGCCGACGTGCGGCGCTACTGGCCGGGCCTGCCGGACGGCGCGCTGCAGCCGGCCTACAGCGGTGTACGGCCCAAGATCCATGGGCCGGATCAACCGGCGCCCGACTTCCGCATCGATGGCCCTGGCGCGCATGGCATCGCTGGGCTGGTGAATCTGCTCGGCATCGAGTCGCCGGGCTTGACCAGCAGTCTGGCGATTGCCGACGAGGTGCTTCAGCAACTGGGCGTTTAAGCGCCGTCCGCCGGCTGCTGCTCCTGCCACTGCCCGTCAACCAGCAACTGGTGCGGGCGGAAGCGCGCCTTGTAGGCCATTTTCGGGCTCTCGGCGATCCAGTAGCCGAGGTAGAGGTGTTGAAGGCCGAGCTGGCGCGTCTGCTGGATCTGCCACAGCACGTTGTAGCTGCCGTAGCTGGCCTCGGCCTCTGGCTCGTAGAAGGTGTAGACGGCCGAGAGCCCGTCGCTCAGCATGTCGAGGATGGACACCATCTTCAGCACACCAGCGCTGCCATCGGCCGCCGGCTCGCGGAACTCCACCAGGCGTGAGTTGACCCGGCTTTGCAGCAGGAACTGCGTGTATTGGTCCACGCTGTCGTGGTCCATGCCGCCGCCAGCATGTCGGCCAGCCTGGTAGCGCAGATAGAGCTGGTAATGCTCTTCGCTGTAGTCCAGCCGCATCACGCGCGCCTGCAGGTCGCTGTGCTGGCGCCAGGCGCGGCGCTGGCTGCGGTTGGCCACGAAACGCGCCACCGGCACCCGCATCGGCACGCAGGCCTTGCAGCCATCGCAATAGGGGCGGTAGGTGAACAGACCGCTGCGCCGAAAGCCCGCATCGACCAGGCTTGAGTAGGCGTCGGCATGGATCAGGTGGCTGGGCGTGGCCACCTGCGAGCGCGCCTGCCGATCGGGCAGGTAGCTGCAGGGGTAGGGTGCTGTCGCATAGAACTGCAGCTGGGTCAGCGGTAGCTCTTTGGGATGCGTCACGTGGCGGTGTCTCGCTGGGTCGGGGTGGATTCAGTGCCGGATTCTGCCTGCAGATGCCGCCACAGATCATGGTGGAAGGCCCAGGATGCCGGCGCGGCTTGTGTCACTGTGCGCGCCAAATGGGCTTCAAACACTTCACGCGGCAGCTCGAAGGCGCCCAGCGAGGCCAGATGCCCGGTGTTCTGCTGGCAGTCGATCCATTCGATGCCATGTTCGCGGCACAGGCAGACCAAGGCAGCCAGCGCGATCTTGGAGGCGTCAGTCCGGCGCATGAACATCGACTCGCCGAAGAACATGCGCCCCAGGTTGACGCCGTAGAGGCCGCCAGCCAGCTCGCCATCGATCCAGGTTTCGATGCTGTGCACGACGCCCAGCCGCGCCCATCGCAGATAGGCCGCCTGCATCTCGGGCAGGATCCAGGTGCCCGCCTGGCCCTCGCGTGGCGCACTGGCGCAAGCGGCCAGCACCTGCTGCGTCGCGCTGTCCACGCGGATCTCGCAGCCGGGTGCAGCCGCAAAGCGGGCAATCGTCTTGCGCAGCGAGCGCTGCAGCTTGAAGTGGCGCGTCTGCAGCACCATGCGCGGGTCCGGGCACCACCACAGTATGGGTTGTCCGTCGCCGTACCAGGGGAAGATCCCGCGCGAATAGGCGGCCTGGAGTCGGGCAGGGCTCAGATCGCCGCCCGCGGCCAGCAAGCCAGGGGCGTCGGAATCAGGCCCCAGCGCCTGGGCGCTGGGCGGGAAGTCGAGCGAAGCCTCGTCAAGCCAGTCAATCATCGGCTTCATGGTAGCGTGCCGGCTCTGTTCTTTCTGACGAAGCAATGATCACCGTCTACGGCATTCCCAACTGCGACACCGTCAAGCGCGCCCGCGCCTGGCTCGACGCCCATCACATGGACTACCGGTTCCATGACTACAAGAAGGCCGGCGTCCCGGTGCCTGAAATGCAGCGTTGGCTGAGCGAACTCGGCTGGGAGAAGCTGCTGAACCGCGCCGGCACCACCTGGCGCAAGCTGGATGAGGCGAGCAAGGCTGCGGTGGTGGACGCTGCCAGCGCAGCAGCGCTGATGCAGGCCCAGCCCAGCGTCATCAAGCGACCGGTCGTGCTCTGGGCTGATGGCCGCCTGACGGTGGGATTCTCGGACGAACTGTTCGGCGCTCAGCGTTGAGCGGTGCCTGATGGTGCATCAGCTGCACCATCAGTAGGCGCTGCGCCGCCTGATGGTGCGCAGTGATGCGCAGTGGTGCGGCTCCAGGCCTGTGCGCGACGCCCCAAACTGGGCATTGTTCTTGCAAACATGGTGCGTCATTGGCCAGGGCGGTGCGCCCGGCATCCGACCTCAAGGACCACCATGGAGAACTTCAAGCAGGGCGCTGATGCGCTCTTCATTTTGCTCGGCGCCATCATGGTGCTGGCCATGCATGCGGGCTTCGCCTTTCTGGAGCTGGGCACCGTGCGCAAGAAGAACCAGGTCAATGCCCTGGTCAAGATCCTGGTGGATTTCGCGGTGTCCACCGTCGCCTACTTCCTGCTCGGCTACGCAGTGGCCTATGGCACGCATTTCTTCACCGGCGCCGAGACGCTGGCGCAGAAGAACGGCTATGAGCTGGTCAAGTTCTTCTTCCTGCTGACCTTCGCTGCGGCCATCCCGGCCATCGTCTCAGGCGGCATTGCCGAGCGCGCGCGCTTCGGCCCGCAGCTGGCCGCCACGGCCGTGATCGTAGGCCTGATCTACCCGCTGTTCGAAGGCGTGGTCTGGAACCAGGGCTTCGGTTTCCAGGCCTGGCTGAAGGCCAGTTTCGGCGCCGAGTTCCACGACTTTGCCGGCAGCGTGGTGGTGCATGCCGTTGGCGGCTGGATCGGCCTAGTGGCCGTGCTGCTGCTAGGCCCGCGCTACAACCGCTACCGCAAGGATGGCGGCATGAGCGCGCACCCGCCATCCAGCATTCCCTTCCTGGCGCTGGGCGCTTGGGTGTTGGCAGTGGGCTGGTTCGGCTTCAATGTGATGAGCGCGCAGACCGTGGACAAGATATCCGGCCTGGTGGCGGTCAACTCGCTGATGGCCATGGTGGGCGGCACGCTGGTGGCCGTGCTGATGGGGCGCAACGACCCCGGTTTTGCCTACAACGGCCCGCTCGCCGGCCTGGTGGCCGTGTGCGCCGGCTCGGACCTGATGCACCCGGTGGGCGCCCTGGTGGTGGGCGGCATCGCCGGCGGCATCTTTGTCGTGATGTTCACATTGACGCAGAACCGCTGGAAGATCGACGATGTTTTGGGTGTGTGGCCGCTGCACGGCCTGTGCGGCGCCTGGGGCGGCATCGCCGCCGGCATCTTCGGCCAGCAGGCGCTGGGCGGCTTGGGCGGCGTCAGCTTCATGGCGCAGTTGCTGGGCACCTTGGCCGGCGTGGCTTGGGCGCTGATCGGCGGCTTTGTGGTCTACGGCCTGCTCAAGCAGTTCGTCGGTCTGAGGCTTTGCCCCGAGGAAGAGTACGCGGGCGCCGACCTCAGCATCCACAAGATCGGCGCCACGCCAGATCGCGAGGCCAGCTGGTAAGCTGCCGGCCATTCCGCCCAATCGAAGCGGCGCCCGGCGCCGCTTCTTTCGTTTCAGTCTGCCGCTCTCGCTCCGCACCATGTTCACAGGCATCGTCCAAGGCATCGCCACTGTCGCCGCCATCACCGACCGCCCGGGTCTGCGCAGCTTCACGCTGCAGTTCCCCAGTGGCTTCTGCCAGGGTCTGGAGATCGGCGCCAGCGTCGCCAGCGACGGCGTGTGCCTGACGGTCACCGCGCTGAAGGGGCCGGACCAGGCAGACTTCGATGTGATGCAGCAAAGCCTGGCGCTGACCACGCTGGCCGAGCTGACGGTGGGCAGCCGCATCAATGTGGAGCGCGCGGCCCGCGACGGCGCTGAGATCGGCGGCCATCCGCTGTCAGGCCATATCGACTTCATGGCCACCATCGCCGAGATCCGCCGACCCGAGAACAACCATGTGATCCGCATCGCCGTGCCCGCGCCGTGGATGCGTTATGTCTTCGCCAAAGGCTATATCGCCATCAACGGCGCCAGCCTGACCGTGGCCGATGCGGATCGCCAGGCTGGCTGGTTCGAGGTGTGGCTGATTCCCGAGACCCTGCGCATGACGACCTTCGGCGACAAGGACGTGGGCGCGAAGCTGAACATCGAGATTGAGCGCCAGACCCAGGTCTTCGTGGATACCGTGCGGGATGCGATCGAGGAGAAGCTGGGGCCGCTGTTGCCGGCGCTGGAGAAGCTGTTGGCCGGGCGGGGCCTGAGCCTGGAAGGTCTGGTCGAGCCGCCGAAGCAGCTCCGCTGAAGCTCTGCTGATCTTGAAACTGCGTGGCTGACTATCAGCGCGGCATGCTTGCCGCGCGCCCGATCGCCAAGCTGGCTGCGGCCAGCCCCTGCAGCCGCTCGCCCAGATAGCTGCCCAGGCGCTGGTCCTGGCTGAAGGCGACGTTGAAGCGGATGTGGCGATCCGCGCGGTTATCCGCCGAGAAGGCCGCGCCGCGCACCAGCAGGATCTTGTTGCGGAAGGCATCCTGCACCAGCAGGTCCAGGTCGACATGTTCAGGCACCGAGCCCCACAGAAACAAGCCGCCTTCGCCGGGATGGTCCAGCTGGATGCCGGCCGCCGCGAGCGCCCGCGCGCTGGCATTGCGCGCGCTCAGCAGCTTGCGCTGCAGCCGTTCCAGATGCTTGCGCCAGCGGCCGGCGGCCAGCACCTCCAGCAGCACGTACTCGTTCAGCGCCGCGCAGCTCATCACCGAGCAGATCTTGGCGCGCAGCAGGGGCTTGAGCAGAGTCGGGTCGGCGGCCATATAGCCGATGCGCAGGGCCGGGCTCAGAGCCTTGCAGAAGCTGGAGTAATAGATCACTCGCTCCAACCCGGCGAGGCTGGCCAGGCGCGTGGCTGGGCCAGGGTGGAAATGGCCGTGCACATCGTCCTCGGCGATCAGCAGCTCGTGTTGCTGGGCCAGCATCAGCAGCTTGTGCAGATTGGCCGCGCTGCTGCCCCAGCCGGTGGGGTTATGCAGAACGCTCTGCACGAAGAGCAGGCGCGGGCGGTGCTCGCGGCAGGCGGCGTCGAGCTGCTGCAGATCCAGGCCTTCGGGCGTGCGCGCCACCGTGACGATGCGCAGGCCCTGCATGCGCAGACGCTCGAACATCAGGAAATAGCCCGGGTCCTCGACCAGCACCGTGTCGCCAGGCTGCGCGAAGCTGCGGCAGATCAGGTCGATGGCCTGCGTGCTGCCATAGGTCGTCAGAACCCGGCTGGCGTCGACCGCGATGCCCTGGCCGCGCAGCAGCATCGCGATGCGCTCGCGCAGCTCCGGCAGACCCTGTGGCGGGCAGCGCGAGGCCATGCCGGCATGGCTGCGCGCCAGGCCGCGCTGCACGGCGGCGGCCGGCACCGCGTCTTCCAGCCAGCTCGCTGGCAGCGCGCCACTGCTGGCCAGCAGTACGCCGGGGCGTTGATCGTTGGCCTGCTGCGCCAGCCACACGCCTTCCTGCTCCTCGCCGGCTTCCAGCGCGACGGCGTCGGGACCGGCGTCGCGCGGTTCGCAGACGAAGAAACCGGCCGTGCCGTGCGAGTCGATCAGGCCCGCTGCGACTAGTCGGTCATAGGCGGTCACCACTGTGTTGGCGCTGACCGCCAGCTGCGCCGCGAGCTGGCGGATCGACATCAGCCGCGCGCCGGGCGGCAGTTGGTGCTGCTCGATCAGGCCGCGCAGGAGTGACTCGATCTGGTCGGCCAGCGCCACGTCTGAGGATCGGTCCAGCGAGAACATGGACGCAGCTTAGCGGAGGAACATCAGCGCCAGCACGACCAGGGTGCCACCCATCAGCAGGTTGAAGGCACGCTGGCGGCGTGGCTCGCGCAGCCAGTGGCGGATGGCCATGCCGAAACAGGCCCATGTCGAGGTACAGGGCAGGCCGATCAGAGAGCCGACGACGGTGACCAGCAGCGCGCCGGCCATCAGGTCCATGCCTGCTGGCATGAACACCGAGGCCAGGGTCACGGACTTGACCCAGCTCTTGGGGTTGACCGCCTGGAACAGCAGGCCCTGCACAAAGCCCGGTGACTGCGCCGCCTGTGCTTTGCCAACCGGGCTGCGGCACAGCCGCCAGGCGAGGTAGACGAGGTACAGCGCGCCGGCGATGCGCAGCAGCGTGTGCAGGTCCGGATAGGCAAGGAACAGCTGCCCCAGGCCGAGGCAGCAGACGAAGGTCTGCAGCGCCACGCCGGTGTTGATGCCCAGGATCAACGGCAGCGCGCCGCGATAACCGACGTTGGCGCCTGTGGCTGTGATCATTAGATTGTTGGGCCCAGGCGTGCTGGACATCACGAAGCAATAGGTCATCAGGGGCAGCAGTTCGTTCATGGCAGTCGGGGGCTTGATCGGTGGGGATTAAGGCTACGGGCGACGACGACTGCTGCAAAGGGACAGTGTGGCTGGGGCGGAGGAGTGCTGTATCAGTCCTGGCGCAGGTACAGGGTTCTGTGTCCCGCATCTAGACCTCGGTCCTGATCGTGGCGCGACCTGGACGGCGATTGATCTGCCACCGCATACGCCCTAGCCGGCCGACGCACCTGGCTTCGGGCGGAGCTGGAAGCCATCCAGCCATCGGCGAACTAGCACGTCATTCACATCCATGCGCCCAAGTGCTGGATGCCCAATGTCGTCGCCGAGGGCTGTATCGCGATCAACGGCGCCAGCCTGACCGAGGCCGATGCGGATCGCCAGGCTGGCTGGTTCGAGGTCTGGCTGATCCCCGAGACGCAGCGCATGACCACCTTCGGCGACAAGCCCGTGGGCGCCCGGCTCAATATCGAGATCGAGCGGCAGACGCAGGTTTTCGTCGACACGGTGCGGGATGCGATCGTGGAGAAGCTGGGGCCGCTTCTGCCGGCACTGGAGAAGTTGTTGGCCGGGCAGGGGATGAGTCTGGACGGGCTGGTCGCTGGGTAGACCCGCCGTCTGCCCGGCTGACCCCACCGTGCCTACATGAAGGGATTGACCAGCCATTCTGGCTGCATGATGCCGCTGCGTATTGCTGCGTTGACCAGCGCGGCGCCCTCAGTGCTGAGGTAGCGGATATCTTCGTCGTCACGCATCTCGTGCTGGTCCTTGCCCGCGCGCGACGCCAGCACCTGCCCGTAGTGGTTCACGGCCTCGCGCATCAGGAACAGCCCGATGCCCTGGTTCTGGAAGGCCGCCTGGGTGTCCAGGTGCCAGACCCAGTAGGTGCCGTCGTCGTCGTAGTCCATGAACTCGAAGGTGGCGACCTCGGTGCCGTTCGCCAGACAGGCTGAAACCGTGTCGCCAGCCCACTGGGCACGCAGGCCCTGCTGGTTCAGTCGTGCGATGCGGGCTTTGGCCTTCACATTGGCGTGTTGCCGGTTTTCCAGGCCGATTGGGCCGGCTGGGTGGAGCGCCAGCTGGTTCAGGATGGTGGTCAGTTGGGCACCGCTGGCGGTGTCGAACCAGCCCTGCTCTCGATCGGCGAGCACACGAGGGTCGTTTGCCATCGCGTGCTGGGCTTGCTGCGCCCGCTGAACCTGCTGGCGGATCAACTGCACGTCTCGCGTTTCGGCCTCGTCAAGTTCATCCAGGTCGTTCAGGGCCTCCAAGATTCCCGTCAGTGCATCGGGCGGAAAGCTGTCATACCAGTGATCGTTACAGGCCGCCAGGTAGCTCAGCTCACTGCTGAGGTAGCCCATGCCAGCGTTGTAAGTGACCCGGATGCGCCGCGCTTGCAGCACCGCTGTGTGCCGCTGCGCCACGCCGAACGATGGTGTGAGGTTCGACTCGATGTGCAGTTGCGGCGCGCTGCTGAATTGCTGCAGTGCCTGCGCCCCCATTCGATCAGCCTCCTGTTCCAGGGCGTCGTTGTTGTTGATGGCTTTGCCAGCAAGAGAGCCCGTGGGTGCGACCCGCCCCTGGCGCTGCTGCACCACATGCCAGGCCTCATGCGGTAGATGTCGTTCCTGACCTGGCGCCAGGTGGATGTCCGTGCCCTGCGCATAGGCAAGGGCGTTGAGCTGTGCCGGTTCGCTGGAGTTGCGGTGTACGCGCACGTCGGAAAGATCCTGGCCTGAAAGGGCCTCGACCCCTTCGCGCAGCGCAGCCGGCAGGCCATGGGCTGCTGACGAATCTGTGTTCCGCAACTGGCTGATGCGCTCTTGTTGCTTGAGCTGACGCAGATTAGCTTCGCCTGCAGTCGTGGCCGGTGGCTGGCGGGCGCTCGGCGATGCCGCTGCGCGTCTGCTGTGCGGCGCTTGCGCTGAAGGCGGGTTGCGAAGCTGTTTCATTGGCGGTCCTCCATGACGATGTCGTTAGCGCGGGGCACCGAGTAATGCTGGCCGCTCAGCGTGATGACGACCTGTGCTGCGCCACCGTCCAGCAGCGGCGGCACCTCGACCTCGGTGCCTGAGTCCGTCAGCCGAATGACGAGAGTGATGCCCAGGGCCGACGCCAGAATGCGCGGCGCCAGATCGCCGGCCGGGCCGCCCCAGGCACCGTTGCGTGACAGGGTATCGACCAGCGCATCGATTGAGACCCCATGGGTGAAGGCGTATTCAGACACCACGGGCAGGTTTGCGTCGTCCAGCACCCAGGCGACCGCCTGCTGACGCAGCAGCGCGGCCGCTTCGTTACTGACTACGCCACCGCTGCGGGCCTGGTGAACCGCGTGGTACAGGCAGTTGCCGTCCAGCGGTGTGCCGTCCCCGAGCCGGGCCAGCAGCGTCTTGAGCAGCAGTGCAAACCGGGTGGTCGCCAGTTCCGGCCCCATGGCGGTGATGCCGAAGACCATGCCTTTCTGGCTCGGCTGAATGCCGGTGCTGAGGTCTTCAAACGGGCCGCCTTTTGGGAAAGGCGTGGAGATGGCACTGCTCATTTTGTTGTAGGTGCGCGTGGGCATGAAGGTGCTACGCGACAGCTTTGAGCTCGGATCACTGAGGGCGCGCAGCGCACTGTGCAGGCGCTGGGCTTGCCCGTGGATCGGGTCCTCGCCCTCCAGCCCTCTGAGGATGGGGCCGTCCGACTTGTGCTTCTTTAGCGTGCCGAGGAACTGGCTCATCGAGGTCTTGTTCTTCGCCTCCTTGCTGTCGAAGAATCGATCCATGGCCTGGCCCTGGCCGATATGGCTTTGCGGGTCTTTGCCGGTGCTCAGGTAGGCCAGAGCCAGGCGCGACAGATCGGTTTCAATCGCGAGCCCTGGGTAGTCCACCAGGTAGTTTTGCCCGCGCTGCGGGTGGCGTCCGCTTTGCAGATCAGCAGACAGTCGTTCATGGATCTCCCCGATGCGCATGGCCGAGCTTGAGCGCGGGTCTGAGGGTGCATAGCCATGCAGCATCTCGGCCATTTCCAGGGCGCTCAGCGTCTTGGCTAGCATGCTGTACTCGGCTGCACCCTTGCCGAAGCTGGGCGGCTTGGCTTGCAGATCCTCACCCGCGAAATTCAATGCCATGCCATCCAGGAATAGATTGGGCTCAGGCGTGTAGGGCAGCAAGGGGTGCACGCTGGCGAGGACCTGGCGACTGGCCATGTCATGCTGCACATGCTCGCTGAAGCGGGCCAGAAAGCCGCGCTCCTGCAGCTGCGCAGCGATGGCGGCCTCGGCCTCGTCAAGTTCCTGCCGAGTGTCCTCATCCCTGGCTTGTTCGCGCAGTTTGGCGTACTGGCTCTCTAGCCGTTTCAGCGCGCGCGCCACCAGATCCGGGCTGGGTCGGTATCCGCCTCCGACCATCAAAGGGCGGGCGTGGCCCTCCAGCCGCCTTTCGACCTCGTTGAAGACATGGGGGCCTTGTGAAAGCACGCTCTCGGCCGGGACGCGCCGGCTGCCGGTGTCGAAATCCTGCACCGAGACATAGGGGTGATATTCCTCGCCGACGAAGGCGCGGCAGATACGGCTCGTCTCATCGCTGTGGAGCACGGCGTTTCGCATCTCGCCATAGGGGAATGGACCGCCCTTCCAGGTGCAGCGTACCAGCGCGATGGGCACGCGAAAGTTGTGCGCCAGCTGCAGGGCGCGCGCCATCGCCCGATCCAGGGCCTCGCCCTGGTCTTCGGGCGCGTTGATGCCCAGCACGATGGCAACACGCTCACCCCAGATGCTGCGATCTAGGCCGCTGAGCATGGCCTCCACGACCTCCGGCAGATGCTCCACTTCATGCATGGACAGGATCGCATTGATCACGAAGGCAATCGGCACGCTCCGCTCCAGGCCGTCCTCCACCGCATCCAAGTAGGTCGAATGCCGCGCGTCGTGCTCCTCCGAGCCGTGCATGGATTGCATGCCGTCTTCCATGTCCCACTCGTCACCGTGCCCTTCGACGTCTGAGCTTTCGCTGGCCGAGTCTTCATCGACCAGCGCGTCGTAGGCCCGATTGCCTATCCTTTGCACCACGCCAGCTGCATCCGCTGCAGTTGCCTGCAGCGGCTCGGTGGCGCGCAGTTGATGCAAACGCTGGGCCTGCGTTTGCTGGCGCGGACTTTCGGTCACGGCAGCGCTTGCCTGTGTCAGCAAGGCTGAGGACTGCTCGGAAGCAGCCTTGTTGCAGCGCACTCGCATCGATTGCCTCGCTCTGCTCAACGCCTCACGGCTTCTCCACCTTCGGCTTCACCCAGTTCCACAAGGCGCTGAGCACCAGCGCCACGATAAGCAGCATCACCAGCGCGCCGTGCTCGCGCCAGCTGGCCAGCGCCGGGTCGCAGCCCAGCAGCGCGAGGAACAGCGCACCCACCAGGGCGCCGCCGGCCTTGACCCAGCGGTCCCAGCGGCGGCGCAGCTCGCAGCGCCAGGCCAGCATGGCGAAGGTAAAGCCGCCGGCAAGCAAGGCCAGCATGAAGGCGCTGCGGAACCACCAGCGGTTCTCGCACTGAAAGGCGCACAGTGGATGCACGAAGGTGTCATCGGCCGCGCGGCTGAAGGCGGTGGTCAGCTTGTCGTTCATCGCCGCGTTGCCCGGCTGCATCAGCAGCGGCCAGAAACCCACGCCGCCGAAGTTGTCCTCGAAATAGGCCAGGTCGTCTGCATACTGCAAGCCGGCCTGCGTGCTGGCCATCAGCACCGGGATGATCTTGCGTAGGAAAACGCGGCGGTTGATGCCACGCAGATTGCGGTCGCCTTCGATGCGGGCGTGCAGAGCGCGTTTTCCTGCGCTGGTGGGCTCGGCCAGAAGCACCAGCATATTCAGCGTGACGTTGGTGGCGCTGCGGTATTTGCCGGAGGTCTCGACGATGCGCCCATTCTCGAAGTAAGGCAGGTCCAGCGTAGGCAGTTCGGCGTGCTTGATGAGCTCGAAGAGCTGGGCGGGTGTGAAGATCGAGCGTTCATCGCCGAAGTCGCGCGAGTCCATCACCAGGTTGATCACGTAGCGGCGCTGTCCGCTGCGCAGCTTGTCGACCAAGGCCGTCACCAGTTGTGGATAGAGGGCCTTGAAGGCGGGGCGCAGGTCCGGCTCGCCAGGCAGCGGCGGCGGCGGTGCCTCAAGCATCAGGGTGACGCCATCGGCCAGATGCTGGGGCTCGGCGAAGCCGGGCATCCAGCCGGCTGCCTGCGCCATGAACCCGGGCAACGGCGTATCGATCAGCTCCATCACCGCGCGCGGCAACTCGCTGGTCAGAGACAGCAGCTTGCGTTGCCGGGCGGCCTCCGCATCGGCTTGCGGCAGCGGCGCAAGCAGCTGCCAGTCGAGCGCGGCCAGGCTCAGGTCGAGTTGGGTGCGGTGCAGGCGCGCTTCGCGGATGAAGGCGGTGTTGTCGGCCGTCAGCGGACCGAGCGCGCTGCGGATCTTGTCGGCATCCATGGGCAGGCTCAGCAGGCTGATGCGGCTGAGCATATTGAAGCCCAGCGTCTGTGCCTTGGCATCGGTCTTGGGCAGCGGCGGGCTGATCGCCAGGCCGCCTTGCGGCTGCAGCTGCTGTTCGTTCATCCAGAAGGGATAGAAGCCGAAGACCTGCATGCCGTCGAGATCGTCGCGAAGGCAACCGCAGCCCTGGCCCTGCCAGGCGATGGCTGGCAGCGGCTGTGGTGGATGCGTCAGCCGTGCCAAGTCGATCAGGGCGGCGCGAACCTGGGGCGGTAGCAAGGTCAGCGGCAAAGACTTTAGACTGACGCTGGGCATGGATGCAGCAGCCTGGGCGGCTGCCGGAGGGCTTGCTCCGGGCGGCGTGACCGTCGCGCTGTTCGCCCGGCTCGCGGCCGGCCAGGCTGGCGGACACCAGGCGGCCAGCTCCTTGTCGCTGGGGGCGTTGCCCTTGGCCTGGGTCGCGTTGTCCAGCACCACCTTGCGGGTGTGCTCGCACAGCCGGTGATCCAGTGCGGCTTCGAACATCGCCCGCGTCGGATAGTCGATGCCGAACAGCGGCTGGATCAGCTTCTTCAACTCAGCCAGAGCTTCGTCGCCCAGTGCCGGATAGTGATGGGCGGACGAAGGCGGCTGCATTGCTTGCGCGCTTGCGCCGGAGTCCTCTTGCGAGGAGCCTTCTTGGGTCGAGTCGGAGCTCGACTCAGCCACTGGCTTGAAGGCCAGGAGGACCGCCTCTGTGAGCTGGTAGCTGTACATCAGCACAGGCGCCGGCGCTGCCGCTGATTGGGGCTTCACGCTGGAGAGCGTGCCGGCGTTTGCGGCCGAGACTGGCTTTGCGCCGGAAGGGGAGCTCGCCGCCGCCGCGCTTGGCTTGGCGGGCGCCAGGACGCGCAGCGCATAGCGCTGCTGGGCGATCTGGCCACCGGCATCCTGCACACGCAGCGTGAACTCATAACGCCCTTCCTGGGTGGCACTGCCGCTGATGCGGCCGCTAGGCTCCAGCCCCAGCCCCGGTGGCAGCCGGCTGCCTGGCGCGATGCTGAACTGATAGGGCGGACGGCCACCCCGAAGCCCCAGGGTTTGTGCATAGACCATGCCCAGCCGCGCGCCCGGTAGTTGCGCATCCGGCCCGTCCAGGCGCAGGGGCGCGCAGCAGGGAAGCGTGCAGCTCTCGCCGCTGCCTGGGCTGCTGCCGGGTTTGCAGGCTGCGGCTGCGGTGTTGCTTGCGGCACGGCCGCCCAGGCTCGGCGCAAGCGGGCTGGACGCGGCCGAGGCTTGGGGCGGCACAGCGCCGGTGCTGGCAGCAGCTGCCACGCCGGAGGCCGCCGCTGTGCTTGCTGATGCGGCCAGCGGCACAGCCTGGGGCGCCACGGCGGCTGATTGGTCCCTTGCGCTACCGGGTGCGGCGCCCAGCATCAGGGTGCTTGCGGCCAATGCCAGAGCGAGTCTCACAGCGTTCTCCCTTCCTTGCGCAGTTCCTTCGCCAGTCCTGTGCGCAGATCGATCAGGTTCAGTTGCTGCTGGTCTCGACGCGCGGCCGCCAGGGCGGCATGGCGGATCACATTGGCGATCGCGCCGCCGGACAGTGCGTAGGCCTCGGCCAGCTTGCGCACATCGATGTCGGGGCCGATGCGGTCCGGCGGCAGCATGCCGCGCCACAGCTTCAGCCGTTCGGCGGGGTCGGGCATGGGGAAATACACCATGCTCTGGAAGCGCCGCGAGAAGGCCTCATCCAGATTGCCGCGCAGATTGCTGGCCAGGATCACCATGCCCGGGAAGTCCTCAATGCGCTGCAGCAGGTAGGCAATCTCCTGGTTTGCATGGTGATCGTTGGCGCTGCCGGCGCTGCTGCGCTTGCCGAACAGCGCATCGGCTTCATCGAAGAAAAGAATCCAGTCGCGATGCTCGGCTTGATCAAACACCTGAGCCAGGTTCTTCTCGGTCTCACCGATGTACTTGGACACCACCATCGACAGATCGATGCGGTAGACATCCAGCGCAGCCGCCTGGCCGATCAGCGTGGCCGTCAAGGTCTTGCCGGTGCCTGGCGGCCCATGAAACAGCGTGCGATAGCCAGGCTTGAGGCTGCGCGCCAGGCCCCAATCGCGCATCAGCTGCTGCCCCAGGCGTGGCCAGGCCAGCACCTGCTGCACCTCGTCCATCACCTCGGGCGCCAGCACCAGATCGTCCCAGCCAAGCGGGCTGGTGATCAGCTTGGCCGGGAACTGCGCGCTGAAGTCCGGCTTGTGCCACACCCCGGTGCTCAGCCGCTGCAGGGCCTCGGCGCTGACGCGCAAGGCGCCGGCCAGTTGCGGCTCGCCCGGAGGCGGTGTGTCCAGCTTCAGGTCGCCATGCTGGGCGAAAGCGTGTTCCGCGTCGAACAGCGCCAGCAGGGCCACGCGCGCGGGCAGGTCCTCGCCGGCCACCAGGAAGGCAGCCGTCTCGCCCGTGGGCAGAAAGCCGCCGTGGTTGACGGCCTTGATGCCGCCGAACTCGGTGAAGCCGCGCTCCAGGTTCTGGTTGCGCATGAACAGCAGATCCAGCGCGGCCGGGCGCAGATGCGGCAGCAAGGCCAGCGCCAGTACCGCGCGCTCCATAAGGCCCAGGCCCAGCGCGTCGATCAGGCGCGCCAGGGCGCTGTCGGCTGGCAGTGCGGGTGGCGGCGGCGCGTCGGCCAGGCCGGCGCCGGTCTGCTGGAAATGCTGTTCCAGGCGCAGCGCCAGCACGCGCTCCAGCCAGTCCAGCTCGGCGCCCAGGGCCTGGACATGTGGATCTTCAGCGCCATTCGACATGTAGCACTCCATTCATCCAGGGCAGCTTGATGGTGGTGAATCCCCAGGGCAGGCGATCCAGCAGCATGTCGAAGGCCCGCGGCTGCACTTGCAACAGCCATTGCTGGGCTTCGCCCGCGTCCCGGCTGCGGCAGGTCAGCCGGCCTTCGCGGCGCAGGAAGCTTTCGCGGAGCCCCGCCACCGAGGTGCTGCCCAGGGCCTTCCAGTGCGTGATCACTGCGCCGAGCAGGCCCTCCAGCAAGTCGTGCGTCTCGTCGTCAAGCGGCGCGACCTCGGCCAGCAGTGCGCCGGGCTCAAGCCCGCACAGCAGCTTGGACAGCGGCCATGCCGGCTCGGCCGTCGCCGTGCGGCCCTGCACCAGCGCCTGCAGGCACAACACGGCCTGCGCCTGCGCGGCCTCGTTCGCAAATCGCCCCTGCTGCAGCAGACCGAGCTGGCCGAACAGGCGCTCGGCAAAGGCAGCCAGCAAGACCTGGCCCGCATCGGCGACCCACAAGGGCGCGTCCAACCCCGCTGGCTTGCCGGGCGGTGCCGGCGCAGCTGATTCCGCGGCGGCCGCGCCGCTGTCTGGTGGCAGTGCCCGCAGGGCCGCTTTCAGGCGTGCGGGATCGCTGCCCTTGGCCTCGATGAAGAGCAGGCGGCACAAGGCTTGCCAGGGACGCGAGGCGGGCGCGCCGGCCTGCTGGCTGAGGCCCAGCAGGCGCCGCATGCGTTGGCGCAAGGCATCGACGGCGCGGCCGAATTGGGCGCGCAGCTGGCGCCAGCGGCTGTCCTCGTCAAACAGGCTGAGCCAGCGCGCGCAGGCCCGCGGCGTCTCCAGCAGCTGTGCCAGTTGCAGGCGCTGCTGCAGCCCCCAGCGCTGCTGCTCGCAGTCGCGGCCCAGACGCTGCAGTTCACGGTCCAGCCGGGCTGGCGGCAGCGGGCCGCGCGGCAGCGGCGGCGGCGTTGCTGGCGGTGCCGTTGGCGCGGCTGGCGGCGCTCTGGGCGCGGGCGCGGCATCGTCAGCAAGCCAGCGCTGCCATGCTGACTGCCAGAGTGCCTGCCAGCCCCGGTGATTGGCCGGCATCCGGTGGCCAGCCGCCAGATGCGCCAGGCTGGCCTCCATCAGCAAGGCCTGCAGCCGGCTCAGGCCCGGCCTGTGTGCCGCCGGGCATTCGGCCTGCATGCGCAAAGCGGTCTGGCGCAGCGAGTCGGCCCAATGCGGTGCGGCGCTTGGCGTGACGTCTGCAGCGCCACGCCCGTCAAGCAGGCGCAGGATCAGGGACAGCGTATGCGGGTCGAGCAACTCGCTGCACTGGCGGCGGCTGCGGCGCTCGCGCAGCCAGCGCCGAAGCTGTTCGCGCAGCAGCGCCGGATGGGTGGCGGCCAGCGCACGAATCAGCTGCGCCAGGCGCAGCCGCTGTGCCGGGCTGGCCTGATCGCGCGCCAGGCCGCGCCGCAGCCGCGCCAGCCCGGCCGCCCAGGTTCGGCCCGGTGCATCGGGTGTGAGCATCGCCACCCCGGCCGCGCGGCGGCCATCCACCGTTGGCCCGAGCAAGGCCTCCAGCAACTGGCTGGCCAAGGGGTTCTCGTGATGCTGAGGTCGGATCACGTCTGCAGCCAGGCCGCGGCGCAGGCCGGTCCAGCCGGCGCCCATCAGGCGGCTGTGGCTGGCCAGCACCTGATCGATCATGCGGCGCAGGCGCGCCGGGCCAGCGTGGCCTCGGCCGAGGCCCCACAGGGATTGCAGGGCCGCCGCGCGCAGGGCCTGCTGCAGCTGCAGCACCTGGTAGGCGCTCAGGCGGCCCTGTCCTTGCAGCGGCTCCAGCCAGAGCCGGTCCACCTGCAGCATGGCCTCGGCCATGGCGGGATCACGCACAGCCAGCAGCGCCTGGAGGCCTTGATGCGGCGCGATGCGGCGCAGGCGGGCCAGCGCCCGGCCCGGCGGCACCAGTTGCTGAAGCGCATGCCACAGGGCCGGACCCTGGCGCTGCGCCAGTTCTTCCAGCCAGAGCGCCAGCTCGCGGCCGGCATAGGCGGACGCGCCCCAGGGCAGATGGCCATGCTGCAGGTAGTGCAGGAACAGGCCCAGCTCATGGCGGCGCGGACTCAGGCGCTGGCCGGCGCCGCTGTCGAGTGCGGACACCTGTGCCGCGGCTCCTGCTGCGTCTGCGGAGCCTGTCTGAGCGCGTCGTCGGCTGGCTTCAAGCAAGGCTCGCTCCAGCGCCTCGTCGAGCCGCTGCTCCCAGTGCTGCGGCGCATCGCTGAGCTGCAGGTGGCCGAGGTCGATCTCCAGCCGGTCCAGCTGCCAGACGCTGGCAGCGGGCGCGTGGCGCTCGAAGCCGCGTTCGAGCCGGGGCAGCAGGCGCTCGCGCAGCAGCCGCGCCAGCGTGTCCTGATGCGTCTCGGCCTGCCGGGCATGCGCGAAGCGCAAGTCCCACTGCAGGGTTTCGATGCGATGCATGGCTGGGGTCTGTGCCATGGCTTCAGCTCCCGGACTCGCGCAGCAAGGCGCTGAGTGCCTGCGCGCGCGCATCCAGGTTGCGAGTCAGTGCTTCAAGGCCGTGCGCCTCGCGATCCAACAGCGCTTGGCTGTGGCGCTGACGCGCCAGCAGCCAGGACTGGTAATGCACTTCGAAGCGCTGCAGCGCTGGCGCATCGAGCCACAGCAGGCGGCAGTGCAGATGCGCCGGTGCCGCCTGCAGCGCTGCATCTCGCGCCAGCCTGCGCATGCGCTTGTCGGCGCAGCGCGCGGTCCAGGCTGGAAACACCAGGCTGATCTGGCGCTCCCAGGCTTGTTGCCCGGCCTCGGGCGGCGTCGCCCAGGGACGCAGCAGCACATGCTCGACCAGATGCAGGCCTTCGCAGTCGAATTGCAGCCGGCAGGCGGCCGCATGGAGGCGGGCGGCCAGGGACTGGGCGCGCGCCTCGCCCAGCCCTTCTGCCAGGGTCCAGTGCTGCTGCTGTGCATCAGGGCCGAGACACAGCGCGATGCCGCGCGAGCTGTCAGCCAGGGTGAAGCAGTGCCACTGCGCGGCGCAACGCAGCAGGCCTGGATCGATGGGCTGGCGCAGCAAGGCGATCTCCGCGGCCAGTGCGCGCCAGAGGCTGGCGCTGTCCGCTTCGGCAGGCGCTGTGGCTGCGGGATCGCTGCGGCGCAGAGCGCGCCGCGTGCTTGCGGGCTTGCGCTGTTGCGGCTCGCTTTCGCTTCGTGCGCTGCGGCTGCGCTCCTCGGCCAGCTGCAGGCCGGTCTGCTGCAGCGGACGCATCAGCGAGCGGCTGTGAAGACGGGCCATGCCCAGCTGCAAGGCCAGCCGTTGCTGCAGGGGCGCGGTGTTGTCCGGCCGGTCGAAGCTCGGCTGGCTGTAGTTGATACCGGCATGGCGCTGCTGGGTATGGCCGCGCACATGTGCAGCCAGGTGACATTTCAGCGCATGCAGATGGCGCCGCCACTCCGCGTCAGGCAGGTAGCAGGGCAGGCCTTTCAGGCTGTGATGGGCCACGCTCTCGCCCTGCAGCGCCAGCAGGTGGTCCAGCACGCGGCCGCGCCGCTCCAGAACCTCGTCTTCCTCGGCGAGTCGGGCCTGCAGGGTGGCGGGCGGGTCCAGATAGAGCGCGCTGATGCCGGGCAGCTCGGCATCGCCCGGTAGGTGCCACCAGTAGCTGTGGCGTGGCTGCGCGTCCAGCGCGTAGAACTCGCCGAGATGCTGGCGCTGCGTCTGCGCCTGGGCCAAGGGCAGTTCGAGCAGGCCCAGATAGCCCTGCCATTGCTGCATCTGCCCAGGCCCGTAATCGGCAGGCCGGTCGCTGTGCCAGCGCAGCAGTTCCGGATAGCGGTAAATCGGCGGTAGCTGGGCGCTGGCGGGATAGAAGCCGGGCAGGTCTTCGGCCAGTGCCAGGGCCGGTGGCGCCGGCTTCTCATCTGCAGGCAGGCGCACGCGATGCGGCCCATGCTGCAGATCGGCCAAGTGCTGCAGCAGCGCTAGAACCGGCAGCTGAACCAGGCTGTCGCGCCGGCGCACCTGCCACAGCGACAGATCGGCTGCTTCGCGCGGCCACTGCAGGGCCAGCGCGCTGTCGGCGTCGCGCCAACGCAGCGCATCGCTAGCTTCGCCGGGCGTCTGGCCCGGCTTCAGCAGCCGCAATCGGTGGACGCTGTCCAGGCCGTCGATGCTCTGCAGTTCACGGGCCAGATCGCTGAGGTAGAGCCAGTCGGCCTGCACCCGCTGCAGCTCGGCCGTGTCGATGTGGCCCTGGGAAACTGCCGGGCCTTCTCGGCTCGGCATGCCGCTTGGGCCGCGCAGCGGCAGTGCGGCCACGGCCTCGTCCAGTCGCAGCATCAACTCGCCCAGCAGCTCAAGCAGATCGCGCTCACCGCGAATGCTGATCGACAGGGCCAGCCGCAGCCGCTGCGGCCTGAGCTGCTTGGGCGGGGTTTCCAGGTCTTCGCCGAGGTTGCGTTGCTGCCAGTAGGCGCGCTGGGCCGCTGCGGCCAGCGCGGGCGTTGCGGCCGGATCTGCTGCCATCAAACGCATCCGCCACAGGCCCGAGCCCGGCTCGCACTCCATGCCGAGATGGCGCGCCGTCGGCAGCTGGTCGTGCAGCCAGCGCAGGTAGTCGTCGCCACTGCAGGGGCGGCAGGGCAGGGCTTGCGACGGCGACAGCAGTGCGTGGCGTGTGCAGGCAGCCGGTGCATCGTCCGGCGCCAGCCCCAGCATCTCGGGCACGCTCTGGCGGCTGGCGAACACTTCTTCGGTCAGCGCGTAGCACAGCGCTTCGAGCAGGGTGACACCCGGGTCGTGCAGATTGAAGTCGGTCCACAGTTCGCCGCTGGCCTGCTGGGCCAGTTCCATGGCCGACTCACGCAACGCGGCGAAGCTCAGCGGGTCCTGGTCTTGGCGCGGCAGCCGGGCGATGCGCTGCGCCAGTGGTGACCGAAGGGCCGGGGCCGTCATTTGCCGCCTCCTGCTTTGCTATCGGGCTGGCAGCGCTTCATCTCGGGGTCGAACCACAGCTGCGTCAGCTCGGCCTGAACGCGCTGGCCGGGGCCGAAATCGCAGCCGCTGCGAATCTGCAGCCGGTAGATGCCGTTCTTGTCCTCGTCGGGTTCGATATGCCAGCGCAGTTCCAGTCGGTCACAGCGCTGGCCCCACCAGGCCTGGGTCTGGCGAATGCCGCGCCGCCGCGTCAGCCAGGCCATCGGCCCTGCGCGTGGCCCGAAGGCACTCAGCGCGGTGGCATGCAGCAGGCTGAAGTGCCCGCTGCCCCGCTGGCCGGCACCCGCCATGATCTCGAAGGCCTGGCAGCCATGCAGGTCCACCGCCAGGTTCTGCCAGTCGCCGTTGGCCAGCAGCGCTTCGCTGCGGCCCTGGCTCCAGCGGCCGCGTCGTCCGCTGGCAGCCACGGTGCCGTCTACATCGAGCCGCTCAGTCGGTGTGCTGTGCCCGATGGCCACCCCTTGCTGGCGATCCAGGCAAAGCACGGGCGGCGCTTCGCTGTTTTCGCTGGCGCTGATCTGCAAGCGGCCTTGGCTGCCACCCAGGCCAACGCGCCACAGCAGGGCGTCGGGGTTCTGGTCGCGATAAAAGCTCAGCAACGCGTCATGGCCGACCGCGGCTCGCACCTCCTCGCCGTTCTCGACCGTCTTGCGAAAGCCTTCGTCGCTCATATTGAGCATCGAATCGATCAGGTCGCCGAAGTGCTCCTGCGTCGGCAGCTGGCCATCGCTGAAGTAGTTCTTCAGGGTCTTGCGGTTGCGGCTGCTCATGGGCTGCTCCCGCGGATGATGAAGCTGTCGCCCAGCGCCAGCAGGGACAGGCCTGTTGCCTGCGGGCCGCGTTCGCCCGGCTGATCGGACAGTGTGATCAGGTGGCGGCGCATCGGCAGGGCCAGGTTCCAGCGGTAGGCCGGCGTCAGCGGGCCGGATCGGCTGGCGCGCGCGCTGTCGCGCAGGCGGTGCCGGCCGCCGTCGCTGCGCACGATATGCAGCAGCGAGACCTGGCCCACCGCTTCGACGCCGGGCTGGGCACGCAGCATGGCCTCGATCTCATCGGTCGTGATGCGCCAGCCGAAGTCGGCGCTGAGTCCGCTGTCGCGCCACGGCGACAGAAAGTCCCGCAGCGCCTGGTTCAGCTCGCGCAGGCGCAACCCGCTATTTACACCGTTGGCCAGGCGCAGCGCGCAGCGCACCTGGATGCGCTCATAGCCGGCGTTACGCACCAGCATGCGCACGCCTGGCGCGCAACGTTCGAGCAGATGCTGCTGGATGCGCTGCAGCGTGGCGGCGTCCAACCGGGGCGCTTCGGTGCCGTCGATGTCGAAGCCGGGCGGCAGGGCCGGCACGACCACCACCAGAACCTTGCCCGCTCCCTCGCCGCCGGGGCGCTGCGGCATGCATTTGACCTTGAACACCTCGGGGAATGCCTGCAGCACCAGGCGCTCGTAGTCCCAGGGCGTACTGGCGCGCTCACGATGGCGGAGCCGTTCGGCTGCACGGCGCCGCAGCCCATTGCGGTCTTCCGCGGGGCGAAGATCGAAGCCGGGCAGGGCCTGGGTCAGGCCCACCACGCCCGGCACCGGTGGGTCGAGCGACTTCACGCTGTGAGGCGGCAGCACCTGCGCTGGCGCCAGGCTGGCGTCGGTTGGCGTCTCGGCCCGCGCGCTCAGGCCCTGCGCCCAGACGCCGCGCAGCGGCGCCAGGCGCTCCAGCACGCCGGACGCCGACAGCCGCAGCCAGAACCGATCAGCCGGCATGGCCGGGCAGTCGCGGCTCATACCGCGCGGCAGATCCAGCACGACCAGGCCGCTGCGCAGCATGCCCTGGGTCTGGTCTTCCAGGATGCGATAGGCGGGCAGCGGCTGCCAGCCCTGCGCACCGCACCAGGCGGCCCAGTGCAGCGCCGGTGTGGGCTCGCCCAGGGCCTCGCGCGCCGCTTCGCTTTCGAGCTGGAACAGCAGGTTCAGCAGGCCTTCGGCGCATTCGCCGGACAGGCCGATGAAGAGCTGGCCGGGCGCTGGCCAGGGCAGCAGCAGCGGGCAGGGGCCATGGCCGGCGCGCAGCGGCTCCAGGCCGAAGGGCGCGATGCGCCACAGCGTGGTGTCGCTGGCACCAGGTGCTGTGCTTCGATCCGCGTCGCCCAGCAGGCGCAGCTGCGCGCTGCTGGCATAGCTGAGGCTGATCTGATCCAGCATCGGCGTGTAGGGCGCCTGGGGCAGCGGCTGCTGGCGCTTGAGCCGCGCATTGCGGGTCAGCACCTCGGTCAGCAGGCGCGGATACAGCGCGTGGCCGAAACCGTCGACAGGCGCGGCGAGCTGCAGCCTGAAGAAACCTTGCCGGCTGGCCAGGCTGAATTCCGCGCCCGGCGCCGCCGGCCCGCTAGCGGGTCGGTGCAGGCTGGCCAGCTCATCGGGCTGCCAGTCCAGCGTCTGCTGGGCCGTGTCGCCGAACAGCGCCAGCGGCGCGGCGCTGCTGGCGCGCCAGCTGCCGTCGCTCAAGACGGCGCTGGCGACGCGGAAGCTGTCGCGCTGCCAGGGGCCGCCGGGATAGCCGGTGTAATGCGCCGCCAGCCCATGCGCGGGCAGGCCCGCCCAGCGCAAGCTCAAGCGCAGCGCATCCAGCGGCTTGGCCGCAATCTCGCTGCTGCTGAAGACCAGATAGCTGCTGGTGTCGGGCAAGGGGCCGAACGGCGCGAAGGGCTTGCCGGCGTCCAGCCGGCCGAGCTGGTTGTAGAGCAGCAGCTGGCGCAGGCCCCGCACCTCGACATGCAGCGCGATGCGTTCCAGCGTCAGCTGCTGCAGCAGGCTGACGCCGAACAGCCGCGCGCGTCCCCGCATTCGCAGTTGCAAGACCGGCTGCCGGGGCCACTGCGTGCCGTGCAGCTCGGGGCGGCAGCCGGTGATCGCCGGATGGCCGGGGCCGATAAGCAGCTGCAGGCGCAGCTGCCGGCCCCTCACGCCGGGCAGCGCCGCGGCGCTGGTCTGCACCGCATCGATCTCCAGCCAGCCTGTCGCTGTGCTGAGCCGGCATTGCCACAGGCCGCGGAACACCCGGTCCAGCAGCAGATCGCGCTCCGGCGCCCCGCGTCCGCTGCGGCCGAACACCAGGCTCAGCGGGTCGTCGGCGGCCAAGGGCTGGCCGGGCTGGCCCACGAAGATCTGCCGGCTCAGGCGCTGCAGGGTCAGCAAGGCGCGGCGATCAAAGTCTTCCTCGCTCTGGCACAGCCAGACCGCGAACAAGCGGCCCAGGCGCTCGCTCAGCGCCTCGGCTTGCTGCGGCGCTGGCAGCTGCTCGCATTGCAAGGTGCGCAGCAAGAGGTAGGCGATCCACGGCTGCTCGCAGCAGAAGCGCCGGTGGCCGTGCGCCAGGCGCAGCAGGGCCAGGCGTTCCTGGCGCGCCGGGTTTGCCAAAGCCTCGCGGCGCGGCAGACTCTGGCCGGAGTCTTCCAGCCAGCTGGCAGCGCCGCCGCCGCTGCTCGCTTCGTGCCGGGCGAGGAGGCGCTGCACCCGCAGCAGCCAGGCTCGGCTGCGGCGCGCGGCGGGGCGTTGCAGCAGGCGCTTGAGCGTAGCGTCATGCGCGCCGGGCTGGCCCAGCGAAAGCCGCAGCTCGATCAGGCGCTCGCCCTCGGCCAGCTCCAGCAGTGGCGAGGCCAGCGCCAGACCAAGCTCGGCGTCGCGGCAATCGGGGCCGTCGCCACCCCCCAGCAGCGGCCAGCTCGGCGAGCGTGCCAGCGCTGCCGCTTCCGGTGTCGGCGGACTGAGGCGGGTGGCCTTGGCCGCGCTGGCATAGGCCAGCTCATGCTCCGGTGAGATCTGCGGCTGCTGCACCAGCCGCAACATCAGCAGCTGGCTGACTTGCAGTGTGCTCAGCTCAAGCGCCTGCTCGCTGCGATAGATGCGTGAGGCGCCCTGTGCGTCGCGGCCGCAGACCAGACGCGTGCCCGCCGGGATGGCTAGCGCCTGGCTGCCACGCGGATCGCGCGTCAGCAGCACGTGGATGCGGTCACCCTGGCGTGGCAGCGGCCGCAGGCCCAGACGCTCAAGGTAATAGTGATCCGTCAGCCGGTCCGCGAAGCGGTGCAGCGGCTCGCGGCTTTGATGCAGCAGTTGCTGGGCGGCCAGCAGCAGGCCGATGGCAGGCTCGTGCTGTCCGCTTCGCAGACTGGGCAGCAGCTGAGCTTGGGCGGTATCGGCCAGCAGGCGGATGCTGCGGCACAGCGCCAGCGCCAGCTGGCGCAGCGTGCTCGTCATAGGCTCGCGAGTCAGCGCAGCACGCCAGTGGCGATGTGCGGGCGGCGGGCTGGGCAGCGGGCGGTCCAGCCCATGCAGCATCGGGCCGATCTGCTGCTGCACCTGGGCCTGCAGCTGCCGGCGCAGGTCTGCCAGCAGGTCCAGCGGGTCGTGCTGTGCGTCGAGTGCCACGCACCAGGCATCAAGCTGCTGCAGCAGATCCTGGCACAGCCGCCCTTGCTGAGGCGACGGCGGCCGCGCCAGCTCATCGAGCAGGCGGGCTTCGATGCGGTCGATCGGGAAGGCCGCGATATCCGCCAGCAGCAGGCTGTCGTCGCGCGCCAATACATCGCCCCAGTGCCGGGCTTCAGGCGAGGGCTGGCCCGAGATGTCGGTGAAAAGCAGCGCCTGGGCCAGCAGCAGCAGCTGGCGCAGGCGCTGCGCCAGCGTCAGCTCGTCAGGGCTCAGAAAGCCATCCTGCAGCGCTCGCGATAGGCGCCGGTCTTGCTGTGAGCCGGGGTGCATGCTGGGCGCTCCGTCAGCCGGTCTGGACCGGATGGGTGGCCTGGTCGCGGTACAGCGGATAGACCAGGTTGTGGCGGGTGTTGGTGCTGCGCACGCGGTAGTTCAGCTGCAGCTCCAGGCAGGCGGGTTCCAGCGGCGAGATGCGGCCGTCCACGCTTTCAAGCTCGACGCGCGGCTCGTAGAACATCACCGCCTTGCGCAGCATCTCGCGGATCAGGGCCAGCGTGTGTTCGCTGCTTTCCTCGAACACCATGCGGTGCAAGGTGGTGCCGTAGCCGGGCTGCATCACCCGTTCGCCGCAGCGGGTGGCCAAGAGGATGCGCAGGCTCTCGGCAATGTCGGCCTCGGCCTCGACCATCGCGAGTCGGCCTGCGCTGTCGAAACGCGGCGGGAAGCTCCATCCGCGGCCCAGAAAGCTCATGCTCAGCCTCCGATCATCACGGTGGGGCAACCCATCACGATCGCGCCGCCATGGGCGGTGGTATCGCCCACCCGCGCCGCGGGCTTGTTGCCGATCATCACGGTGGCCGATCCTTTGACGATGGCGTCCGGCGGACCCACGCAGATGGCGTTGTCACCGATCACCGCGGCGGGCAGTTTGCAGATCAGCACAGTAGGCACGCCGGGGCCGATCACCGGCCCGCCCACGTGCGGGATCGGCGGCAGGCCTGGCGTCACCATCGGGCAGGTGTGCATATCGGTCAGGCGGGCTGCAGGTGGCATGGGGGGCCTCTGTTCAATTGATCATCACCATCGCGCCCTTGACCGTGGTCTGGCCCGAGGCGGAGAGTTCAGCGCTGGCAGCGCCCTTGGCGCTGAAGCCCACCTGGGCCTCGCAGCTGATGTTCAGGCCGGCCGCTTTGACGTCGGCCTTGGACGTGAGGCTGATGGCGTTCACCGCGTCCAGCGTGATGCCGCCTTTGGCGGTGAGCGTGATGTCCTTGGGGCTGTCGAGCGCGATGCCGGACTCGCTGAGCTTGATGCTGTTGCCGTTCTGGTCCTTGATCAGGATGCTCTTGCCGCTGTCGTCCAGCACCAGCTGGTTGGCTGAGGGCGTGGTGATGGTGATGGTCTTCTTGTCTTCGTCCAGCTCGATCTTGTGCTTGTAGCGGGTGACCAGGGCCTTGGTGTTGTTCTCGGCGGCCAGCGCGTAGGGTGGGGCCCGCTTGGAGCTGTAGAGGCTGCCCAGCACCACCGGGTGGCAGGGGTCGTCGTTGAAGTAGCCCAGTACCACCTCGTCGCCCACCTCCGGCAGGAAGAAGGCGCCAAAGCCGCTGGAAGCATGGAATTGCAGCAGGCGTGCCCAGATGCCTTCGGTGGCGGTCTGCAAGCTGGGCAGCTTGACCTGGATCTTGTTCTCGCCCTCGGGGTCGCCATCGAGCTTCAGCACCACGCCGGTCTGCAGTCCGCCCACACCCGGCAGCAGGCCGCCGGCAGGTGCTGCCAGCAGGTCCGGTCGCTCGACCTGCCACTGCGGCGCGAGGCCGAACTCGGCCATGCTGACCCAGTTTCCGTCGCTGATCTCATGCTCCACCGCACTGACGAACAAGGCGCCGTCGAAGCGCTTGCCCACGCCTTTGAGCTCGATCAGGCAGCCCGGCTTGGCGGAGGCGCTGCCCTGAAAGCTCGCATGCCCTTGCACGCGCGCGAGGCCCGCCTTGAGCTGCACCGCCTTGGCCCAGGCGTCCAGCACCGCGGTCGGCTGGGGCGCGCAGCTCTGCAGCTTGATCGCGGCTGGCGAGGCGACGGCGGCCAGCGTTGCACCGTCAAGGTCGCCCTGGGCGTTGAGGCTGGGCGGCGCCGCCGCACTGCCTTGCGACAGCGCCTGCTGCGCCGGGTCCCAGCTGGCGGCTTGCACCGAGCTCCACTGGCTGCGCGCATCGATGTCGGCCGCGAAGTCGATCAGGTCCGTGCCCCAGTCCAGCGACAGGCTGGCGGCCGCGCTGGTGTCGGGCGGCTTGACGCTGACTTTGCCGGCGTCCACATCGACCAGCAGGCCCAGGGCGTCGGCACGCGCCAGCATGAAGTCCCAGTCGCTGCAGTAGTACTGCACCAGTTCCTTGTGCGTGATCGTCGTGGCCTGCACATCGGCCTGCAGGCCGGCGTTGCCGATCAGGGTCTCGATCACTGCGCTGTCGGTCTGATCCACATAGTGGGCGCTGTTGCGGCCCAGGGTCATCTTGCAGGCCTTGTCGCGGCATTCGACGATCAGGCGGGCGTCGTTGCTGCCGCTGATCTTGAAGCCATGGCGCACGACGATGCCGGTGAAGAGGGGCAGCTCGTCTTCGTCATAGCCGGCCTTGATGACGATCTCGGTGCCGGGTGCGAAGAGCTCGCCGTCGCTGAGCGGGCTGCTCTGCTCGGGCATGTCGCCGTCGGCAATTTCCAGACGCGCCCAGGGCAGGGCATTTAAGGCGCGCCGCACCTGGACCGAGATGATGGCCAGGCCTTCTTGGTCGGTGCCGGCGCAGTTGAGCGTCAGCCGCACCGGGCCGTCGGCGCCGAGGTTGGGGGAGGTGGCCATGCTGCGGTGCCTGTCAGGCGAGCGGAGGAAAGTGCAGCGTCAGGCCCGCTGGCAGGCGCCGGAACTGGCGCAGACCGTTGAATCGCGCCACCTCGGGGTAATAGCGGCTGTCGCCATAGACCTGCTGGCACAGCAGCGGCAGGGTGTCGCCTTCGCGCACCAGCACCAGGTGGCTGAGGTCGGGCGAGGAGCGGTCGGCCGAGAGCTGGGCCTCCTGCATCGACAGATAGCCGATGAAGGCCAGGCTGGACTTGGCACGCAGCGGCACGCCGTCCGGCCGGAACAGCGTGTACTGCGTGCTGATGGACTGCAGCCGCCCGGTGAAGATCAGCTGCCCCCAGGCCAGCTGCACGATATTCGGCTCATGCTTCTGGCCGTTGTAGCGGTAGACGATGTCGCTCATGGCCTTGAGCTGGCCGTTGACATCAGCTGGCGCACTGTTGCCCGCGGGCACCGGCACCACGCCGGTGCCGTCAAACACCACGGCGAAGTTCAGCTTGTCCGGGTTGACGGCGGCGAAGCGCACCGGATTTCCGGTCTGGCCCTGGGTGCGCCGGGTGTTGTAGCAGATCGAGCGCTCATGGCTGAACTCGCTCGGGTTGATCACCAGCTTGTAGACCGCGCTGGTATCGGGCGTGACGACGCCGGCGCTGTCTTCGCTGCAGCGCGTCAGCGTCAGCGGCTGTTTGCTGCCGGAGATCGACAGGAGCGAGGCCAGCGACATCAACGCTCCCTGAGCTGCCGCAGCTGCTCCATCAGCAGGCGGCGGCACTCGCCGAGAATCTCGGACTTCAGCTGCTGGCGCTCCTCGTCGTCGCCGCAGCAGTCGCCGCCAGCGCTTTGCGCCTGGGCACGGGCGGGGCCGTTGTTGCTCCGCTCCGCAGGCTCATCGCCAATCGAGGACTTCAGGACCAGTTGGCGCACTTCCAGCGTCATAGCATCCTCATCGAGTATTGATAGGCCAGCTCGATCTGCTCGATGGCGGCCTCGTTCTTGGTCGAGTTGAAGCTCTCGATCTCCCAGCGCACCGGGTAGGCGTTCTCGCATATCCAGATACGGCGCGGCAGGCCTTGCTCGTCACGCAACTGCACCAGCACCGGCAGGGGCTGGATGGGCAGCGTCAGCCCGCCCTCCAGCGTGGCCTTGCACCAGATCAGCAAGGGCGAGGTGAGCGGGGCGATGCCTCGCTTCAGGCTCAGCTTGCCCTGCTTTACGCCCTTGGGCAGCCGATGCACGAAGCGGTTCTCGCCACCTTCCTCCAGCTCTTCGGTCTCCATCTGCAGCTCCAGCCCCGACACTTCCTGGAATGAGGTGTCGAAGGGCAGGGGCAGCACACCGATGCTGACCGAGAAGTGAAACGCAACCGGGGGATAGTCCTGCTGGAGCAGGGCCGCGCCAATTGCGCTGGCAGCGCTTTGCAAGCTCATCGCACGGCCTTCCTCAGCCGTTGGCGATGGCCAGGCCTTCGTGCGCGATCTCGATGGTCTCGATCGCCACTTCGTTGCCCTCGGCCTTCAGGTCGGTGCCGGTGACCTTGGTGGGCCAGGCATTGGTCAGCGTCCACACCATGGTCGGCTTGCCTTCTTCATCAAGCAGGCTGATGGTGACCGGCACGCGCTTGATGGTGTTCATCTTGATCTGGTTGAACCAGTCCCAGAACTTGTTGTCCGACTTGAACACGCCTTTCTTCATCGTGACGTTGCCGTACTTCTTCAGCCCGGGCATCTTGATGGCCGAGAACACCGGGCTGTCGCCATGCCGGTATTCGATCGGCTGCGCCTCGGCGTCCAGCCCCGAGACTTCCTCGAAGGACATCACCGCCGAGTCCCACTTCACCTGGAAGTGGAACTTGGGCAGCGGCCACACATTGGTCGATTGTTTGGAACCGTCGTCAGCCATGGGGACTCTCCTTGTCGTTGCTGTTCAGCGCTGCGGCCTCAGGACTTGGGCATCTGCTGCTGGAAGGTGATCTCGATGAACTCGGCCGGCCTCACCATCGCCACCAGCACGGTGACGCGCAGGATGCCCTCCAGGATGTCGTCGGGCGTCATGGTCTCGCCCAGGCCGACGTGCACGCTGAAGGCATCCTCGGGCACGGCGCCCATCAGGCCGCCGCGCTTCCAGACGCTGGTCAGGAAGTTGGTGATCATGCTTTTTATCGTCACCCAGGTATTGGCAACGTTAGGCTCGAAAACCAGGGCCTTGGCAGCCAGGCGGCAGCTCTCCTCCAGCATGATCATCGTGCGGCGCACATTCACATAGCGCCAGTCCAGGCTATTGCCGTCCAGCGTGCGTGCGCCCCAGACCAGCACACCCTCGCCGATGAAGGCGCGGATCGCGTTGATGCTCTTGCCCTGCGGGTTGACGTTGAGGTCTTCCTGCTGCGCGGCCGATACCGCCACCGTGGGGCGCACCACGCCGGCCACGCTGACGTTGGCGGGCGCCTTCCAGACGCCGCGTGTGTTGTCCACCATGGTGTAGATGCCCGCCATCGCCGGGCTTGGCGGCAGCACATTGAGCTGGCGGCGCGCTGCCGTCATCGCGGCCTTGTAGACCGGGCTGATGCGGATCAGGGTCTTGTCCAGCAGGTCGGCGCGCGACTTGACGGCAATCTTGAGGTCCTCGGCCGCGATCATGTAGCCGTCGCTGCCGTCCCACAGCGTGCCGGCGTCGGTGGCCGCCTGGGTGGCTTCCTCGGCCGTCTTGCCGGCCTTCTCTGCATCCAACTTGGCCTTGTCGACATAGGCTTGGCGCGCCGTGGCAAGCGCCGCGGTCTGCGCCGCTTCGATCAGCGCCTTGATCTCCTCGTCCGTCTTGCCCTTGGCGTCGTCGCTCTTGCGGACAGTGGCGGCCTGCTGCGCCAGGAACTGCGCCTTGGCGCTACCGATCGCCTCGTTGCGCAGTGCGTTCTCGGACAGTTTCTCGATCTCGGTGTTCAGGTCCTTGAGCTGCTGCTTGGCCACCGCCAGGGCGGCCGCGTCTGTGGGGATGCCAAGCTCGATACGCATCAGCTTCTGCAGCAGCGAGCGGCCGGTCTGGTCGAGGTTGTCGAAGCTCAGCTCCTTCTCGCCGACCACGGTGGTTTCCAGCCAGGGATAGTAGGCCGCGGCGAAGTCGAGGAAGTTGATGCCCAGGCCGTCACGGAACTGCACGATGGGCGAGCCGTCACCGAGTATGGGCTTGGCACCGTCGTAGACATCCAGAATCGCGAAGCGGTTCTTCATCGCGTAGCCGCAATGCGAGAGCATGGCTTCCTGCAGATCTTTGCAGGCCTCGCGCTCCAGCCGCACCGCTTCGGGAATCACCAGCATCGTCGGCTCCTGCTCCTTGAGCAGTTCGGTGATGCCGCCCTTGAACTTGTCGACGTCGAAGTCCTGTTTGTAGTTGCCGACCGAGACCACATAGCAAGCGCCGCCGTTGTTCTGGAAGAAGTGCCGCATGCCGTAGTAGAGGCCGAAGCTGCCGCCCTCCTTGCCGGCCAGCTGCTCAACCATGAAGCCCTTCTTGCTGTCGGCGTTGCCGGCTTCGGTCAGGGCCTTGAAGTCCGAGGGGCCGTCATCAGCAGTTTCGGCCCGGATCGAGAACACCGGCTTGGGCGGCCCGCCGAAGTACTGGTCGTACTCGGCCAGCGAGCTGATGCGCCAGGGCTTGTTCAGCAGCGGCGTGTTGCGGTTGTCGGCGGTCTCGGTATGGCCGATGAAGGCCGGCACCGCTGTGGCGACCTCGACCACGGAATTCGGGAAGGCGTTCTTCTCGACGATATAGACGCCTGGCGTCTTCATTGCACCCATCTGGATCTCCTGGTTGGGTCAGCGACTGACGAAAATTTCCGATACGTCGCGGCGCTCGCCTTGCAGCGTTTCGCGCTGCAGTCCGCGAGGTGCGGCGCCGGGGAGGCGGGAAACAAGCACACGCGGCGGCTCGGTCGAGCCGTCGCACAGCTGCAGCTGCGGCTGGCCGAGCTGCGCCAGCGGCAGCTCAGCCAGCGCGCGAAACACCAGTGCCTGACGGCCATCGCTGAGCGTTTCAGCTGGTGCGGCTTCAAAGTTCAGGCGGCCCGAAGGATCGACGATGCGCGGCTGGTGCTCCCGCCAGTCGCCCAGCAGCAGGTACTTCCAGTGCGTGCGCCGCGCCTGCAGCTTCAGCTCGGCGCTGCGGCCCAGGCTGGCCAGCCAGTCCTGCAGGCTTGCACCGTCGGCGACTTCGAAGGACACCGTCAGCGAGGGCAGCTGAACATCGGCGCTGTAGAGCGGGAATTCGGCATCGCTGCAACGCAGCGCGAAGCTCAAGCTGGCCTGGTCGGGCTGCCGGAGCGCGGCCGCGAGTAGATCGGCGCTGCGATGCTCGGGCAGGTGCACGCTCAGGCTGTGGCCGTTGGAGCGGCACAGCAGTTCAAAGTCCTTCAGCCAGCGCTGCGTGGGCGCGTCCGGGAGGAAACTGATCTGGCGTGCCAGGCCATCGGCGAAGTAGGCATGCTGCACTCGGAAGCGCGCCAGCAGCCGGTAGCTGAGCACACTCATGAGGGCCTCCGTGTTTCGCCGCTGGCATCGACCTGGCGGATGGGCGTCGAGCGGCTGCTGATGTGCTGGCCGTCAACGCTGACCATGCGTACCCGGTAGAGCACCGAGGGCAGATAGCGCCCGCTGTGTATGCCCCACAGGCTGTGCATCTCCGAGCTGCTGAGGTTCTCGATGTTCAGGATCAGCCGCTCCAGCCGTTCATCCAGGTCCGGGGAGTTCTGATGGTCGAGCACCGGCTTGGACTGGAAGAAGCCGATCGCGCCGGACAAGAACTTCAGCGCCTCGGGATAGTTGCTGCCGCTGAAGTTGGCGGCGCACATCATCAGCAGGTTCAGGTAGATCGGTTCGGGCGTCGAGAGATGCGCGCTCAGGCCCTGCGCCTGCCCGACGCTGGCGCGGTAGGCGACGGTGTCGCGTTCGACGCCGGCCAGGAACAGCACCAGCTTGTTGTTGACCAGGGGCACTAGCGCACCGTTCTGTTCGTGCAGATTGGACAGCACGGCCAAGTCCTCGCTCAGACGAAAGCGCCGACGCAGATGCTCGTTGAGCTGTTCGGCCAACTGGCTGAGTGCGGAGTCGATCATGAGGGGCGGTGAGCTGCGGCGGTCCTTGTACGCAAAGGTAGGCTCAAGGTCGGGTGTGCGCCATCGGACGCAGGCTGAACCTGTGTCGGCAATCGTCTGATGGGGGAATCCCGCGGCATCGGCGCAGCCGCCATGGGCAACGCCAAACGCACTGCGGGTCTGTCCCTAGGAAGAATGCCGAGTGCGCTGGCGCTGAGGGCTCAGGCGCGCGGCAGGCGCACGTCGAGCGAGCTCAGGCCCTCGCGCAGCGCGAAGCGCGTCAGCTCGGCGATGCCCTGGATCTGCAGCTTGGCAAACACATGCTCACGGTGCGTCGCGACGGTCTTGGCGCTGAGGTGCAACTGATGCGCGATCTGCTGAGCGGTGTAGCCCTCGGACAGCAGCTGCACCATCTGGCGTTCGCGCGGGGTCAGCCGTGCTGTTTCGCAGCGGCTGCTGGTCTCCGGCCCACCGCGCTGACCTTGCAGCAGGCCGCCGACCAGTTCCCCACTGAGGTAGAGCTGGCCCGCCATCACGCGGCGCACGCCGCGCGCCAGTTCGTCGAAGGAGTTTTCCTTGAGTACATAGCCGTTGGCGCCGGCATCGAGCGCCGCCTGCACCTGTTGCGGCTGCTCGTTGACGCTCAGGCACAGGATCTTGCAGTTCAGCGGCTCGCTGCGCAGGCGCCGTATCGCCTCGATGCCGTTCATACAGGGCATGGCCAGGTCGACAAGCAGCGCATCAGGCCGCAGCTGGCGGGCCAGACGCACCAGCTCCATGCCGTCGCGCGCCTCGGCCACCACCTCGATGTCGTGTTCGTGATTCAGCAGGGCCACCAGGCCCTCGCGGACGATGCGGTGGTCGTCGGCAACGATGACGCGGGTTTTCATGGCTGAAAGCTCTCCGGTTCCCAGATGATGCGGGCATGCACGCCCAGGCCGGGAGCCGCCTGGAGCACCAGGTTCAGTCCCATGTCATGGAGGCGCTCGCGCAGGCTGCACAGGCCGAGTCCGCTGCCGGCTGCCGCCGGTTGCTGCGGGTCGAAGCCGGGACCGTGATCGCGCACGATCAGGGCGACGCCGCGGCCGTGGCGCGCGATGGCCACATGCAGCGGCACGCCTGGGGCATGCTTGCAGGCATTGATCATCAGTTCGCTGGCGGCGGCCAGCATCAGCTCGGCCACATCGGGCGGCAGTTCAGGGCCGGTGAGGCTGCTGCTGAAGGCAATCGGGCTGCCGCACTGCTGCGAGAGCTGCTCGGCGCGCTCGGCCAGCGCGCGCGGCAGATCGTCGATGGCATCCTTCTTCAGGCCATCGATGGCGTAGCGCACGGAATGCAGAGCCAGGCGCACCAGCTGCCGGGCTCGCTCATGTGCCAGGCGGGCGCGATCCGCGTCATCGCTGCGGATCTCGTCGATCTGAATCAGCGCCAGCGTCAGCAGCTGCGCGAGATCGTCGTGCAGACGCTGCGCGAGGCGCTGCGCAGCATCCGGCACCGGGGGCGGCGCTACAAACGCCGGGGGCGGCACGGCAGAGCCGAGTCCTTCGAGTCCAACTTCTGACACGGGGGCTAGCTCCTCTGTCCTGGATACAGACTGCTTCTTGGCGTGCCTGCAAGGCGCAGGCATTGCACGAGTACAAGTCTCGGCCGGCGCTCCGGGCGGCGTCAATCTGTAAGCTCTTGCTATGCCTGGAGCCGGCTCAAGGTACAGCGCGCCTGTCAGGTTTCAATCCTGCATTCCGTTGCCGCGCCCAAGCCCCCCGCTCAGCCGCCTCAGCCCGCCAGCAACTGTCGCAGCACGAAGGGCAGGATGCCGCCGTGGCGGTAGTAGTCCACCTCGATCGGCGTGTCGATGCGCAGGATCAGCGCGTGCTCGCTGCGGCTGCCGTCGCTGCGCTGCACGATCAGGCGCACCTCGCGCTGCGGGCGCAGCGCACCGTCGATCACGATATCGATCAGCTCGTCGCCCTTCAGGCCCAGGCTCTCCCAGCTTTCGCTCGGCTTGAACTGCAGCGGCAGCACGCCCATGCCGACCAGATTGGAGCGATGGATGCGCTCGAAGCTGCGCGCCACCACCGCCTTGATGCCCAGCAGCTGCGTGCCCTTGGCCGCCCAGTCGCGGCTGGAGCCGGTGCCGTATTCCTCGCCGGCAAAGATCACGGTCGGTGTCCCGGCCGCCATGTACTGCATCGCGGCGTCGTAGATAAAACGCTTCTCGCCGCCGGGTTGCTGAAGGGTCAGGCCGCCTTCCTCGCGGCTGCCGTCGGCACCGGCGGGCAGCATCAGATTCTTGATGCGCACGTTGGCGAAGGTGCCGCGCATCATCACCTCATGGTTGCCGCGGCGCGAGCCGTAGCTGTTGAAGTCGGCCTTGCCGACGCTCAGGCTCTGCAGATATTGGCCGGCGGGCGAGCTGTCCTTGATCGAGCCGGCCGGCGAGATATGGTCGGTGGTGATGGAGTCGCCGAACAGCGCCATGATGCGGGCGCCCTTGACACCGTCCTGCCCCTCTGCGGCGAACACCGGTTGCTGCGTGAAGTTCTTGAAGAAGGGCGGCTGCGCGATGTAGCTGCTGGCCGGCCAGCTGTAGACATCGCCGCTGGCGCCGCCGATCTGCTGCCAGAGCTTGCCGGGCTTGCGGTCGACCTTGGCGTAGTTCTCCCGGTAGGCCTTCGGGTTCATTGCCACCTTCATCAGCGCGTGCACTTCCTCGCTGCTGGGCCAGACGTCGCCCAGATAGATGTCGCGCCCGTTCTTGCCCTGGCCCAGCGGCTGCGTCATCAGGTCCACCCGTACATTGCCGGCGATGGCATAGGCCAGCACCAGCGGCGGCGAGGCCAGGAAGTTGGCCTTCAGGTTCGGATGGATACGGGCCTCGAAATTGCGGTTGCCCGACAGCACCGCAGCGCAGACCAGCTCGTTGGCGGTGATCACCTCATTGAGCTCGGGCGTCAGATCGCCGGCATTGCCGATGCAGGTGGTGCAGCCGTAGGCCGCCACATTGAAGCCCAGCTTCTCCAGATAGGGCAGCAGGCCAGCCTTCTCCAGATACTCGGTGACGATGCGCGAACCCGGCGCAAGCGAGGTCTTGATGTGCGGCTGCACGCGCAAACCTGCCTTCACCGCCTTCTTGGCCAGCAGGCCGGCCGCCAGCAGTACGCCGGGGTTGGAGGTGTTGGTGCAGGAGGTGATGGCGGCGATCAGCACGTCGCCGTTGCGGATGGCCTGGCCGCTGCGGGTCTTGAAGACCTGGTCCAGCTTGGGCGCAGGCTGGTTGAAGCCGTTGGCCGCCGCCGGTGCGCTGAACAGCCGCGCGAAGGTGGAGGACAGGTCGGTGATCTCGATCCGATCCTGCGGCCGCTTCGGGCCGGCCAGCGAAGGCACGACCGTGCCCAGGTCCAGCGTCACCAACTGGCTGTAGTCGATGCTGCCGGGCTTGGGCACGCCGAACAGACCCTGGGCCTTGAAGTAGGCCTCGAAGGCCTCGATCTCGGCCTTGCTGCGGCCGGTGCCGCGGAAATAGTCCAGCGTCTTGTCGTCCACCGGGAAGAAGCCCATGGTGGCGCCGTACTCGGGCGCCATATTGGCAATCGTCGCGCGGTCCGGCACGGCCAGACTCTCGGTGCCTTCGCCGAAGAACTCGACGAACTTGCCGACCACCTTCTCGCGGCGCAGGATTTCCGTCACGGTGAGCACCAGATCTGTGGCCGTCACGCCTTCGCGCAGCCGGCCCTTCAGCTCGAAACCCACCACATCCGGCGTCAGGAAATAGACCGGCTGGCCCAGCATGCCGGCCTCGGCCTCGATGCCGCCCACGCCCCAGCCGACTACGCCGATGCCATTGATCATGGTGGTATGGCTGTCGGTGCCGACCAGGCTGTCCGGGTAGTAGAGCCGCGCACCCTTCTTGCCGCTCTTGTGCACGCCACGGGCCAGGTATTCCAGATTGACCTGGTGCACGATGCCGAAGCCAGGCGGCACGACGCCAAAGGTGTCGAAGGCCTGCATGCCCCACTTCATGAACTCGTAGCGCTCGCGGTTGCGCTCGAACTCCAGCTTCATGTTCAGGTCCAGCGCCTGCTTGTTGCCGTAGTGGTCGATCATCACCGAGTGATCCACCACCAGGTCCACCGGCACCAGCGGCTCGATGCGCTTGGCATCCAGGCCGGCGGCCTGCGCCACATTGCGCATCGCGGCCAGATCGGCCAGCAAGGGCACGCCGGTGAAGTCCTGCAAGACCACGCGGGCGACGACGAAGGGAATCTCGGCGCTGCGCTCGGCCACCGGCTGCCAATTGGCGAGCTGGGCCACATGCTCGGGGCTGACCTTCAGGCCGTCGCAGTTGCGCAGCACCGACTCCAGCACGATGCGCAGCGACACAGGCAGCCGCTCGACATTCGGAAAGCGCCGGGCCAGGCGCGGCAGCGAGTAGAAACGCCCGCTGCGTCCGGAAGCGGTGCTGAATTCGCTCAGCGTGTCGTCGAAGGGGTGAGAGCTGGCGGCGGACATGGGCTTCTCCTGGTTCGGGATGCAGGCATTGTGCGCAGCCCCCGGCCGGATTTCATGACAAGGGGCAATCCGGCAGGGTGTAAGCGTTGGTTTCGGCGGTCATCGCCAGGCTGCTTGGCGCGTTGAGAGCGCAGACCAAGGAGATTTGTGATGGCGATCAAGAACTTGCTGATGATGCTGGGCGGACTGGGTCTCGGTCTGGCGGTCTGCCTGCCCGGCGCGCAGGCGCGCGATATGGATGTGGGCGTGTCGGTGCAGATCGGCCAGCCAGGGTTCTATGGCCGCATCGATCTCGGTGACGCGCCGCGACCGCGTCTGATCTACGCCGAGCCGGTGCTGATCCACCGGGCACCTCGGGTGGTCTATGCGCCGGTCTATCTGCGCGTGCCTCCTGGTCATGAGCGCAACTGGCGCAAGCATTGCAGCCGCTATGACGCTTGCGGCCGGCCGGTCTATTTCGTGCGCGACGACTGGTATCAGCGCGACTATGTGCCGCACTATTACGACCGCCATCCGGAGTACCGCCGTGATCGCCGGGATGACAGGCGTGATGATCGCCGCGATGACCGGCGCGACGGCCATGGCCGGGGCCACGGCCGCGACTGACGCGGTGCGCGGCTTGCCGCGCTGACTCAGGCGCCCGGCACGCCGGCGCGTTCCAGCATGGCGTGCAGCAAGACGTTGCAGCCAGCTTCGATGTGTTCGGGCTTGGCGTCCTCGATCTCGTTGTGGCTGATGCCGTCCTTGCAGGGGATGAAGATCATCCCGGCCGGTGCCAGCCGCGCCATGTAGACGGCGTCGTGCCCGGCACCCGACACGGCCGGCATGGCCGAATAGCCCAAGGCCTGTGCGGCCCGCGCCACCGCGTCCACGCAGCCGGCATCGAAGGGCTGGGCCGGGTAGGCTGACACGGGCTCGATGACGATGGGCAGGCCGGTTTCGGCACTGAGCCGGGCCGCCACGCCGCGGATGTCGGCATCCATCGCCTCACACAAGGCATCGCTGGCATTGCGGAGGTCGATGCTGAACTTCACGCGGCCCGGAATCACATTGCGGCTATTGGGGTGAACCTGCACCATGCCCACCGTGCCGCGGCCATGCGGCGGATGGCGGTGCGCGCAGGCCACCACCTCCTGCATCAGCCGGCTGGCCACCTGCAAGGCATCCTTGCGCAGCGCCATCGGCGTCGGGCCGGCATGGGCTTCCATGCCGGTGACGGTGCAGTCGTACCAGCGTATGCCCAGCACGCCGGTGACCACACCGATGGTCTTGTCGTGGTCCTCCAGCACGGGGCCCTGCTCGATATGGGTCTCGAAGTAGCTGCCGATGGGGTGATCACCTGGCTCCTCGGGGCCGATGTAGCCGATGCGCGCGAGTTCGTCCTTGACGCTCTTGCCCTCGGCATCGGTGGCCGCATAGGCATGCTCCAGCGTGAAAGCCTTGGCGAACACGCCCGAGCCCATCATCACCGGCACGAAGCGCGAGCCTTCCTCATTGGTCCAGAACGCCACCTCGATCGGCGCCTCGGTCTCGATGCCACGCTCATTGAGCGTGCGCACCACCTCCAGGCCGGCCAGCACGCCGTAGTTGCCGTCGAACTTGCCTCCTGTGGGTTGGGTGTCGATATGGCTGCCGGTCATCACCGGCGGCAGGGCATTGTTGCGGCCGGAGCGGCGCATGAAGGCATTGCCGATCTTGTCGACAGTGACGTTCATGCCGGCCTCGCGCGCCCAGCGCGTCACCAGGTCGCGACCCTGTTTGTCGAGTTCGGTCAGGGCCAGGCGGCAGACGCCGCCCTTGTCAGTGGCGCCGATGCGGGCCAGCTCCATCAGGCTGTTCCAGAGGCGCTGGCCGTCGATGCGCAGCGCGCTGATGTTCGGCTGTGTCTTCGTATCCATTCTTGCTACTCCTTCAACGCGCTACGGCCGTCGGGGCCAGGTCTTGCGCGCGGGCCTTAGCGGCCTGGAAATCGGGGCCGAAGGCCGGGCGCTTCAGGTAGCGGCCCGCGCCCGGCGTGGCGCGCAGCTCGCCCTGGGCATAGACCAGCACGCCCTGGCTGATGGTGTGGCTGGGAATGCCGCGCACGTGGCGGCCCTCGAAGATATTGAAGTCGCCCTTGCTGTGCTGGGTCTTGGCGGAGAGGGTCTTCGTGCCCTGCGGGTCCCACAGCACCAGGTCGGCGTCAGCACCCTCGGCGATGCAACCCTTTTGCGGATAGAGGTTGAAGAGCTTGGCGGTGTTGGCTGAGGTGATGGCGACGAACTCGGATGGCGTGAGCCGGCCGCTGTTGACGCCTGCATCCCAGATCACCGCCATGCGCTCCTCGACGCCGCCGCAGCCATTCGGAATCTTCGCGAAGTTGGCGAGGCCGGCGGCCTTCTGCTCGGCGCAGAAGGTGCAGTGGTCGGTGGCGGTGGTGTGCAGCTGGCCGCTCTGCAGGCCGCGCCACAGAAAGTCCTGGTGGATCTTGGGGCGGAAGGGCGGGCTCATCACATGGGCCGCCGCGGTGGCGAAGTCGGGGTGCCGGTAGACACTGTCGTCGATCAGCAGATGGCCGGCCAGCACCTCGCCGTAGACGCGCTGACCGCGGGCGCGGGCCCGCGCGATCGCTTCGGCGCTCTCGATGCATGACACATGGACGATGTAGATCGGCACGCCCAGCACATCGGCGATGGCGATGGCGCGGTTGGCCGCCTCGCCCTCGACCATCGGCGGACGCGACAGGGGATGGCCTTCGGGGCCGGTGATGCCCATCTTGGCCACCTCCTGCTGCAGCAGGTAGACCAGCTCGCCGTTTTCGGCATGCACGGTGGGCATCGCGCCCAGTTCGAGCGCGCGCTTGAAGCTGTTCACCAGGGTCTCGTCGTCGCACATGATGGCGTTCTTGTAGGCCATGAAGTGCTTGAAGCTGTTGATGCCTTCTTCCTTCACGAGCCGGCCCATGTCCGCATGCACGCTATCGCCCCACCAGGTGACGGCGACATGGAAGCCATAGTCTGCAGCCGACTTCTCGGCCCAGCCGCGCCAGGTCTGGTAGGCCTCCATCAGCGGCTGCTGCGGATTTGGAATCACGAAGTCGATGATGGAGGTGGTGCCGCCCGCCAGCCCCGCTGCCGTGCCGGTGAAGAAGTCGTCCATCGTCACCGTGCCCATGAAGGGCAGCTGCATATGGGTGTGCGGATCGATGCCGCCGGGCAGCAGGTACTGGCCCGATGCATCGAGCGTCTCGCAGCCCGCGGGCGCCTCGGCCAGCGCGCGCACGCCGAGTGCCGCGATCTTGCCGTCGACACACAGCACATCGGCAGCAAACTCGCGGTCGGCGTTCACCACCATGCCGCCGCGGATCAACAGGGGCTTCTGGTTCATCGATGTCTCCTCGTGAAGCGGGCGTGTGCCTGGATTCAGCGCTTCTTGGCCGTCAGGTAGTAGTAGCTGCCGGCGACGGCCAGGCTGAAGAACCAGCCGAAGTCGAACAGACCAAGCAGCAGTGGTGGCACGCTGTCCTTGGCCACCAGGCCGGACACCGCCAGATAGCCCGGCAGGCAGGGCAGCACGCCCAGCGCGAAGGCGATCAGCGCCTGGATGTTCCAGCCGCCGCTGTACTCGTAATCGCCGCCGCGGCGGTAGAGATCGTCGACTTTGAGCTCGGTCTTGCGCACCAGGTAGTAGTCCACCAGCAGGATGCCGGCGATGGCGCCCAGCAGCGTGCCGTACCCGCCCAGCCAGGTGAACAGATAGCCGCCCGAGGTGGCCAGCAGCTTCCAGGGCATGAAGACCAGGCCGATCAGCGCTGCGATCAGGCCGCCCATGCGGAAGCTGATCTTGCTGGGCGCGATCTGGCTGAAGTCATAAGAGGGCGAGACCAGATTGGCCGCCACATTGGTGGTCAGGTTGGCCAGCAGGATCACCAGCAGGCCGACGCCGGCGGCCACCGGGCCCATCTGCGTCAGCAGGCCGTCGGGGAAGAGCTGCGCCTTGCCATAGAGGATGGCCGAGGCCGAGAAGCCGATCACGCCCACCATCGAGAACAGCGCCATCGGAATCGGAAGGCCGATGGCCTGGCCCAGCACCTGGTCCTTCTGGCTCTTGGCGAAGCGGGTGAAGTCGGGGATGTTCAGCGCCAGGGTGGCCCAGAAGCCCACCAGGCCGGTCAGTGCCGCCCAGGTCTTGGGCCCGCCCTCGACCACCTTGGCCGGCAGGTCCAGCAGCTGGCCGCCAGGCACCTTCATCATCAGCACCACCACCAGCAGCAGCGAGGCGCCGATCATCAGCGGCGCGGCGATCACTTCCAGCTTGCGGATGGACTCGGGGCCTTTCCAGATGAACCAGATGTGCAGCGCCCAGAAGGCCAGGAAGCACATGAACTGCGAGTTGCTGATGGTCTCGCCCGCCGCCGGCCCGGCCAGACCCATGCCCAGCACGTTCAGGAAGCCGTGCAAGGCCAGCGCGCCGAAGTAGCAGTTGATCGAGAACCAGCCGCAGGCCACCAGGCCGCGCAACACCGCAGGCAGGTTGGCGCCCTTAACGCCAAAGGACGCGCGCGCCAGCACCGGGAAGGGGATGCCATGCTTGGGGCCGACGCGGCCGATCAGCACCATCGGAATCAGCACGATCACATTGGCCAGGAAGACCAGCCACACCGCCATCTGCCAGCTGAAACCCTGGTCCAGCATCGAGCTGGCCATGGTGTAGGTCGGCACGCAGACCACCATGCCCACCCACAGCGCGGCGTAGTCCTTCCAGTTCCAGTGCCGCTGGGCGGCGGTGGTCGGCAGAAGGTCCTCATTGGCCAGCGGGTTGTCCGCTGCGCCGGAAGCGCTCTGGGTGGCGCCGATGCTGCTGCTCATGCTCATCCTCCGTCTATGAAGTTGGGTGGTTCCAGCTGTGCAAGCTTTGTGCCTGCGCGGCCTTTACGCCAGATGGGAAACCCGCTCAGGCCGGGACGCGCATCGGGTTGTTCGGGTGCTGGGTCCAGTTGGCGTAGTCGCCGCTGACCGGCTGGCCGGTGCGTGCGTCGATCTCGCCCGGCATCACGCGGCGCATCGTGATCGTGTCGGGCACCGGGCAGATCGAGACGCAGAGGTTGCAGCCCACGCATTCGGCTTCGTTGATCTCGAAGTGGCGCTGTCCGTTTTTCGTGGCAAAGATGGCCTGGTGCGAGGTGTCCTCGCAGACCACATGGCAGCGGCCGCACTGGATGCAACTGTCCTGATTGATGACGGCCTTCTCCACGTAGTTGAGGTTGAGCTGGTTCCAGTTCTTCACCGTCGGCACGGCCAGGCCGCGCATCGCGTCGATGTTGGCGTAGCCCTTCTCGTCCATGTAGTTCGAGAGGCCCGAGCACATGTCCTGCACGATCTTGAAGCCATAGACCATCGCAGCGGTGCAGACCTGCACCGTGCCGCAGCCCAGCGCGATGTACTCGGCCGCATCGCGCCAGGTGCTGATGCCGCCGATGCCCGAGATTGGCAGGCCGGCGGTCAGCGGGTCGCGCGCGATCTCGGCCACCATGTTCTGTGCGATCGGCTTGACCGCCGGGCCGCAGTAGCCGCCATGCGAGCCCCAGCCGTCGGTGCTGGGGTTCATCACCATGCGGTCCAGATCCACACCCATCACCGAGTTGATGGTGTTGATCAGGCTCACCGCATCGGCGCCGCCGGCCTTGGCCGCGCGGGCCGGGAAACGCACATCGGTGATGTTGGGCGTCAGCTTCACGATCACCGGCAGCTTGGAGTAATGCTTGCACCAGGCGGTGACCATCTGAATGTACTCGGGCACCTGGCCCACCGCCGAGCCCATGCCGCGTTCGCTCATGCCATGCGGGCAGCCGAAGTTCAGCTCGATGCCATCGGCACCGGTGTCCTCGACCAGGGGCAGGATGGCCTTCCAGCTGTCTTCGTTGCATGGCACCATCAGCGAGACGATCATGGCCCGGTCGGGCCAGGCGCGCTTGACGCGCTTGATTTCCTCCAGATTGGTGCGCAGCGGCCGGTCAGTGATCAGCTCGATATTGTTCAGGCCGATCACGCGCCGGTCCTGGCTCATCAGCGTGGCATAGCGCGGGCCGGACACATTCACCACCGGCGGGTCTTCGCCCAGGGTCTTCCAGACCACGCCACCCCAGCCCGCCTCGAAGGCGCGGGTGACGTTGACTTCCTTGTCGGTCGGCGGGGCCGAGGCCAGCCAGAAGGGACTCGGGCTCTTGATGCCCAGGAAGTTGCTGCTGATGTCAGCCATGATGGTCAGCCCTTCAGGAATGCGTCGATGGAGATGGCGGCCTGCTTGCCGTGTTCGACCGCCTCGACCGTCAGGTCGCGGCCGCCGAAGCGGCAGTCGCCGCCGGCCCAGACCTTGGCGTGGCTGGTCCTGCCCGCCACGTCGGTGGCGATGCGGCCGCCTTGCAGCGCCAGCTCAACACCCGCGGGCACGAAGCTCTGGCCGATGGCCTTCAGAACCAGATCTGCCTGCAGTGTGAACTGCTCGCCGGTCTCGACCAGCTTGCCGTCCTGCAGCGCGGTCACCGCAAACACCACGCCTGTAACTGTTCCGCCTTCTGAGAGGATCTGTTTGGGCGCGGCCCAGGTGCGCAGCACGACGCCGTTGTTTTGAGCCCAGGCCTGCTCGTGGCCGGAGGCGCTCATCGCCTCGACGCCGCGGCGATAGACCATCGTGACCTCGCGGGCGCCGAGCTTCCTGCTCTGCACCGCGGCATCCACCGCCGTCATGCCGCCGCCGATCACGACGACCTTCTGGCCGATGGGGACCGCGGCCGGTGAGGGCGCTTGGCGCAGCTCGGCGATGAAGTCCACCGCGGCGCGAAGCCCCTCGCACTGCGGCTCGGCGATGCCCAGTGCATTGACGCCAGCCAGACCCAGGCCGAGGAACACCGCGTCGAAGTCGGCCATCAGCTGGTTCAGCGTGATGTCGCGGCCCAGCTGCTGGCCGGTCTTCACAGTGATGCCGCCGATGGACAGCAGCCACTGCACCTCCTGCTGCGCGAAGTTGTCGGTGGTCTTGTAGCTGGCCAGGCCATATTCGTTCAGGCCGCCGAGCTTGGGCCGGGCTTCGAACAGCACGACCTCATGGCCGCGGCGCGCCAAGCCATGCGCTGCGGCGAGTCCCGCCGGACCGGCGCCAACCACGGCCACCGTCTTGCCCGTGGCCGCGGCGCGTGTGAACAGCGGCTTGGCGCCTGGCTTGGCAAAGAAGGCATCGGTGGCAAAGCGCTGCAGCAGGCCGATCTCCACCGGCTTGCTCTCATTGCTGTTGCGCACGCAGGCCTGCTCGCACAGCACTTCGGTCGGGCAGACACGCGCGCACATGCCACCCAGCGGATTGGCGCTGAGGATGGCTTCGGCCGCGCCGCGCGTGTTGTCCTGCGCGATGCGCTGGATGAAGCTCGGGATGTCGATGCCGGTCGGACAGGCGGTGAAGCAGGGCGCGTCATGGCAGTAGTAGCAGCGTTCGGCCTCGATCAGGGCCTGGCTGCGTGTCAGCGGCGGGTGTGCGTCCGCGAAGTTGCTCGCGTACTCGGCTTCGCTGAGGCGGCCGGCGGCGAAGCCGGGCGTGTTGATGTCCATGGCGGCTGGTCTTTCCTGGGTCTGGGCCAGCGCGGCAGCCTTGGGCGGCTGCGGTGCTGGCTGTCTGAATGGCTGGCGAGTGAATGTTTTACCTGTTGGTAAAAAATAGCCAGTTGGTGAAATCCCGCGGTTGCCGCGCTGCTGTTGATAATCGCCCGATGTCAGCGAAGAACAGCCCCAAGCCGGCGCGCACCACGGCGGCGCGCAAGACCGTGTCTGCCCCGGCCCGCCAACCCCGACCGGCACCGCTTTCGCGCAGCCAGGATGCCGCTGCGCCCCAACCTCGTGCAGCGCGGCTGCGCCGCGAGGCCGAGATATGTGCCGAGGCGGAGCGCCAGTTCGCTCAGTTCGGCTTTGAGGGCGCGTCGCTGGAAAACATCGCGGCCGCCATCGGCATCAGCCGGCACAACCTGCTGTACTACTTTCCGAGCAAGGAGTCGCTGTACCGCCGGGTGCTCGACGAGGTGCTGACCGAATGGCTGCAGCGCATGGGCGGCATCGTGGCTGGCGCCGATCCCGAGGCAGCGATGCGCGACTACATCGCGGCCAAGCTGCGCTTCTCGCGCGAGCGGCCGGCCGGCTCGCAGGTGTTCGCACGCGAGGTGATGGCCGGCGCGCCGCGCTTTCGGGACGCGATCGAGCAGCTGGTGCTGCCGGCGCTGAAGGCCGATGTGAAGACCTTCGAGCGCTGGGCACGCGAGAAGCGCGTCGCCCGGCTGGACTACCGCCACCTGATGTTCACGATCTGGGCCAGCACCCAGGCCTATGCCGACCTGGCGCCGCAGTTCGCGATCCTGCTGGGCAAGCCGGTGCTGGAGGAGGGCGATTACGCGGCGGCGGAGCGCCTGATCACACGCCTGGTGCTGGCGGGCCTGGCGGTCGACGCGGGCGACTGAGCGTCCGCCATCGAGGTCGGTGTGCCGCCCAGGCGCAGCGTGGCTTCTCTTGCGGCAGCGAGCAGCTCAGGCAGCAGACTCGGCTGCAGGCGCGAGCTCGGCAGGGTCAGCGTCAGCGCGCCAGCCAGCTCGGCGCCGGGCTTCCAGACCGGCGCCGAGATGCCGGTGAGTCCCGGCACGCGGTCGTCGCTGAGCAAGGCATGGCCCTCGCTGCGGATCTGCGCATAGAGCCGGCCGCGCTGGCCGGCAAAAGCCAGCAGCACGCGGCCGCCTGCGCCGCGGTCCAGCGGCAGCACATCGCCGGCGCGCACATGGTCGCGCAGCAGCTGCGGCGAATCGACACGCAGCAGGCACAGGCGCTGTTCGCCCTGGCGCACATGGAAGGCAGCGCTCTCCTGCGTCTTCGCCACAAGCTCTCGCAGCAGCGGCAGCAACTGCGCCTCCAATGAGAAGCTGGCCGCCTGCAATGCGGCCAGGCGCGCGAGTTCCGGTCCGAGCGCGTAACGGCCATCGGCCTCGCGCTGCAGCAGACGCGCATGCTCCAGCGAGGCCAGCAGGCGCAGCGCCGTGCTCTTGTAGAGCTGGGTGCGCGCTGCCAGCTCGGCCAGGCTGAGTGTGCTGTCGCCGCTGCGGAAGGCTGCCAGCAGGCTCAGCGCCTTGTCGACGGCGGCGGCGCCGCCCGGGGCGGCGGACAGTTCGGCGATCGACGGTGAAGCGCTGCGTCTTGGCATGAGTTGGGGTCGGCTGGGCGGCGGGTTTGACAGCGCCGCTGTGCCTGTCTAGCATGCGCTGAATCTATTTACAGAATATCGTTCTATCTAACAGAATGCAATGCAGAGCATGAATGACATCGATGTGCTGATCAGCGAGGTCGGCCCGCGCGACGGATTGCAGAACGTCGCACGCAGCATGGCCACGCCGGCCAAGTTTGCCTGGATAGACGCGCTGCATGCGGCCGGACTGCGCGAGATCGAGCTGGCCTCTTTCGTGCCGGCACGCCTGCTGCCGCAGATGATGGATGCCGCCGAGCTTGTGCGCCATGCCTGTACCTTGCCCGGCCTCACCGCCATGGCGCTGGTTCCCAATCTGCGCGGGGCTGAGGCCGCGCTGGCAGCCGGCGCGCACAAGCTCACCGTGCCGGTCTCGGCCAGCGAGGCACATTCGCTGGCCAATGTGCGCAAGAGCCCGGCGCAGATGGTGGATGAGCTGCGCAGCATCGCAGTGCTGCGCCGCGAGCGCGCGCCGCAGATGCGGCTGGAGGTGGGGCTGTCGACGTCCTTCGGCTGCAGCTTGCAGGGGGCGGTGCCTGAAGACACGGTGATTGCATTGGCCGAAGCGCTGGCCGAGGCTGGTGCTGACGAGGTCGGCCTGTCCGACACCACCGGCATGGCCAATCCGGCCCAGGTGCGGCGCCTGTTCATCCGCTTGCGCGCCGCCTTGGGCGAGCGCGCCGGTGCCGCGCACATGCACAACACGCGCGGTCTGGGCCTTGTCAACTGCCTGGCAGCCTTCGAGGCCGGCGTACGCAGCTTCGACGCCTCGCAGGGCGGACTGGGCGGCTGCCCGTTCGCACCCGGCGCCTCGGGCAATGTGGCCACCGAGGACCTGGTCTACATGTTCGAAGCGATGGGCCAGCGCACTGGCGTTGATCTTGAGGCCTTGCAGTCCGCGCGCGCCGCGCTGCAGGCCGGCCTGCCGGGCGAGCCGCTGTACGGCATGCTGCCGGCCGCCGGCTTGCCGCGCGATTTCGTCTATGCGGACGGGCGCCGCCCGGCTGTTGCAGCGGGAGCCGCCCATGGTTGAAGCCGTCAACAAGCTGCCGCTGGCCGGCGTGCGCGTGGTCGAGTTCACGCATATGGTGATGGGGCCGAGCTGCGGCATGATCCTCGCGGACCTGGGGGCAGAGGTCATCAAGGTCGAACCGCTGGGTGGCGACAGCACGCGCCGCCTGCTGGGCTCGGGCGCTGGCTTCTTTGCGATGTTCAACCGCAACAAGAAGAGCCTGGCGCTGGACGCCAAGGATCCGCGCGGGCTGGAGATCGTGCTCAAGCTGGTGGCGACGGCCGATGTTTTCAGTGAGAACTTCAAGAGCGGCACGATGGAGCGCCTGGGCCTGGGCCCCGAGACGCTGCAGCGTCTGAACCCACGCCTGATCCATGTCTCGCACAAAGGCTTCCTGCCCGGCCCCTACGAAGAACGCACCGCGCTGGACGAGGTGGTGCAGATGATGGGCGGCCTGGCCTATATGACCGGGCCGGAAGGCCGACCGCTGCGCGCCGGTGCCAGCGTCAACGACATCATGGGCGGCATGTTCGGCGCTATCGGCGCGCTGGCCGCGCTTCTGCAGCGCGACCGTGCCGGCAGCGGCACGGGGCAGGGCCAGCAGGTTCAGAGCGCGCTGTTTGAAAACAATGTGCTGCTGGTGGCGCAGCACATGATGCAGTTCGCGGTGACCGGCCGGCCGGCCGCGCCCATGCCCAGCCGCATCAGCGCCTGGGCGCTGTACGACGTGTTCACGGTGCTGGGCGGTGAGCAGATCTTCCTGGCTGCGGTCAGCGACACGCAGTGGACGGCGCTGTGCCGCGAGTTCTGCTTTGCCGACCTGGCAGCCGATACGCGGCTGGCCACGAACAACAGCCGCGTGCAGTCGCGCGACTGGCTGCTGCCGCTGCTGCGTGATCGCTTTGCGGCCTTCAGTGCGGCCGAACTGGGCTTGCGCTTCGAGCGCAATGGCCTGCCTTATGCACCGATCACGCGACCCGAACAGCTCTTTGACGACCCGCATCTGTGCGCCACCGGCGGTCTGGCACCGGCCACGGTGCCGGCAGACGCCAGCGGTGCCGGCCGCGCCATCGACACCCGCATGCCCCTGCTGCCGCTGAGCCTGGATGGCGCGCGCCTGCCGTTGCGCCATGGCCCGCCGGCCTTGGGGGCGCAGACGGCGGAGCTGCTGGCCGCGCTGGGCTACGGCGAGGCCGAGCAGCAGGCGCTGCGCGCGGCGGGTGTGGTCGGCGGCTGAAGGAAGGGCGGGCCTGGGCGAGAATGAGGCCCATGCAGAGTGAAGATGCAGTTCAGAACCCCGCGCCGGCCGCTGGCGGTGAGCGGGCGGCCGAGCGCCCCGAAGGCTTTCAGCGCGTGGCGGCCGCCTTGGCCGCCAAGTCGCATCCGCAGGCGCCACTGTGGCTTGATGTGGCGGCCCGCACCTCACAGGAGGCGGCGGATGCCTTGGGCGTCAGCCTGGGCCAGATCGCCAAGTCTGTGGTGTTCCGCCGCAAGACCGATGAGCACGCGGTGCTGGTGATTGCCTCGGGCGACAAGCGTGTGGATGAGAAGAAGCTGAAGGAGCACACCGGGCCGCTGGGCCGGGCCGATGCCGACTATGTGAAGGCGCGTACCGGCTTCTCGATCGGCGGCGTTTCGCCGCTGGGCTTTGCGCCGGCCGATGGTGCCGGTCCGCCGCTGCTCTTCATCGACCGCGAACTGTTTCGCTTCGATGTGATCTGGGCCGCCTCGGGACATCCGAATGGTGTGTTCAAGATGACCCCGGAACAATTGCAGACCCTGACCGGTGCGCCGGTGATCGATGTGGTGCAGGCATGAACCAGCAGAACGGCATGAACGTGAAATCACCTTGCACCAATGTGTGCCGAATGAACCCCGCCACAGGCTGGTGCGAAGGCTGCGCTCGCAGCATTGATGAGATATCGGCCTGGTCGCGCGCGGATGACGCGGCGCGGCTGGCCATCCTGGCACGTCTGCCTGAGCGGCGCGCCCGCTTGCTGGCACTGGGCGTCACCACCATCGCCGTCAAACAGGCCTGAAGCCATGAAACTGTTGCAGTTCTATTTCGATCCCATCTCGCCTTATACGGCGCTGGCTTTCGAGCGCCTGCCCGAGGCGCTGGCCGGCCTCAGCTATGAAGTCGAGTACCGGCCGGTGCTCTTTGCCGGCCTGCTGCATGCGGTGGGCCAGAAAGGTCCGGCCGAGATTGCGCCCAAGCGCGATTGGACCTACCGCCAGGTGGCCTGGCTGGCCCATCAACTGCAGCTGCCGATGGATCTGCCCGCGAGGCACCCGTTCAATCCCCTGCCGCTGCTGCGTCTGGCCCTGGCTTGCCAAGCCGCGGATCGCACGCCCAATCGCCTGGTGGTGGAGAAGCTGTTCCATTACGTGTGGCGCAGCGCCGGTGCTGATGCCAACGATGCGGCGCGGCTGGAGGCGCTGCAGCAGGAGCTGGCCCCGCTGCGCGACCCCGCCAGCGAGGAGGTCAAGCAGCAATTGCGCGAGGCCACCGAGCAGGCGCTGGAGCAGGGTGTGTTCGGCGTGCCCACCGTGGCCGTCGATGGCAAGCTGTTCTGGGGGCTGGATTCACTGCCGATGCTGGCGGCCTATCTGAAGGGTGACCCCTGGTTTGCCAGCGGTGCCTGGGAGTCCGCCGTAGCGTCGCGACCGCGCGTGCTGCGCCGCCATTGAGCTCCTGGTGATTACCCGCAATTACAGCGTTATTTCGCAATGAGGAAGAATTTCCAAGGGTTTCTTCCGTGTTTGTCAGTTTGACCTAAGTCTCGCGTCAGAAGCCGGTCAGAGCCGCCCTTGATAGTCGCGTCCAGAAGGATGCATCGGTCGGTGTGTCCAAAGCCTGTTCAGACGGAGACAAGCACATGGCGACAACAACTGCGGTGGCGAAGAACGCACCGATGACCGCGGAGGAGAGGAAGGTCATCTTCGCTTCCTCGCTCGGTACGGTGTTCGAGTGGTACGACTTTTACCTCTACGGTTCCTTGGCGGCCATCATCGCCAAGCAATTCTTCTCGGGCCTTGATCCGCAAGCCGCGTTCATCTTCGCGCTGCTGGCCTTTGCTGCGGGCTTCATCGTGCGCCCCTTCGGCGCGCTGGTGTTCGGTCGCTTGGGCGACATGATCGGCCGCAAGTACACCTTCCTGGTGACCATCCTGCTGATGGGCCTGTCGACCTTCGTCGTCGGCGTCCTGCCCAACTACGCCACCATAGGCGTGGCGGCGCCGGTGATCCTGATCGTGCTGCGCATGCTGCAGGGCCTGGCCCTGGGCGGTGAGTACGGCGGTGCCGCCACTTATGTGGCCGAGCATGCGCCGCAAGGCAAGCGTGGTGCCTACACCTCATGGATCCAGACCACGGCCACGCTGGGTCTGTTCCTGTCCCTGATGGTGATTCTGGGCACCCGCACGCTGATCGGCGAAGAAGCCTTTGCCGATTGGGGTTGGCGCGTTCCGTTCCTGGTGTCGATCCTGCTGCTGGCTGTCAGCGTGTGGATTCGCCTGTCGATGAATGAGTCGCCGGCCTTCCAGAAGATGAAGTCGGAAGGCAAGACTTCCAAGGCACCGCTGTCCGAGTCCTTCGGCCAGTGGAAGAACCTGAAGATCGTGATCCTGGCGCTGTTCGGTCTGGTTGCCGGTCAGGCTGTTGTCTGGTACTCGGGCCAGTTCTATGCGCTGTTCTTCCTGGCCAATGTGCTGAAGGTCGACGGCCCGACGGCCAACATCCTGGTGGCGGTCTCGCTGATCATCGGCACGCCTTTCTTCCTGATCTTCGGCACCCTGTCCGACAAGATCGGCCGCAAGCCCATCATCATGGCGGGCCTGCTGCTGGCCATCCTGACCTACTTCCCGCTGTTCAAGGCACTGACTGAAGCCGCCAACCCCAAGCTGGCTGCTGCACAGGTGAACGCCAAGATCACGGTGTCGGTCGACCCGGCCCAGTGCTCGTTCCAGGGTAGCCCGATTGCACGGGATGTGAGCTTCACCTCGAGCTGCGACATCGCCAAGCGCTCGCTGGCCCAGCAGTCGGCCAGCTATGAAACCGTGGCAGCGCCTGGCACCAACGCCAAGGTGCAGATCGGCGACAAGGTCATCGAAGCGCCTACTGGTGTGCTGACGGCTGGTGGCCACAAGTTCGACGAGGCTTCGGCCAAGGCGATTGCGGCCTTCAAGAAGGACATCGCTGATTCGATGAAGGCTGCGGGCTATCCGGCCAAGGCCGATCCGATCAAGCCGCTGTCGTCGGCATGGTGGAAGATCGTCGGCATCCTGTCGATCCTGGTCATCTACGTGACCATGGTCTACGGCCCGATCGCCGCGATGCTGGTGGAGCTGTTCCCGACCCGCATCCGCTACACCTCCATGAGCCTGCCGTACCACATCGGCAACGGCTGGTTCGGTGGCCTGATGCCCACGATCGCCTTCGCGATGGTGGCCCAGAACGGCAACATCTACTACGGCCTGTGGTATCCGATCATCATTGCCTCTATCACCCTCGTGATCGGCTTGCTGTTCGTCCGCGAAACCAAGGACCGCGACATCTACGCTGAGGACTGAAGCCGGGCCGAGCACAGTGCCTTTGCACTGTGCGACGCCGGCTGAAGGCCCGGCCGCCTGCAAGCGGACGGGCTGAGGCAGGACCGAAAGCAAAACAAGACGGCCCCTCGGGGCCGTCATTCATTGGTGCCGGCATTATCTAGCTGACGCACAAGGAATGGTGAAAAAGTCTATTGGATCAACGACTTAGATTGCTATCGCCTTGATTGATAAATGCCCAACGTTGCATGCAACGTTGGGCATTTTTATCGGCAATGACTTTGCGGCGAATTGCGGTCAATGTCCGCAATTGCGGATCGACGCCGCAACATCGCCCCGGCTTTAACAAGCGCCTTTCATGCGTGCAGTTTGATCGGGATCGGGACGTCCGCAATCAAGAGTCCACGCCTATCTAGCGGTCAGTCCAACTGACCGAAGCAACTCGCTGGCCATCTACGTCCAACTCTGCCTTGGCGATGTCCGGCTCGTTTTGAAAAGGACCGCTCGGGTCATACCAGCGGTGCGTGACCACGACGGCGGCCCCTTCGATCCTGCCGCCAACGATCTGGTAGACCTGCGTTCCCCCCTTCTGATCAAGGCCTGCCGTCGACAGGCGATGCTGGGCAATGAATTCGCTCAGGTCCTCATTGGAGTCAAGCTTGGAGAACGCTGCGACAAAGTGCCTGTAGTTCGTCATGTTGTCTTTCGTGTGGGGCCGCCGGGCAAGATTTCACCCCTTACGGCCGACTCGCACTTTACGCAACGACCATGGTTCGAAGGAGGTTGATGAGTCCTTCAATCTGCTTCAGCAGCGCTTTTGCCTCCGCACGCCCCTCGTACGGCGGTGCGCCATCGTTGTAGAGCCACCCTGGCAGGCACCCGGCGCGTGCTGTGACGCGATGCAGGTCCGCTGCGGGCACCAGGACATGGAGATTGGGGTAGGCCTCGTAGTCCACATGCTCGTCCTTGCGTGCCATTCCCAAGGGCTTGTAATCGCGACCCAGGACGATGAATCGATTATGACCCTCCAGTGGATGAATTGCGTAGGGCAGCAGCGTGCGCATTTCGATACGAGCTCTGGACATCGAATGCACGCGATAGCGCTCCATCGACAGTGCGCACGTCACGTAGTCCCTCGCGTACTCCAGAGCTTGAACGGCACTGCTGAATGCGGACGAAAGATCAGGCATCTCGGCGCGCTGTTGACGTTCAGAATCGGCCATCCCGTCGCGGTTTTTGTGCTTGCGACACGCCGCCTTCATGTCTTCGTTGGAACGGTTGAACGACGGACCGCGTCGTGCCGCCTCTTCCGCCCAATATGAAGCTTCAGCTTCGTGGTCTTGATCGCGCCAGTCGTCGTTGGCACCGGCTCCGACATCGGCCTCATCAAAAACCAAGCCAGCACGCCCAGCCTTGCGATACGTCAGGCGCGCGAAGCAGTTGAGTGTGTCTCCGTTGAACATACGGTCGCCTTCAGGATCGTAGGCGCCATGCCAAACTCCGGATGACTCGATGCTCCAGCTGGAACGGGCTACCCACAGGTCGCCAACCTCGGGGGTGGCGTCGGGAAACGACGGGGAGGAAGAAAACTGCGCATTGCTCCCCGCGGTAGCGTCAGCGGCCTCCTCTGACGACTCCACCGCGTCGACCATGGCCTCCCGGATGTGGGAGTCGTAAAGGTCATCGACACCGCGAAACACAGCAATACGCTCATGCCCCGCCTGTCGGACGGCGCCCACAACCGCGTTGACGACAGCGTCAGCTGTTGAGCTCGACATAGCAGGGTCGAGTTCGAGGCACCGCTGTCTTGCCATCTTCACATTGAGAACGATAAGCTCGGCGTCGCCAAGATGTAGATCCAGATCAGGATCGTTCTCTTCAATACCAAGCGCTGCGAAGGTGCGATAACCCAGCGCCGCAGCAACAACCTCTGAGAGGTGCGAGCGGCCGAGCTTCAGAGACCGGGAAGAGAGATTTTGGGCAGCCTGGAAGGCGGCCGAACGGACGAGTTCAGACATCGGATTGGTTCCATCACTGTTCGGGCGTTGGACGTTTTGTCGCGTTCGAACAGCCGGAAGTCCGGTGAACAACATCGCGTGGAAATACGGGGTTTGCCTTCTTCAAGCTGTCCAAAGCTTGGGCGGGCGCCTGTGTCGGATCTTAGCCACGCAAACCCGTCACGGCAACCCCGAGACGGGCCACGCAGTTAGTGAACGAACGTACACTAAAGACGTGGCGCGACCCAACAACGATCAACAGCACTTGCAGGCCCTGCGCGATTACTTCGCAGCGCACCGCATGCTCCCGTCCTATGCAGAGCTGGGCGATGTTCTTGGCTTCAGCGGAAAGGCAGGCGCTTTCCAATTGGCACGGCGACTCGTCGAAACCGGCCACCTGCAATCAGCCGTGGGCGGCAGGCTGGCACCGGCTGATCGTTTCTTCGAACTGCCGGTCCTTGACGACAAGCTGGGCGCAGGCACGATCGACATCGATTCCTGGTCAGGCGGCCTGGAGGCGCATGAGCTGGATCGCCTTCTTGTGGAGCATCCGTCCAAGACCGTGCTTGTCAAAGTCCGGGGCGACTCGATGGTCGACGCCGGCGTGCTCGATGGTGACACCGCCATCGTGGAGCGCGCCGACAAAGCAGACTCGGGCGACTTCGTGGCTGCAATCGTGGACGGCCAGTGCACCGTCAAAGAGCTGCGGTATGAATGCGGCAAACCGGTGTTAGTCCCGCACAACAAGAACCATCAAATCATCAGGCCGCGTCAGGACTTCAAGATTCTTGGCGTGGTGAAAGGCATCATCCGCCGTTATCGGCGAATTGAGGCCGCAGGGAGAGCTCGAGGAGCGAAAGCATGACGACGATCAGCCGCATCGAATGGACAGAGCAGACGTGGAACCCGACCGTTGGGTGTACCAAGATCTCGCCTGGCTGCAAAAACTGCTATGCCGAGGCCATGGCGCGCCGGCTCAATGCGATGGGCGCGCCGGGCTACGGCAACGGATTTGTTCTTACCGTTTTGCCGGAGCGCTTGGACGACCCCATCAAGCGCAAGAAGCCGACGGTGTACTTCGTGAACTCGATGTCGGACCTCTTCCACGAGAAGGTGCCTGACGTCTACATCGAGCGTGTTTTCGAAGTGATCCAGCGCACCCCGCAGCACACCTATCAGATCCTCACGAAACGAGCAGCGCGCATGGCGCGCTTCTTCAAAACCAGACAGGTGCCAACCAACGCATGGCTGGGGGTTTCGGTCGAAGACAAGAAGTACGGTGTCCCTCGGATCGATCACCTCCGCAAGGTGCCGGCTCGGATCCGCTTCCTGTCGGTTGAACCGCTTCTCGAAGACGTTGGCGTGCTCGACCTCCACGATATTCAGTGGGTCATCGTCGGTGGCGAATCGGGGCAGAAGGCCAGGCCCATGCATCGAGCATGGGCGCTCAATGTCCAGCAGCAATGCGAAGCTCAAAACGTCGCGTTCTTCTTCAAGCAGTGGGGCGGCTGGGGTGCCGACGGGAAGAAGCGTGCCAAGAGTGCTAACGGCCGGGTTCTGGAGGGCCGCACCTGGGATGAAATGCCCGCTGCGGCGGCCGCACAGCTCTGAACTGTGCCTTCCGTACGACGCCCTGTTGCACTTTTTCATCGCCGTCGGGCATAGTGGGTGCGTCATAGCCAACTGCGGCCAAAGAAGCCGCGGTGCCAGATGCCCGTCAATCACTACGAATGGTCCTGGGGAGGGCCGCTGCCGGAGTTGCTCCGGCACAGCGAGGTCAAGCATTCGCTGCTGCGCGATTACCTGGTCGACTACTTTCTGACGCTGGTCGCGTCGCCGCGACAGGACAAGATTCAGCTGACCGTGGTCGACGGCTTCTGCGGCGGTGGGCGCTACATCAGCGAAGCCGGCCTCGAGATGCCCGGATCCCCGATAGTGATCCTCAAGGCGATCGAAGCTGCGAAGACGCGCGTCATGGTTGAGCAGCAGCGGCGCAAGGACATCACCTTTGACGTCAAGCTGATCTGCATCGATAAAGACCGATCTGCCATCGCCCATCTCCGGCATGTCCTGGAGCATGAGGGCTACGGGAAGCACCTGGCTACCGGTGCCGTCGAGCTGCATGTCGGGGACTTCTCGTCGAAGGCGGAGGCCGTCATCGCCGAAGTGCAACGTCGGTCGCCTCGATCTGGCCGCTCGTTGTTCGTTCTCGACCAGTACGGCTACAACCAGGTCCCCCTGCCGGTGCTTAACCAGATCTTCAGCAAGCTGCGCCAGGCAGAAGTGGTCCTGACGTTCAACATTGACTCACTGTTGAACTACCTCAACCAGACGAACGTCGCTCGGTTTGAGCGCAAGACCGGGATGACCGACGCTGTGTCGGCAGCCGACATGGACAAGCATCAACGCGGGCCGGGATGGCGAGTGCGCGTCCAAGCTAGCCTGTACCAGCGCCTGACCCAAGGCTCGGGTGCCACCTACTTCACGCCATTTTTCGTTCGTCCGGATAAGGGGCACGGAGACTTCTGGTTGCTCCACCTGTCCAAGCACTGGAAGGCGCGCGATGTGATGGCGAGCGCCCATTGGCGGCACCACAACCACTTCGTGCACTACGGTGCAGCTGGCTTCGACATGTTCAGCACGGGCTACGCCGCCCGCATCGATGACGAGGACAGTCCGCAAGTGGCCTTCGAGTTCGACGATGCCGCCAGCAAAGCCAGTCGCAACGCCATGTTGGACCAGATACCTGCAGCGCTGGCTGCGTCGCCTGACGGTGTGCGATTCAAGGACTTCTTCGTAGATCGGGTCAATTCGACGCCGGTGACCGAGGCCATGTTTGAGCAAGCGGTGCTGGCTTTGGTTCGCGAACGCGAAGTGGAAGTCGTGGGCGACAACGGGAGCCTGCGGCACGTCCGTACCGCACTTCAGGCGGATCACGTGTTGCGCATCCCCCAGCAACGATCTTTGATCCTGCTGCCGCCAAGCCTCTCTCGGGCCTAATCAAGGAAGCCATGTGACCGGCTTTTCACACCGCTTTGGCGGCGTCTGGACCGCAGACAAGCTCCATGTCCTGCGTCAGTACCTGAACTTCTATACGACGGCGCTGAAGGGGCAGCCCTTCGAGCTGATCTATATCGACGCCTTCGCGGGAACTGGTCGCTGCACCATCCGTGGCGGGGTCAACGG
>PNNH01000048.1 GCA_013824165.1 Methylibium sp. | reverse complement strand
CTGGCCACCCATGGCGACCGCGAGCAGCTCTTCAAGCGCGCCGGCCGCCTGGCTGTCGAGCTGTGCAAGCGCTATTACGAGCAGGACGACGAGACCGTGCTGCCGCGCTCGATGGGACTGAAGGCCTTCGAAAACGCGATCGCGCTGGACATCGCGATGGGCGGCTCCACCAACACCATCTTGCACCTGCTGGCCATCGCGCAGGAGGCCGAGATCGACTTCACGATGAAGGACATCGACCGCGTCTCGCGCGTGGTGCCGCAGCTGTGCAAGGTTGCGCCCAATACCGACAAGTACCACATCGAGGACGTGCACCGTGCCGGTGGCATCATGGCCATCCTGGGTGAGCTGGACCGCGCCGGCAAGCTGCACACCGATGTGCCCACCGTGCACAGCAAGACCATGAAGGATGCGCTGGACCAGTGGGATATCGCCCGCGCGCCCAGCGAAGCGGTCAAGACCTTCTACATGGCCGGCCCGGGCGGCATTCCGACCCAGGTAGCCTTCAGCCAGAACAGCCGCTGGCCCAGCCTGGACACCGATCGCGCCGAAGGTTGCATCCGTTCAAGCGAGCACGCGTTTTCGCAGGAGGGCGGTCTGGCCGTGCTGTACGGCAATATCGCCCTGGACGGCTGCGTGGTGAAGACCGCCGGCGTGGATGATGCGCTGCTGGTGTTCGAAGGCCCGGCCCATGTGGTCGAGAGCCAGGACGAGGCGGTGGCCAACATCCTGGACGACAAGGTCAAGGCCGGCGATGTGGTGGTTGTGCGCTACGAAGGCCCCAAGGGCGGCCCTGGCATGCAGGAGATGCTCTACCCGACCAGCTACATCAAGAGCAAGGGCCTGGGCAAGGCCTGCGCGCTGCTGACCGACGGCCGCTTCTCGGGCGGCACCTCGGGCCTGTCGATCGGCCACTGCTCGCCCGAGGCGGCAGCCGGCGGCGCGATCGGCCTGGTGAAGAACGGCGACCGCGTCCGCATCGACATCCCGAACCGCAGCATCGACGTGCTGGTGTCCGACGAAGAGTTGGCGCGTCGCCGCGCCGAGCAGGATGCCAAGGGCTGGAAGCCGGCGCTGCCGCGCCCGCGCAAGGTCTCGGCCGCGCTCAAGGCCTATGCCAAGCTGGTGATGTCGGCCGACAAGGGTGCGGTGCGCGACCTGTCGCAGCTGGAAGACTGAGCGTCAGCCCGGCCGCCGACGCTGGGTTGCTTCAGCGCGCCGGGCTGGACAAGCTCTGGCGTGCCGCGGCGCAGGCCGGTGCAGCCGCAATCTGCGGCACCGGCAGGCGTGTGTTTTCGGGGTCTGCCAGTGCCTCACGCAGCGCGGTTTCGTTGAGCAGGCAGGCCGACGGCGCCATGTCCAGCAGGGCCTGAAGCCGCTTGCGCGCCTCGCGGGGCGCCATCACGAGCCAGCTCAAGGGCCTGGCTTCAGCCATGACACCTGGCGTGTTGAAACCCGGTCCCAGGCAGCCATCGCCGCCAGGCAGGAAGTTGCTGCAGATCCTGTCCTGCATCGGCTCGGCAGTCTGTCCAGGTGTGCTGTGCGCGGGTAGCGCGGCCAATGCGGCAGCGCCCAGCAGCAATTGCAGCAACTGCGCTCGGCGCTGGTGGCTTGATGTCTTCAACATGGAGTGCTCCTGAGGCCCGCTTGAAGAGCGGGGCGGGTGTGCGCGGGCTGTGGCATCGGCAGCCAGTATCGCCCAGTCCGGTTGGGCGTTAGCGCGTCGGGGATGGGTGCGCCGGGCCAGCGTTGCGCCAGGGCGGCCAGCAAATCCGTCCGGGGCATGGCTGCGCCGTGCTCCTGCAGCAGGAGCGCCAGCCGGCGGCTCAGCACCGGTGCGGCCAGCGAGGTGCCGGCGCGCGCAGGCTCACAGGGGTCCACGGCGGGCGCCAGCGCCTCGGTCGACAGAAAGCTCACCGGCCCCAGCCAGTCCTGCAGCGTGCCGCGGCGCAAGGCACCGGGGCCGCAGACATCGGGTCCGCGGCCATCGGCACCGCCACCGGCGCTGTGCGGCCACAGCGTGTAGCGCTGCGGCTCCGGTTCATATTGATAGGCGCCGACGACGATGGCCTGGCTGCAGCTGGCCAGCGTCGACTGCGTGCCGGTCTCGGCGATCAGAGCGGCCGGCGTTGGCTCGGCAAAGCTCTTTGCCAGGCGCGCCGGCTGGCGGCCCAGGTCGGGCAGATCGTCGCGCGCCACCCAGGCGCCGATCTGCAGCGGCTGCTGGCCGTGATTGCGCAGCCTGATGCGCCAGCGCCCCCACAGGCAGCCGCCGTCTTCGCCCGGCCGGGTCGCCTTGCGCGCGCCGATGCCCAGCCAGGCGTGCAGGCGCGGGCTGGCACCCGCGGGCCTGTCGGCCGCGCCAAGCTGCAGCTGGGCCTGCGGCGTGGCGCCCGCCTGAGTTTGCAGCAGACGCGCAGCAGGAGCGTCTGCCGATCGCAGTCGGGTCGTCGGCCCGCCCTCGGGACCGAACTCGATTTCCAGCGCGTCATCGCCCGTAGCGGCAAGACCCTCGATCCAGAACTCGGCAAAGTTCGGGCTCGGATCGTCGTAGGGCATGCTGATCCACAGTGATTGCTCGCTCGCCGCACCGTCTTGGGCCGGCGGCAGCACGAATTCGGCGTGGGCGCGCGCCAGCTGGCTGTTGCCGGCGGCGATGACGACGGTCAGCCGACCCTGCTGTTCGTCGATCAGCGCATCGATTGCGCGTTCCAGCAGCCCCTGGCCGTCGTGCGAGCCGCTGTGGGCGCCCAGGCTCAGGGTGACGATCAGCGGGGATTCAGGCGCGGTGCGCGCCAGCAGGTAGCGCAGTCCGTCCAGCACGCAGCTGTTGAGCCAGTTGCCATGCGTCTGCGCAAACGCCGGGCCGGGCACCTGAACGGCCACGATCTCCAGCGTGCTGGCGGCGTCGGCCTGGCCGGTCAGCGGATCAGCGCTGGCACCGGCCAGGGCCAGCACCTGGGTGCCATGGCCCCAGCGCGGGATCGGCAGGCCCAGGCTGCGGTAGGCGCGCGCTTGCGCCCTCGCATCGGGCAGCGGACCGAAGGCCTCGATCGCGGCACCGTCGTGTTCGCGTCCATAGCCCAGCTCGGGTGGGGTGCGCCAGGGTGCGCGCAGCGGGCCATGGCCCTGGTCCCAGAAGTGCCGGATGCGGGCGCGGCCGTCCGCCGCGCGGAACATCGGGTGCAGCAGGGCGATATCGGCGTCGATGATGCCCAGCACTGGGGTGCCCGAGGCCAGCGCTGCACGCCTGGCTGGCGGGCCGTCGGCATGACGCGTCTGGCGGGGTGGCTGCGCAGCGCCGGCCAGCGCCAGCGTGCCGGAGCTCAGCACGCTGTGGCGCGCGCCCGGCACAGGCGGCGGCAAGGCCTGGCGGTTGGCGCGATGTGCGGTGAAGAAGGCGCAGCCGGCCGGGTAGACGGACGGAATCTGCCAGCCCGCCTGCGGGCCTGCCGCCGCGGGGCGCTCGCCTTCGCACAGGCGGTGCTGCAGTGGCTCGTCGCCACGGCGGCGGCTGGCCCATTGCAGCCAGGGGTCGGGCGCGGCGTCGAGCTCAGCGCTGGGCACGTCCCGCCACTGCGGTCTTTGGGGTGCTGTTGTTGTCATGCGTGCCCCCGCTCAGGCGCCTGTGTAGCCCCATTCGGCCCTGGCGCGTTGCCACAGCCAGGCCAGTTGGCGATTCAGCGCCGGCCGAATCGGCCCGCCCAGCGCGCGGCAACCCATCTGCTGCAAGGCGGGTGCGCCGGTGCGCACCATCCACAGCTCGTCGATCTCGCCCTGGCCGTTGAAGGCACCGGCCGGCGTCTCGACCGCGCCGGTGCAGACGCCAGCCACATAGACGCCCAGCGTCTCGCCCAGCAGCTGGCCGACGATGCTGTCGATCTCGTAGTGCACGCCCAGCACGACGCGGTTGCGGGCGATGCGCTGGGCCAGCACGCGCAGCGCGTCGGCATAGTCGGGCGAGGGCGCGTGGCCGCTGTCCGAGACCAGATAGGCAAGCATGGTCGACACTGCCGAGGATTCGGTCGCATGGCCGCTGGGGAAGGCGCCATGGGCCGGCGTCAGTATCAGCGGCTGGATCGCCATGTTCACCTCATATGGGCGCGGCACCGCCAGCGCATGCTTGATACGCAGCACGGCGGCCGAGGCCAGCTGCAGCGTCAGCTCGATCAGCTCCAACGTGCGGCCGGTGCGGTCGGGATGCAGCGGCAGCAGCGCGCTCCAGAACGCGATGGCCGGCGTGAGCTGGGTCAGGCCTTCGTTGAGGCCGGACGTCAGCACCTCGGAGCCGACCGCCTTCTCGCGAAAGTCCAACGTGCGCAGCGCCTGCTTGCGCAGCTCGTCCAACGTGGGTCTCACGAGGCTGACCATCAGCTGCCCGCCGGCATGCAGCTCCACCGAGCTGGCCGGCGTGGTGTGCACGCTCAGGCCCGAGCCCAGTTCCCAGCCCAGCGTCGAAAGGCGCACCGCCGGCTGCCAGCGCGCCAGATTGTCCGGGTCATCGAGCTCGGACAGGCGGCGCCGGCCTGGACTGTAGGGCCCGATCTGCTGCGGCTTGATGGCGTGGATCAGCTCCTTGCGCATGGCCTCCACGGCCAGCGCCAGCGTCGGGTTCATCACGGTGCCCGCGTAGCCCGAGATGCCGTTGAAATGTGCCGGCCCGGCGACGGTGCCCGTCGTCCCTGTCGTGCCGGTGGTCCCAGTCGTTCCAGTCGTGCCGGTTGTTCCGGTCGTGCCTGTAGTCCCTGTGGTCCCAGTCGTCCCAGTTGTACCGGTGGTGCCTGTCGTTCCTGTGGTGCCGGTCGTGCCCGTGGTTCCAGTCTGTCCGCTCATTTTTCCTCCTTGTTGCGTCTGCTGTTGTCGAACCGCTGCCGCGGCAGCTCTCAGGGGGGGATGCCGGCCAGGGCCAGCGCGTAGGTGAGCTTGTCGACCTGGCCTTGCTGCTGGCCGGGATAGCGCGCCCGGAAGCTGCTGACCGTCAGCTGCGGCTCGATGGCACGCAGCTGGGCCGCGCAAGCGCGCGCGGCGTCGATCTGGCCGTCCAGCGCCTGCGCCATTACCAGCACGCGCAGCGTCGAAGCGTGCGTGCGGTTGCCTTGCAGGGACTTCTGGCCCAGCCGGATGGCCTCGGCGTAGTCGCCGGCCAGCAGCCGCGCCAGCGCCGCGAAGTGCTCGTAGTAGTAACGCATCGGGTCCAGGGGCGACAGGCTCATCGCCTTGTCGGCGCAGCTGATGGCTTCAGCCGTGCTTTCGCGGTAGCCCAGCATCGCCGACTTGAACAGCCAGGCCAGGCTCTCGTTCGGATTGGCCTGCAGCGCCATGTCGTAGCGCTGTTCGGCGGTGGCGAAATCCTTGCGCACATAGCCGGCCACAAAGCCGTCCAGCGTCAGGCTCAGCGGATGCTCGGGATGCAGGTCCAGGGCATTGCCGGTCTGCCAGGCGGCTTGGCGGCCGTCGTCGGCCGGGTCGGGCGACCAGCCCTGGCCGATGCGCATCACATGCCACTTGCCCAGCCAGGCCTTGGGGATGGGCGAGCGCGGATGCCGCTCGGCCAGGTGTTCCAGCATGCGGCGCGCGTCGGCAAAGGCGTCGGGCGAGAGCCGGTGCAGTTTGGCGATCGCGCCGAACAGCAGCGTGTAGCTCTCCAGCGCAGGCAGCGGCCGGGTATCGGCCAGCACGGCTTCGGCGCCGACCAGGGCCTGCGCCAGCTGGCTGGACAGCTCGGCGATGGCGGCGCTCTGGCCTTGCAGCAGCTCGGCCATGCTGCCGTTGGCACTGCCGGCCCAGACGATGGCCTGGCTGTGGCCATCGACCAGTTGCACATGGATGCGCAACTGCGCGTCCAGTAGCGCGCAGCTGCCCTGCACCAGATAGCGCGTGCCCAGGCTGCGGGCGATGTCGGCCACCGGCATCACGCGCTGGCGCAGCGTGGCGGTCGACAGGCTGGAGATCACCGCCAGATAGGGCACGCGGCTCAGGCAGGTGGTCAGCTCTTCGGCGACGAATTCGCCCAGCATCAGCTGTGGCTGCTCGCCCGCGAGGGTGCGCAGCGGCAGCACGGCCACGCTGGCACGCAGCTCGGTGCGGTCCAGCGACAAGCTGCTGCCCTGACCCGCCGGCTGGGCTGCCGGCCGCAGCCGCCAGGCGCGGATGGGTTCACTCAGGCTCTTGAGCCAGCACTCGCCCAGATCCTCGATGCCGGCGTCGATGCCGTCGAGCAGCTGTTCCCGCACTTCGGACGACACCACGATATCGCCGGGCAGCGCCAGCGTCGTCAGGCGCGCGGCCAGATTGACGCCGCTGCCGTAGACATCAAGCTCGTCGTGCACCACCTCGCAGTGGTGCATGCCGATGCGCAGCTGCAGCGGCACGTCGCGCGGCCCGCGTGGCTGGCCGGCCAGCAGGCGGCGCTGGATCTCCAGCGCTGCCGCGGTGCCACCGGGCACCGAGTCGAACTCCAGCAACATCCCATCCCCCAAGCTCTTCACCATGCGCCCGTCGAGGGAGGGCAGCACCTGGCTGCGCACCTCGTGGACGAAGCGCCGCCAGCGATCGATCACGCCGGCCTCGTCGAGCTGCATCAGGCGCACGGACTCGACCAGATCGACCACGACAATGGTCTTGGTGCTTCTCGTCAGTTCCGGCCAGGCCTCCCCCGGCGTGTCTTGCCCGCGCATGCTCGTTGTGTTCTTGGTGGTGGACATCGTCATTGTTGCGGAAGCACCCGGCCGCATTGCAGCGGGTTTGTGCGGTGGCTCACTGAAGCGCCACCGTCAGCGCTTCGGGCCGACCGGGATAATCCGCACATGACGCTGCGCTACCAGACCCTGCCCGTGACACCTTTTCAGCAGAACTGCTCGCTGCTGTGGTGCGACGAGACGAACGAAGCCGCCCTGATCGACCCGGGCGGTGAACTGCCGCGACTGCTGGCGGCGGTGGCCGAGCGCGGCCTGACGCTGAAGGCGATCTGGCTGACGCACGCCCATATCGACCATGCCGGCGGCGCCGGCCAGCTGGCGCGCGAGCACAGCCTGCCCATCGTCGGGCCGCACCCGGGCGACCAGTTCTGGATCGACGGCCTGCCGCAGCAGAGCGCGATGTTCGGCTTCCCGGCTGCCGAGGGCTTCAAGCCGACGCGCTGGCTCGCCGATGGCGATACGGTGACGCTGGGCCGCGAGACCCTGCAGGTGCGCCACTGCCCGGGCCACACGCCCGGCCATGTGGTGTTCCATGCGCCGCAGATCCAGCGCTGCTTCGTCGGCGATGTGCTGTTCGCTGGCAGCATCGGCCGCACGGATTTCCCGGGTGGCGATCACGCCACGCTGATTGCCTCCATCACGCAGCGCCTGTGGCCGATGGGCGACGAGACGGTGTTCATCCCCGGCCACGGCCCGGAAAGCAGCTTCGGCCGTGAGCGCCGCAGCAACCCCCACGTGCTGGGCACTTGAGCGCCGGCGGCATGCCGAGGTGAATTTTTCACAAAACCGGGTCTCAGGATTCACGCAGCCTGCCGTGACCCTCCCTCTAAGCTTCAGGGCAACACGCTGTCATCGCGCTGTTGTTGCTCGATCCGAGCGTTCCGAGGGAGTCAAAACATGTTGGTCAACGAAACCACAGTGGGGCGCCGGTTCAGCTCTGCGCCGCCGCTGGCTGAACGCCGGCGTGCGGCGTCTCTGAGCAGTCACTGGCTGGCGCTGGTCCTGGACGAGCTCGACTACGGGCTCTTGCTGGTGGATGCCAGCGGCGGGCTGCTGCACAGCAACCGCGCGGCCCGGCAGGTGCTCAACGAACACCATCCGCTGCAGCTGTTGGGCGGCCAGCTGCGGGCCCGCTTCAGCCAGGACATCAAGCCGCTGTTCGATGCCCTGCTGCAAGCCGAGCGCGACGATCGCCGCTGCCTGCTGCGCCTGGGCGAAGGGCAGGATCGCGCCAATTTGGTGGTCGTGCCGCTGAACCGCGATGTCGAACAGGCGGCAGTGCTGCTGGTGCTGGAGCGCCAGGAGCTGTGCGGCGCACTGGCCGCGCAGTGGTTTGCGCTGCGCTATGGCCTGACGCCGGCTGAGTCGGAAGTTCTCAAGGGCCTGAGCAGCGGTGCCCGGCCCACCAGCATTGCCGAGAGCCAGGGCGTGGCCATCTCCACCGTGCGCACCCAGATCCAGAGCATCCGCGCCAAGTCCGGCGCGCGCAGCATCCGCGAATTGCTGCGTCAGCTGGCGGTGTTGCCGCCGCTGGTGTCGGCGCTGCGCAATTGAAAGAGCGGCTAGCAGAACCGCCTCGCTGGCTCTTGTTGGCCGCTCCAAGGCCAGCGAGCCCTTAACATCCGGCGCTTGTCGCGGCCATCGGGGCCGCGCTATCGCGCCCGATGCCCAAGAACCTACCCGCTGCTCCAGCCACCGACGCCGCACTCAGCGCCTTGCCGCCGCAACTCGCCTTGCTGGCCGAGCGCGGCGTGCTGCGCAGCTATCGCAAAGGCACGCTGCTGATCGAGGAAGGCTCGCAAGGCGACAGCCTGTATCTGGTGGTTTCTGGGCGCTTGCGTGTGTTCGGCTGCGACAGCCGGGGCCGCGAAGTCACCTACGGCAGCTATGGCGCCGGCGAGTATGTCGGTGAAATGAGCCTGGACGGTGGCCCGCGCGCGGCCAGCGTCATCACCGAGGAGGCCAGCCGCTGCGTGCTGCTGACGCGCCAGAGCCTGCTGGCGCATATCGCCGCGCATCCCGAGTTCGCGCTGGAGTTGCTGACCAAGGTGATACGCCGGGCGCGCGCCGCCACGCTGTCGACCAAGCAGCTGGCGCTCAACGACGTCTACGGCCGCCTCAAGGCCTTGCTGGAGAGCCCGCCGGACGGCCGCCTGACGCACCAGTCGATGGCCCGGCAGCTGGGCTGCTCGCGCGAGATGGTGTCCAAGCTGATGAAGGACCTGGAGCTGGGCGGCTATGTCGAGCGCGAGGCGGGCGGGCGTTTTGTTCTGCTCAAGGCGCTGCCGGCGCGCTGGTAGCGGACGCTTCAGCTGTCGCGGCGGCGCAGCGGCTGCGCCACCTCGAAGCGCTGTTGCGGCTTCTCGGCGCGCGCATACAGCGCCTCGACCTTCGGAATGTTGCTCTCGATGTCTCGGATGCGGGTCGGGCCGGTCGGGTGGGTGGAAGCCCACTGCGGCGGCGCGCCCTTGGAGGCTTCGGCCATCTTCTGCCACAGGCTGACACCGGCTTCGGGCCGGTAGCCCGAGCGGGCCGACAGCTCCAGCCCCACCAGATCGGCTTCGGTCTCGTCCTCGCGGCTGAATTTCAGCGTCAGCAGCTGCGCGCCCATGCTCAGCGCCGCGTCGCCCAGATTGCCCAGCCCCAGCACGCTGGACAGCAGGTTGGCGCCGATGCGCGTCGCGGTGGTCTTGGCCATGCGCGCGCGCGCATGCTCGCGCAGCGCGTGGGCCACCTCGTGGCCCATGATGAAGGCCACTTCCTCGTCGTCGAGCTTGAGCTTTTCGAGGATGCCGTAATAGAAGGCGATCTTGCCTCCCGGCATGCAGAAGGCATTGAGCTGGCTACTGCCGATCAGGTTGACCTCCCATTTCCACTGGCGCGACCGCGGGTTCCAGCCGTAGGACTGCGGAATGATGCGGTTGGCGATCGCGCGCAGGCGCTTGACCTGCGGATGGTCGGCCGGCGCCAGCGCGCGCTGATCCTGCGCCTCGCGCATCATCTGCTGGTATTGCTGCGCGCCCGCGGACTCCATCTGCTCGGCCGGCACCAGGCCGGCCAGCTTGCTGCGTTCGCCGACATCAACCCCTTCGCGCTGCTGTTGCGCCCACGCCGGCACGCTGGACAGCACCGCACTGCCCGCCAGCAAGCCGGTGAACAGGCGCCGCTGCGGCTGGGCAGGCGGGCCGCAGCGTGCGCAGTCGCAACGGCCGAAGCCATAGCTCGGCGCGCTGGGCAGGTGGGGATCGGCGTGGACTTCGAAGTGAGCGGTATCGACCATGGCCTGCATTTTGGGGCAAGCGCGCAATTCCTTGCTGCCGCAGCGCGGCCGGGGCATGGTCGACAATGCGGGCCATGTCCAGCGCCCCCGACCCCTCCGCCCTGCCCGGCCCAGACAGCCGGCAGTTCCGCTCGGCCCTGGGCATGTTCGCCACCGGCGTCACCATCGTCACTGCCCGTGGGGCCGATGGCGTGCTGGTCGGCCTGACGGCCAATTCCTTCAATTCGGTCTCGCTGGCGCCGCCGCTGGTGCTGTGGAGCCTGGGCATGCGGGCCGGCTCGATGCCGGTCTTCAGCCGCGGCTCGCACTATGCGATCAACATCCTGGCGGCCGACCAGAAGGCGCTGGCCGAACGCTTTGCCACGCGTGACATCGACCGCTTTGCTGGCGTGGCCTGGCGCGAGGGCGCGGGCGGCGCGCCGGTGCTGGAGGGCGTGGCGGCGGTGTTCGAATGCGCCAACCGCAGCCAGTATGAGGAAGGCGATCACGTCATCTTTGTCGGCGAGGTCGAGCGCTGCGCCTTCAATCCGGCGGCGCAACCGTTGATATTTCACGGTGGGCGCTATTACACCGAGCTGCCGCTATAGCTTGTTACGCCCTGGCAGGCTTTGAAACGCCTGGGTGTGGACCGGCTGCGCAGAATCGCGGCACAAAGGCCCGATTCCCTGATACGGGCCTGGAAAGGTCCGCCATGCTGTTGATTCCCTGCACCTCCTGCCTGAGCCAGAACCAGATCTCCGAAGCCCGCGCGCTGCTGGGCCCGGTCTGCTCCCAATGCGGCCATGCCTTACTCAGCGGCGAAGTCAGCGAGCTGGGCGAAGCCAACTTCGATGCGGTGGTCCTGCCGCATGGCCTGCCGGTGCTGGTGGAGTTCTGGGCCAGCTGGGCCGGGCCCTGCCGCATGATGGGGCCGCAGCTGGCGCTGGCGGCACGCTCGATGAAGGGGCGGGTGGCGATGTTCCGCGTCGATGTGGACAAGAGCCCGCGCCTGGTGACTCGCTTTGCGGTGCGCACCCCGCCCACCATGCTGCTGTTCCTGCGCGGCCAGGAGCTGCAGCGCCATGCCGGCGCGATGGCGGCCCACCAGATCGCCGAATGGGCCGCGGCCGAATGCCACGCTTCCGGCTGGGCCGATCTGTGACGGCTTGAAAGCGCTCACACCGCCCCCCATCTGCCGGGCAAGGAGTGCTTGCCCATCATGATCATCACCTGTCCCCACTGCCTCACAAAGAACCGCGTGCCGGCCGAGCGCGCCGCGCAGGACCCGGTCTGCGGCCACTGCAAGGCCGGCTTGCTGACCGGTGAGCCGGTGGCGCTGACCGAGGCCAACTTCGACGCCGTCGTCGCCGGCAGCGAGTTGCCGGTGGTGGTGGATTTCTGGGCTGCCTGGTGCGGTCCCTGCCGCATGATGGCGCCGCACTTCGCGCAGGCCGCCCAGCAGCTCAAGGGCCAGGCCCTGTTCGTCAAGGTCGACAGCGATGCCAACCCGCGCCTGTCGCAGCAATGGGGCATCCGCAGTCTGCCCACGCTGCTCTTGATCCACGGCGGTCAGGAGCAAGGCCGCATCTCCGGCGCGATGCAGGCGCCGCAGATCCTGCAGTGGCTGATGCAGGATCTGCGGCGCTGAGCGGCCCGGGCGCCCTCACCCTTGCGCCAGCCGCCTGGCGGCAAAGGCGACGAACCAGTCCACGCAGCCGGCATTGGCCATCGCGTCGCGTTTGAACACCGTCTCGGGCGCGGTGCCCAGCAGCAGTTTCTTCACCGGCAGTTCCATCTTCTTGCCCGACAGCGTGCGCGGCACGGCCTGCACCTGCAGGATCTCGCTGGGCACATGGCGTGGCGAGAGCGCGGCCTTGATCGCATCGCGCAGCCGGCGCGTCAGTGCCTCGTCCAGCGTGAGGCCCTCGCGCAGCACGACGAACAGCGGCATATAGCTCTCGCGTCCCAGGTATTCCAGGTCCACCACCAGGCTGTCCAGCACCTCGGGTTGCGTCTCCACCGCGCGGTACAGCTCGGCCGTGCCCATACGGATGCCGTGGCGGTTGATGGTGGCGTCCGAGCGGCCGTAGATGATGGCGCCGCCCTCGGGCGTGATGCGCAGCCAGTCGCCGTGGCGCCAGATGCCTTCGCCCCTGGGGCCGCGGTACATGTCGAAGTAGCTGTCGAGGTAGCGCTGGTCGCCTGCGTCGTTCCAAAAACGCAGGGGCATCGATGGGATGGGCCGCGTGCAGACCAGCTCTCCCACCTCGTCGACCAAGGGCTGGCCTTGTCCTTGCGTGTCCGGCGGGCCGTAGGCATAGACCGCGGCGCCCAGGCAGCGGCATTGCATCTGCCCGCGCCGCACCGGCAGCAGTGGATGGCCGGCCAGGAAGGCGCCGGCGAAATCGGTGCCGCCGCTGATGCAGGCGATCCAGATGTCGCGGCCGCCGGGCTTGGGGCAGTGCGCCCAGATCCAGTAGTAGCACTCGTCGGCCAGCGGGCTGCCGGTCGAGCCGACCGCGCGCAGCGCCGACAGATCGCCCTCGGCCATCGGCTCGACGCCGGCCTTCAGGCAGCTGGCGTAGAAGGCCGCGCCGGCGCCGAAGAAGTTGGCCTTGCTCAGCGCGGCGAAGCGCCAGAGCGTGCCCCAGTCCGGCTGCTCGCGGCTGCCGCCGGGGCTGCCGTCGAACAGGCAGATCGTGCAGCCAGCCAGCAGCGCGCTGATCTGGCAGTTCCACATGATCCAGCCGGTGGAGCTGTACCAGTGGAAGCGGTCCTCGGCGCGCAGATCGTTGTGCAGCACCGCGCCCTTGAGCCCTTCGAGCACGATGCCGCCATGGCCGTGCACGATGGGCTTTGGCAGGCCGGTGGTGCCGCTGGAGTAGACGATCCACAGCGGGTGGTCGAAGGGCAGCTGCTCGGGCTGCACCTGCTGCTCGGGGGCCAGGTCTTGCGCCAGCAGCGCGCCCAGGTGATGCGCCTGGCGGCCGGGGCGGGCCAGGGCCTGGACGTCGGCCGCGGCGTCCAGCTGCGGCAGCAGCAAGACATGCTCCACCGTGGGTAGCGCATCCAGCATCTCGCGCAGCAAGGCCAGGCGCGGCACGGCCTGGCCGGCGTAGACATAGCCGTCGACGCCGATCAGCGCCTTCGGCTCGATCTGCGTGAAGCGGTCCAGCACGGCCACTGGCCCCATATCGGGCGAGCACACCGACCAGATCGCGCCCAGGCTGGCCACCGCGAGAAAGGCCACCGCCGTCTGCGGGATGTTGGGCATATAGGCGACGACGCGGTCGCCGCGGCCAACGCCCATGCCGCGTAGCGCGGCGGCCAGCGTGCCGACCTGGCGCTGTAGCTCGGGCCAGGACAGCTCGGCCAGCTCGCCGCGCGCCAGCATGGCCTCGTTGGCGTGGACGATGGCGGGGCGGCCCGCGGCACTGGCGGCGGCGGCATGGCGCAGCGCCTGGGCGGCGTAGTTGATCGTCGCGCCCTCGAACCAGCGTGCGCCAGGCATGCGCTCCTCGCACAGCGCCTGCTTGAACGGCGTCGCTGACTGCAGCTCGAAGAAGTCCCAGACGCTGAGCCAGAAGGCATCGAGCTCGCTGACCGACCATTGCCACAGCGCGTCGTAGCTGTCGAAGCGCAGGCCCAGGCGCTGCTGCAGGAAGGCCTGGTAGCGTTCGATCTGGTGGGGCTGCTGTGCCACGGGCATCGTCATGGGTGGGTCTCCGATTGTTCTTGGGCTCTGTGAGGCGGCATTCTGGTCCCGAAGCCGCCCATGTCGAGTCCTGAAGGTGACGACTCGCCGGCCTTGGCGGTGGCGGCTGGCACCTCTGCAAAGGGGACACCACGCGCCTGCCCAAGGTCCGGTCTCAAGGCTAAACTGAGCCATGACTTCCCCGAGCGTCCAGCCCGGCCCCCACGCCCATGCGCTGCGGCGCAGGGACGTTCTTGCGGGCTTGTCCATGGGGCTGGCGGCGTCGGGAACCGTGCTGGCCAGCAACAAGCTGCTGGCCACGCCTGCCGCGGTGAAGCGCCCGCCGGCACAGTTGCCAGCGCTGGTGCCCGACGACGTTCTGCTGGACTATCAACGCTTTCTCGGCGGCCGGCCGCCGGCTGAAGTCACCGACTTTGGCGGCGCGCATGCACGCCGCGATGTGGCCGAGGTGGTGTTGATCCATCAGGCCCTGGCCCAGGCGACCATCGCCAGTGCGCTCGACATGCTGGCCCGGCCGACCGACGCCCGCCTCAAGTTGGACCTGCGGGCCGGGCTCGCCGCCTGCACCGCCACCACCTATTGGCGGGGGGACTTTGCCGAGCGCGAGCCTGGGCTCTTGTTCAGTCTGCCGCTGGTCGAAGACGGTGAGTTCGAAGCCGGGCTCTACACCGTGCCTTCAAATCGCCTGGCGCTGGCGGCGCGCAGCCTTGAGGATCTGCGGCGCCTGCGGCTGCTCTCCAACCGCGATTGGCCAGTGGACTGGCAGACGCTGATTCAGCTCGGCCTGCAGGATCGCCTGCAGCATGTGGGCAACTGGTCGCTGATGCCGCGCATGTTGCAGAGCGGCCGGGCCGATGTGCTGCTGGCACCGTTCCAGCCGGGTGAGGGCATGCTGCTGAAAGTGGATGGCATCACGCTGGTGCCGGTGCCAGGGTTGAAGATATCCATGCACGGCACCCGGCACTATGTGCTGTCGGCCAAGCATCCGGCCAGCGCGCAGCTGGCGCCTGCCTTGGATGCCGGCTTGCAGGCCTTGCGCCGCAGCGGCCAGCTCAAGCGCGCCTACACGCAGTCGGGCTTCTTCCACCCGGCGGTGAAGGACTGGACCCGGCTGTAGGCGGACGATGCGCTCGATCGCCGGAGGCGCCCAAAGCAGGGATGCGCCGTGCGCGAGGGACTTGTCCAGCGTTGCCCTAAGATCATTCGACGACACGCACCGCACACCCGCTCGTCCCATGTCTGCTGCCACCCTCATCTTCCGCCAGCTCTTCGACCCGGCTTCATCCACCTACACCTATCTGCTGGGCGATGCCGCCAGTGGCGAGGCGCTGCTGATCGACCCGGTGTTCGAGCAGGTGCGGCGCGACAGCGCCTTGCTGCGCGAGCTGGGCCTGCGCCTGGTGGCCACGCTGGACACGCATGTGCATGCCGACCATGTGACCAGCGCCTGGCTGCTGAAGCAGCGCTGCGCCAGCCAGATCCTGCTGTCCGCCGCCTCAGGCGCGGGCAACGCCGACCGCCTGCTGCAGCATGGCGAGCGCGTGGTTTTCGGGACGCGCCATCTTGAAGTTCGCGCCACGCCCGGCCACACCGATGGCTGCCTGAGCTATGTGCTGGACGACCACAGCATGGCCTTCACCGGCGACAGCCTGCTGATCCGCGGCTGCGGCCGCACCGATTTCCAGCAGGGCAGCGCCAGCCGGCTGTTCCGCTCGGTGCGCGAGCAGATCCTCTCGCTGCCGCCTGCCTGCCTGCTCTACCCCGGCCACGATTACCGCGGGCTCACGGTCACCAGCGTGGCCGAGGAGCTGCGCTACAACCCGCGCCTGGGTGGCGACGCCAGCGAGGGCGATTTCGCCGGCTTCATGAACGCGCTGGGCCTGCCGCACCCCAAGCTGATCGACATCGCCGTGCCGGCCAATCTGCGCTGCGGCCGGCCCGAATCCGAAGGCGAGGGCAGCGGCGACGAGCCTGACTGGGCGCCGCTGAGCTTCACCTTCGGCGGCATCTGGGAAATCCAGCCCGCCGCCTTGCAGGAAAAGCTGCGCAGCGCCGACGGCGCGGCCATCCAGCTGCTCGATGTGCGCGAAGCCGAGGAGTTCAACAACACCTTGGGCCATATCGCGCAGGCACGGCTGCTGCCGCTGGGCGAGCTGCAGGCCCGGCTGGCCGAGCTGGATCCGGCGCGGCCGGTGATCAGCGTCTGCCGCTCCGGCACCCGCTCGGCCCAGGCCACGGTGCTGCTGCAGCGCGCCGGCTTCAAGCGCGTGGCCAATCTGGCCGGTGGCATGCTGCGCTGGAATGCCGAGCGCCTGCCGGTGGAGACGACGGGGCGCGGCTGAGCGCCACATCAGCAACAGCAACGCACCCAATGCCCGTCTTCTTGAACCTACCGCTGCGCACCGAGCGCCTGCTGCTGCGCCCCTACCGGCCGGCGGACGCCCAGGCGCTGCTCGACATCTTCTCTGATCCGCTGGTGATGCGGTACTGGAGCAGTCCGCCATGGACGAGCATCGATCAGGCCCATGCGGCCATCGAACGCGACGCGAAGTCGCTCGAATCCGGCGAGCACCTGCGCTTGGGCCTGGAACGCTTGGAGGACGGGCGTTTGCTTGGGCAGTGCACGCTGTTCGCCATCTCGGCGCAGTGCCGCCGCGCCGAGATCGGCTATGGCCTCGCTGCATCGGCCTGGGGTCACGGCTATATGCATGAGGCGCTGCGTGCCCTCGTGGCCTATGGTTTCGAGAACCTCGACCTCAACCGTATCGAAGCCGACATCGATCCGCGCAACACGGCGTCTGCCCGCTCACTGGAGCGGCTGGGTTTTGCCAAGGAAGGCTATCTGCGCGAGCGCTGGATCGTGGGCGATGAAGTGTCGGACAGTGCGATGTACGGCCTTCTGCGCAAAGACTGGTCCGCTGGCGCATCCCGCTGACCTAGGACCCTCACGCCAGTACGCCCCATGCCGCCGCACGACATCGCCATCCCGCAGCTGCCCAGCCGGTCGATGGCCCGAACCCTTGAGTTCTACCGCCGGCTCGGCTTCGAGGGCGAGATCGTCTCGCCGGGGGGTGACTACGCGATCGTCGAGCGCGGCGCGCTGGAAGTCCATTTCTTCCTGCACGAAGCGCTCCGGCCGCAAGAGTCCGCCTTCGGCTGCTACTTCCGCGTGCAGGACGTCGATGCCCTGTTCGAAGCGTTCTCGGCCGCCCAGCTGCCGGCGCGCGGCATTCCGCGCATCACCCCGGTCGAAAACAAGCCCTGGGGCATGAGGGAGTTCGCCGTGATTGATGAGGACGGCTCGCTGATCCGGATCGGCCAGGAGCTGTGAGGCCCAGGCCGGTCGTCCCATCGTTAGCTGCAAAGCTCAGGCTTGAACCATGAACATGATTGAACGTTTTCCTGCTGCCGGCGGCTGTGCCCGTTCACTCGTCCATGTCCACGAAACGCCACCAGTCGCGCGCAAAGGGGTGGCGCCAGAAGCCGTGCACGCGCTTCTGGCTCAGGTCCACACGGATCGCATGCCAGTGCGCCAGATAGGGCACATAGGCCAGCATCATGCGGTTGGCGTCGCGCATCGCGGCCTGGCGCTCGGGGCCGTCGGGCAGGGCGCGCTGGCGCCGGTACAGCGCGTCATAGGCCGGCAGCTGCATGCGCGCATCGTTCGATTGGCCGCTGTTGGGGCCATAGCCCATGCCCAGGAAAAAGTCGCCGTCGGGCGATGAGCTGTTCCAGCTGTAGCCCCACATCATCAGCTGGCCGGCCAGCGCCTTCTTGATCAGCTCGCCGAACTGCCCGCTCTCGAACTCCATGCGCAAGCCCAGGGCGTCCATGCGCTTCTTCCACAGCTCGTTGATGGCGCGCTGGCGGCTGTTGCTGACGCCGGCCATGCGCAGCGTCAGGCGCGAGCCGTCGGGGTTCTCCAGATACCCATCGCCATCCGCGTCCTTGTAGCCATAGGTGGCCAGCAGCGCGCGGGCGCGCGGCAGGTCGGCCGCGCTCATCTCGCTTTTGAGCTGCGGATCGTGGCCATAAACCGCTGGCGGCAGCAGCGACTGCGCCGGCACGGCCTGGCCCTTGAAGACCAGGCGGATCTCGGCCGCGTTGTCATAGGCCAGCGCGATGGCGCGGCGCAGCGCCACCTTCTCCGGCGTGAAGCCGCCGATCTGCGGATCGTCGAAGTTGAAGTAGCTCAGCTTGACGTCCGCACCCACAGTCTGGCGCGCCTGCACGCCGCGCGCGGCCAGATTCGGCGCCAGCCTGCCGCCGGGCACGGCCATCGGTGCCACGCCGGGCGGCATCTCCAGCACATCCAGTTCACCGCCGGCAAAGGCCAGCCAGCGCGGCTGTTCTTCTTCGATGATGCTGACATGCACCTCGTCCACCAGCGGCAGGCGCCGGCCGGCCAGGCGCTGCGCCATGGCATGGGCCTGCGCATCACCCGCGGGCGCCACGCTGTCGAAACGCTGATCGCGAAAGCCCGGGTTCTTCTCCAGCACCGTCAGTGAGCCGCGCCGCCAAGACTTGAGGCGAAACGGCCCGGTGCCCACCGGATGGGCCATCAGATCGGCGCCATAGGCTTCGACCACCTCGCGTGCGACGGCGCCCGTCAGCCCGGCATTGGCGAACACATGGATGAAGCGTGGGTCGCTCTGCGCCAGCCGCACTTCAAAGCGGTAGCGGTCCAGCGCGCGCAGGCCTTCGACGGGGCTGTCGTAGTCCAGCCCGGTCTTGGCCTTCAGCGCGCGCTGGCGCAGCGCAGTCATGCCGAGGATCTGGGCGTTCTCGAACTGGTAGAGGTGCTCGGTCTTCAGGCGCGGGTCGAAGAATCGCTTGATGCTATAGACATAGTCCTGCGCCACCAGCTCGCGAGGACGGCCCTTGAAGGCCGGGTCTTCGCTGAAGAAGATGCCTGGCCGCAGCGTGAAGACAAAGCGGCGGGCCTCGTCGCTGATCTCGGGCAGTGCAGCGGCGGTCTGCGGGCGCAGCATGGCCGGACGCGCCAGGCAGTCGTAGGTCAGCGGCGGCTCGAAGATGTGCGCGTTGATGATGACCGAGGTTTGGTCAGACACCTGCGGCGGATCGAAGCCCACTTCGCCCGTGTTGAAGGCGGTGCGCAGGATCTTCTTGCTGCGGCTGCCGTCAGCCTGGGCTGCCGCCCAGGGGCTGGCGGCCAGCGCCAGCGAGCCCTGTAGCCAGCCGCGCCTGCGCATCGTCACGGCTTGACGGGCCGTTTGGCGTTGTCGATGTCCACGTACTGCCAGAACACATTGCCGAAGGGCGGGCGCTTGTAGCCCTGCAGCCAGGGCTGGGTCAGGTCGGTGACGATGCGGTGCACCATGTACTTTTGCGGCATGTAGGCCGTGGTCAGCTTCTGCGCCTCGCGCAGCAGGGCCAGGCGCTCGGGGCCATCGGGCAGGGCCTCCATGCGGCGGTAGACCTCGTCGAAGCGCTCCAGCTTGAAGCGCGCCAGGTTCTGGCCGCCGGAGGCCGGGCCGTAGAGGATTTCCAGGCCGGCCTGCACATCCGGATCGCTGGCCGAATAGCCCAGCAGCCAGATCGGCAGCTGGCCGGCGCGCGCGGCTTTCAGCTGCTCAGGCCATTTGCCGGCCTTGATGGTGATCTTGATGCCGATCGCGTCCATGTTCTTCTTCCACAGCTCGTCAAAGCTTCGCGACAGCGCATCGGGCTGGCTGGCGTACTCGATGGAGAAGGGTTTGCCGTCGGGCAGGTCGCGCCAGCCATCGCCGTCCACGTCCTTGTAGCCGTACATGTCCAGCAAGGCCTTAGCGCGCGGCAGGTCGAAATCGCTGTTCTCGCTCTTGAAGTTGGGGTCATAGCCCCAGGTGCTGGGTGCCACCACCGATTGCGCGATCACCGCCTGGCCGCGGCGCACGGTATTGATCTCGCGGTTGATGTCGGTGGCCAGGCCGATGGCGCGGCGCAGCGCCACTTTTTCGGGCGTGTAGCCTCCCACCACCGGGTCTTCCATATTGAAGTAGTAGACGGTGCGGTCGGGGTTGACGATCCGCTCCATCTGCATGCCCTGCTTGGCCAGGTTCGGCGCCAGCTGGCCCTTGGGCGCGGCGATATTGCTGAACTCAAGAGGCACCGTCACCAGGTCGAGCTCGCGGTTCAGATAAGCCAGCCAGCGCGGCTGCGACTCCTCGATGATGGACACCTCGACGCGGTCGATCATCGGCAGGCGGCGGCCCTTGAACTGCGCGGCGAAGGCCTGGCCGCGGGCATCGTCGGCATTCGGCTCACCGTCGTAGAACACCTCGCGATAGCCGGGGTTGCGCACCAGCACCACCTGCGAGCTGCGGCGCCAGCTCTTCAGCATGAAGGGTCCGGTGCCCACCGGATGCTCCATGGTCTTGTCCTTGTAGGCCTCGATCACCTCGCGGGCCACGGCGCCGTACTGGTCGCCGCTGGTGATGGTGTAGAGCAGGCGCGGGCGCGGCGCTTTCAGTCGGTACTGGATGGTGTAGCGGTCCAGCGCGCGCAGGCCTTCGACCGGGGCGTTGTAGTCAAATGGCTTCTTGTCCTTCAGCGCCGCCTGGCGCAGCTCGTCCAGGCCGATGACGCCCATGCCTGCGAAGAAGTTATACGCCGGGCTCTTGGTGGCGGGGTCGAAGAAGCGCTTGAGCGAGTAGACGAAGTCCTCAGCCACCAGCTCGCGCTTCTTGCCGCCGAAGGCCGGGTCGTCGGCGAAGTAGATGCCTGGCTTGATGCGCACGGTCCAGGTCTTGAAGTCATCGCTGACCTCGGGCATCGCGGCGGCCACATTGGGCTTGACCTTGAAGGGGCGCGCCAGATAGTCGTACTTGTACAGGCCCTCGAAGATGTGGCCGGTGATGATGCGTGAATACAGATCGCTGATCTGCGCCGGGTCGAAGCCGGTCTCGCCGGCGACAAAGGCATAACGCAGAACCTTGGCGTCTTCGGCCTGCGCCGGTGCGGCGACAACACCGAGCTGCACGGCCAGCAGGCTGGCCAGGGCGGCGCGCAGGATCTGTCGCTTGGGCTTGTTCGTCATCAGACTCATGGTTGCTTCTTGCTCTCGTCGATATCCACCATATGCCACCACTCCTGCCAGAACAGCGGGCGGCGGTAGCCGATCACCCAGGGCTGGGCCAGGTCGGTCAGCAGGCGGTGCACATGGTTGCGGTAAGGCAGGTAGACGGCGGCGATGCGCTTGGCCTCATGAATCAGGGCCAAGCGCTCGGGGCCGTCAGGCAGGGTCTGCATGCGCTCATAGATCGCATCGAACTCGCGCATCTTGAAGCGCGACAGGTTCTGCCCGCCGGTGGCCGGGCCGTACAGACGCTGCAGCGCCGGCTGGGCGTCAGGCTTGTCGGCCGAGGAGGCCACGCCCCACATCTGGTACTTGCCGCCGCGCACGCTCTTCAGGTTTTCGGGCCACTTGGCGGTCTTGAATTCCAGGCGCAGACCGATCTGCGTCAGGTTCTTCTGCATGATCTCGTCGAGCTGGCGCGAGGCGTTGTCGGGCTGGGTGTTGCGCGTCAGCGTGAGCGGGCTGCCGTCGGGCAGTTCTCGCCAGCCGTCGCCGTCCACGTCCTTGTAGCCATACATGTCCAGCAGCGCCTTGGCGCGCGCCGGATCGAAGTCGCTCATCGGGCTCTTGAACTGCGCTTCGTAGCCGGTGGTGTGCGGCACCACCGGGCTTTGCGCCGGGATGCCCTGGCCGCGGCGCACCAGCTGGATCTCGCGCTGCACATCGATGGCCAGGCTGATGGCGCGGCGCAGCGCCACCTTGTCGGCCGTGTAGCCGCCCACCACCGGGTCTTCCATATTGAAGACGGTCATCGTCGACTCGGGGCCGACGATGCGCAGGCCCTGGATGCCGCGCTTGGCCAGGTTGGGGGCCAGCTTGCCCTGCGGCATTGCCTGGCTGATGAACTCGGCCGGCACGCGCTCCAGGAAGTCCTTCTCGGCGTTCAGGAAGGACAGCCAGCGCGGCTGCGCCTCCTCGATGACGGCGATCTCGACGCGGTCCACCATCGGGATGCGGCGGCCCTTTAGGCGTGCCAGCAATGCCTGGCCCTCGGCATCGTCGGCGGCGGGCTCGGCGTCGTAATAGCGCTCGCGGTAGTTGGGGTTCTTCTCCAGCACCATCAGCGAGCTGCGGCGCCAGCTCTTCAGCAGGTAGGGGCCGGTGCCGACCGGGTGCGCCATGATCTTGTCGCCGTAATGCTCGACCACCTCGCGCGCCACCGCGCCATAGAGGTCGGAGCCGGCCAGCAGCGATTGCAGCAGATGCGGGCGGCCCTGCTCGGTGCGGATCTGCAGCGTGTAGCGGTCCAGCGCGCGCAGGCCTTCGATCTCGCGGTCGTAGTTGAATGGCTTCTTGCTGTCCAGCGCTTGCTGGCGCAAGGCCTTCAGGCCCAGGATGCCGGCGTCTTCCACCGTGGACCAGACGGGACTCTTCAGCGCCGGGTCGGCGAAGCGCTTGAAGCTGTAGACATAGTCGGCCGCTACCAGCTCGCGCTTCTTGCCACCAAAGGCCGCATCGTCGGCGAAGTAGATGCCGGGCTTGATGCGGATGGTGTAGGTCTTGAAGTCGGCGCTGACCTCGGGCATGTCCACCGCGGTCAGCGGCTTGAGCTTGACCGGCCGCGCCAGGTGGTCGTAGTGGTACAGCGTCTCGAAGATGTGCGCGGTGATCGTGCGCGAGTACAGGTCCGAGAGCTGCGAGGGGTCGAAGCCGGTCTCGGCCACCAGGAAGGCGTACTTCAGCACTTTTGGCGGCTGGGCCGTTTCGGCGTGCGCCGCCGTGGTGATGGCGCTGCAGCAGGCCAGCAGGGTTGCGCCGGCCAGGCGTCGCAGGGTGGAACTCAGCATGGCAGGGCGCTTTCAGCAGGGAGTAAGAGTCTGCAGCTCGTGCCGACTCAGTTCGACTTGGGCTTGAGCGTGTTGTCCACGTCAACGTACTGCCAGAAGTCGCGCAGGAAGATGTTGCGGTCGTAGCCGATCACCCAGGGCTGGGCCAGGTCGGTGAACAGGCGGTGCACCGAGATCTTGTAGGGCATATAGGCCACCATCAGCTTGCCGGCCTCTTCCATCGCTGCCTGACGCTCGGGGCCGTTGGGCAGCAGCTTCTGCTTCTGGTACAGCGCGTTGTAGGCCGGCAGGTCGAAACGCGACTTGTTGGCCTGGCCCTTGGCGCGGCCGTCACCCAGCGCCAGGAAGGTGTCGCCGTCCGGCGCGGTGGCCACCCAGCTGACGCCCCACATCTGCAGCTTGCCGGCATTGGCGCTCTTGAGGTTCTCGGGCCACTTGGCGGTCTTGAACTCGATGCGCACCTTCAGCGCGTCCATGTTCTTTTGCCATTGCTCGACCAGCTGGCGGCTCTGGCTGTCGGGCTGGGTGGCGTAGTTCAGCACCAGCGGACTGCCGTCGGGCAGATCACGCCAGCCGTCGCCGTCCTTGTCCACATAGCCGTACAGGTCCAGCAGGGCCTTGGCCTTGGGCAGGTTGTACTCGCTCATCTCCGACTTGAAGTCCGGGCGGTGGCCGAAGGTGCCGGGTGCGAACGGGCCTTGTGCGGCCATGGCCTGGCCGCGGCGCGGCAGGCGGATTTCCTTGTCGATGTCCACGGCCAGCGAGATGGCGCGGCGCAACGCCACCTTGTCGGGCGTGTAGCCGCCCACCACCGGGTCTTCCATATTGAAGTAGCTGAAGGCCACTTCCGGATAGGGGAAGCGCACCGAGCGCATGCCCTTCTTCGCCAGGCTGGGAGCCAGCTTGCCGTGAGGGGTGGCGATGCTGACGTACTCGGCCGGCACCTCCTCCATCACGTCGGCTTCGGCATTCAGGAAGCTCAACCAGCGCGGCTGGTTTTCTTCAATGATCGCGATCTCGACGCGGTCGGTCAGAGGCAGGCGCCGGCCTTGCAGCTTGGCGGCCTGGGCCTTCAGCACCGGGTCGGCATTGGCCGGAGGCTGCTCGTTGTAGAGCTCTTCGCGGTAGGCGGGGTTGCGCTCCAACACGATGCGTGAGCTGCGGCGCCATTCGGTCAGGCGGTAGGGGCCGGTGCCTACCGGATGGTCCATGATCTTGTCGCCGTAGTACTCGACCACCTCGCGCGCCAGTGCGCCCAGGAAGGCCGAATCGGCGAACTGGTTGATGAAGCGAGGGTCACCCACACCCAGGCGCACCTGGAAGGTGTAGCGGTCCAGCAGCTTCAGGCCCTCGACCTCGCGGTCGTAGTTGAAAGGCTTCTTGGCGGCCATCAACTCCTTGCGCAGCTCCGACAGACCCAGGATCTGCACGTTCTCCAGCAGATAGAGATTGCGGCTGTTGAGCTTGGGGTCGTAGTGGCGCTTGATCGAGTAGATGTAGTCGGCCGCGGTCAGCTCGCGCTTCTTGCCGCCGAAGGCCGGATCGTCCGCGAAGTAGATGCCGGGCTTGATCTTGAAGGTCAGCGTCTTGAAGTCGGCCGAGACCTCGGGCATGGCCGCCGCGGTGGACGGACGCATCTGATAGGGGCGTGCCAAGTAGGCGAATTCGAGCGGCGCTTCGAAGATGCCGGCGGCGATGGTCTTGGAGTAGCGGTCGCTGATCTGCGCAGGGTCGAAACCGGTTTCGGCAACCCGGAATGAGTAGCGCAGCACCTTGGCGTCGGCTGGGGCTGACGTGGCCGGCTGGGCGTGGGCCGAGAGAGAACAACCAATGAGCAGTGCGGCAGTTGCCGCACGTGCGAAGCCAGCTCGCATCACGATCAGAATCCTTGCTTTTGACAGGGGGCTGCCGGCCTCGTGGGCGCAGCACCATGATTTTTCCGGGGCACGCCGGGGTCGGCGGCGACTCGTTTGGAGCGCGCAGTCTAGTGCTGCACCGCGCCTGAATCCATGCACGCCAACCCCTAGCCAGGTCGGCCCCGACGGGTCGCGCATTGTGGCGCAGAACGGACCGAATCCGCCGCCAGCCCCCGTATTTGCCGGGGTTCCCGGCCTGGATCAAGGGCAAATGCGGGTGAATACCGGCCTTCTGTCCATTAGACTCGCGCCTGCTTTCAATACGGAGACCCCCCTCACCACAAGTGGGCGGGGTCTCGCTTTTGTCTACTCAAGACGCTTGGCATGGAGATCCGACAGCGATGGCGGCATACCTCATAAGGCGCTTGTGGCAAATGATTCCCACACTGTTGGGTGTCGTGCTGCTGGTGTTCTTCCTCTTCAAATATTTTGGCGGCGATCCGGCCGAAATCCTTGGCGGCCTGAACGCCAGCCCGGAACAGATCGACGCCATCCGCGAGCAACTGGGCCTGAACAAGCCGGTCTGGGAACAGCTCTGGATCTTCGTCAAGCAGATCGTCACCTTCGACTGGGGTAAGAGCTGGGCCACCAATGAATCGGTGGCCAATCTGTTCGCGACCCGCCTGCCGGCGACGCTGACGGTGATGCTGCCCATCCTGGTGCTGGAAGTGATGCTGGCCATCCCCTTCGCCCTGGCCGTGGCCTATGTGCGTGGCAGCCTGACCGACCGAACGGTGATGGTGGTGACGACGGTGGCGGTGTCGATCTCGCTGCTGGTCTACGTGATCGTGTTCCAGTACTACTTCGCCTTCCGCCTGGGCTGGTTCCCGGTGCAGGGCTGGACCGACAGCGTCTGGACCAATCTGACCACCTACGCGCCGCTGCCGATCTTCGTGGCGGTGGCGGTGGCGCTGGCGCCCTACACGCGCCTGTACCGCACCTTCTTCCTGGACGAGATCGGCCATGACTACGTGCGCACCGCACGTGCCAAGGGCCTGACCGAGCGCACCATCCTGCTCAAGCATGTGCTGCGCAACGCGATGATCCCGATCCTGACCAACGTGGCCGTGGCCCTGCCCGGCGTGTTCGTCGGCTCCTTCCTGCTGGAAGTGTTCTTCTCGATTCCTGGCCTGGGTCGCGAGATCCTGCTGGCCGTGAACCGCAGCGACTACCCGGTCATCCAGGCTTTCGCGATCTACATCGCCTTCCTGACCATGGTGGTCAATCTGCTGACGGACCTGCTGTACAAGCTGGTCGACCCACGGGTGGTGCTGAAATGAGCGCGGTTCTCTCCAACAACTCCGCTGCGGCCAAGCCGGCGCAGCGCTCTGAAGGCGTGTGGGCCGCCTCCTGGCGCCGCCTGCGCGCCGACAAGGTGGGCATGGTCTGCATGGCCATCGTGGCCTTCTTCCTGGTGCTGGTGACCTTGTCGGGCAGCGGCCTGATTGCGGCCGACTGGCAGAAGGAAGTGGGCGTTCCCAATGCGCCGCCCACCTTCATGGGACCGGCCCCCGCCGAGGCCATTGGCACGGTCGAGCAGCCCAAGGGCCCCAACGTCGACCTGAGCGATATCGACCCGCTGGCGCCCAAGTACCAGGAATGGGAAGAGCGCGCCAAGCAGTTCAAGACCGTGGACACAGTCAAGGCCGAGACCCTGCCGGCCGGCGGCGACCGTCTGGGCCGCGACGTGTTGGCCAAGGTGCTCAAGGGCGCCGAGGTCTCGATCACGGTGGGCGTGCTGGCGGCTATCGTGGCGACGCTGATCGGCACCGTACTGGGCGCCCTGTCGGGCTTCTTTGGCGGCAAGATCGGCGACTTCCTGGAGTGGCTGTACAACGTCTTCACCGCCATCCCCGGCATCCTGCTGATCTTTGCCTTCGCGGTGATCTTCGGCAAGGGTGTGACCTCGGTGGTGCTGATCCTGGGACTGGCCGGTTGGCCGGGCATCTACCGCCTGATCCGGGCCGAGTTCATGAAGCACTCGGTGCGCGACTACGTGCGTTCGGCCGAGGCCATCGGTGCCTCGAAGTTCTCGCGCATGTTCAAGCACATCCTGCCCAACGTCTCGCACGTGGCGCTGGTGCAGCTGTCGCTGCATGTGGTGAGCTTCATCAAGAGCGAAGTGATCCTGTCCTATCTGGGTCTGGGCGTCGGCGTGGACCAGGTCTCCTGGGGCACGATGCTGGCCGAGAGCCAGAGCGAGCTGATCCTGGGCTATTGGTGGCAGCTGGCTGCCGTGACCGCCTTCATGGCAGTGTTCGTGACGGCCTTCGCGCTGTTCACCGACGCGCTGCGCGATGCGCTGGACCCGAAGCTGCGCGGCCTGGAGTAAAGACATGCTTTTGAGTATTCAAGACCTGAAGGTCGCCTTCCGCATGGGCAAGGTGGACGGTCAGATGCAGCGCGCACTGGCCGTCAAGGGTGTCAGTTTCGACATCCCCGAGAACAGCACGGTCGCCCTGGTGGGCGAGTCGGGTTCGGGCAAGAGCGTCACCGCGATGTCCATCCTGAACCTGCTGCCGGACAACGCCGAGCGCCAGGGCAAGATCCTGTTCCAGGGCCGTGACCTGCTGCAGACGTCGCTGCCGGAGTTGCAAGGCATCCGCGGCCGCGAGATCGCCTGCGTGTTCCAGGATCCGATGACCTCGCTGAACCCGGTGTTCACCGTGGCCGACCAGATCATGGAGCCGCTGATCAAGCACATGGGCATGAGCCGCAAGCAGGCGCTGGTGCGCGCCGAGGAGTTGCTCAATGAAGTGGGTATCCCCGAGCCCAAGCGCCGTCTGAAGGCCTATCCGCACGAGATGTCGGGCGGCCAGCAGCAGCGCGTAATGATCGCCATCGCGCTGGCCTGCAAGCCCAAGCTGCTGATCGCCGATGAGCCGACCACGGCGCTGGACGTGACCATTCAGCGCCAGGTGATGGAGCTGATGGCCAAGCTCAAGGAATCGCACAAGATGAGCCTGCTGTTCATCTCGCACGATCTGGGCGTGGTGGGCGAGATCTCCGACCATGTGGTGGTGATGCGCCACGGCGAGATCCGCGAGAAGGCGCCGGTGGCCGAGATCTTCAACGCGCCCAAGGATGGCTATACCAAGGCTCTGCTGGCCTGCCGGCCCTCGCTGACCGAGAACCCGGCGCGCCTGATGGTGATCGACGATCACATTGCCGGCCGTGCGGCCAGCAACGAGGCCAAGGCCAAGGACCCTAACGCTCCGGTGATCCTGGAAGCGCGCGGCTTGAAGAAGAGCTTCTTCTTCAAGGAAGGCCTGTTCGGCAAGAAGGAGTTCAAGGCCGTCAAGGACGTGAACTTCAAGCTGCGCAAGGGCTACACGCTGGGCGTGGTGGGCGAGTCCGGTTCGGGCAAGACGACGATGGGCCTGACGCTGCTGCGCCTGCACGAGCCCAGCGGTGGCGAGGTGCTGTTCGAGGGCCAGGACCTGCTCAAGATGAGCGGCAATGACTGGCAGAAGATGCGCCGCCGCATCCAGGTGGTGTTCCAGAACCCGTATGCCTCGTTGAACCCGCGTTTCACGATCGGCCAGACCCTGGTCGAGCCGATGGAGATCCACGGCATCGGCAAGGACACGGCGGATCGCATGGCGCGTGCCAGTGCCCTTCTGGTCAAGGTGGGTCTGGATGACTCGGTGCTGAACAAGTATCCGCACGAGTTCTCCGGCGGCCAGCGCCAGCGCATCGCGATCGCGCGCTGCCTGACGCTCAACCCCGAGGTGCTGGTGCTGGACGAAGCGGTGTCGGCGCTGGACGTCTCGGTGCAGGCCCAGGTGCTGAACCTGCTGAAGGATCTGCAGGACGAGTTCGGCCTGTCCTACATCTTCATCAGCCACGACCTGGCGGTGGTGAAGTTCATCTCGGACGAGGTGCTGGTGATGCAGAACGGCGACGTGGTCGAGCAGGCCGAGACGCAGAGCCTGCTGGCCGCGCCCAAGCAGGACTACACCCGCCGCCTGCTCGGCGCAGTGCCGCGCGGCTATCAGGCGCAGGCCTCGGTGGCTGCCGCCTGAGTTTGCCGAGTTCATACGCGAGGGGCGCCGCAAGGCGCCCTTTTTTCGTCTGAGCAGGCGGACGACCTCCGGTCCAGCTTCGACCAGACGCATTCGAGGGCCGCTGTTCTGCAGTCTGTCGATTGCCGCAGGGCCGCCGACGCGGGGCTTCGTACAGTCCAGCCTTTGTCGAATCCCTCTGACCGGAGACTTGTGATGAACCGATATGCCGCCCTGACCCTCGCGCTGTGCGCCAGCCTGCTGTCTACCGCCTGCGTCTTCGCACCTCCCAGCTCGGTGCGCGTCAACGACTCGGCCGAGCTGGCCCGCATGAGCGAGCAGGCGCTGAAGACCTGCGGCGAAGGCCAGGTCAAGGAAGTCAGCGCGCGCAGCTTCAGCTGCAAGTGAGAACGGGGGTGCGGCGCGCCCCTGGCTGAATGGCCACCCAAGAGGGGGATGCTGCCCCGCTTGCTGAAGTCGAAATCTCACATTAAAGTGATATCACTTTTTGGGAGATGACGATGACAGACAGCGGACTCAAGACTCAGATCCATCGCGAGCGCAGTGCCGTCAGCGCCAACGGCTATCCGGCCGTGCTGCTGGGCGTGCTGGCCATCGTGGCGGGTGTGGCGCTGATCGTGCGCGGCGTGCAGGCCGGACCCAGCTCGGTGTTTGCCGGCATCCCGCTGATCGTGCTGGGCGGCCTGATCCTGGCAGGCCTCTACATGCAGCAGCCCAACGAGGCGCGCATCCTGACGCTGTTCGGACGCTACAGCGGCACCGACCGCAACGAAGGCCTGCGCTGGACCAACCCGCTGGCCTTGCGCCGCAAGATCTCGATGCGTGCGCGCAACCTGAACGCGCCGACGCTGAAGGTCAACGACAAGCGTGGCAACCCGGTGGAGATCTCGGCCGCCGTGGTCTGGCGCGTTGACGACACCGCGCGCGCGGTCTTCGAGGTGGATGACTTCGAGGTCTATGTGCGCATCCAGGCCGAGGCCGCGATCCGCCATCTGGCGGCGCGCTTTGCCTATGACGAAGGCGAGGACCTGCAGGCCGACGAGACCACGTTGCGCGCCGGTGCCGACGAGGTGGCTGCGGCCTTGAAGCAGGAGCTGCAGGCCCGTTTTGCCGATGCCGGCGTGATGGTGCTGGACGCCAAGATCACCCACCTGGCCTATGCGCCGGAGATTGCCCAGGTGATGCTGCGCCGCCAGCAGGCCGAGGCCATCATCAGCGCGCGCAAGAAGATCGTGCAGGGTGCGGTAAGCATGGTGGAGGAGGCGCTGAAGGGTCTGTCCGAGCGCGAGATCGTCGTGCTGGACGACGAGCGCAAGGCGGCGATGGTCTCCAACCTGCTGGTGGTGCTCTGCTCGGACAAGGACACGCAGCCCATCATCAACACTGGCACCCTGTATCAGTGAGGCGGCCATGAGTCGTGGGCCCTTCTACATGCTGTGGCTGCTGCAGCTGGTTTTCATCGCCATGGCAGCCCCCTGGCTGCCGGAGCAGGTCGGCGATCCGGGCAAGACCATGAGCCGCAGCGGCTTCGTCGCGCTGATGCTGGCGATGTCGGTCTACCTGCCCTGGCAATGCACCGAGGGCGTCGTCTGGCTGGTGCGACGCCTGCCCCCCGCCCTGATCAATCTGCCGAATAAGGATTACTGGCTGGCGCCCGAGCGCCGTGAGGCCACGCTGCGGCTGCTGGGCGATCACATGCGCTGGCTTGGACTGATGCTCCTGCTGCTGTTTGCCGGGCTGTATTGCCAGGCGCTGCTGACGGGCCAGCCGACCTGGCCTCAGGTGCCGCCGGACGGCTGGCTGCTGGGTGCAGGACTGTTGGCCGTTGCCTTTCTGGTCTGGATCGTCGCGCTGAAAGTGCGCCTGCAGAAGCTGGAACCGCAGGCCGCAGATGCGGCAGATGCAGCCGTGCGGCGCCAGACCATGAGCAGCCGCAATGACGAGTTGGTGTGGCGCGAGAGCCAGCTGACTTGGCCGGTGCTGGTTCCACTCGCCCTGGTTGGGGCGTCGCTCGCGTTGCTGCCGCGCTGGGTGGACGGTGCCTGGATCGCTGTCGGCGTCGCGGGCGTCTTGTTGCTGCTGGTGGGCCGTCTGCTGACCGAGGTGCGCGGTGATGCGCTGGTCTGGCGCTTCGGCTGGCTGGGCCGGCCGCGCTGGCGCGTGCCGCTCGACCAGATTGCGGCGGTCGAAGCTGCGCACAGCACCGTGCTGGAGGGCTGGGGTATCCGCTTCACCCGCGAGGGCATGCTCTACAACGCCCATGGTCTGCAGGCGGTGCGCCTGACGCTGCGTAGCGGCCGGCAACTGCGCCTGGGCACGCGTGAAGCGCAACGCCTGCTGCAGGCCTTGCGGCCGCGCATCGCCGGCTCGAGCGCCTGAGCATGGCCAGCCCCGGCAAGAAGAATTTTCCGCTGCGCCTGGACCCGGCGCTGTGGGAAGCTATCGAGCGCCTGGCCGCGCAGGAGCTGCGCTCGGCCAATGCGCAGATCGAATACCTGCTGAAGGAAGCCTTGGCGCGGCGTGGCATCCGGCCTCAGCTCGGTCAGCCAGCGCGGCGCGGCAGGCCGCCGCAGGCGGGCCAGGGCGCAGTGGATGAGTCGGACTCGGGCGGCGACGCCGGCTCCTGAGCTTCCTCGGCGAGTTTCATTTCCGCCATTTCCGCCACTTTCGTTGATATTTCACTCGATCTGTCTGTGTCGGCCCTGACTCGATGTGCGCTGCGTTTTCGCGACGCCTACGATAGAAACTTCGGATGGCAGCCGGCCGGCCGGGTCGATTTGACGGCCTTGTCCGCCCCGCGCTTGCGCAGGTTTCAACGTTGTAGGAGATCACTATGAAGCATGGGTTGAAGTGGCTGCTTGCGGCCGTTGCCAGTGTTGGCCTGATGGGCGAAGTTCTGGCTCAGGAGCGCGGCACACGCGAAGAAGCCAAGGCCATGGCGCATGCCGCGTTCGATCACATCAAGAAGGTCGGCGCGGAAAAGGCCTACAAGGACTTCACCACCGACAAGGCCAACTGGACCAAGAAGGATCTGTATGTGATCGTTTTTGACAGCAAAGGCACGGCCTTGGCGCATGGGGCCGTCGAGAAGCTTGTCGGCAAGGATCTGTCGGGCAGCAAGGATGCCAACGGCAATCCGCTGGCCCCCGCCTTGACCGCGACCGCCGCCAAAGGCGGTGGCTGGCACGACTACGACTGGCCGGACCCTGTCACCAAGAAGATCGCCCAGAAGAGCACTTATGCGATCAAGCCGCCGGTTGGCGATGGCTTCATCGGCGTCGGTGTCTATCGCTGATGCTGGCGAGGCTGGCAAGCCTCGATCTGGCGGCAAAGAGTGACCCAGTTCGGGCTCAAGCCGCCCGGACCTCGGACCGATAACACACAGGCGTGGCCAGCGGCCGCGTCGCATCGACAGTCAATCAGGAGATAGTCATGAAGCAATGGATCAAATGGATGCTGGCCTCGGTGGCCAGCGTCGGGCTGATGGGCTCGGCCCTGGCGCAGGAGCGCGGAACCAAGGAAGAGGCGATCGCCATGACCAAGGCCGCCTTCGAGCACATCAAGAAGGTGGGCGCCGAGAAGGCCTACAAGGACTTCACCACCGACAAGGCTGCCTGGGTCAAGAAGGACCTGTACGTGATGGTTTACGACGGCAAGGCCGTGGCGCTGGCGCATGGTGCCAACGAGAAGCTGGTGGGCAAGGACATGAGCGCCGTCAAGGACGCCAATGGCAATCCGGTCGTGCTGGGTCTGATCAGCGTCGCGGCCAAGGGCGGCGGCTGGTACGACTACGACTGGCCCGATCCTGTCACTAAGAAGATCGCTGCCAAGACCACCTACGCGATCAAGCAGCCCAGCGGCGACGGCTTCATCGGCGTCGGCATCTACCGCTGATGCCGGCCTGAAGGCCGCACTCTCCACCGCATCAGAGGCGCCCCGGCGCCTCTGATGCTTGGTCAAGCTCGGTGCGCCGCCGCAAACTTATAAAAACACATCTGCAGGAGACCGCAGTGAACCAGCTCCTTCGCAACGCTTCCATCCGCATCAAGGTCGCCCTCGCTCCGGCCTTCGCCGTCCTGTGCATCCTGGTCGTCGCGGCCATGGGCTGGTCGTCTACTCGCACCCTGACGGATCAACTGCACTATGTCGGCGGATCGGGCATGCAGCGCATCGTCAGCGCGCAGGCCTTCAACGCCGATCTGACGCGGCTGCATCAGCAGCTCTACCAGTCGCTCACCTGGGAGTCGATCGGCTACCGGGCGGATGCGATCACGGCGCTGGATCAGTCGCTGATCAAGCAGCTGGATGCTTTTGCGAAGACGCTGCAGTCGGCTGCGGACGACAGCGAACTCAGTGCCGAGCAACGCACCGCGATGGCCGCCGTGGCCAAGGAATATCTGCTCTATGTGAAGACGGCCAAGGACACGCTGGACATCAAGTCGGCCGGTGTTGCGACGGCCGCCAGCTATGTCGTGACGGTGGACAAGCAGTACGACTCCATCCAGGGCAAGCTGAGTGCTTTCGTCAAGCGTGAGGTCGAACTGAGCGAATCGGCGGTGGCCAAAGCCGAGAGCAGCGGCCAGCAGGCCTCGAATGTGTCGCTGCTGGTGTCGGCCATTGCTCTGGTGGCCTGTATTGGCTTCGCTTTCGTGGTGGCGCGCGCCATAGCCACGCCGCTGCGTGAGGCGGTCGTGCAGGCGCAGGCGCTGGCCGATGGTGACCTGACGTCGCGCGGCGCGGTCGCGGGACGAGACGAGACGAGCCAGGTGCTCACGGCGCTGCAGAACGTGGCGTCCAACCTGAACCAGATTGTCGGCGGTGTGCGCTCGACGGCTGACGAGATCAACACTGCGGCCAGCGAGATCGCTTCCGGCAACGCCGATCTGTCCTCGCGCACTGAGAACACCGCCTCCGCACTGGAGCAGACCGCAGCGTCGGTTGAGGAGCTGTCGGCGACGATCCGCGGCACGGCGGAGAACGCACGCGCCGCCGATGCGCTGGCCCGTCAGGCCGCTGCCGTGGCGGTGCAGGGCGGCACGGCAGTGTCCGAAGTGGTGGCGGCGATGAATGCCATCAATACGCAAGGCCGCAAGATCGCCGAGATCATCGGCACCATCGACAGCATCGCTTTCCAGACCAATATCCTGGCGCTGAACGCGGCGGTGGAAGCCGCCCGCGCCGGCGAGCAAGGGCGCGGCTTTGCCGTGGTGGCCAGCGAGGTTCGCACGCTGGCGCAGCGCAGCGGCGAGGCCGCCAAGGAAATTCGCAGCCTGATCGGCGCATCGGTCGAGCAGGTCGATGTCGGCACCGGCAAGGTTGAAGTGGCGGGCCAGACCATGGCGCGCGTCGTCGATTCGATCCAGAAGGTCTCGCAGATGGTGGGTGACATCACCCGGGCTGCGGCCGAGCAGGCCGATGGCATTGCGCAAGTCAACAGCGCCGTGGCTGAGATGGACAAGTCAACCCAGCAGAATGCAGCGATGGTGGAAGAAGCCACGGCAGCGACCGAGTCGCTGCGGACGCAGGCCTCGCAACTGGTGGAAAGCCTGACGCGCTTCAGGACCTGAGCCGCCTGGCGAGGACTCGCAGTCCGCTGGGGCTTGCGAGTTTTGACTTGTCGCCAACTAATGCACATTGAGCCGGTACGCACCTGAGTGCGTACCGGCTTTTTTGTTCAAGCGCGGCGGCCGGCGGTCGATACATTGAGGGATGCGCAAGGCTGTCTACAGTCAGGTTCAGATATCGTCGCCGCCGCTTGCCGGGCCGTGGCTTGGCCATGCCTGTCGCTTGCTGCTGAGCCTTGCGGCGGTCATCTTGCTGCTGGGTCTGGCGGCCTGCCAGCCCGACACCGGGCGAGTGTCCGCCGAACCGGCGCAGGCCCAGGGGCTTTGGCCGGAGCTCGAGCGCATTGAGCGCGCGGCGCGCGCACGCCCCGCCGAGCAGGCACAGGCACTTCAAAAGCTGTATGGCCGCACGGCACCCGGCAGCGCCGAGCGCCTCGAAGTGCTGAGCCTGCGCGGCGCGATGGCCGGGCGCCTGCGTGACCGCACGATGCTGGATCCGATCCTGATCGAGTTGCGCAACTGGCCGCTGGCCGAGCAGAGGCCGGGCGCTGAAGCGGTGGCCGGCCTGGTGCAGGCGGCGTATCACCTCAACCAAGGTCAGTTGCGTGACGCCAAGAAGACGCTGCAGAGCTTGAACGAGGACGCGGTGGCGAAGCTGCCCGATCGCTTGCGCTACCGGATCTCGGCGCTGCGTTCGGTCGTGCTGGCGGATTCCGGAGAGTTCGATGGCGCCCTTCAGTCCGGCCAGGAGGCGATGCGCCTTGCCGACCGCCTTGGGCAAGGCTGGCGCCGAGCGATGGCGCTGTCCGACATGGCCTGGGTCTACCACCGGGCCGAGCAGTTCGAGCGTGCCCGTGAGCTCAGCAAGACAGCGCTCGAGCGTGCGCGGCAGGACCCGGACCCCGAGACGCTGAATGCGGTACTGACCATCCACGGCAACGTCTTTGCCGATCATGCCGATGCCACCATCTCGCAGAAATCTTACGCCGAGGCGCTGGAACAGGCGCGCCTTGCCGGCGGCGAAGGCATGCAGGCGCTGAGCCTGGGCAATATTGCCGACTACTACCTGCGACGCGGCGATTTCGCGCAAGCGCTGAAGCTGGCCGAGCAAGCCTTGCCGCTGGCACAGCGCCAGCAGATGCTCAGCGCGGAAGTGCTGGCTTTGCACAATATGGGCATCGCGAAGATCGGTCTCAAGCGCGTGGCCGAAGGCACGCAGGATGTGCGCATGGCCATCAAGATCGACCTGGATCAGGGCGCGATTGCCTATGCCGCCGATGGCTGGGCTGAACTAGGCAAATACCTGGAGAAGGCCGGCGACTGGGCGGGCGCGGCCGATGCCCACCACAGCTACCGCCGCCTGATCGACGAGGTGCTGCGCGACGAAACGCGCAAGTCGGTGCTGGAGGCGCAGGAGAGCTTCGACGCCGAGCGACGGGCCAAGGACATCGAGCTGCTGGCGCGCGACAACAGCCTGAAGACAGAGCAGATCCGCGCCCATGATCTGCAGTTGCGTCTATGGGCCGCGGTGGCGGGATGTGTGGTCGTTTCCGCCGTGCTGCTCGGGCTGGCCTACCAGCGCATCCGGCGCACCAACGAAGCGCTCAAGCACAGCAACGAGTCACTCCAGCAGCAAAGCGAGCGCGATCCGCTGACCGGGCTGTCCAACCGGCGCCATTTCCAGAAGGCCGTGCAGCGCCTGACGCCAGCAGGCGGGCTGGCCGCCACGGTCTATCTGCTCGATATCGATCTGTTCAAGCGCATCAACGATCAGCATGGCCATGCGGCCGGTGACAGCGTGCTGATCGAGGTGGCCCGGCGTTTGCGCGCGGCCCTGCGGGAGGACGATCTGGTGGTGCGCTGGGGCGGCGAAGAGTTCCTGATCGTGGTGCCCGAGCGTGAGGCCGATGCCGCAAGCCTGCTGGCGCAGCGCTTGCTCGACATCGTGGGCAGCGAGCCGGTGGTGCATGGGGACAAGCGGGTTGCCGTCAGTGCTTCCATCGGTTTCGCCAGTTTCCCGCTGGGCCCGCATGAGCTGGTGCTGACGTGGGAGCGCGCCATCGATCTGGTAGACACCGCGATGTATGTGGCCAAGGCGCATGGCCGCAACCGCGCCTATGGCGTGCAAGGCGTGGAATCGAAGACCGAGGCAGAGCTGCTGCAGCTGATGCCGCGCCTGGAAGCGGCCTGGCAGGAGGGGCAGGCCGAGCTGGTGACCTTGTATGGGCCGGACTCTCAGCGGGAGGCCGCATGAGACGCGCGCTGACCCTCAGGCTGCTGGCGCTGGCCGCTGTGCTGGTGCCGGTTTCGCAGACCCAGGCCATGCCCGAGGCGAACGCGCGGGCGGAAGCCAGCTTGTCGCTGCTGGTCCTGCGCGCCTACGACCAGCCGACCGCCGTGCTCAAGACCTTGCGTGCCGAGCCGGTCAGCGGCGCGTCGCAGGCGGGCCTTCTCTATGCCGAGGCCGCCGCGCTGACGGAAGCCGGTCGCCTTGATGAGGCGCTGGCCGTGGCGGGCAAGCTCGGCGATCTGCCTGGTGCGCAGGCGCGTGCCGAGGCGGTGCGCGCGCTGGTGGCGGATCGCCGCGGCGAGTTCCCGGCAGCGGTCGCTGCGGCGAAGCGGGCCTGGACCCTGCTGGCGAGCCGGTGCGAAGCAGCGACTACGGAGGCTGCAGCGCAGTCCGTGCCGCCACGGGACTGCGACGTCACCGCCGCCTGGGCTGTCTTGCGTCTGCAGCAGCGTGAGCGCGAGGCGGAAGGCGCTTTGGCCGAAGCGGTGGCGCTGGCGCAGCTGAGTTTCAGCCTGGCCTCGTCAGCACAGGATGTTACTCGTGCTGTGCTGAGCGCCGGCACGCTTGCGATGCTGAGCCAGCAACTGGAGCAGGCCGCGCAGGCGCGGCGCTGGCTGGCCGAAGGGCTGGCCTTGGCCGAGGGCGAGCCGCTGCTGATGGCGTGCATCAAGATCTACGAGGCTGCCGTGGCCGGCGTGCGTGGCGACGGCACGTCGCAGCGCCGCAATTACGAAGAGGCGCTGCGGATTGCCCAGGAGGCCGGCGCTGTGCGGACTGCGGCCAGCGTCCAGACCAATCTCACCGACCTGCACATGCATGCCGGCCGGCCCAAGGAGGCGCTGGACATGGCGCGCCAGGCCTTGCCGGTGGTGCTGGATTTCAAGGACCTGCGACTGGAGCGCACGCTGCGGCACAACACGGCGGTCGCGCTGATCATGGTGGGTCAGTTCGACGCTGCACGGCGCGAACTCGCGCGCTCGCAGGCACTCGGCGAGACACAGGTCGAGCCGGTGCGGCGTGCCATGGAATTGCGCGAGGTCGGCGAGGCCTGGGCCACAGCCGGCCAGCCGCGCGATGCCATCGCGGTGTTCCATCAGGAGCGCGCGCTGACCGCGCAAACCCACGCGCTGAACCGCGCCGCGCAGTTGCAGGCGCTTCGCATCAAGTTCGATAGCGAGCGGGAGCAGCGCAACCTGGAGTTGCTGACGCGCGAAACCCATCTGAAGGACCAGCAGCTGCTCAACCACGATCTGGCGCGCAAGGCTGCCGTGGCTTTGGGGCTGTTGCTGACCTTGTCGATCGTGCTGGCCGGCGTGATGCTCAAGCGCGTGCGCGCCGCCAATCGCCAGCTCAAGGCCAACCAGCGGCTGCTGCGCGCGCAAAGCGAGCGCGATCCGCTGACGGATCTGGCCAACCGACGCTTCTTCCAGGCGGTGATGGCCGAGCAGGCGCCGGAGAAGCTGGAAGGCGCGCTGATGATGATCGACATCGATCACTTCAAGCATGTCAATGACCGCTATGGCCATGGCGCCGGCGACGCCGTGATCTGCGAAGTGGGGCGGCGCGTCAAGCATGCCGTGCGTGCCGAGGATCTGGTGGTGCGCTGGGGTGGCGAGGAGTTCCTGGTGTTCGCGCCGCATGTGAGCAGCGATCAGCTGCAGCTGCTGGCCGAGCGGGTGCTGAACAGCGTCGGCGGCTCGCCGGTGCGCACCGAGACGGGCGAGCTGCGCGTCACCGTGTCCATCGGCTTCGCCGGCTTCCCCTTGCCATCGGGCCAGCTGCACCTGCATTGGGAGCAGGCGGTGGAATGTGCAGATACCGCGCTCTACCTGGCCAAATCCCAGGGTCGCAACCGCGCAGTGGGCATCGAGGCGGTTGAGGCGCCTGATCTGCAGACACTCAAGCAGCTTCACGGCGATCTGGATGCTGCCTGCAACGCGGGGCAGGTTCGCCTGAAGCACATCGAAGGGCCGACCTGAATCCGCAGGCGGGCGGGCTGTGCGCAGCGCGCCCGCGGCTCGGGTGAGCCTGCATCCGACCTGACATCGGCATGCCGCATACTGGTGGGATAACAGACCAACGACCCTCACCGGAGACATTGATGAGCCTTCACCCCACCCGTCGCCGCACGCTGGCATCCTGCCTGGCGCTGGCCGGCCTGACCTTGCTGCCGCTGGCATCGGCCCAGGCGCAGAGCAGCTGGCCCAGCCGTCCGGTGCGCATCGTGGTGCCCTTCGCTGCCGGCGGCACGACCGATTTGCTGGCGCGGGCGCTGGCGCCTGAGCTGTCCAAGGCCTTCGGCCAGACCTTCGTGATCGAGAACAAGCCCGGCGCCGGTGGCAATCCGGGCACCGCCGAAGTGGCCAAGTCGACCGACGGGCACACCATCCTGATGGGCACGGTGGGCACGCACGGCATCAACCAGTCGCTCTACCCCAAGCTGCCTTACGACCCGGTGAAGGATTTCGCGCCGATCACGCTGGTGGCGGCGGTGCCCAATGTGCTGGTGCTCAACCCGGCCAAGGCGCAGCAGTACGGCATCAACTCGGTGGCGGACCTGATCAAGGCGGCCAAGGCCAATCCAGGCAAGCTGAACATGGCCTCCAGCGGCAACGGCACGTCCATCCATCTGGCCGGCGAGCTGTTCAAAAGCATGACGGGCACCTTCATGCTGCACTTCCCCTATCGGGGTTCGGGCCCGGCGCTGATCGACCTGATGGGCGGCAACACCGACCTGATGTTCGACAACCTGCCCTCGGCCCTGCCGCACATCAAGTCAGGCAAGCTCAAGGCCATCGCCGTGACCAGTGCTAAGCGCAGCGAGGCCATGCCCGATCTGCCCACAATCGAGGAGGCTGGCGGCCCGGCACTGAAGGGCTACGAGGCCAGTTCCTGGTTCGGTCTGCTGGCACCGGCCAGCATGCCGGCCGAGCAGGTGGCCCGCCTGCAGCGCGAGACTGCCAAGGCGCTGGCCACACCGGCTCTCAAGGAGCGCCTGGCCTCGCAAGGCGCGATTGCAAGCGGTAACACCAGTGCCGAATTCGCCGCCTTGATCGCCAAGGAAACCAAGAAGTGGGCGCAGGTCGTCAAAGCCTCCGGCGCAAAAGTTGACTGAGCCCGCGCACGCGGCCCGGAAGGGCCGCGTGGCTGGCGAAGGGCGGCCGGCGATACAAGCCGGCTGGCTGAGCCCCGCGCACGTGCCTGGGAAGGGCCGCGTCGCTGCTCAGACCTCGGCCTTCCACTCCCCCGACTTGCCGCCCTGCTTTTCCAGCACGCGGATCTGCTCCATCACCATGCCGCGATCGGCCGCCTTGCACATGTCGTAGACGGTCAGCAGGCCGATCTGCACCGCGGTCAGCGCCTCCATCTCGACGCCGGTGCGGCCCAAGGTCTCGACCTGCGCACTGCAGATGACCGCGCTCGCGGCGGCATCGATCTCGAACTCGACCGCCACCCGCGTGATCGGCAGCGGATGGCACAGCGGAATCAAGTCGGAGCAGCGTTTGGCGCCTTGAATGGCTGCGATGCGGGCCACGCCCAGTACATCACCCTTCTTCGCGCTACCGGACTGGATCAGCGCGAGCGTGGCCGGCAGCATGCGGATGCGGCCGCTGGCCCGCGCCACGCGATGCGTCTCGGCCTTTGCTCCCACATCGACCATATGGGCCTGGCCCTGAGCATCAAAATGCGTGAGCGGATTGCTGGCTGAAGTCATGGTGTCTTTGCTGCGGAAACAATAGGGAAACCTAGTGTCTGCCATCATAGTGAGGCTGTGCACCGGAGATCGCTGTTGAGCTCGAGAACCTTCAAACCATCCCAACGCCTGCTGTGCGCCTTGCTGGCCACCAGTCTGTTGGTGCAGCCGGCGTTGGCGCAGGTGAATCTTCCTTCGCTGGGCGATGCCGTGTCGGAGGACGTCGGCATTGGCGCTGAGCGCCGACTTGGCGATCAGGTGATGCGGCAGATCCGCCTGGACCCCGACTACCTGGACGACCCGCTGCTGCTGGAGTACGTGCTGGGCATCTGGGACCCGCTGGTGGCGGCCGCCAAGCAACTGGGCCAGATTGGCGACGACACGGTGGAGCGCTTCGCCTGGGAGACGTTCCTGGTGCGCGACCGCAGCGTCAATGCCTTCGCGCTGCCCGGTGGTTTCGTCGGCGTGCATCTGGGCCTGATTGCGATGACGGGGGCTCGTGACGAGCTGGCCTCGGTGATGGCGCACGAGCTGTCGCACATCACGCAGCGCCACATTGCCCGGCGCATCGTCGGCGATTCGCGCACCAGCGTGCTGGCGATGGCCGGCATGGTGCTGGGCTTGATCGCCGCGTCGCGGGCCAATAGCGTGGACATGGCGAACGCGGCCATCGTCGGCAGCCAGGCGGCGGCGCAGCAGGCCTCTCTCAATTTCTCGCGCGACATGGAGCGCGAGGCGGACCGCGTGGGCTTCAATGTGCTGACGCAGGCGGGCTTCGCCGGCTCGGGCATGCTGGGCATGTTCGAGCGCATGGAGCAGGCTTACCACCTGATGGACTCCGGCAGCTACCCCTATCTGCGCTCGCATCCGCTGACCACCGAGCGCATCGGCGATGCGCGCGCGCGGCTCGGCGCGGCAAACTGGCAGCGGCCGGCCAGCCGCACCGAACACCTGCTGATGGGCGCCCGCGCGCGGGTGCTGATGGATGCGCGAGCCGAGAGCCTGGCCAAACTGCAGGAGTTGGACGCCGGCGCCCGCAGCGTGCAGGCCGGCGCGGACGGCATGGAGCAACTGGCGGCGCGGTACACCAGCGCGCTGGCCTCGATCAAGCTGCGCCAGTGGTCACGCGCGGAGAACGCGCTGCGCCAGGCCGAGATGATGCTCAAGCTGATCGGCCCGGATGAGCGCTCCTCCCGCATGCTGCTGCTGCTGCGCGCTGAGTTGGCCCAAGCCAGCGGCCAGGCTGCCGGCGGCTGGGCGGCCTTGGCGCCGCTGCAGGCAGATCGCTCGCGCGTGCTGCTGATGCAGCGGGGGCAGCTGGCGATGGTTGACGGCAGCACAGAGTCGGCGCGGCAGGCGGCGGAGGCCTTGCAGACCCATGTCAGCCTGCAGCCCCAGGATGCCGGCGCCTGGAGTCTGCTGGCCCAACTGTGGGAGCGTCTCGGACATCCGCTGCGCGCGGTGCGGGCTCTGGGCGAGGCGCGGGCTGCCGCTGGCGACCTCAACGGCGCGATCGACCGCATGCGCTCAGGCCTGAGCCAATCGCGGGGTCGCGAAGCCGATCAGGTGGAGGCGGCCGTCATCGATGCCCGACTGCGCAGCCTGCTGTATGAGCGTCGCCAATTGCTGGCGGAGATGTACCCGCGCGGTGCGCCGGTCGGTACCGAACTGCCCAATCTTCAGGGCCGGCCGCTGTCGCCGCGGCTGGGCAGCTGAACCGGACCTTGTCCTTGGCTATTCGGGCGTCGGGAACAAGCGCTCGGTCAGCACATCAACAAGCATGCCGCAGAGGCTGTAGATCAGGGATCCGATCAAGGCCGCGCCGAAGCCGGTGACCGCGAAGCCCTCCAGCACCGAGGCCGCCGCCCAGAACAGCAGGGCATTGATGATGAACAGGAACAGGCCCAGGCTCAGCACCGTGACTGGCAGGGTCAGCAGCACCAGTATCGGCCTCAGCAGGGTGTTGAACAGCCCCAACACCAGGGCGGCGATCAGCGCCGAGCCGTAGCTCGTCACCACCACCCCGGGATAAAGCCAGGCCACCAGCAACAGGGCCCCCGCCAGCAGCAGCCATCGCGTCAAGGTTTTCATGCGGCAAGCATACAGGGGCCGCGTGAACGGAGTCACGCCGCGAATGCGGCGCGTGACGCCCCCAGGACTTGCAGAAGTTGGCCTTGCTGGCACAATCGCGGCTTCCGAAAGGGGAGTAGCTACGCGGCCGCGGCCGTGGCGAAGGTCCGTCAATACGGTGAGTGCTGTGACAGCACGCACCCGGGCCCCGCAGCTGCCGGCCATGCAAGTGCCGGATCCGCCCCGCAAGACCTTTCGGTTCGCTATCGGCTTTGCCGGTTCTTTTTCTGTTCTTGCGGGGTTTGCCTATGACCACGATCGCGCCACTTTGGCTGTGGATCTTCTTTGTTGCCAGCGTGCTGGTGGCCTTGTTTGTCGATTTCGTCGTGCTGCGCAAGCAAGGCGCGCATGAAGTGGGCGTCAAGGAGGCGATCAACTGGTCGCTGGTCTGGGTCGGCCTGAGTCTGGCCTTCAATGCCTTGTTCTGGTGGGCCATCAAGGACAGCACCGGGGACGCACAACTCGCGACCACCAAATCGCTCGAATTCCTGACCGGCTACCTGATCGAGAAATCGCTGGCCGTCGACAACATCTTCGTCTTCCTGATGATCTTCACCTACTTCTCGGTGCCTCCGGCCTACCAGAAGCGGGTGTTGATGTACGGCATCATCGGCGCCATCGTGCTGCGCACGGTGATGATTCTGGTCGGCAGCTGGCTGATCGCGCAGTTCCACTGGATCCTCTACGTGTTCGGCGCCTTCCTGCTGATCACCGGCATCAAGATGTGGTGGGCGGCCGGTCAGGAGCCTGATCTGGAAAGCAATCCCGCACTGAAGCTGCTGCGCCGGATCATGCCGGTCAGCAAGAACTTCAATGGCGAGAGTTTCTTCACGGTGGAGAACGGCAAGAAGCTGGCCACGCCGCTGCTGCTGGTGATCGCGCTGGTGGGCATCACCGATGTGATCTTCGCGGTGGATTCGATCCCGGCGATCTTCGCGATCACCAACGATCCCTTCATCGTACTGACCTCCAACATCTTCGCGATCCTGGGTCTGCGCGCCATGTACTTCCTGCTGGCGGCGATGGCGACGAAGTTCCACCTGCTGAGCTACGGCCTGGCGGTGGTGCTGGCCTTCATCGGCACGAAGATGATGCTGATCGACATCTACAAGATTCCGGTGCTGGTGTCGCTGGGTGTGGTGGTGGCGGTCTTGGCCTTCACCATGATCCTGAGCGTGCGCACCGCACCCAAGATCCGCGGCCACTAAGGCCTGCTGCGCGGCGCATGGCGCCGCCACGTTGGGCTGATCAAGCCCCCGCCGACCGACCGGTCTGCGGGGGCTTTTTGCTTTCTGCGCGACTTTGCACTCGGATAGGCTTGCAGGCTTTGTGCATTAAATAAGAATAGTTCGCATTAGTGTTACTATTCGTCTAAACCAGCACGGCAGGGTCTCGTCTCGAAAGGCGGCCTGCCAGCCGGCCCCACTTGAGCACAAGTCACGTGAGTACTGCACCACTCGTCCCGTCCAACACTGCCGTGCTGCCCGCGCGAAGCGGCACCGCCATGCGGCCGCCCGCGCGAGCCGCCGATGAACTCGGGCGTAGCGGCCGGCATTTGCTGATCGGCGGCGTCTTGCTGGCACATCTGGCGGGCGGCTGGGCGCTGATGCAGGTGCAGTCGGTGAGGGATGCGGTGGTCGAGGTCGCGCCCCTGATGGTGAGCCTGATCGCGCCGGCACCCCTGCCGAAGCCGCCCGCACCTGCGCCTGCCCCGGCGCGCCAGCCAGTCAAGGCTCCTGCTCCTGCCCCCCTGATCGCGGCAGCGCCCACGGCGACCCCTGCCCCCCAGGCCTTTGTGGCCGCGCCTGCCGAGCCTGTTGCGGCGCCAGTGGTCGTTTCCGCCGAGCCGGTCGCTCCGGTGCTGGCGGCGGCGGCCCCGCCAGCACCGCCGGCGCCGAAGCAATTGCCTTCCAGCGCGGTGCGCTATCTCGTCGAGCCGCAGCTGACGGTGCCCCTGCTGTCGCGCCGCCTGGGCGAGCAGGGCATGGTGCAGGTGCGCGTGCTGGTCGATGTGCGCGGCCGCCTGAAAGAGGCCAGCCTGCGCAAGTCGTCGGGCTTTGCGCGGCTTGACCAGCAAGCCTTGCAGGACATCCGCAGCGCGCGCTTTGCGCCGCATCTTGAGAACGGCCAGCCCATCGAGTGGGAGGCCACGGCCCTGCTGTCTTACGAGCTGGACCGCTGAACCCTTTGTCATTACCGAGCGAGAACATGGACGTCACTGCCACTCCCACCCTGGGATTCAGCCACTTCATCATGCAGACCGACGCGGTCGGCAAGTTCCTGTTTGCCACCCTGGTGCTGATGTCGGTGGCCTCCTGGGCGCTGATCGCGGCCAAGGGCCTGAGCCAGTGGCTGCGGTCCAAGCGCAGCGCCAGCTTCCTTGAGTTCTTCTGGAACGCCCGCTCGCTGGATGCAGTGACGGCCGAGCTGAACACGCACGGCGCACGCGATCCCTTCTCGCACCTCAGCGCCCACGCCCTGCATGCCCAGGCTCATCACGCCCGCCATGGCGCCTCGCGCCTGGCCGAAGCCGGCTCGGCCAATGACTTCATCACCCGCACGATCAAGAAGGTGCTGGATGAGGAGACCACACGACTTGAATCCGGCCTGACCACGCTGGCCACGGTTGGCGCCACTGCGCCCTTCGTCGGCCTGTTCGGCACGGTCTGGGGCGTCTATCACGCACTGCTGGCGATTGGCGTCAGCGGCGCCGGCACGCTGGACAAGGTGGCGGGCCCGGTCGGCGAGGCGCTGATCATGACCGGCATCGGGCTGGCTGTGGCCATCCCGGCGGTGATCGCCTACAACGCCTTCACCCGCAGCAACCGTGTGCTGAGCGCGCAGCTCGACGCCTTTGCCTATGAGCTGCACAGCTTCCTGACCCTGGGCGAAGCGCCGGGTGCTGCCGGTCAGCAGGCTGGCAATGTGCGACCGCTCAAGCCCGCAGCGGCCTGAGGACGACAGCCATGGCTTTCGCTTCCTTCGACAACAAGCGCTCCAGCGCGCCGGTGGCTGAGATCAATATGGTGCCGCTGATCGACGTCATGCTGGTGCTGCTGGTGATCTTCATCGTCACCGCACCGCTGCTGACCCATGCGGTAAAGCTGGACCTTCCCAAGGTGAGCTCGACCGCGCAAGCGGTGGTGCCACAGAAGATCGAGTTCGCCATCGACGCCCAGGGCCAGCGCTTCTGGAACGGCGAGGTGATCAGCCGCGCTGATGCGATCAGCCGCTTCGCCGCCGAAGGTGCCAAGCCGGATCAGCCCGAGGTTCATCTGCGCGCTGATCAGGATGTGGCCTACCGCGTGGTGGCCGAAACCCTGGCCGATGCGTCCAAGGCGGGGCTCAGCAAGGTCGGCTTCGTGAGCCAGCCCGAGTCACGCTGAGGCCTCAGGCGCCCGAAGCCAGTCCCGCCACAAGCACACCACACGCGCCGCCCGACGAGAAACGGCGACGTACCGGGCAGAGCCATGCCCACAAACAGCTAACGAGGAGAAGAAATGTCTGCACGCAAAACCCAAAAGAAGAGCCCGACACCGGGCAAGCGCAACACGGCCCTGCTGCCGCTGGGCGCATTGGCTGCTGGCTTTGGCCTGGCATCCGCCGCGCTGGCCCAGGGCGTGCCAGAACAGCCGGCCGAGCCGGCCAAGGCCGAGGCCACGCTGCCGGTGGTGCGCGGCAAGGCCAGTGCCGAAAAGCCCGGCAAGCAGGACTATCAGGCCACCGAGACCCGCATCGGCAAGGGCCGGCAGGAGCTGCGTGACATCCCGCAGTCCATCACCGTCGTCACCGAGAAGCTGATCGACGATCGCAACCTCGACACCATGAAGGAGCTGCTGAAGAACACCGCCGGCATCACCTTCATGGCGGCCGAAGGCGGCGAGGAAGACATCCGTCTGCGCGGCTTCCCGCTGCAAGCCACCGGCGACATCTTCGTCGACGGCATGCGTGATCCGGCCTTCTACGAGCGCGACACCTTTTTCTACGACCGTCTGGAGCTGCTGCGCGGCTCGGCCTCGATGCTGTTCGGCCGCGGCTCCACCGGCGGCGCGGTGAACCAAGTCATGAAGGCCCCGCGTTTGCTGAACGAAAACCAGGTCGACGTGACGCTGTCTAGCCACGGCGGCGTGCGCGCAGTAGGCGACTTCAATGCCAAGACCGGTGAGTCCTCGGCGCTGCGCGTCGGCACGATGTACAGCTACGCCGACAACAACGGCGCCGGCAGCAAGATCGACAAAGCCGGCTTGGCTGGCAGCTACCGCTGGGGCATCGGTGAGCGCGACGAATTCAGCGCCACGATCTATGCGCTGGAGAACAACAACGGCATGAACTACGGCATGCCGTGGATCCGCCCGACGACCACCTCTGCCGTCAGCGAAACAACGCTGCTGCCGCTGGACCCGACGGCCTACTACGGCTTGGCCAGCGACTACAACAAGGGCTCGGCGACCTACGGCATGCTGACCCACACGCACCGCTTTGGACAGAACTCCGAGCTGATCACCAAGGTGCGCAAGGCCGACTACACGCGTGACCAGCGTTCCGGCACGGTGCGCTTCGCGGGAGCCGCCGCGCAGCCCGACCGGACAGCCGTTTCGCTTGCCACCTTCGGCCCGAAGACCGTGATCAACCGGGGCACGCATCTGAAGATCCAGGACATGCAGACGCTGACCGCGCAGAGCGATTTCGCCTCTAAGTTCAAGGCCATCGGCCTTGAGCACAGCCTGCAGGCCGGTATCGACTTTGCCGACGAGAAGAAGCAGGTCTATGGTGCGCTCAGCGCCGCGCAGGGCGGCGTCGTGCCGGCCAAGCCGACCACCACGGTTGGCACGCCCAACGATGGCGCGTCCGTCGATGAGAGCCTGCGCCGACTGCGCCTGGCCAACGAATACCGCTCCAAGGGCTGGGGTGCCTATGCGCAGGATCTGGTGACGATCGCGCCGCAATGGAAGCTGCTGGCCGGTCTGCGCTACGACAGCCTGGACGGCGACTACAGCACGTACGCGATTCCCAACGCCGCCGCGACACCGGTGACGACCACCAGCTACCGCATGAAGATCTCGGAGTGGAGCCAACGCGCGGCGGTACTGTTCCAGCCCAATGCTCTGATGTCCTTCCATCTGGGCGCAGCGACGTCGTTTAACACCTCTGGCGACGCCTACTCGCTGGGTGCCGACAATGCCAGCACGCCGCCGGAGAAGTCCATCAATGTGGAACTGGGCGCCAAGCTTGATTCGGCTGACGGCAAGATGACCAGCCGTTTTGCGGTCTTCCGCAGCACCAAGCTGCACGAGCGCAACACCGATCCGCTGGTCAACCTGGTGACGCTGTCGGGCAAGCGCCATGCCGCCGGCTTTGAAGCCGACTTCACCGGCCGCCTGGCCGAGGGCTGGGAAGTCTTTGCCTCCTTCATGTGGATGCCGGTGGCCAAGATCGACGTTGGCGTGGCCGGCTCAGAAGGCCAGGGCACGCGGCCCTCGCTGACGCCGCGCTACTCCGGCACTTTGTGGAGCACCTATCAGCTGACGCCGCAATGGCGCCTGGGTGCGGGCCTGAACGGCCGCAGCGGCCAGCAGCCCAACCGCAACCCCGGCTTCTATGCGCCCAAGTTCGTCACGGCGGACCTGATGGCGGAATATGCGGCCATCCAGGACAAGCTGACCTTCAAGCTCAACGTCAGCAATGTGAGCAACAAGCTGTATGCCGAGTCGCTGTATGCCGGCGGCCACTACATCCCTGGCACCGGCCGCATCGTCGCGCTGACGGGCAGCTACAAGTTCTAAGGCCCAGCAACGAGTTGATCTGCTACCTTCTCTAAAGAAGGCCTCTACGGCCCGGGGCTCGTCCCCGGGCCATTTTTCATTTCGAGTGCTGCTCGCCAAGGAGTCCATGATGTTGCTGAAGATCGCCAAAGTGCTGAGTGCCGAAGCGCTGGCGCGGGCGCGGGCCCTGCTGGCGCAGGCGTCTTGGGAAGACGGGCGCAAGACGGCCGGCGCGCAGGCCGCTGAAGTCAAGAACAACGAGCAGCTGCCGCGAGACAGCCGCGAGGCTCAGGCGCTGCAGGCCCTGGTGCTGCAGGCCCTGGAGCAGCATCCGCTGTTCTTCTCGGCTGCACTGCCCAAGCGCGTGCTGCCGCCGATGTTCAACCGCTATGGCGATGCGGCCAACACCTACGGCGCGCATGTCGACCAGGCCGTGCGCTACCTGCCCGGCGGCACGCAGCGCGTGCGCACCGACATCTCCTGCACCCTGTTCCTGGCCGAGCCGCATGAATACGAAGGCGGCGAGCTGCTGATCCACGACACCTTCGGCGAGCAACGCATCAAGCTGGCAGCTGGCGATATGGTGCTCTATCCCGGTACCAGCGTGCATGCCGTGACGCCGGTGACGCGCGGCCAGCGCCTGGCCAGCTTTTTCTGGGTCGAGAGCATGGTGCGCAGCGACGAGCAGCGCCGCCTGCTGTACGAGCTGGACATGAGCCTGCTGCGCCTGCGCGCCGAGCATGGCGAGTCGGCCGCCACCGTGCAGCTGACGGGCACGTATCACAACCTGCTGCGCATGTGGGCCGACACATGAGTGGCGGCGCCTTGCAGCAAATTCCGCCCGATGTGGCGAACCTGGCCGACTTCGAGCCGCATGCGCGCGAGCGCATGAGCCCCGAGGCTTTCGCCTACCTCAATGGTGGCGCGGCTGACGAGCTGACGCTGCGCGCCAACCGTGCGGCATGGGACGCGATCCAGCTTTGGCCGCGCGTGCTGCGCGATCTGTCCGGCGGTCACACCCGCATCGACTTGCTCGGGCGACGCTGGCCGGTGCCGGTGGCGCTGGCGCCGATCGCCTACCAGCAGCTTGCCCATCCGGAGGGTGAGCTGGCCAGCGCGCTGGCCGCTGCGGCGCAGGGTGTGGGTCTGGTCCTGAGCGCGCAGTCCAGCGTTGCGATGGACGTCGTAGCCCGGGCCATGGCGAGCGAGACGGAGCGCGGGCCGCTGTGGTTCCAGCTCTACTGGCGCGACGATCCGGGCTTCATGCGCGAGCTGCTGGGCCGCGTAGAGGCGGCAGGCTACGAGGCGCTCGTGCTGACTGTCGATGCCCCTGTGCACGGCGCGCGCGATCGCGAGCGCCGCGCCGGCTTCAAGCTGCCGCCACAGATCCGTGCGGTCAACCTTGGCGGCCTCAAGCGACCGGTCGAGCTTCAGCCCGGCCAGAGCCTGCTGTTCGATGGCCTGATGCCGCGCTCGGCAACCTGGACGCAGATCGACTGGCTGCGTGAGCACAGCCGCCTGCCGCTGCTGCTGAAGGGCGTTGTGCACCCGGACGATGCGCGCGAAGCGCAGCGCCGCGATGTGGCTGGGCTCGTGGTCTCCAACCACGGCGGCCGCACGCTGGACACGCTGCCGCCAACGGCAGCGCTGCTGCCGCGGCTGCGCGAAGCGGTGGGACCTGAGCTGCCGCTGCTGGTCGATGGCGGCATCCGGCGCGGCACCGACGTGCTCAAGGCGCTGGCCTTGGGTGCCGATGCGGTGCTTCTCGGACGGCCTTATGTGCATGCGCTGGCGACCGCGGGCGCGCATGGCGTGGCCCATGCCCTGCGCTTGCTGCGCGATGAATTCGAGATCGCGATGGCGCTCAGTGGCTGCCGCAGTTGCGACGAGATTGGGCCGCATCTGCTGTGGCGATCGCAGGAGTGATGCACAGCCGCGACATTCAGGGGTGTTGATCGGGCAAATCTCGCGGTCCTGACGCAAATCTCCTCTATGAGAGCCTTCTCAATGAGAGAGGCGCGCAGTACCATTGCTCGCGCAGGGCGCCAGAGAGTATCGAAGGCTCAGACCTTCACCCGGACCCCGGCACATCAACACAACCTTTGATGGAGAGAATCGAAATGGCAACTGCGAAGAAGGCTGCACCCGCCAAGAAGGCGGCTCCGGCCAAGAAGGCCGCTCCGGCCAAGAAGGCGGCAGCTCCTGCGGCCAAGAAGGCAGCTCCGGCAAAGAAGGCCGCTGCACCGGCCAAGAAGGCTGCCCCCGCCAAGAAGGCTGCGGCTCCTGCAAAGAAGCGCACTCCCAACGCGGCCTTCATGAAGGCGCTGACCCCCAGTGCCGCACTGGCCGCCATCGTCGGCTCGGCACCGCTGCCGCGCACCGATGTGACCAAGAAGGTGTGGGAGTACATCAAGAAGCACAAGCTGCAGGACGAAGTGCAGAAGCGCATCATCGTTGCCGATGCCAAGCTGAAGGAAATCTTCGGCAAGGCCAAGGCCGATATGTTCGAGATGACCAAGCTGATCAACAGCCACCTGAAGTGATGTTCGCGCTGCGGCGCCTTGGCGCCGCAGCCCGTCATGACGATAAGGCCCGGAACTTCCGGGCCTTTTTTGTTTGTGCAGTTGCGCTACGGCTCGCCAGCTGCGCGGCAATGCCGACCGCCCCGAGTGGCTTGCTGCTGCAGCGTCAGCTCGTCAAGGTCTGCAGCGACTGCAGCGCCTGAACCAGTTGCGGCACGTCGATGGGTTTGAGCCAATAGTCTTTGAAGCCGGCCTGCAGCGCGGCATGCACCTGCTCGGGCAGCGCATCGGCCGAAAGCGCCACGCAGGGCAGGCCGCTCAGGCGAGGCTCGCTTCGCAGCTGCCCCAGCAAATCAAGGCCGCTCATGTCGGGCAGGTTCATGTCAACCAGCAGCAGTTCGGGCTGGATCTCGCGCAGCATCTGCAGTGCCTGGCGGCCGTCCTCGGCGCATTCAAGCTGCCAGCCGGGCAGGCGGCGGAACACTTCCTCCATCAACACGATGTTGATGCGATCGTCTTCAACGTAAAGCACAAGGCGTGCGTGAGCGGAATCTGGCATGGCTGAGGACTGGCGGGCGACGGGAGCACAGCGACTCGGCTGTGCCGCGCCGCGCCGCGCACGATAGCAGTGAATCGCAGTCGCGGATCGGATCTGGCAGCGCAAGAGCCTGATTTCCGCTGCGCGCCGCCAGAGATGCTGCAAAGCCGCGAAAAGCGTGACATATGCAAGCTTTCACGATCCCCTCATCAAGGGGGCTGAGGCCTAGGGTTGGCCCGAGGACTCCTTAAACTGCAGACATGCAGCGGGCTTGCGGGCCTGCTGCGATACCGACACCAACAATATGTCCATCCTCGCTTCCATCGCACTGGCCGCCTCGACCGCGACCCTGCCCCAATGCAGTTGGGACAGGCCGGGGGTCAACCCCTTCATGGGTGACGTGGTGGCCGCGGTGGACCGCTATCAGGACATTCCGGCGCCGGTCCGGGCCAAGTTGAAGGCCCGCATGCAGGCGCGCCAGTACGACGAGATCGCGTTGATCACGCGCGATGGCATCGAAGGCAAGGCGCAGTACGGTGCGGAGATCCGCGACATGCATTTCGGTGCCGGCAGCGTTTGCCGCACCGTGACCCGCGCCAAGTGGACCGCCAAGATGCAGGAGCGCGGTCTGGTCTATTGCGAAGACGGCCATTGCATCCTGGTGCCGACCGTCTGCCGCAATGTCAGCCGCATCCAGCGGATCGCCGCCAAGCCCGTGGCCACTGTGGCGGCCGCTCAGCCCGCTGTTGTCGATCCGCAGACCGAACTTGAAATGGAGCCACCGGGCGCCGGTGTGCCGGGAGGCAGCACGCCTTCGCCGGCCGGCCCGAGCTTCGCGCAGCTGGCCAGCCCGCTGCCGACAACAACGGTGGCGGCGGCGCCGCCGGGCCCTGGACTGATTCCGGGCGCGGTGCCGCTGGTGCCCACCCTGCCGCCCGGTATTCCCACCGTGACGCCCGCCGTGCCTGAGCCCGAGACTTGGGCGCTACTGCTGTCCGGCTTGGCTGTGGTGGCCTGGGTCGCCAAGCGCCGTCGCCCTACCTGACCAGCAAGGGTTTCAGATAGCGGCCCGTGTGGCTGCTCGCGCAGTCAGCCAGCTGTTCCGGTGTGCCGGCCAGCAGCAGCTGCCCGCCGCCAGAGCCCCCTTCCGGACCCATGTCCACCAGCCAGTCGGCGGTCTTGATGACGTCCAGGTTGTGCTCGATCACGACGATGGTGTTGCCCGCGTCACGCAGCTGGTGCAGCACCTTGAGCAGCAGCGCGATGTCGGCGAAGTGCAGGCCGGTGGTTGGTTCGTCCAGGATGTAGAGCGTGCGGCCGGTGTCGCGCTTGGACAGTTCCAGCGCCAGCTTGACGCGCTGCGCCTCGCCGCCTGAGAGCGTGGTGGCGCTCTGGCCCAGCTTCACATAGCCCAGGCCCACATCCAGCAGGGTCTGCAGCTTGCGCGAAATGCTGGGCACGGCGCTGAAGAATTCGGCCGCGTCTTCGATCGTCATCTCCAGCACCTGGGTGATGTTCTTGCCCTTGTAGAGCACCTCCAGCGTCTCGCGGTTGTAGCGCTTGCCATGGCAGACATCGCAGGGCACGTAGACATCGGGCAGGAAGTGCATCTCCACTTTGATGACGCCGTCGCCCTGGCAGGCCTCGCAGCGGCCGCCGGCCACGTTGAAGCTGAAGCGGCCGGGGCCGTAGCCGCGCTCGCGCGCGGTGGGCATCTCGGCGAACAACTCGCGGATCGGCGTGAACAGGCCGGTGTACGTGGCCGGATTGGAGCGCGGCGTGCGGCCGATCGGCGACTGGTCGACGTTGATCACCTTGTCGAAGGCGTCCAGCCCCTCGATCTCGTCATGCGGCGCCGGGTCCTGGTGGCTCTGGTAGAGCTTCTTGGCCACGGCCGCATAGAGTGTGTCGTTGACCAGCGTACTCTTGCCCGAGCCCGACACGCCGGTGACGCAGGTCAGCAATCCCACCGGGATTTCGACGCTCACGCCCTTGAGGTTGTTGCCGCGCGCGTTGACGATCTTCAGCGTGCGCGGCTCCTTCATGTCCGCCAGGCTGTGGCGCTTGGTTGGCACCTCGATCTTGGCGCTGCCGGACAGATAGCGGCCGGTCAGCGAGGCCGGGTTGGCCGCCACCTCGGCCGGTGTGCCCTGAGCCATGATGCGGCCGCCATGCACGCCGGCGCCGGGACCCAGGTCCAGCACATAGTCGGCGGCGCGGATCGCGTCCTCGTCGTGTTCGACCACCAGCACCGAGTTGCCCAGATCGCGCAGATGGCGCAGAGTGGCGATCAGGCGGTCGTTGTCGCGCTGGTGCAGGCCGATGCTGGGCTCATCCAGCACATACATCACGCCAGTCAGGCCCGAGCCGATCTGCGAGGCCAGGCGGATGCGCTGCGCCTCGCCGCCTGACAGCGTGTCGGCGCTGCGGTCCAGGCTCAGGTAGTTCAGTCCCACGTCGTTGAGGAAGCGCAGGCGCGAGGCGATCTCGCGCACCACCTTGTCGCCGATCTCGGCCTTGGCGCCCTTGAGCTTGAGGCCTTCGAAATAGTGCAGGCAGTCGGCCAGCGTCGAATGCTCCACCTCATAGATGGGCCGGCCCTTGAAGCCGGGCGCGGCGTCGGCCGGCTGCAGCACGACATGGCGTGCTTCCCGGCGCAGGCGCGAGCCCTCGCAGTGCGGGCAGGGCTTGGCGGCCATATAGCGCGCCAGATCCTCGCGCACCGCGCTGGAATCGGTTTCCTTGAAGCGCCGGGTCAGGTTGGGCAGGATGCCTTCAAAGGGATGCGAGCGCTTGACCGAACGCTTCTTGCCATTGGCGCCCTCGGCTTCGTAGGTGAAGCTGATCTCTTCTTCGCCGGAGCCTTGCAGCAGCACGCTGCGCGCCTGCTCGGGGAGCTCCTCGAAGGGCAGCTCGATGTCGAAGCCGTAGTGCTTGGCCACGCTCTCCAGCATCGAGAAGGTGTAGGCATTGCGGCGGTCCCAGCCCTTGACGGCACCGCTGGCCAGGCTCAGCGTCGGGAAGGCCACCACGCGGTCCGGGTCGAACACCGTCAGTTGGCCCAGGCCCTCGCAGCTCGGGCAGGCACCCACTGGCGAGTTGAAGGAGAACAGGCGCGGCTCCAATTCCGGCAGCGAGTAGCTGCAGATCGGGCAGGCGAACTTGCTGGAGAACAGGGTTTCGGTGCCGGTGTCCATGTTCAACACCAGCGCACGGCCCTCGGCCAGGCGCAGCGCGGCTTCGAAGCTTTCGGCCAGGCGCTGGCGCAGCTGGTCGGCGGAATCGGCACGCACCTTGACCCGGTCCACGACCACGTCGATATCGTGCTTCTCGGCCTTCTTCAGGGCTGGCACGTCCGGTGCCTCGACGGTCTGTCCGTCGACACGAAAGCGCACATAGCCCTGGGCCTGCATGTCCTCGAACAGCTCGACGAACTCGCCCTTGCGGTCGCGAGCCACCGGCGCCAGCAGCATCAGCTTCGATTCGTCGGGCATGGCCAGCACAGCATCGACCATCTGGCTGACGCTCTGCGCCTCCAGCGGCAGGTGGTGGTCCGGGCAGAAGGGCGTGCCGGCGCGCGCGTAGAGCAGGCGCAGGTAGTCGTGGATCTCGGTCACCGTGCCGACGGTGGAGCGCGGGTTGTGGCTGGTGGCCTTCTGCTCGATCGAGATCGCTGGCGACAGGCCCTCGATCACGTCGACGTCCGGCTTGTCCATCAGCTGCAGGAACTGGCGCGCGTAGGCCGACAGGCTTTCCACGTAGCGGCGCTGGCCCTCGGCATAGAGCGTGTCGAAGGCCAGGCTGGACTTGCCCGAGCCCGAAAGGCCGGTGATCACCACCAGCTGGTTGCGCGGCAGGTCCACATCGATGTTCTTCAGATTGTGGGTGCGCGCGCCGCGCACGCGGATCATCGGTGCGTCGGGGCTGTTCGGAGGGGGCTGTCGGGACATGGGGCCCAGGCTGGTGTGGAAAACCCACCATGATAGAGCCCCGGCCGGATCTAAGCTGGCATCGGCCCTCGGCCGACATGCTGGCGAACCGCTGCCCAGAAGAGCATGTCGGCGGCGGGCTTGGCCAGCATCTGCTCGCTGCCGGGTCTCGCTGCGCAGGCCAGCGGCTGCAGCGCTGGCCAACGCTGCAGCAGTGCCGCCAGCGCCTGCACCCTTTGCGGCTGGTCCAAGGTGGCGGGATCGTAGACCAGCAGGCGCGGCTGGCAGTGTTCGGCCAGCGCGGCCAGCGCCGGCTCGACAGCTTCGATCGAGTCGCTGCTCTCCACATCGAAGCCGGCCAGCAGCAGGCGCTCCCGCAAGGCCTCAGCGGCGGTGTTGCATCCGTCCAGAACCACGGCGCCCTGGCCCTCGCCCAGCGCGGGTACGGAACCCGCGCGCGGCGGCTGCCATTGCACCTGGCGTTCGTCCGCAAGACACAGCGGCAGGCTCAGTGTGAAGCGGCAGCCTTCGCCGGGCTGGCTGATCAATGTCAGGTCTCCGCCCATGGCCCGCGCAGTCTGGCGCGAGATGCTCAGACCCAGCCCCATGCCGGGCACACCTGCACTGCGCCCGCTGCGCAGAAAGGGTTCGAACATCAGCGCTTGTTCCTCGATGGCGATGCCCGGACCCTGGTCTTGCACAGTGATCTGCAAGCGGCCGTCTGCGGCGATCGCCTCCAGCCAGATGTCACCGCCGGGCCGGCCATGCTTGGTGGAGTTGGCCAGCAGATTGAACAGCACTTGCCGCACACGGCGCGCGTCCAGTTCGACGACGCCGGGTAGCTCAGGATGCAGTTGCAGCCGCAGCTGATGGCCCTGGCTTCGAATCATGGCCTGGGCTTGTTCTGCGGCTTCGCGCAGCAGGCCGTACAGATAGGCCGGCGCCAGCAGCACTTCGGTGTTCACGCTCGCGTCGGGCTGGCGCGCGAAGCCTTGCAGCTCGTCGATCGCGTCCAGCAGCAACACACTGCCCTGCTCAATGGCGCGCCGGTTGCCCTCGAACGCTGGGCCTGGTTCGAGGCTGCGGCTCAGCTGCAGCATCGAAGCCAGCGGCGCGCGCAGATCATGCCCCAGATAGCCGAGCAGGCGACCCTTGGCAGCATCCTTGTCTCGAAGCTCAGCGTGTGCGCTGGCCAGCGCAGCAGTGCGTTGCTCGACAAGTTCTTCGAGGTTCTTGGCGCGGTTGAGGCGTTCCTGATTGAGGCGCACGACGATGGCGATCAGCACCAGCAGGCCGCCCGCTGCGCTGACGATATTGCCCGCATAGTCCAGCGTCGCGCTGAGCGGGATGTAGCCCTGCAGGCTCAGCTGGCGTGGCAGCAGGCTGAGGATCTGGCTCAAGATCACCAGCAGCCAGATATTGCCCAGGAACTGCCCCGCGCGCGCTGCGCGCACGCTGGCGACCAGACCCAGCAGCATCAGGCCGGTGTTGCAGTAGTTTGCGGCTTGTGTGGCCCAGCGGTAGTCACCCCAGATGCACAGCGCGATGAGGCTCAGGTTCAGGCCGGCCAGCATCATGAGCAGGCGCTGCAGCACTGGTTGACGTTGTCGCAGCAACAGCAGCTGGCTGACGGCCAGCGCCTGCATCAACGTGGTGAACAGGCCGATGCTGCCCAGGGCGCGCAAGGCCCAGTCGGTGGCTTGCGGCCACAGCAGCATGAAGCTGGTGCCACGCATGGAGGCCTCGAACAAGGTCGCCGCAGCCATGTACAGGCCCAGCAGCGCGTACCCTGCTGAGCGCTGGCTCAGCGCCAGCAGCAGCGCGATCACGCCGACCACCACGCCCAGACTGTGCAGCAGACCGTCGAACCAGAGCAGGCCTTGCTGCTGTTGCAGCAAGGCGCCCTCATGCCAGAGGCTGGCGTGCAGGGCCAGCGCGCTGCGGCTGCTGATGCGCAGCCACAGGATGCGCTGCTCGCCCGGCGCCAGATTCAGCAGGAACGCGTGGTCGCGCAGCGGTAACTCGCGGGCTGCGAAGGGCTGGTCCGTGCCTGCGCGGCTGTGCTGCCAGCCTTTGCCCTGGGCGTCGCGCCAGTACAGGCTGACGGACTCCAGGCGCGCGGGCTCGATCAGCAGCACGCGCTGCAGGCTCTGCGGCTGGGGGTTGTGCAGTTGCAGGCGCACCCAGTAGGCGGCGTCGGTATAGCCTGGGGTCAGCGCTCGCGCGGTGGCCGGCAGGAGTCTACCCGCGCCCAGCACGTCAGCAGGCGGTTGCTCAGGAGCAGGGCCGGGGCGGGACTCGACCTGGTAGCCCAGCCAAGGCAGCAGGCTCAGACTGGGGCGGGCCGCTGTATCGGCATCTAGCGTCAGCACGGCTTGCGCGCGTGCGCCGATGCTGGCTGCAGCGAGCAGCAGGCCGAGCAGCAGCAGGCGCAGCAGCCCGCGGCTCATGCGCTGGCGGTGCCGGCGCTGCTGCTGGCGCTTTCGCGCCACCCGAGTCGATAGGCAAGCGGAGTCATTCCGTGGCGTTCCCGGAAGGCGGTCGAAAAGTTGCCTGGGTTGCCATAGCCCACCGCCAGTGCAATCTGCTGCACCGGCAGATTGGTCTCCTGCAGCAGGCGCTGGCCCGCGCGCATGCGCTCCTCGCCGATGAAGCCGGAGACGGTCTGCCCCAGTTGCTCCCGGAACAGGCGCAGCAGGCCTTTGTCCGCCAGGCCGAAGTGGCGCGCAATCGCGCCCACCGTCAGCGCCTGGTCCAGCCTGGCGCGGATGTGGGCGGCAATCGTCTGGGCCAGGGCTTGATCCGGGTCGGCAGGCGCGACCTCGGGCTGCGCCTGGCCTGAGCGCTGCCGGCGCGACAAGCTCAGGTGCAAACGCACACGCGCCAGCACTTCCTCTCCATGGCAGTCCTTGCCGATGAAATCCACCGCGCCCAGGGCAAGGCCGTCAATACGGCGCTGCGGCTCGTTGTGTGAACTCAGGAACAGCAGCGGCACCGCTTCCAGGGCCGGGCTGGCTTTGAGGCGGCGGCACAAGGCGAAACCGTCCAGGTCAGGCAGGCCGATGTCCATCAGCACCAGGTCAGGGCTCAGCGCCTCAGCCTTGTTGAGAGCGCCTTTCCCGTCGGTGGCGAAGCTCAGCCGGTAGTGGGGTCGCAACAGGCGTACCAGCCAGCTCAGCGCTTCGGGCTCGTCATCAACCAGCAGCACCAGCGGCATGGCGCCTGGCGGGCTCTCGGATACAGCGCAGTTCATCACGGGGCGCGATTGTCACCGATTCCCGCGACATGTGACCGATCTAACGAACAGCAGGCATTCCTCGGCGCTTGTGCTGTTTGGCAAAGCTTGGAGGCGGACTGGCAAAGGTCGCCTGCAACGCTCGCGTCGATAAACCGGGCTGTTACAGATCGTTGTGGAAATGGATAACAAGATGCCAGTGAAACCCCCAAAGAGCCCGGCCCGATTCACGCCTTCGATCGGCAAGCTGGCAGGCCGCATCGCGCTGCTGCCCGGCCTGTTGATGGGCCTTGGCGCACAGGCGGCGGTGCCGGATGCCGGTCAGCTGCTTAACGAGCAGCAACGCCTGGACAAGAGTGCGGTGCGCCCGGCTGCGGCGCCGGTCAATGTCAATGCACAGGCGCTCGATACAGCGGCGGCCCAGCCGGGCTTGCGCGCCCGCATCGAGCGGGTGCGGGTTTCCGGCGCGGACGGATTGCTCAGCGATGCGCAGTTGCAGGCACTGCTGGTGGACGCCAAGGGCCGCACGCTCAACCATGCGCAGCTGCAGCAGTTGGCGAGCCGGGTCACGATGGCGCTGCAAGCGGCGGGCTATCCGCTCGCGCGCGCCTATCTGCCGCGTCAGGATCTGAGCGCAGGTGACCTGGAAATTGCGGTGATGGCGGGCCGGCTGCAGACAGGTCCGGATCGCGTCAAGGTGATGGCCGCAGATCCCGAGCTTGGCGTCTGGCTGGCTGGCGTCGCCAATGCCGCGCTGCCGGAGGGCACGGTGCGCAGCGAACAGCTGGAGCGTGCGCTGCTGCTGATCAGCGAAGTGCCGGGCGTGCAGTCGCGTGCCTCGCTGGAGAAGGGCAAGGAGCCCGGCAGCAGCCGCTTGTTGGTGCGCGCCGATACGCCGCGCGACTGGAGCGCCCAGGCCACGCTGGACAGCTTTGGCAACCGCTACACCGGCGACTGGCGCGCCGGCGCGCAGGCGGCGCTGTATCGGCCATTCGGCAACGACGATCTGCTGGGGCTGGGGCTCAGCCACAGCCGTGGCAGCGATCAGGCATCGGCCAGTTACGCCCTGGGCCTGAACCCGCAAGGCCTGCGGGCGCAGTTCAGCGGCAGCTGGATGCGCTACCAGGTGGGTGCTGATGCTGCAGCGCTGAACCTGACCGGCACGGCCAGCACGCTGTCCGCGGGGCTCGCCTATCCGCTGCTGCGCGCGCGGGAGCGCAATCTGAACGCGAGTTTCGAGGTGGAGCGCAAGGGCATGAGCGACAAGGCCCTGGGCCAGGAGATCCGAGCCCGGCGCGTGCACAAGGCCAGCGCCAGCCTTAACGGCAGCTTCCGCAGCGACTGGCTGGGCGTTGCGTACAACGAGCTGAGTGCCGGTTTCGCGGTCGGACAGCTGGACCTGGACAACAGTGCGGACCGCCTGGCTGACAGCCTCAGTGCGCGCACAGCCGGCGGCTTCAGCAAGGTCTACGGGCGGGCCGCACGCACGCAGGGCTTTGAGGGCGCGCCGGACTGGAGCCTGTTCATGGGCGCAAGTGCCCAGCTCGCCGGGCGCAACCTCGACTCTTCCGAGAAGTTCATCCTCGGTGGCGCGGCCGGTGTGCGTGGCCAGGCCTCGGGCGAAGCCAGTGGCGACAGCGGCTGGCTGCTGAATCTGGAAGTCCGTCGTGAGCTCCAGCTGATGCCCGAGCTGCGCAGCCAGCTGCTCGCCTTTGTCGACTATGGCCGCATCACGCAGCAGGCCCAGCCCTGGGCCGGCGCGACGCCCGCCGGGCGCGACAACGGCTATGCCCTCTCAGGCGCTGGAGTCGGTGTGAACCTGTATGGCGAGCGCTGGTCGCTGCGTTCGGCCTGGGCGCATGCGCTGGGCAGCAACCCGGGCCGCAGCGCCGCCGGCCTGAATGCCGACGGCCGCAGCAGCCGCAATCACCTGTGGGTGCAGGCCAGCCTGCGCTACTGAGCGCAGCCGCCTCTGAACCGCCCACAAGCGCGAACCCAAAAAAACGAGAGAACGTCAGCATGACAAGCAAAGCTTCGATGAATCACGCATTCCGTCTGGTCTGGAGTGAAGCCAGTGGCACCTATGTGCCGGTGCCCGAAACCACCAAGTCGCGCGGCAAGCGCGCCAGTCGCGCCCTGCTTGCCAGTGCCCTGCTGGGACTGGCCGGCGCAGCGGCTGCACAGGTGCTGCCGGGTGGCGGCCAGATTGGCGCCGGACAGGCGCAGATCAACACCAACGGCAGCCAGATGACGGTGCAGCAGGCCAGCGACAAGCTGATCCTGAACTGGAACAGCTTCAACATCGGCGCTGGCGGCAGCGTGCGTTTCGAGCAGCCTCATTCCAGCGCCGTGGTCCTGAATCGCGTGCTGGGCCATGGCGCCAGCCAGATCGATGGGCAGCTCAGCGCGAATGGTCAGCTCTGGCTGATCAACCCCAATGGCCTGGTGATCGGCAAGGGCGCGCAGGTGCAGGTCGGCGGTTTTGTCGGCGCGACCCTGTCGGTCAAGGACGAGGACTTCCTGGCGGGCCGCGCACGCTTTGATGGTGCGGGGCAGGCCGGTGCGCTGCGCAATCAGGGGCAGATCAAGGCCGATTTGGTGGCCTTGCTGGCGCCCAGCCTGGAGAACAGCGGCAGCGTGCAAGGCGCCCAGATGGCGCTGGTGGCCGCCGACAAGGTGGCGCTGGACTTCAGCGGCGATGGCCTGCTGCAGGTGCAGGTGGAGCGCGCCGCGCTGGACGCCCAGCTCAGCCACAGTGGCCGCATCGAGGGCCAGCACGTGTTACTGAGTGCCCAAGGCGCCAGCGCGCTGCGTGCCAGCGTGCTGAACATGGACGGCGTGGTGGAGGCCAAAGGCCTGAGCCAGCAGGGTGGCCGCATCGTGCTGGATGGCGGCGATTTCGGCAATGTGAACCTGCGCGGCGCGCTGGACGCCAGCTCGGCACAGGCACAGGGCGGCCGCATCGATGTGCAGGGCCAGCAGATCCAGCTGCAGGGCGCGCAGCTCGACGCCAGCGGTGCTGCCGGTGGCGGGCGTATCCATGTCGGCGGTGGTTGGCAGGGCAAGGACGCCTCGCTGCGCAATGCGCAGACGGTGAAGGTGGATGCCGCGAGCACGGCACGCGCAGACGCACGTGATCAAGGCCAGGGCGGCGAGGTGGTGTTCTGGTCCGATGGCCGCACCGAGTTTGCCGGCAGCATCAGCGTGCGCGGCGGCGCTGAAGGTGGCGACGGCGGGCGCGCCGAAGTCTCGGGCAAGCAGGAACTGGCCTATCGCGGCCGCACCGATGCGCGCGCCGTGAAGGGCCGCACGGGCGATCTGCTGCTGGACCCCTCCACGCTGGAGATTCGCAGCGGCGGCAGCGGCTCCGGTGCCATGGATGGTTCAGTGGTCTTCGAAAAGGACATCGAAGCCCAGCAGGCCAATGTGCTGCTTCAGGCCACGGGCGACGTCCTCGTCACCGACCTCACTCTCGACGGTGGGGATGGCCGCATCACCATGCAGGACAACGTCAGCCTGCGCATCGAGGCCGGCACGTCCAATGGCGGCCACCTGACGCCGCCGGCCAATCTCAGCGACGGCAGCTTTGCCTCTTACACAGATCTGATGTTCGCCAATGCCAGCAATGTGCTGGAGGTATCAGGCAGCGGCAGCCTTATGCTGGTGGCCGGGGGTACCAATTCAGGCCGGGTGCTCAACGCCCCCACCCTGATCGCCCAGGGCGCAGGCAGCAACCCTGTCAGCCTGCCCAGCCACGATGTGACCGTACCCGGCAGCGGCACCCCGGGCGACGCGTCCATCACCATCTATGGCGCGGACGGCGCTACCGTCGGCGGTTCGTTGAGCACCAACGGCGGCTATGTGCGGATCTGGGCGGATTCAGACAATGGCGGCGCCGGCTTCTTCACGCTCTCGGCCCCGGTGAGCACCCGAGGCGGCAACCTCTACGTGTCGACCGGCAGCGGCACTGTGACCCTGAACTCCAGCATGACCCTGGACAGTGGGCGCATCTTCTTCAAGGCTGACGGCACCTACACCAATGGCAGCAAGATCCTGGGCGGCTTGCTCAGCGTCAGTGGCGATGTCGACATCTCCACGCCCTTTACCTTCAAGGGTGGCGCCAGCATCCATACCGACGCCAACATCAACTTCGGCAATGTCAGCGTCAATCTGGACACTGGCACCGGCACGCTGACCTTGCGCGCCAACAAGATCGACTGGGGCACGGCCACGCTGAACAACCTCAGCACCGCCTCGCTGCGTCTGGAGCCCCATGACAAGGCTACCAATATGGTGTTGGGCGACGTGAACGGCTTCGCCTCGGCCGCCACGCTGGACAAGTTGCCCGGCATCAAGAACCTGACCATTGGCCGGGAGGATGGCACCGGCACGGTGAGCGTGGGCAGCGACTTCAGCTTCAGCGCCAGCGGCTTCTTCGAGATGGTCAACAAGACCGTGGACATCAGCGCGGGCACGCTGACCAACACCACCGGCGGCCTGACGCTCACCGGCGACACGATCAACATCAGCAAAGCCGTCACCGCCGACGGCGGCACCGGCAAGGTCACGCTGCGCCAGATGACAGCGGCCAATGAGCTGCGCCTGGGCACGGGCCTGAACAACGCCACCATCGGGCTGGTCAATGCAGGCACGCTGGAAGTGGGGCGCAGCGACGGCGGCAACCTGATCTTTGACAACGACATCACGACCACGGCCAGCTCGGTTCATCTGAAGAGCGGCCAGCGCGTGCTGGGCGTGAACGGTGGCGTGGCGGCGTCCAATCTGGCCATCACGGCCGGCGGCGGCGCCGAGATCAGCGACGCCAGCTTCAACTTCACCACACTGGCGCTGAAGACCAGCGGCGACAGCCAGGTTCGCAGCTCGGTCTCGAACTGGGGCCTGGGCACGGTGGATGGGCTCAACGGCCTGAGCATCGACGCCGCCAGCCGCGTGACGCTGACTGCAGTGGGCAACGGCACGCTGGGCCTGAAGGCTCCAATCGCCTTCAACGACAAGGCCAGCACGCTGCGCCTGGAGGCGGCAGGTGGCTTCGAGGCCGTTGATCCATTCAATGCCTCCAACAAGGCGAGCGTCAGTGGCCAAAGCCAGGCCACGGTCGAGTTCAGCATGCCCGGCAGCAACAACTTCTTCGAGCTTGGCGGCTCGATGGGTGCGCTGAGCGAGGCCAGCCTGCAGACCTTCAATGGCAGCAAGGTGCTGCGCATCGATGCGGCCGATGACGATGTCAAGCTGAATGCGCTGCAGGTCACCGCACTGGATCGTCTGGAGGTGAACGGGCGCCAGGTCGAGCTGGCGGGCGCCCAGCGCGTGGATAGCGGCAGCCTGTTCCTCAGCGCCGAGCGGGGCGGTTTGGATGTCAGCCAGGCGCTGCGCGCTGCGGGCACCGTGTCCCTGAATGACAAGGGCGGCACCGGCATCAGCGGCAGCGGCAGCATCACGGCCGCCAAGCTGGCCCTGCGCAGCACGGGCAATGCCGTGCTGAGCGCCACCAACCATCAGGTCGGCGAAATCGCTGCCAGCGCTGCGCAAGTCAAGCTGAGCAATGCTGCCAGCCTGACGGTGGGCAGCGCCGATGGCCTGAACGGCGTCAGCGCCAGCGACAGCGTCGATCTGCGTGCCCTGGGTGCGGCCTCTGACCTGATCCTGAATCAGACGGTTAGCGCCGGCAACAGCAGTGCAGCCGCCACGCCGCTGCTGCTGCAGGCCGGCCGCAATTTCGTCAACAACGCAGGTGCCTCGGCCCTGAGCGCCGGCGGTTCTGGCCGCTGGCTGGTGTACTCCACCACACCCACGGCCGATACCCGCGGTGGCCTGAGCAGCGCCTTCAAGCAGTACGACGCCACGCCGTCCAGCACCGTGCTGGGCACGGGCAATGGCTTCCTTTACACCGTGGCGCCCACCATCACGGTGACGCTGACCGGCAGCATCAGCAAGGTCTATGACGGACTGCGCAATGCCACGCTCAGCGCTGCCAACTACCAAAGCAGCGGCGCCATCGATGGCGACACTGTGGCTTACACGGTCGGCGGCCAGGCACAGTACGACAGCAAGAATGCCGGTAGCGGCAAGACGGTGTCGGTCGACGGCCTGACCATCAGCTCGGCCAGCAAGGGCAGCGCGCAGGTCTATGGCTACCGTCTGGCCAGCAGCACCGCCAGCGGCGCCATCGGCACGATCACCAAAAAGCAGCTGCAGCTGGTGGCCGGCAGCGTGGCCGACAAGGTCTATGACGCGAGCCTGCAGGCGCAGCTCAGCGGCAACCGTGTCGACGGGTTGATCAGCGGCGATGCCGTGGCCGTCACGGGCAGTGGCACGGCGACCTTCAGCGACAAGAACGTGGGCAGCGCCAAGGCGGTCAACGTGAGCGGACTCTCGCTTAGCGGGGCCGACGCCGGTAACTACCAACTGTCGACAAGCGCCACGGCCAGCATCACGCCGCGCCAGCTCAGCGCCAGCGTCGAGGTGGCCAGCAAGGTCTACGACGGGACGACCCGGGCTACAGCCACCCAGACGCGCGTGGACGGACTGATCAGCGGCGACAACGTGAGCCTGGCCGACGTTCGGGTGGCTTTCCTTGACAAGAATGTGGGCAGCAACAAGACCGTGCAACTGGACGGCGTGCTGGCGGGCGGCGATGCCGGCAACTACAGCTTCGCTGGGACGACCGCCAGCACGCAGGCCTCGATTACGCCCAAGACGGTGACGGCCGAGCAACTGGCGGTGGCGGGCAAGGTCTACGACGGCCTTCGCGACGCGACGGTCAGCGGCAAGCTGTCCGGCACGGTGGCGGGCGACCAGCTGGGTCTGCAGGCGCAAGGCCAGTTCGATACCAAGAACGCAGGCCAGGGCAAGGACGTGGCGGTGACGCTGGCGCTGAGCGGCGCGGACGCCGGCAACTACCAGCTGGCCTCCGGCTCGGCCAATGCCAAGGGCGACATCAGCGCCAAGGTGCTGGACCTGGGCGCGGTCATCGTCAAGGACAAGGCTTATGACGGCAAACGGGATGCCGAGCTGCAGTTGCCCGCGCTGAGCGGCCTGGTCGGCGGCGACAGCGTCCGACTAAAAGCTCAGGCCCTGTTTGATGACGCTTCAGTCGCAGCAGGCAAGCCGGTGCAGATCGCGCTGGCCCTGGACGGCGCCGACGCCGCCAACTACCAGCTCAAGGCCAGCCAGCAGCAGGGCAAGGCATCGATCACGGCTTCGCCAGCCCAGGCCGCAACGTCCGGCTTGATCATCAAGCCGATCGGCGGCAATGGCACGCAGAACGGTGGCACAGACGGCGGTCTGGGTGGCGCGGGCGCAGTTGGCTTGCCACTTTCGGGCGCGCAGGCCAGCGGTGGCGGCAGCGCGGCGCTGGTCTCTGTGGCTGCAGATGTGGCGGGCTTCGGCGCTTCAGCGGCACGTCCAGGCGCCTCTTCCGAAGGGGCTGCCGGCATGCTCGCTTCGCTGTCGACCGAGCAAGTGCTGAGCCATCAAGGCCAGCTGAGCCTGGCGACGGGAGGTGTCGGCTTCAGCGAGCCGCGCCAAAGCCTGCTGCCGGTCTATCGGGATGCGGGGGGGAGCGCCAAGCCCCAGGCACTGGCTCAGTTCCGGGTTGATGACCTGGGCGACAGCATGGCGCTGAGTCCGGTGTCCGCCGCTGTGCCGCCGCTGGATTCGGGCAAGGTCCCGGTGCGTCAGCGCGCTGAGACCCTGCTAGAGCTGGCCGACGGCGAGAGGGTCTGGTTGCGGATCGAGTTGATGGATGACGGCACCTTGCGTGCTTCGGCGCCGCGCCGGGCCGAGACACTGGGCCAGAATCTGCTCAGCGCCTTCAGCCTGACCGCGTTGAAGCAGCAGGCCGGCGTCACGCCCAATCAAGTGCGCGCCGTTGTGCTCAGCTTTGAAGGCGGCGCGGAGTGATGCATGCCGGCATGAACTGAACCGTGAGGAGGATCGGGTGCCCGTGAGGGCCCCGCTTTGGGGCGATGGACGCTGCTGTCCATCGCCCCTTCTTGCTTCTGTGTTTGGGTTCTCCGCATTTCGGACGATCCGTTCATCGGCTTTTTCTGCAGGTAGGCACGCCTTGCTTGCAGTTTGTCTCATCGGCCTGGCTGGCCGCTGCCTCGACGCCGACACTGACTCCATCGACACCCAATCAGGGGTTCGAGTCCACCGACAAGGAGTCCATCATGAAACTGAAGATCCAAGCCCTCATCGCCGCCGTCCTGACCAGCGCCGGCATCGCCCACGCCCAGCCCGCACAGCGCATCGAAAAGCTGCCGATGGTCGTCATCACCGGCAAGTCGGTGCAGGCTGAAACCCGCGTGGTGCAGCTGCCGCGCGTCATCGTCGAGGGCCGCAGCCTGAACAACCAGCGTCTGGCGGCTGCCAAGTCCGCCCCGGGCATCTGAGGTCGGCCGATGTTCCAGTCCGTTGACCGCATCGTGCCCGAGAGCCGAGTCAAGGGCGCAGCGAGCCTGCGCCCCTGACTCGGCTCTGCGCCGCCTGCACTTCGTCCCCGCCATGCGCCAGCCGGCGCCCGGGATTCGCAGTTCGTCGCCCACCGCTGGCAGGCGTCCGCAGACCTCTGCACAGTAGAGCCGCACTGACAGCCTGGCCATCTTCGGAGCCTGCCATGAGAAGCCGCAATCACAACAGCAGCAGCACCTTCCTGACCGCCCTCGTGGCCGTGGCCGGCGCGGCCGTCATCGGCCTCTGGCTGGCGGAGCAGACCACACCGGTGCAGACGCTGACACGCGCTGAAGGGCCGGCGGTGCCAGCGCCGGTGGCCGCTCCGAATGCCCTTGCGCCGACCGCGGTGCATGCGCAGCTGCCGGCCGGCAAACGCGTACGAGCTGGGCGCGCCTGAGTCGCAGCGCTTCAAACCCTTGAGCAGAGCCCGGCTGGTCCGGGCTCTGTGCATTTCAGCGCCTGTCTAGCATTGGCAAGCTAACGTCAACGGTTAACACCAGAAGCTGTGGCATCGGCCGGCGCGGGTTTCAATTGATCGTCCGTGGCGACCCTTGGTCCGCGTCAGCCTGCAACTCGTCGCTTGTGGCTGGAACCGCAGGGGCCGGGCGCCGAAACTGCAATCACTGAGACAGGCAATCAAGCCAGCCAAGCCATCAAGGAGTTCACCATGAGCCGCACCGCCACCAAGACTTTTGTCGCCACCGTCGTCCTCGCACTCGTCGCTGCTGCCACGCTGGCGCTGACGCATCAGGTGGATGGCAGCGTGAGCCAGCCCGCAGTGGTGAAGCTCGAGCGCGTGGTGGTGGTCGGCAAGCGCGCTGTGCCGGCGGCCGAAGAGACGCACCAGATCGTGCGCCTGCCGCAAGTCGTGATCGAGGGGCGCAGCGTGGCCACCGAACAGCGCCTGGCTGCCGCCAAGGCAGCTTGCACCAGCACGCTGTGTTGAGAGGGCGGCGCCGGCTGGCGCTGTCTTGTCTGCGCTCAAGATGAAAGAAGGCCCGGCATTGCCGGGCCTTTGTCTTGGCGCACAGCGCTGAAGGCGCTTACTTCATCGCGTAATGCAGGCTCAGGTAGACATAGCGGCCGCGAGGGTCGGTGTAACTGGGGTCGTAACCTGAGAGGAAGTAGTAGGCTTGGTTCGAGAACGGCGGGCTGGTGTTGAAGAGGTTCTGCACGCCGGCGCGCAGCTTCAGGCGTTCGTTGAACTGGTAGCCGGCCGAGGCATCCCACAGCGAATAGGCCTTGACGCGGTTGGCCGCGACGATGCTGCCGTCGTCGATATTGATGGCCGAGTTCTGGTCCTGGTAGCCGGAGTAGTAGGTATTGCCCAGCATCGCCGACCAGTCGCCGCGCTCCCAGTCGACACTGAGGCGATGGCGCCAGCGCTGCACCACCTGCTCGGTGACGAAGCGGCCCAGATTGCTGATGAAGGGGTCGCCGGGCGCGGTCTGCAGCTTGGACTGCAGCATCAGCGTGGCCGAGAGCTTGGCGCCGAACTCGCCCCAGGCGGTCTTCACGCCGTGCAGGTCAGCCACCAGGTCCAGGCCGGCCGCCTTCTGCGCGCCGCGGTTTTCCTTGCGCAGCTCGATGTAGTCGATCAGCCCATCTTCATCCCGGCGCACCAGGCTGCCGTACTTGTCCAGATTGGCCAGGATCACGTCGTCGCCGATCTCGCTGATCAGCTTGCTGCGGCGCACCTGCCAGAGGTCGACGCTGGTGGTCCAGTTGGCGTTCGGCTCGAACACCAGGCCCAGCGAGGCCTGGCGGCTGCGCTCGGGCTTCAGATTGGGATTGCTGTAGCGGCGCGTGTTCCAGTTGTCGGCGCAGACGCTGAGGTCGTTGTCCTCGGTGGCGCAGTAGACCGGGTCGGGCAGCGTGGCGGTGGAGCTGTAGACGGTGGGGCGGTAGAGATCGCTCATCGATGGCGCGCGGAAACCCGTGCCCAGCGAGCCGCGCAGCAGCAGGTTCTTGCTGGGCTGGTAGCGCAGGCCCAGCTTGGGGCTGGTGGCGCCGCCGACGCCCTGGTACTGGTCGCGGCGCACCGCGAGCTGGGCCTCCCAGCCCTTTGCGAAGGGCGCCAGCAGCTCGGCATAGATGCCGCGCACATTGCGGCTGTCGCTGGTGGCCTGGCCGCCTTCGGGCGCGAAGTCGTTGTTGATGTTGTCGCTCATCAGCAGCGCCGAAGGGCGGAACACGGCCTTCTCGCGCCGCACTTCGCCACCCAGTGCCAGCATCATCTGGCCGCCGCTGAGCTGGCCCAGCGCGCGCGAGGCCTTGAAGTCCAGCACGTCCATCGTGCCGCGTGCATAACGCACTTCGTCATTGACCTGGATGCTTTCGATCAGCGCCTGGCCGGCCGCGCTGGACGGGCCGAAGGGGTTGATCAAGCCGCTGGCGATGCCGTCCAGCAGCTTGTCGTAAAGAACGTAGCCACGCGTGTCGCGATCGCGCACGGTGTTGACGCTGTGGTTCAGTGCGATGTCGTAGTCCCAGCCGGCCAGTGCGCCCGTCAGGCCGGTGACTACGCGCTGGCCCTGGCTGGTCAGCTCGCTGGTGCGGCGGCCGGCCTCGTTCAGGCGCATGCGCAGCTCAAGCTCGCCGGGAATGTCGTCGTCCAGCAGCTGGTCCAGCCCGGTGTTGGCCAGCTGGGGCACTTTCTTGTAGTCGATATAGCCGGTCACCCGCGCTGAGGAACCGACGTAATAGGTCTTGGCGCGCGACAGCGCCAACTCGGCATAGGCCTGGTGGCCGGGGGCCAGCTGCAGCACGCCGCGGCCCAGGAAGCTGAGCTTTTCAGCCTTGGGGTAGAGCTCGGTGTCGCCCATGTAGTCGTAGGTGCAGGCGTCCTCGCCGCCGGTGCCGGCCGGCAGGTAGAGGTTGGCCGGCGGCGCGCACTTGGGCTGGCTGAGGTTGATCAAGCGGTTGACGATGGGCTTGCCGTTGATCGTGAAGCCTTGGTCCTGCAGGTGGTCGCGCTGGTTGCGCGTCAGACGGATATTGGCCGGGCTGGTGAAGCCCGACAGCAGATGGCCCAGGCGTTGCGGGATCTGCAGCTCGCCGATGAACTCGCGCTGCGAGGTCGACAGCCGGCCGGTGCGCTGCGCGTCCAGCACGCCGAAGACATTGAAGCCCTGGCGGCCCAGATCGCCCCAGCCGGCGGCGATGCTGGCGCTGCGCTTGCTGGCGCCGCCTTCCTGCGTGGCGCCAGCCTGGGCGTTCAGCTCCAGGCCCTGGAAGTCCTGGCGGGTGATGAAGTTGATGACGCCAGCGATGGCGTCGGCACCATACAACGCGGAGGCGCCGTCCAGCAGCACCTCGACGCGCTGGATCGCGGCAGCCGGGATGTTGTTCAGGTCCACGCCGGCGTCGTCGCCCGGCGAGGCGAAGTTGGCCATGCGCCGGCCATTCAGCAGCACCAGCGTGGACGAGGTGCCCAGGCCGCGCAGATTGGCCGAGTTGAAGCCCTTCTGGTCGTAGCCGCCCACATGGATGCTGGCGCCGTCCGTCAGGTTCCCGGAAGCGGCCGAGATCTTGCTCAGCAGCTCGGCCGCGGTGGTAACGCCGGCCTTGTCGATCTCCTCGCGCGTGATCAGCTGCACCGGCAGCGCGCTTTCGGACTCCAGCCGCTTGATCGCCGAGCCGGTCACCTCGACGCGGCCCAGCTTGTCGGTCGTTGCCGCCGCGCTCTGCGCCTGGGCGCCAAGCGAGATGCACAACAACAGGGCAGCGCCGCAGACGGTGCTGAACGAGTGGGGGGCAGGCAGGTGGCGCATCAGGGGCTTTCGAACAAGGCGAAGCCTTGGCAACGCGGGGGCCGATGGCGGGGTTGACGGGGCAAACCCGGGACGGCCTCGGTGTTTACCCGTGGCTGCGACCCTGCTGCTCGCCCAGCCAGCGGTCCAGCCGCGCTTCCAGGATGTCCATCGGCAGCGCGCCGCCTTCCAGCACCCGGTCGTGATAGCTGCGGATGTCGAAAACCCCACCCAGCGCGGCCTCGGCCTTGGCGCGCAGCGCCAGCATGCGCAGCTGGCCGATCTTGTAGGACAGGGCCTGGCCGGGCCAGCCGATGTAGCGGTCGATCTCGTTGACGATATCGACCTCGGTCTTGGCGGCGTTGTCGCGGAAGTACTGCAGCGCCTGCTCGCGGCTCCAGTGCATCGCGTGCAGGCCGGTGTCCACCACCAGACGCACGGCCCGCCACATGTCGTAGGTCAGTTGGCCGAAGCGCGAATAGGGGTCCTGGTAGAGCCCCAGCTCATAGCCCAGCGTTTCGGCATACAGAGCCCAGCCTTCGATGTAGGCATTGCAGTCCAGGAAGCGGCGGAACTTGGGCAGCTCGCGCTGCTCCTGGGCCAGGGCGATCTGCAGGTGGTGGCCGGGCACCGCTTCATGCGAGGTCAGCACCTCGATCTCGTAGCGCGGCCGCATGTCGGGCCGGTACAGGTTGACGTAGTAGTAGCCGGCCCGCGTGCCGTCCACCGAGGGGCCGCAGTAGTAGGCGGCCGTGGTGTTGGGCGCACTGGTGTCGGGGATGGGCCGCACGCCATAGGGCGTGCGCGGCAGCCGCCCGAACAGGCGCGGCAGCTCGGGCTCGATCTGTTTGGCCGTCATCACATAGGCGGCGAACAGGGCTTGCGGGCTGTCGAAATAGAACTGCGGATCGCTGCGCAGCTGCGCGAAGAACGCCGCCTTGCTGCCTTTGAAGCCCAGCTGGTCCATCACCTGCTGCATCTCGGCGTGGATGCGTGCCACCTCGGTCAGGCCGATGGCGTGGATCTGTTGTGCCGTCATGGTGCTGCTGGTGTGGTGCGCGATGCGGTTCTGGTAGTAGTCCAGGCCGCCGGGCGTATCCCAGATGCCCACGCTCTCGCGGCAGGCCGGCAGATAGCGCTCGCGGAAGAAGGTCTCGAAGCGGTGGTAGGCCGGCACGATCTGCGTGCCGATCAGCGTGCGGGCCTGCGTCTGCAAGGCCTGCGCCTGGTCGGCCGGGATGCTGGCCGGCAGCTGGCGGAAGGCGCTGAAGAAGGGGCTCTGCGTGGCGTCCTCCACCCGCTGCATTGCCAGTTGCGGCAGCACGCGCTCCATCAGCAGGCGGGGTTGGGTGCGACCGGCCCGGGCGCTGCGCTCCAGCAGCTCGGCGAACTGGCTCAGATAGGCAGGCAGGCCCTCCAGCCGCTGCAGCCAGATGCTGAAATCGTCGGCGGTGGCCAACGGCATGATCTCGGCCAGCTCGTTGAGCGCCTGCGGGCCGTCGCGCGCCGTGATGCTGTAGGCCGCGGCGTGCAGCGGGTGTAGCGCCAGCCTGGCCTGCAGCAGATGCTCGAACAGATCGCGGTTGAGCTGCTCTTCGGCAGGCAGCAGCTCGCGCGGCAGTGCCTGCAGCGTGGCCAGCGCTTGCTGGTCGGCCGCCTGCGCGCGCGCCTCGGCGGCCAGGCTCAGATCGGGCCAGAGGTGGTTGAAGCTGCGCTCGCCGTAATAGGTGGCCGCCAGCGGGTTCTCGGCCATGTCGCGCTGCCAGGTGGCTTCGAACAGCTGATGCAGGGCCTGGATGTTGGCGCGGGTGTCGGTGGGGCTCATGGCGGGAGCAGTCGCAGTGTTGACCGGCCCAAGTGTCCATCAAGGCTCGACCCCGGCTTGACGTTCATCGCTCGGGGCTGCAGTTCAGCCGTCAGCACGGTCCTTCCGTCTCCTGCGGCTGGAAAGAGCGCAGGCCGGTGACGACACTGCAATCACTGACACAGCCAACCCCCAGGAGCCCATCATGACAAACCATACCCGCTACCAAGCCTTCTTCTTCGGCGCCGCGATCTGCCTGGCACTTGCCGCCGCAGTGAGCTACCAGGCCGAAACCGCCCCGGCCACCCAGGTCGTCAAGCTGGAGCGCGTTGTCATCGAGGGCAAGCGCACGGTGGACGGCATGCAGGTGGTGCGCCTGCCGCAAGTGGTCGTCGAAGGTCGCAGCATCGGCGCTGAACAGCGCCTGGCGCTGGCCAAGACCAGCTGCCCCGCACAAACGGTCTGCTGAACGCGGGCGGCTGTCTCAGTCGGTGCGGTTCGCCCGCGCCCCTCGCAAAGCCCGGCGTTGCCGGGCTTTTGCATTTCTTGTCTGCTGCCTGTGCCTTAGATGGCGTCCAGCACGCGCAGAATCTCGCGCCCATAGGCTTCCAGCTTTTTGCTGCCCACGCCGCTGATGCCTGCCAGTTCGTCCAGGCTGTGCGGATGCTGGCGCGCCATCTCGGCCAGCGTGACGTTCTGGAAGATCACATAGGCCGGCAGCCCATGCTCCTTGGCCACCTCGGCACGCCAGGCCTTGAGTGACTCGAAGCGCTGCTGCGCCTCGAAGTCCAGGTCCGGCGCGTCGGCCGTGCTGCGCGTCTTGCCGCTGGCCACACGTGTGCTGCGGCCTTTCTTCGGCGCGACGCTGGGCACGCGCAGCAGCAGCTGAACCTCACCCTTGAGCACCGAGCGGGCCGTGTCTGCCAGTGCTAGCGTGTGGTACTCGCCTTCGGTGAACACATGGCCCAGCGAAATCAGCTGGCGCAGCACCGCGCGCCACTGCTGCTCGCTCAGCTCGGCGCCGATCGCCCAGGTGGACAGCTGTTGATGGCCGTACTGCGTGACCTTGTCGGTGACCTTGCCGCGAAGCACATCGATCAGGTGGCCGGCGCCGAAACGCTGGCCGCCGTTCTGGTGGAAACGGTAGATGCAGGAGAGCAGCTTGCGCGCTGCCTCGGTGCCATCCCAGGTGGCGGGCGGATGCAGGCAGTTGTCGCAGTTCCCGCAGGGCTTGCTGTCCTCACCAAAGTAGCCCAGCAGGCGCACACGCCGGCAATCGGTGGCCTCGGCCAGCGCCAGCAGCGCGTCGAGCTTGCCGCGCTGGATGGTCTTGAAGTCTTCGCCGGCCGGGCTCTCGTCGATCATGCGGCGCTGGTTCACCACATCGGCCAGGCCATAGGTCATCCAGGCCTCGGCTGGCGCGCCATCACGGCCGGCACGGCCGGTCTCCTGGTAGTAGCTCTCGATGTTTTTGGGCAGGTCCAGGTGGGCGACGAAGCGCACATCCGGCTTGTCGATGCCCATGCCGAAGGCGATGGTGGCCACCATCACAATCGCGTCCTCGCGCAGAAAGCGGTCCTGGTGGCGCTGGCGCACCGCGGCGTCCAGGCCGGCGTGATAGGGCAGCGCGCGCAGGCCCTCGCTCTCCAGCCAGGCGGCGGTCTCCTCGACCTTCTTGCGGCTCTGGCAATAGACGATGCCGGCCTCGTCCTCATGCTCGTCGCGGATGAAGCGCAGCAGCTGCTCGCGCGGCTTCGCATCCTTCTCGACGATGGCGTAGCGAATATTGGGTCGGTCGAAACTGCTGATGAAGACGCGCGCTTCTTCCAGCTTCAGGCGCTCGATGATGTCGGCGCGCGTGATGTCGTCGGCGGTGGCGGTCAGCGCGATGCGCGGCACGTCGGGGAAACGCTCGTGAAGCATCGACAGCGCCAGGTATTCGCTGCGGAAATCGTGGCCCCACTGGCTGACGCAATGCGCTTCGTCGATCGCGAACAGGCTCAGCAGGCCGCGTTCGTTGAGCGACTCCAGCTGCGCCAGAAAGCGCGGATTGGTGATGCGCTCGGGCGCGGCGTAGAGCATCACCAGCCGGCCGCTCATCATCTCGCGCTCCACATGCTGGGCCTGCTCGCTGCTGAGCGTGGAGTTCAGGAAGGCCGCGTGCACGCCGGCCTCTTCCAGCGCGCCGACCTGGTCGTGCATCAGCGCGATCAGCGGACTCACCACCACACTGACGCCCTGCCCGCCGCGGTGCCGTGCGATGGCCGGGATCTGGTAGCACAGGCTTTTGCCGCCGCCGGTGGGCATCAGCACCAGCGCATCGCCGCCGCTTGTCACATGCTCGACGATGGGCGCCTGGGCACCGCGGAAGGCGCTGTAGCCGAAGACTTCTTGCAGGATGGCCTGCGGGGCGGGATGATGGGCTGGCGGGATCATGAAGGGCGCCATTGTCCAGGAGAAGCCTGATGCACAGAAAACTCCGCTCCAGCGCGGCGTTTTGCGCTGACGCACATCGCCATGCTGAGGGCCGTGCGTCCCCGGATCGCGGCACACTGCGGCCGCCGGCCCAGGCTGGTGCCGTGTCGCCACAGCCTGACAATGCCGCATGAGCCCGTCAACTCCAGCGCAGCCGCACGATGCTTAAAGCGCCCATTCCCGCCGATGATGTGCAGCGCCTGGCCTCGCTGCGCGCGCTGAGTGTCCTGGACACCGCGCCGGAAGAGCGGTTTGACCGTCTCACCCGCATGGCCAAGCGCCTGTTCGGTGTGCAGACGGTGCTCGTCAGCCTGGTCGATGCCAATCGCCAATGGTTCAAGTCCGCGCAGGGCCTGGACGTGTGCGAGATGCCGCGCGACATTTCCTTCTGTGGGCATGCCATCCTGCAGGAAGCGCCGATGGTGGTGCCGGACACCTTGCTGGACCCGCGTTTTGCCGACAACCCCCTGGTGGCCAGCGAGCCGCGTGTGCGCTTTTATGCCGGCCATCCCTTGGCCGCGCCGGATGGGCAGCGGGTGGGCACGCTGTGCCTGGTCGACGCCAGCCCGCGCACCCTGGACGATGAGGAGCTCGCGATGCTCGCCGACATGGCCAGGATGGTCGAGCATGAGCTGGCGATGGTGCAGCTGGCCATGATCGATGAGCTGACCGGGCTCAGCAACCGGCGCGGCTTCGAGCTGCTGCTGGATCAGACCCTGGCCCTGTGCCGCCGGCTGGACCGCTCGGTCTCGCTGCTGTTCTTCGATCTGGACCGCTTCAAGGACATCAACGACCAGCATGGGCATGCGGTGGGTGACCGTGTGCTGGCCGACTTCGCCCATCTGCTGCGGCAGACTTTCCGCAGCTCTGATCTGCTGGGGCGGCTGGGTGGCGATGAGTTCGTGGTGCTGCTCAGCGTCAGCGATCTGACCGAGCGCGAGCGTGCGCTGAAGCGGCTCAATATGGCCGTGCAGGGCTACAACGCCGATGGCTTGCGGGGCTGGGAGCTGGCCTACAGCGTCGGCTTCGCGGATGCGACGCCGGAGTCCCGCATCAGTGGCGCGGCCCTGCTGGTCGAAGCTGACCGCCGCATGTATCTGCAGAAGCGGCAGCACCGCCAAGAACACCAGGGCCCTTCTGCCTGAGGGCCTTGGACTGCGTTGGCGCGGCAAGCGCCCGCCTCAGCGCTTGTCGCCCAGGGCCTTGATGCTGGAGATGCCGCTGGAGGCGCGCTGCACCTCGGGCTGGCCCCAGTATTCGACGGTGCCGATACCCGAGACATTGACGCGCAGCTCATCGCTGACCCACAGCCGGGCATTGCCGATGCCGCTGATGCTGACGGTGGCGCGCGTGCTGCGCAGCTGATCGGCGATGAGCTTGCCCTTGCCGGACACCTGCAGCTGCAGGTCATGCACCTTGCCGCTCAGCTGGCCGTCACCGGCACCCGAGATCGAAAAGCGCAGCTGCTCGGCAAACAGCTCGTCAAAACGCGCCTGGCCGGCGCCTGAAATCTGGATGCTCAAGCGCTCCGCCTGCAGGTGGCCGGGCACATGGACATCGCTATTGCCCGATATCACCAGCTGATTCAGCTGGCGCACCAGAACCTCGATCTGCAGTCGGGAGCTGTTCCAGAACTTCCAGCCGCCGGCAGGGCGAATCACCAGGCGGTTCTTGCTGAGTGCGAGTTCGATGCTCTTCTGCACCTCGGGGCCGCCGACGATGAAGACCTGGTCGCGGTCGCCCTGGGTCAGGCGCACATGGGCCGAGCCGGCCACTTCCAGGCGATCAAAGTCGCCGGGCGTGTAGGTCTGGCCTTCGACCCCTGCCGGTGTCACGATCGTCTGGGCGCTGAGCACCGGGGCCCAGGCCGCCAGCGCGGCGAAGCCCAGCCAGCGGCCGAGGCGAATCAAAGCGGTGGCGGCGCTCACAGCGATTGCTCCCGCAGCCGCTTCGAGACCTCGCGGCTGGCCGTCAGCCGGGTGCCATCGCGCATCAGCACCACCAGCTGCGAGTTGTCATCCGGTGTCATCGACTCAACGAAGTCCAGGTTGACGATGCTGCCGCGCTGCAGCTTCAGGAAGCGCGCCGGGTCCAGGCGCTGCTCGAAGCTGGCGATCGGCAGCCGCACCAGGAAGCTGCGCCCGCGGCTGGTCAGCGCGGTGTATTTGTTGTCCGAGCGCAGATGCTCGATCACATCGACCCGCAGCGGAAAGATCTTGCCCTGGTCGCGCACCAGCACACGTGTCAGGGGCTCGCCGCTGTCCTGCTGCTGCAGCGCCTCCAGCGCCGTGCCCACCGAGGCCGGTGCGCTGTTGGCCAGGGCATGCTCGACCGCGTCGACGAAGCGCTCGCGCGAGAAGGGCTTGAGCAGATAGTCCAGCGCATGCAGCTCAAAGGCGGTCAGCGCATGCTCGTCATAAGCAGTAGTGAAGATCACGGCCGGCCGCAAGCCTTCTTCGGCGAGCGCGCGCAGCACCTGCAGGCCGGTCATGCCGGGCATCTGTATGTCCATCAGCACCAGCTCGGGCCGCAGCGCGCGGATCTGCGCCAGCGCGCTGGCGCCGTCACTGCAGACGGCCTGCAGCTCTAGCTGCGGCATGCCTCGCACCCACTCGGCCAGGCTCTCGGCGGCCAGGGCCTCGTCCTCGGCGATCAACGTGGTGATGGCGGTCTTGCTGCTTGGGTTCATTGCGGTATCCAGAGATCAACTCGAAAGCCTGCGCCGGGGGCGGTATCGATGCGCAGGCGTGCCCGGCCCTCGAAATCCAGTGCGAAACGCCGCCGCAGCGCCTCCAGGCCGATGCCGCGCCGCGCGCCTGCAGTAGCTGTTGCAGCGGGCTCCAGCGTGCGCGGGTCGCAGCCCGGGCCGTCGTCTTCCACGCGCAGTTCCAGGCCCTGGTTGAGGGTGTTACGGCTGCTGCGTATGCGTATCGTGCCGCCCTGGGTGCGCGGCGCCACCGCATGCAGCACGCTGTTTTCCACCAGCGGCTGCAGCGTCAGCGGCGGCACCTCGTCATTCAGCGTGGCCGGGTCGATCTGCCAGTCCAGCTGCAGCCGACTGCCCAGGCGCAGGGCTTCCAAGGCCAGGTAGTCGCGCACGAAGTCCAGCTCTTCGGCCAAGGCGACACGGTCGCTGGTTTCGCGCTTGGCTGCCAGCACATAGCGCAACATGCCGGCAAAGCGCAGCAGCGCAGTCTCGGCCGCCTGCGCGTCCTTGCGTGTCAGCGCGATCAGCGAGTTCAGGGCGTTGAACAGAAAGTGCGGGTTGAGCTTGCCGATGATGGCGGCCAGCTCGGCGCGCGCCAGCGCGGACTCGGCCTGCGCTGCAGCCAGGGCCGCGGAGCGCGCCTGCCGTGCCTGCAGGCGGGCGTTGAAGCCCGTGGCGATCGCCGCATAGGCGAACACCCCCCAGATGGCCCGCCACAACACGGTCTGACGCAGCACCGCCCAGGCGTGGTCGGGGCCGAACAAGGCCCAGGCGACCACGAAATCGCCGGCCTGCCAGAGGGTCCCGAACAGCAGGGCCGCCAGCGCATGCGCCAGCAGCAGCGAGGCCGTGCCGGCCGCGGGCGTGCGCCCTTGCAGCCAGCGCACCCAGGGGTAGAGCGCGGGCCCCATCAGCATCGGCGCCCATAGGCTCAGGCTGGCCTGATAGATGGCTTCCCACAGATGCCACAGTCCGGGCTGCAGCTCGGTGCCGGCCAGCACATAGAGCATCCAGGCCAGCAGGCAGGCCCCGCCATAGCCCAGCCACAGCGGGCGGTCGATGCCGTTGCGCCGGGCCTGCGGTGGAGGGGTGGGATGCACTGCCATGAAGCCATCTTAGGGAAAGGTGGCGGTTTGCTGGCTGAGTGGGCGACCAGGCGCCGGTCCCGCCGACCCAAATGCGGGCGTGCGGGGGCGACTTGTCGGGCTCGCCGCGATGTCGGCGACACGGGCAGCAGGGCGAGGGGCTTGCCTGCCCGCATCAGCACTCATGGGCATCTACCGGCAGGTCTTGCTCCAGCACCCCCGCCAGCGCCTCCTGACGGCCTGACGAAGCCGACCGGTGCGGTGCGCGTCGGCCCGTTTTGGGGCGCTCGGCCGCTGATTGTGGAACCAAGCCTGTGCACAGTGCTTGCATACAAGCAAGTTGTGCCTTGGCATGGAAGCTGCAATACCCAGGACATGGGTATCTCCGCCACCGACATCAGCCAGCGCATCGTCGAAGCCGTGCTGGCGCAGAAGCTAGCGCCCGGCGCGCGGCTGGGCGAGCAGCAGTTGGCGATGCTGTTCGACTGCAGCCGCACCATCGTGCGCGAGGCGCTGACCCGCCTGGCTGCACGCGGCATCGTGACCGTCAGCGCGCGGCGCGGCTGGTACCTGATCGCACCTTCGCAGGACGAAGCCCGCGAGGCTTTCGAGGCACGGCGCGTCATCGAGCTGGGCCTGCTGCGCAGTGAGGCGCCCGACAAGCCACTCGGCAAGCCGCAGCTGGCGCGCCTGAAGAAGCACCTGCAACAGGAGAAGGCCGCGCTGCGTGGCGGCGATGTCGGCACGCGCAGCTTCCTGCTCGGCGACTTCCATGTCTGCCTGGCCGAGTGCCTGGGCAACGGCCTGCTCGCCGACACCCTGCGCGACTACACCGCCCGCACCACGCTGATCGCCATGCTCTACCAGTCGTCGCATGACGCGGCGGCCTCCTGTGCCGAACACGTGGCCATCGTAGATGCGCTGGCCCAGGGCGACCGCGCCCGCGCCGAGGCGCTGATGGCCGAACACCTGGCCAACGTGCAGGCCGCCTTGCGACTGCCCGCGCTGAGCGACCCGCTGGACCAGCTGCGCGAGGCGCTCGCGCCCCTGCCCACGTCCGCAGCGGCGTCCATTGCCCCCGACCCTTCCCCAGCACCTTACCTAGGAGCCCTGCTATGAACCCGACCTTCTCCCGCCGCCTGCTCGTCGCTGGCCTGAGCCTGCTCGCCCTGGGTGCCGCCCAGGCACAGACCGCACTGGACGCCATCACCAAGAGCAAGACGATCAAGATCGCCATCCCGACCGACTACCCGCCCTATGGCTTCGTCGGTCCCGACATGAAGCCCCAGGGCCTGGACGTGGCCATGGCTGAGCTGATCGCCGCCAAGCTGGGCGTGAAGGCCGAGCTGGTGCCGGTGACCAGCGCCAACCGCATCCCCTACCTGCAGACCAAGAAGGCCGATCTGGTCATCTCCACGCTGGGCAAAAATCCAGAGCGTGAGAAGGTCATCAACTTCAGCGCTGCCTACGCGCCCTTCTACCAGGCCGTGTTCGCGGCCAAGAGCCTCAGCATCAAGAGCTGGGCCGACCTGGCCGGTAAGACGGTGGCCGTGACGCGCGGCGCGATGGAGGACCAGGAACTTGCCAAGGTGGCTCCGCCTTCGCTGGAGTACAGGCGCTTTGAGGACAACAACGCCACCATCGCCGCCTTCGCTGCCGGCCAGACCCAGTTGCTCGCCACGAGCGCTGCTGTTGCCGGCAATCTGATGCAGCGCAACCCGGGCCTGAACACGGAGTACAAGCTGCTGCTCAAGGACAGCCCCTGCTTCATCGGCGTGGCCAAGGGGGAGGATGCGCTGCTGGCCAAGGTCAACCAGATCATCGCGGCGGCCAAGGCGTCCGGCGAGCTCGAAGCGCTGTCCAAGAAATGGCTGGGTCGCAGCGCCGGCGAGCTCCCGCTTTGATCTGACGGGGCCGAGGCCATGATCAGCTTCGACTTCCTCGCAGTGCTGGCCGAATGGCCCCTGCTGCTCAACGGCCTGGCCTGGACCCTGGGCCTGACCGTCATCGCCACGCCGCTGGGTCTGCTGATCGCCACCGGCGCGGCCTGGGCGCGGGCCTGCGGGCCGGCTTGGCTGCGGCGCGTGCTGGGCGTGTATGTGGAGCTGCTGCGCAACACACCTTTCATCGTGCAGCTGTTCTTCATCTTCTTCGGCCTGCCGGCCGCGGGCGTCAAGCTCTCGCCCGAGCTGGCCTCGGTGATCGCGATGACACTCAACCTCGGTGCCTATGGCTGCGAGATCCTGCGTGCCGGCATCCAGGCCACGCCGCGCGGCCAGTGGGAGGCGGCGCAGAGCCTGGCACTCAGTCCGGTGCAGATCTTCACCCGCGTGGTGTTGCCGCCGGCCGTGCAGCGGGTATGGCCAGCCCTCACCAGCCAGATCATCATCGTCATGCTCGGCTCGGCGGTCTGCGGGCAGATATCCACCGAGGAGCTGAGCTATGCGGCCAACCTGATCCAGAGCCGCAACTTCCGCGCCTTCGAGGCCTTCATCATCGCGACGCTCAGCTACCTGGCGCTGGCCATCGCGGCGCGCCACCTGCTGATGTGGGCCGGCCCGCGCTTCATCTTCGGCCGGAGGTCGGCATGATCGAGTTCACCCTGTGGGACATCGTGCGCAACCTGCTGCTGGCGCTGCGCTGGACGGTGGCGCTGTCGCTGATAGCCTTCATTGGCGGCGGCCTGGTCGGTGCGCTGCTGCTGACCTTGCGGCTGGGCCTGGGTGCTGGCACGCGCCGTGCGATCGCGCTGTATGTGCAGCTCTTCCAGGGCACGCCGCTGCTCATGCAGCTCTTCCTTGCTTACTTCGGATTGGCCCTGCTGGGTCTGGAGGTCTCGGCCTGGACGGCCGCGGCACTGGCGCTGACGCTCTACACCAGCGCCTACCTGGTGGAGATCTGGCGCGGTTGTGTCGAGGCCGTGCCGCGCGGCCAGTGGGAGGCGGCCAAGAGTCTGGCACTGTCCTTCGGCGAGCAGCTGCGACACGTCATCCTGCCGCAGGCCGGGCGGCTGGCGATCGCACCGACGGTGGGCTTTCTCGTGCAGGTCATCAAGGGCACGGCGCTGGCTTCGGTCATCGGTTTCGTCGAGCTCACCAAGGCCGGCAGCATGATCGCCAACGCAAGCTTCAAGCCCTTCCTCGTCTTCGGCTGTGTGGCACTGCTGTACTTCGCGCTGTGCTTTCCTATCAGCCTCTTTGCCCAACACCTGGAGCGTCGCACCCATGCTCGCTGAAGTCCACGCCGACCCCATCGTCCGCATCACCGCGCTGCGCAAGGCCTATGGCGCCAACGAGGTGCTCAAGGGCATCGACCTGGACGTGCACCGCGGCGAGGTCATCGCCATCATCGGCAAGAGCGGCTCTGGCAAGAGTACGCTGCTGCGCTGCATCAACGGCTTGGAGCAGTTCCAGGAGGGCGCGCTCGCCGTCAACGGCAAGCCGCTGCTCTACGAGAGCGCGATGGCCATGCGCACGCTGCGCCAGCAGGTGGGCATGATCTTCCAGGGCTTCAACCTCTTCCCGCACCTGAGCGTGGGCCGCAATGTGATGCTGGCACCCACCCTCGTCAAAAATCGCAGCGCCACCGAGGCCAGCGAACAGGCCCGCCGGCTGCTGGCCCGCGTCGGCCTGGCCGAGAAGTACGAGGCCATGCCCGACCAGCTCTCCGGCGGCCAGCAGCAGCGCGTGGCCATCGCCCGGGCGCTCGCCATGGAACCGGCTGTGCTGCTGTGCGACGAGATCACCTCGGCGCTGGACCCCGAGCTGGTGGGCGAGGTGCTGCGCGTCGTCGAGGCGCTGGCCGAGGAGGGCATGACGCTGCTGATGGTCACGCACGAAATGAATTTCGCCCGCAAGGTGGCCGACCGCGTCATCTTCATGCACCAGGGTCGCGTGCACGAGATCGGTCCGCCGGCCGAACTCTTCGGTGCGCCGCAGACGCCCGAGCTGAAGCAGTTCCTGTCTTCGCTGCACGACTGAACATGGCCTTGGCCGACCGGGCCTGCGGCCCGGTGCGCGCCCGTCCCACGCTCTGGAGCCGAGGGCACATGCAGTATGCTGTCGGGATCAGAACGTGCTCTGCGCGCGCAGCTTGATGTCGAGATGGGCCGCAGTCCGCGGGTCCGTGCGTCCTTCAGCAGCGTTCACGCGCGTTCTCGCAGCATGTAGGTCTTGGCTCGGTTCAGGGGGAACGGCAGCCTGGCGGGAAAAGTCGGACTGGACTTTTGCCCCGAAGACAGAGTCAATATCCCCTGGACACGAGTGGAGCGCAGCATGGCGTCGGTCAACAAAGTCATCATCATCGGCAATCTGGGGCGCGACCCTGAGGTGCGCTACACGCCCAGCGGCGCCGCGGTCTGCAATGTCTCGGTGGCGACCACCCGCAACTGGAAGAGCCGCGAAGGCGGCGAGCGCCAGGAAGAGACGGAATGGCACCGCGTGGTGTTCTATGACCGTCTGGCTGAGATCGCCGGCGAGTACCTGAAGAAGGGCCGCCCGGTCTACGTCGAGGGTCGCCTGAAGACCCGCAAGTGGGCCGACAAGGAAGGCAAGGAACAGTACACCACCGAGATCATTGCCGAGCAGATGCAACTGCTGGGCGGCCGTGAAGGCGGTGGCGGTGGTGGCGACGATATGGGTGGCGGTGGCGGCTACAGCCGTGGCAACCGCGGTGGCAACAACGATATGGGCGGCGGTGGCGACTTCGACGCGCCGGCGCCAGCCCCGCGTGCTGCAGCCCGCCCGGCCCCGGCACCTCGCCAGGCCCCGGCCGCGAAGCCGGCGACTGGCTTCGACGATATGGACGACGACATCCCGTTCTAGACCAGCCATAACTCCAGACTGTCAACAAGAGGCCAGAAGCTATTGAAGCTTCTGGCTTTTTTACTTGTTTGCAATTTTTGGAGCTTCGCCTATTTTGTTTATTAACTGGTCCATAGCCCGGAATGTAAACAATGGCGCTGGTTGTGCAAATGACGAAGCTGTCCACAGGCGAACGGCTTCCTCTGCTGGTTGAGGCCTCAACCGGGGAGCCGTTGTATGCCCCTACGGTGTTTGCGCTGACTGAGCTTCGCGCCAGACACCGTGCGGCTGGAACTATCAGCCAGGCACTTCACTCGGTCAGGGCGTTCCTGATGGTGCTCAGCCGATTGGGCGTGAACCTTGATGCCCGGATGCTTGAGGGTCGATTCTTAGCTCTGCACGAAATCGATGCGGTGTTGGGTGCGTTGAGTTTTCGCGTGGCGAAGGGCACTCACCAGAAGTCGACGCCTGTTCAGAGAAATAGGGGAAATGTTGTCCCGCTGGGACCTAGAGCAAGCCGTGCAGGCCCATCGGACCCGCCATTGGCGCACCAGACCGTTGCGATCAGGGCTCACTACATCAAGCGATATATCCAATGGCTCGGCAGCATGTTCGTTTACAACCTGCCGAACAAGGATCCCCGCCTTGCATCCTTCCTCCCGGTTTACAACCTGGCAATCGAGTCATTTGAAGGGCGTCGGCCAATCGGTGCACACAAGACTTCACTCGGGCAGCGTGAAGGGCTAGAGCCAGAAGCACTGAATTTGCTTTGCAGAGCAATCGCCTTTGACTCAGCTTTGAATCCATGGCGATCTCACGCCGTGCGCGTCCGCAACGAGTTGATGGTGCGGCTCTTGCTCATGCTGGGCATTCGGCGCGGGGAATTGCTTTCGATGCAGCTGGGAGACCTCGATGTGCGGCGGAGTGAAGTGTTGATCGCTCGGCGACCAGATAACCCCCAGGATCCTCGCAAAAACCAACCGAACACAAAGACGCTGGATCGAATTCTCCCAATCAGCGGTGACTTGATGGCTCTGTCGATGAAGTACATCACAACGGTTCGCAGACGGATCCCCGGGGCAGAGCTGCACCCTTATCTCTTCGTGAGCACGAGGACGGGCGCACCTCTGGAACTGGGTGCTGTGAAGAGGCTGTTTGATGAACTGAAAGCAAGCCTGAAGGGGCTGCCTGATTCGCTGTGCGCGCATCAGCTTCGGCATACCTGGAACGATCACTTCTCGGCAGAGATGGACCGTGCCCGGGTTGATGAACAGGTGGAGCACCGGATGCGATCTACTTTGATGGGGTGGTCAAGGAACTCGACCATGCCGGCCCTCTACACCAGCCGGCATACACGTAGGAAGGCGGCGGCAGCTTCGCTAGAGATGCAACGGCGCATCAAGGTTCAAACGCGAGATGAAGAAGCGCAAGACGACGGTCCTGATCGCACTTGAGTCTCAGGGGCCGAGTTCGAGGATCGCTTTTACGAGAAGCGGCGTCCCATTTGCGTGGGCGGCGATGGTCTGGCACTTCAGGGATGGACTGCATCAAATACACGTCGACTTCGGTGCGTTGCCGGCGTGCGTAAACGCGCTCGTGAACTCTGAACGCGAAGCCCTTCGTTGGTTCATGGCCAACAAGTCTCCGACGACTGCCAAGAATTTCCATGATCGGTTCCTGGACTTCGCGCGCTTCCTCGAAGCGACGGAGCCGGCCTACGTGAAGGAATTGAAGCCGGAGCACTTCCTGAACTATCGGACGGCGATAGGACGAGGGCATGAGCATCTCCTGACGTCACTCAGAACGTTTCTGAAGCGCTGGTTCGACATGCGCTTGCCAGGCGTTTCTGCCGAGCTCAATACGCTGATGAAACAGATCCGCATCAGCGGAGGTGTCAGGGGACGGGCCGTTCGTCAGATGGATCCGTTGACTGGACCACTGACCCATTTGGAAGACGAGGCTTTCCAGAGCGCACTGAACCAAGCGCACGCAGAAGGACAGCTGTCAAGGCAGGATTACTTGCTGATATGGCTGTTCAGGGCCATTGGATATAGACCCATCCAATGCGCTGCTTTGAAGGTGCGGGATCTTCGAATGGAGACACTGCCTGGTGGTGTTATTCAGTTCTGCTTGATGGTCCCCAGAGCAAAGCAACGTGGGACCATCGACATTCGACGAGAGTTGAAGAAGAGACCATTGGTCAGTCAGCTTGGTCGTCCGTTGATGGACTACGCCAATGTTGTGCGGGATCGCTACTTTGCACTCGGTGAAGACGGTGACGATGCTCCGTTGTTCCCCCCTGCCAAGTACAAGCCGGCCACAGGCCTTGAAAAGCATATGACTGGCAGCGCGATGTCGCGCCTTGCAGGAGCGGCGCTGGAGAAGGTTCATGCGGTCTCAGAACGTACCGGGCGGCCGATGCACTTGTTCGCGACCAGACTGCGGCGAACCATGGCCACGAGAGCCTCACAAGAGGGGTATGGCGCTCTGGTCATCGCCGAACTCTTGGACCATTCAGACACGAACAACGTCGCCGTCTATGTCGAGGCATCGTCTGAGATTTCGCAACGGATTGACAGGGCGACGGCACATGCGCTTGCACCTTTGGCCAATGCGTTCTTGGGTCGATTGATTGAGGATGAGACGGAATCGACTCGCAAGGGAGATCCGACGAGCAGGATCCTGGACCTGCGCATTGATCAATCAGGGCAGTGCATGGGGAGTTGTGCCCAGTGCTCCGCGTGCTCCTTGAAGGCACCCTTGGCTTGCTATACCTGTCCTCGGTTCGAGCCTTGGCTTGATGGGCCGCATGAGAAGGTCTTGGACTACTTGCTCGAGGAGCGAGAGCGAATCGAGGCCAAAGACGGCGCACGCATGTGCAGCATCAACGATCGAACCATCCTGGCAGTTTGCAAAGTCATCCAGCTGTGTCGAGAGCATGGCAAGGAGAGCCCATGACGGAAGTTGTCAGGTTCATGCCTCTCGGTCGGCAGGCCGCCACGGAGAATCTCCTGGCCTTTGTTGCCCACTGCAAATTCAAGCTGAAGGGACTGATCGGACCAGAGCAGTTTGAGTCCAATGTGTGGGATGTGACCGCAGCCTTAGCGCTCAAAGCCAAGCGAGAAACCCGCCGTTTGCACTTTGTGCTGGGATCACCGCTCGGTCCCGGCATACGGGATCTTCGCCCGATGCCGAGCCCATTCTGCGAGTTCGCGAAGGCCTATTTAATCTATCAGCATGCCATGCGACCGACCACTGGCATTGAGGTGCGCTTGGTGGTCTTGAGGGCCGTACTGCGCATCATGCATGAGTCAGGCAGGAGCCTTGACCCCTGCGAGCTAACAGCGAATGACTTCAACTGCGCAGCGGCTTGGCTTGCCCAAGGACGAACACCCGATTCCGCCTATCGACACGGACAGCAGCTCGAAATCTTGGCGACCACAATGGCAGAGTTGAAGCTGCTCAGGGCTCCGACGGTGTGGAGAAATTCGATCCGCCGGCCGCAAGATCGGAACCGTATCGGGCCAGAGTTTGATCTCCAACGTATGCGCGCTTTGCCCTCTCCTGCTGCGCTCAACGGACTGGCATCCGCCTACCGAATGGCATCAGATCCGTTGGATGTCGCCGTCACGTCGATCTGCGGCATTTTGATGTCGGCGCCAGAGCGCATCAATGAAGTGCTGCGGCTGCCTGTCGCCTGCGAGGCTCCTGACCTCTCTCCCGACGGTTCAGTGAAGGGCTACGGATTGCGTTGGCCTGGATCGAAGGGCGCGTCGCCGGACATCAAGCTGATTCCAGTGAGCATGGTTGATTTGGTAAAGGACTGCCTTGCGCGACTGCGGAAGGTGAGCGAGCCGGCTCGAGCCATCGCGCGCTGGTATCAAGAGCATCCTCGGTCGCTCTACTTGGCGCCGGAAAACGAGCAACTGCGTCATAAGCCGCTCCTCTCAATCCGTGAGGTTGCCGATGCGCTCTTCGCTGTGCCCGTTGCGTATTCGGTGGTCCGATCGTGGTGTGATCGGAATGAAGTGCCGATTCGCAAGGTTGGACGACGGGCAGTTGTTCTGTTCGCCGATCTAGAGAGTGCAGTGATAAAGCTGCTCCCCATCGGCTTTCCCTGGTTGGATCTGAGCATCGAGCTTCGGTACGCTGATGCTCTGTGCCTGCTGCGGCGGAATGAAACGCACGCCAACAGGGCGACGTATGCGTGCATGTTCTGGCCAATTGCCGAGGGTGATGTGGCTGGACGGATTTGCGCCAAGGGTAAGACGAGCGTCTTTGAGCTGCTTGGGCTGAAGGAGGACGACGGAACGGCCATCCGAGTCAGGACTCATCAGTTTCGACACTACATCAACACCTTGGCCCAGATGGCTGGAATGGACCAGCTTGACATTGCCAAATGGTCCGGGCGTGCTGACGTGCGACAGAATGCGGCGTATGACCATGTCTCGTCAGCCGACGTTGTCGCGGCGATCAGGCAGACACTTGGCAATGGGCTCTCGTCGAGCCTTGCGGTTGCTCTGCCGTCGCACGATCAACTGGAGCTTGTCGCGCGGGTGGAGTTCATCCGGATGAAGGTACCTGCTGCTCACACCACGGACTTTGGCTATTGCATCCATGACTTTGCGATGCTGCCATGCCAACTTCACCGCGACTGCATCAACTGCGATGAGCACTTCTGCAGGAAGGGGGAAGCTCGCTTGGAGAGTTACGTCGACGCTCAGATCCGAGAGACCGAATCCCTGCTCGAGGCAGCCAAATTGGGGGCCCAATGCGGTGCTTTCGGCGCCGGTCGATGGGTGGATCACCAAGAGTTGGCGCTTAACCGCCTCAAAGGCATACGAGCGGTGCTCCTAAATGAAGAAGTACCTGCCGGGGCTGTGCTGTTCCCATCGGGTGTCAGAGCAGCTTCAAAAATTGAGCAGGCCTGCCAAGAGGCACTTGTTCGGCTGGCTCCACCTGTGGCAGGGGCTGACGGAAGGCGGAACGTCTATGGCTGATCGCCGTCGAGCGCGGAACTTGGATTCCCGCACAGTGGAATGGATCCTGCAACTGCTTGACGGTTGGGCTAATGCATTGACTTGGCAAGGCCTGGTCGACGCGATTCATGAGCGCACAGGAGTGCGATATACACGGCAAGCGCTGGCTAATCATGAACCAATCGCGTTGGCCTATGCTTCACGCAAGCGAGATCTTCGCAGTGAACGTAAAGGCGCTCCCAAGGCCGCCAACGTGGATCAGCGCCTTGAAGCCGATCACATAAGTCGCTTGGAAGCGACCGTGAATCGACTGCAGCGAGAAAACGAGCTCCTCAGGGAACGCTTTGTCGTTTGGGCCTACAACGCGCATGTTCATGGCATGGACGAGACCCTATTGAACAAGGCTCTGCCGACCATCAATCGAGGCGCTACGGTCATCAACAAGGACCGGCATAAAGCGCCGGCTGATTGACATCGCTGCCTGCTTATCGTGGATTGCCGAACAGTATCTTGCCCAGGCGCGCTAACCCAACTTGCTCTTCCGCCAGCAACGGCTCCATCCCGTAGCACCACGCACGCTGGCTCGCTGGAATGTGTAGAGATGGCGACGCCGGTTGACGCAGCTGCGCGGGTCGATGGAACTGCGGTCTTGAGGAAAGACCCCAAACCAACTCCAACTCGGTCCCGCACGAGTGTGCTAACGCTCCAGAGCGTTGGGCATCTCAACAAAGGTGCGAAATTCCGTGATAGTGCGGGCAGCGTACAGAAACTTGGTCAGCGGCAGCGGTCACGGTCGACACGGGCCAAGGACTGCGCGCGTCAGGCGAATCGCGCTAGCTGAATACGCCCACTGCCAGCTCGGCCCATACTAGGGCCACGCCGACGGCCATCAGCGCACCAAAGAGGCGACGCTGCCACGGCAGGTGGACCCGCCGCACGCCCGGCATGTAGAGCATGCAGGCTCCGAACAGCAAAGCGCCCGCGGCCAGGAAGTCCTCTGCCCCCCAGCGCACCTCGCTACTAAATTGCATCGCCACCAAGGGCAGCAGCAACACAAAGCCCGTGGCGACCGCGACTTTGGCGAAGGAGTGGCTCAGGGATGTGCTCATCGAACGCCTCTATGCTATAGGGGTATCTGAAGTCGAATGAGGATACATGGGCCTAGCGAGTATGCCCACCGCGCGGGGACGGGTGCTAGCCCTGGACTGCCAGCGGCAGCCAATCGGGTCGAGCGGCACGCGAGGTTCATACGTACGCAGCCTTGAGGTCGTAACCTCATATCGGAAGTGCGTGCTCAGCGGCGGATCAACGGCGGCTCAATAGCGTCTTAATGGTTTGGCAATTGGTCCCAGACCCATCCGCTGACGTCGGTGGCGTCAGGAAGGCCCAATCGCGCTGCGCCTTCCCGAAGGACCTGCTGCTCCAGAGTTCTGCCCTCAGGTGGGCCCATCAGCGAGTACTGCCTGCCTGAGGACGTCGTGACCACTCGCGCGCTGTTGTCGATGGACGCGATGGGTGACGTCAGCCGGACCACGCCATGGTCTATGCCTCGATGTCTTAGCGTGACCAGGTGCAGTTCGCCGGCGCCCGCTTTCAGCATTAGCCAGGAATACACGTCCATCTTGCGCTGTTCATGAATCGATGGAGCTTCGCGCCCATTGGAAGTCAGGATCGGCGTCATTGTTTTCATTGCGGCGTGGACCCAGGCGAAGGCAGTCGTTCCTCTCCGTAGATCCGTTGGCGCTTGGCCCAGTCTTGCCGCAATCGCTCAACGACTGTCGGGCCGGGCAAAGGCAGAGACTCTTGGTCGGGCCCATCAAGACACGCATGAAGTTCCGCCGGTGACTGCATGAGTTCGTCGGCGAGGACGGTGGCGACCGCGATGTTCTGGCCGTCGTCGGACATGAACTCCACTTCGTAGGCCTCACCTGCGCCGTGCACATGCACGACGACGCCTTGTGCTCCTGATTTCACATGGAGCAAGGGCAGCGTAACTGACAGTACGACCTCGCTGTAGATCTCAAACATGGTGGCCTTCGTCTAACGCGCTTTAACAGGGAGGCAATCGCGCGCGCGTTCGAGGAGCGCCTCCACCTGGCGCCTGCCATCCTCGCTGGCCAGTGCTTGCGCCGGCGTCCAGCCATCGAGTTCCGAATGGGGTTGTGCCAGCCAATCGTCGAGCCAAGTCAGGAGGGTGGCCACATCTTGAGCACCGCCGCTCTGTTCAATCATCTGACCCAGTTTGCCCAGCAGATCTAACTTCATCCTGCCGACTGTGAAGTCGACCTCCTTCAAGACGGGTTTGCGCAGCGCCTCCTTGAATTTCTCCAACCGATCGAGGCCAGCGTCCGGCCCATCTTCCATGGTCCAGCCAGGATCTGCCGCCGATGCACCGTAGGCAACTGGCAAGCCGTGGTCGTAGTACACCTCGTGGATGGCGTACCAGGTCTCATCCTCGGACGGGAACTCGATGACGCGGCAGTTCCAGTGCCTGGCAGGGGTCTTGGCCGCGGTTGACACCACGGGATTGCGATTAGCTTCGGCGCGCGCGACGATGGCCTGCTGCCAGTCTTCGACGCGCCCGAACTGAACGACAGCATCGATTCCCAGGTTCTCCAGCAAACCGGATAGCAGCTCGCGCCGCTCGGCCTCGCTGCTGCAGACCTTGCCATCAATCATCTCGAGACGGCCTGGCAGTCGTTCGAGTTTGGCAAGGCCCTGCGGTCCGGCCCAGCTCCGGCCCGTGCGGCCAATGTCCCATTTCATGGTCTCGTCCATTTGTGTAGTCCTATGGAGTTGGCTCGCCAACGAGCCCGACCTCTGTGATCTGCCGTGAGCTCCACTGACCGGTGGGCGAGGCCAACGCAGGAATCATGGCGACGAGTCCCCGCACGCAGTCGTTCTCTATCCACTCCAGTGCCTTGACCAAGTCAAACTCACTGGCGATGAACAAGGTATAGCTCATGCCCAGGCTGTTGCCGTCTGGATCGGGATGGGCCACCGTTAGCAGGAACCATGGCGCATGCAACTGCAACTCAACAACTCGCCAGATCCTGCTGCCAGGCTCTCCGAGGGCTGGCGTGACCTGAAACTCGTACTGCGGGAGCGAAAGAAACATGGAATGGCGCCGCGGACAGCAGGTCGTTCGACGGTGGAGGGTTGTGACGCTGGCAATTCTTCGATATCTGCTGCCATATGCAGAATCTAGATATGGCGCCGGCTCGGAAACTCGATCGAACTACAAGACAAGCTAAGGCACTCAGGCGAGCATCAAGAACTGCCTGCTCAACCGTAAGCAGGCCCCTTCAGTTCTGTATGCTTATGGTCAAGTAACTAGGCCAGACGAGCGTTGGCTCAGGCGGCGCCGTGTACGCGAGGCCTCAGTGGCTACGGTACTGGGCCCCAGGGCATCTGTTGCCGCGAGGCGCCATCGCTAGGTGGCCAGGATCTGCTTGACGTAAGGGTAGAAGGCCCGGCAGGCCTCGCAAGCCGGGTCCGATGGTGACCGACACGTCGGCGCGGCCGATGACCGGCGAATGCGGGCGCACCATGGAGCCTGGCTGCACGGAGCACTGTTGCGCTAGTTGCGAGAATTCATAGCGTTGGTACGGGAAGGCCGCGGTAGCGAAGGTGGCGAGGGTAATCAGGCCCTTGACGGCAACGATGACATGGCGTCTGGCCATACGGATCTCATTGACGGGCGAGTCCGTAGCAGCAGCGCGGCAATCGCGCCGAAGGCCAGCAGAGCAAGCAGAGATGGCAGGGTGTCTGGCCCATCACCTCGACTACGAACAGGACAGCCAGCGATGAAAACATGGCGATTAGCCAGGCGCCAAACAACGGTGCCCAGTTCAGTCGGGGCGACGCAGGGACTTAGGGAAAGTTCATGGGCGTGGCCTGCTGGGGGCAGTAGGTCGCTTCGGTGACTTCTTCCTGCGCCCCGGATCCTGACGCTTTTGGCGCGTCTCTTCCTTACGCTGGCATTTGCGGCGCCAAGCTCGATAGCTGAGGTATGCAAAGCTGCTAAGTGCCGCGATGCCGATCACCGCGACGGCAGCTAGCCAGAAGGCGACGAAATCGCCATGGTAGGTGCGCATGTGGTCGAAGTCGGCGGTCATGGTGGTACTACCGGAATAAGCGCCAGACTTCGACCTGTGCTGCTTTTGTCTTACTTCAGCGCGAAGCGCACGTTGATCGGCTTCTTGCCGGCCAGCGTGACTGTCGCCACTGCCTTGGTGCCGGCGCCCACCTTGAAGCTGCCTTTGGCCTCAAGCTTGTCGCCAGCCGGCACCAACTGGACTTCGCTCTTCGCACTGCCGTTTAGCAGGGTCAGCTTGGCATTGGCCCCTTGCACGTTGGCAGGCTTACCATGGTCGCGCACATGCAGGCTGATCTGATCGGCCTTGGCCACCAGTTCGAAGTCCATATCGCTGGCCTCGACCACGACACCACCGTGCAGCGGCTTGTGTTCATGGCCATGGTCATGCTTGTCTGCGGCGAACGCGCTGGTACTGACTGCAAGGATTGCGCTGACGAGCAGCCGTTGGGTCTTCCTCATGGTCTTTCCTCTCAGGGTTGGGTTGATGGTGGTGATGTGGTCAGAAGGCTTCCGCATTGCGGTCGTCCATCAGGCGCTCCGCGTCGCGTCGGCCGAACAGCCAGAACATTGCCGGTGTTAGGAATGTGTCCAGCAAAGTGGAGCTGATCAGGCCAGAGAAGATCACCACCGCCACCGGATGCAGGATCTCGGTACCAGGGCGCTCGGCCTCGAACAGCAGCGGGGCCAGCGCAAAGGCCGTCACCAGCGCCGTCATAAGCACCGGGCTCAGCCGCTCGATGGATCCGCGGACGATCATCTTGTGGTCGAAGTTCTCGCCCTCGAAACGCATCAAGTTGATGTAATGGCTGACCTTCAGGATGCCGTTGCGCACCGAGATGCCGGCAAGAGTTATGAAGCCCACCAGCGCCGCCACCGACAGCGGCTGGCCCGACAGCCACAGCCCCAGCACCGCGCCCACAAGGGCTAACGGGATATTGGCCATGATCAGCAGAGCCAGGCGGGTGCTCTTGTAGCGACTGAACAGCACCACGAACATCAGCACCGCCGAGACGATGGACAGCAGACCGACTAGGCGCGAGGCCTCCTCCTGCGCCTGGAACTGGCCGCCCAGGGTCACGAAGTAGCCCTCCGGCAGCTTGGTCTCGGCCACCACCGCGCGGATGTCGGCGACGATGTCCGAGAGGGCGCGGCCCTGGGCATTGGCCGATAGCACGATGCGGCGCTTGCCATCGTCGCGGCTGACCTGGTTTGGGCCGTCGCCGTCCTCGATCGTGGCCAGCTTGGACAGCGGCACGCTGCCCCTGGGCGTCTCGATCAGGATATTGGCCAGCCCTTCCACCGAGCGGGCACTCTCGGGCAGGCGCACGACCAGCGCGAAGCGCCGTCCGCCTTCGACGATCTGCGTCACCTTCTCACCTTCGACCAGGGCCTGCAGCGTGCTCAGTATCTGCGGTGCCGGCACGCCATAGCGCGCGGCGGCCGCATAGTCGATGCGCACCTTGATCTGCGGTGCCAGCACCTGCTTCTCGATCTCCAGATCCGCCACACCGGGAATGGTGGCCAGCCGGGCGCGCAAGACGTCGGCCTGGCCGCGCAAGGTGTCCAGATCCTCGCCGAAGATCTTGATGGCGATCTGCGAGCGCACACCCGAGAGCATGTGGTCGATGCGGTGCGAGATCGGCTGGCCGATGCCGATGGCGGCTGGCAGATTAACCAGGCGCGCGCGGATGTCGGCATTGATCTCGTCCATCGAACGCGTGATCTCGCTGCTGGGCTTCAGGCCCACGTCCAGCTCACTGACATGCACACCCTCGGCATGCTCGTCCAGCTCGGCGCGGCCACTACGCCGGCCCACATGCGTGACCTCGGGCACCTGCTTGATCAGGACCTCGGCCTGGCGCGCCAGGGCCGAACTCTCGGCCAAGGTCACACCCGGGTTCAGTCGCAGACCCACCAGCAGCGTGCCCTCGTTGAACGGCGGCAGGAAGGTGGTCGGGAAGAAGGGCACCGCGGCGGCGGCAGCCAGCACCGTCACACTGGCAGCCACGATGGCCGCCTTGGGGCGGTTCAGCGTGGCTTGGAGTCCACTGCGGTAGCGCGCTTTCAACCAGGCCAGCACCTTGGTGTCGCCATGGTCCAGCGACTTCATGCGCGGCAGCAGGTACAGGCTCAGCACAGGTGTCACCGTCACCGAGACAATCAGGCTCGCGAGCGTCGAGACGATGAAGGCGATGCCCAGCGGCACGAACAGGCGCCCCTCCATGCCCGGCAAGGCAAACAGAGGCACGAACACCAGCACGATGATTACCGTGGCATAGAGGATGGCCGAGCGCACCTCCATGGTCGCCATGGCCACCACTTCGAGCGGGTTCATGCGGTGGTCGGGGTGCTTGATCCGGTCTTCCTTGAGCCGGCGCATCACGTTCTCGATGCCCACCACCGCGTCGTCCACCAGGCCACCGATGGCGATGGCCAAGCCGCCCAGGGTCATGGTGTTGATCGACAGCCCGAAATACTTGAACACCAGGGCGGTGATGAAGATCGAGACCGGAATCGCCACCAAGGCGATGATGGTTGTACGCAGATTGCCCAGGAACACCAGCAGGATCACGGCAACAAAGGCCGACGCGCCGATCAGCTTGCCCTGCAAGGTGGTGATCGAGGACTCGATGAAGCTGGCCTGCCGGAAGGTCACCTTGGGTGTCTCCATGCCGGCCGGCAGCGAGCGCTTCATCTCGTCGAGCGCCGTCTCGAGGGCGCGCGTCAGCGCGATGGTGTCGGCGGTGGGCTGCTTCTGGATGCCCAGAATGACCGCCGGCTTGCCTTCAAAACCGGCGTCGCCGCGCTTGAGCGCTGGCGCGAAAGTGACCTCCGCGAGCTGGCGCAGCAGGATCGGCTGCCCGTTCCGAGCACTCAAGGCCAGGTTTTTCAGATCGTCCAGATTTGACGTGCGGCCCAGATTGCGGATCAGGTACTCGCGGCCATTGAGCTCCAGGAAACCGCCCGAGGTGTTGGACGAAAAGCCCTTCAGTGCCCCTTCGAGCTGCTCATGCGTGATACCCAGCTCCGACATGCGCACGGTATTGGGCTGCACCTGGAATTGGCGCACCTCACCACCAATCGGGATCACCTGAGCGACACCCGGCACCGCCATCAAACGGGGCCGCAAGACCCAATCGGCATACTCGCGCACCGCCATCGAAGAAATCTTCGCCGTGTCGATGGGAATCGCGATCTGCATGATCTCGCCCATGATCGAGCTGATCGGGCCCATGCGCGGCACGACGCCCTCGGGCATACCCTCCTCCATGGAGGCGAGCCGCTCGGACACCATCTGGCGGGCCCGGAATATCTCGGTGCTCCAGTCGAAGGTGACGTAGAGGAAGGACAGGCCGGCGCTGGAGGTCGAGCGCACCGATTCCACGCCGGGCAGACCATTCATCGTGGTCTCCAGCGGGAAGGTGATCAACTGCTCCACCTCCTCTGCGGCCATGCCGCCGGCCTCCGTCATGATGGTGACAGTGGGTTTGTTGAGATCGGGGAAGACGTCCACCGGCGTGCGTGACAGGGTGAACGCGCCATAGGCCACCAGCACGAGGCTAGCGATCATGATGAGCAGCCGGTTGGACAGGCTGCTGTCGAGAAGCCACTTGAACATGGTTGTGGCTCCTCAGCGGATCTGGTTGATCAAACCCGCGCCGTCGGTCACAACCCGCTCGCCCGCTTTGAGTCCGGCAGTAACCGCCACAGACGCCCCATCCAGCGGCGAAACCATCACGACACGCGGTTCAAAGCGCTCGGCAGCCGTCTTGATCCAGACGATTTGCTGATTCGAGGGGTTCTTCATCAGCGCAACCGCCGGAACCGAAATTCCCTTCACCTGGCTGCGGGTCTGCACGATCACGCGAACCGGCTGACCCACGGCCAACTGGTTCAAACCCTCGCCTTGCGCCTTGAAGCTGATCGGCAGGACCTGGTCGCGAAGACTGCGTGCCGCGCCGACAAAGGTCAAAGCGACCTTGCCGCTGCCGACCGGGATGTAAGCCCCGGCGATGTCCTGAGCCACCGAGGCGTCGTAGGCCAGGGCCTCGACCCGCAACCGTTGGGGATCAACCACTTCGAACACCAGCTCTCGCGCATCGATGACCTGACCGGCCACCGCATGAGCGGAGGCAATCACCCCATTGGCCGGCGCGACCAGCGCCTCGCGACCCGAGAGCCCGCCGCCGACTGCCTGCACGCGTTCACCCAGGCTGGCGACCTCGCTCTCCAGGGCTTCGATGTCCTTGCGTGGCACCGTGTCAGCGAGGTCTCGCATGCGCGCCAGACGCTTTTCCGCCAAGGTGCGGGCAGCGCGCAACTCGGCCAGTTGGGCCTGCTGACTGGATCGCTCCAGGCTGCCCGCCGAGGGCAGCACATAAGCCAGGACCTCGCCCTTGCGCACGGTCTGTCCAACTGCGGGCAGGCCACGCGGCCCGGGCTCCAGACGGCCGGCCGCCATCGCCTGCACCTTGCCGCCGGCGTTCGGGTCCATCTGGACCTGGCCGTTCAGTTCCAGGCCACGCGGCAGCGATTGCTCCGTGCCGATCAGCGTGCGAACGCCGATCTGGCGCTGCGCCGGTTTGGGCAGAAACACGCTGCCATCGGGCAGACGCTGGGGACCGTTGGAGTTTGTGGCCGCCGGAGCGTCGCCATGGTCGTGACCATCTCCCGCGAGTGCCGGCATCGTGCCGAGCGCCAGCGCCGCTGCCAGTGCACAGACCGTGAGGCTGCGATTCAGATTCATAGATTTCATGCTGCAGCTCCGCTACGCAGTGCACGGCCGCCCGAGAGGCGGCGCGCGATCAGACCCAATGCGACCAGCGCAGCCACACCACCGGCGCCCCAGAGGGCCCATTCCTTCCAGCTGTGCACATGGGCCTCGTCGGCATGAACCTCCTCGTGGATGTCCAGTTCACCGGCAAGCAGGTCGGCATCGCTGGCGGTGGATACAGTGGCCGTGACGGGCGTGACGCCCGGCTTGGGCGCTTCGTCGAATGTGAGCTCGAACTCGCCTTCGCCGTGCGCCTTGGGGCTGAACTTGCGCCCGCCCAGTTCCAGTTCCAGCTTGGCGTCCTTGACCGGCGCATTGCTGGCCGCATGATCGAGGTAGAGCGTCAGCTGCTTGCCATTGAGAACGCCGACCAGCTCGAACAGCTCGGAGGCCGCAGAGAAACGGGGCAGCGCAGGGCCGGCGGCAGCGGCCGGGGCCTCGCCATGGTCATGGCCTTCGCCGGCCTGGGCAGGCGTGGGGGCCATCCAGAATGCCGCCAGCAGCAGGCCGGCGGCCAGCGCTGGGACGATCTTAGGCATCCAAGATATCGAAGGAATGGCGTAGGGGGGAGCGAGGGTCATGTCTTGCTTCCTGGAAGAGGGGTGGCAGTTCATTGCGGCAGCAGGCCCAGAGCCTGGTTGAGGGCCGAGATGGCCTGGTTCACGTTCAGTCGGGCCAAGGTCGCCTGGCGCTCGGCTTCGAAGGCCTCTAACTCGACACGCAGGCGGCTGGGCAGGTCGGTCTCGCCGGCACGGAAGGATTTCTCGACGAAGCCGCGCGTCTCGCGCGCCAGCCCGGCACGCCGGCTGGCTGCCTCGGCCGCCGCTTGGGCGGCCAACAGCCGCGCCCGCGCCCCGATCAGCTCGCCGGACAGGCGCTGGCGCTCCAGGCTCAGCAGCGTCTGAGCTTCGACAAGCTCGGCCCCTGCAGTGGCTCGCTTGGCCTGATTGACGCCGCCAGAGCCGAGCGGAAAGCGCAGCCCCAAGGTGATCGTCTGGCCATAGCGCTCGCCGAAGGCGCCGCGATCCCGCGTGGTGGCCAGCGTCAGCTCGGGGTTGGCGCGTTGCTGCACATCGGCGAGATCCCGGGCCCGCTCGGCCATCAGCGCACGGTCGCTCAGCTCGCGCAGCGCCGGATGGGCGGGGGGTGCTTCGGTGTCGTCGAGCGGCGCGACAGCGGTAGCGGCGGCTTCCGGCACGTCCAGAAGCACGGGGGCCGGGGCCTCGGCCGTCAAGGCCCGCAGCGCCTGCTCGGCCAGAATCTGTGCAGCCTGGCTGGCCGCAAGTTCGGCCTGGGCCGCAGCCAGGGCGCCGTCGGCTTGGTGCTGGTCGGCTTTGGCGAGTTCGCCGGCTGCCACACGCCGAGCCACGTCGCGCGCCAAGTGGGCCGCACTGTCCTGGCGTGCGCGAGCCAGCCCTGCTTCCACGCGAGCACGATGCAGGCTCCACCAGGCGTCTCGCAGGGCGCCCGCAAGGCGCCACTGGGTGGCAGACGTCCGGCTGTCCACAGCACCAGCCTCCGCCTCCGCCAAGGCAAGACTGCGGCCACGCTCACCTGGCAGCCACAATGGCACGGCCACGCCGACTTCTAGCTCACGGCTGCCGTCGTTGCGGCTCAGGCGGTCTGTCTTGGAGGAAACTTCCAGCGTCGGTGGCTCGACGGTCCAGCCCTGCGCGGCGGCCTTGCGCCCTTGCGCCGCCTGCCGGTGCAATTCGGCACTGGCCGCTTCGGGCTGGCGCAGCCAAGCTGCGTCGAAGGCCTGCTTGAGCGTCGTGACGGCGGGTGTCTGAGCCCAGACGCCGGCGCTGGCGAGTGCGAACACAAGTCCGCAAAGACGTGGCAGCGTTGCGCTAGGGCGCAATGCCGCGGAGACGACCCTGGAAAGGATCGGAAAAGGGAAAACCATGGTGTCCTCGTCGGCAGCAGCCTGCTGGCCGCTGCGGTATCAGCCGCGGTGCTGGCGAGGCAGGTGGTGCGTCAGGCACATCCTTTGCACGGCCCCCTGCCACCTGTGCAGCCGGAGCCCAGCCTCGCCGCTGGTCAGGCGAGGCGGAGGTGAGGCGGACGAATCAGGCGCTCGGGAACGCCGGCGGTGACGGACCGTTGGTACGGCGTGAAAGCCAGGGGCGACAACAACTCGCCCAAGCCCACGGCCGACTGCATCATCAGCCAGGGCACGGCGGCGTGGCAGGTCGCGCAATCGGCATGTACGCCGCTGTCGCCTTGCTGCGGGGTGTCGTCAGAGGCATCGACCGAGGCGGTCGCGCTGGCTTGGTGATCGTGCCGGTGCTCGTGGTGGCCGAAATGACTGGCGTGGATGCTGGACTCGTGCCGGCAGATGCTGGCGGCAGCCGCCCACGTCCACTGGACGGGCAGGAGCAGCAGCAAAAATATCAGCACGAGACGTTGCATGGAGCGAGAGTGTAGCGAAGCGCCGTCGAGCACGGCAAATATCCGGAAAGACCTGACCCATTGGGGGCCAGTGCGTCACGGACTCTAGTGGGTACGACGGGACACTGAACCAACACCAAGATGACAAACACGTAATGTTCGCTTTCCTGGCCAGGCCGCAGAATCGAGCCCATGAAGCTTCTGGTGATCGAAGACGAGCTCAAACTCTCCGAATATCTGCGCAAGGGTCTGAGCGAAGAAGGCTATGTGGTGGACGTCGCCCATACCGGCATCGACGGCCTGCATATGGCAACCGAGGCCGACTATGACCTGCTGGTGCTGGACGGCATGCTGCCCGGCATCGACGGGCTGGCCGTGCTGGCGGCGCTGCGCCAGAGCAAGCAGACGCCAGTGCTAATGTTGACCGCCCGAGGTCAAGTCGAGGACCGGGTGCGGGGTCTGCAGGGCGGCGCCGACGACTATCTGGTCAAGCCTTTCGCGTTCTCGGAGCTTGTTGCACGCATCCAGGTCTTGCTGCGCCGGGTCGGCGGCGCCCGAGGCAATGGCGAGCCGACCTCGCTGAAGATGGCCGATCTGGAAGTCGATCTGATCCGCCGTAAGGCCACGCGCGCCGGCCAGCGGCTGGAGCTGACGGCCAAGGAGTTCAATCTGCTGAGCCTGCTGCTGCGGCGCCAGGGCGAGGTGTTGTCGCGCACCGAACTGGCCGAGCAGGTCTGGGACATGAACTTCGACAGCGAGACTAATGTCGTGGAGGTGGCTGTACGGCGCCTGCGCAGCAAGCTGGATCAACCCTTCGAGCGGCCGTTGCTGCACACGGTGCGCGGCATGGGCTATGTGCTGGAGGTCAGGCAGTCGTGAGCGGGCGCACCACAGAAACCAGCCTGCGTGGTCGGCTCTCCCGCTGGCTGGCATTGCAGACCATGCTCGGGCTAGGCTTGGTGTGCGCGGCGGTCTATGTGGTGATAGCAGCCACCTTGTCGCAACGGCAGGATGACACCCTGCAGCAGAAGCAGGCTGCCGTGGAGCATCTGCTCACCGAAGGAAGAGGCGCCCATGACATGGCCGGCGTGCGCCACCTGTTGAAAGACTTTCTTGCCGGCCACGACGAGTTGTCGATACGCCTGTTCAATTCGGACGGGCAGCTCATCTATGAAACTGCCACGCGCCAACCGCCGCTCTCCGATAGCAAGCGCCGGCTGTTTGACATCCGCCTGCCGCCGGATGCTGGTGGCTCGGCCCATGCCGTGCTGGTGCTGGACAGGAGAACCGACGAAGCCTTGCTGCGCCGACTGGCATGGACGCTGGCGCTCGCTGCGCTGGTGGGTGCCCTCGCAGTGTCACTGGGGGGGTTCCTCTTGGTGCGTCTCGGATTGGCGCCCCTGCACAAACTGGTCGCACAAACTCGACAGGTGACGGCTACGGACTTGCAGCGACGCCTCGACGGGGCCGAACAGGCGGACGAGTTACAGCCCCTAATCCAGCAGTTCAACGCACTGCTGGACCGTATCGGCCTGGCCTACCGGCAGATGGAAGCGTTCAACGCCGACGTGGCGCACGTACTGAACACGCCACTGGCTACGCTGATCAGCAGTTGCGAGCTGGCTCTGCGCAAGCCGCGCAGTGCCGAACAGCTGCGCGAGGCTTTGGGATCGAACCTCGAAGATCTGCAGCGCCTAGCCAGCATCGTCAGTGACATGCTGTTTCTGTCCAATGCCGATCGCGGCGTACCCGCCCGACGTGTCTGGACCTCCAGCTTGGGGGCGCTGGCGGCAGAGGTGCTTGAATTCCATGAGGCGGCTTTGCTCGACGCCGGGCTCCAAGCCGAAGTGCGGGGCGATGCCGGCGCCGAGGTCGATGCCCGGCTGTTGCGGCAGGCCCTGTCCAATTTGCTGGGCAACGCGACCCGATATGCAGCGGCAGGCTCGACCGTGCTCGTCCACATCGACCGCCAGAACGATGGCGCGGTGCACATCGGCGTGCACAACGAAGGCCCGACCATCGACCCCGTGCACCTACCACGACTGTTTGATCGCTTTTACCGTGCTGACGTCGCTCGCACCCATGCCGAGCGCAACCACGGCCTGGGCCTGGCCATCGTTGCCGCTATTGCACGTATGCATGACGGCCAGGTCTTCGCAGAGTCAGCGGATGGTCTAAGCCGAATCGGGCTGATTCTGCCCGACGCGAGCGGCAGCCGCATCACTGCGTGAGGCCGTTGATGCGGCGAAGCTCTGGCGAATGCGCGCAACATTGCCGTTCATCTGCTGCCGGATGATGTGCTGGAACAGCCAGCGCTTGAAGCCTTTCACGTTGACGCCGTGGCGGGCATAGAACTCGTCCGGGCTGTCAAACAAGCCAAAGTCCTGGTTGATGCCATCCTTCTGGATGAAGGTGTCACCGCCGTCCCAGTCAACCTGCGGGCACTGCAGGTCGGGCGTGGCTGCCCCGTAGCCGCAGAAGGCGCCCTGGTGGGTTGCGAAGCGCCGCTGCAGCGCTGCCAGATAAGCCATGTCCAGGATGAAGCCTTCCAGCCTGGCCCAGCGTGCGCCGGTCCACACCTCGACCCAGCTGTGGATGATGTTGCGCGGTGCCAGCCGATAAGCCAGCCCCGTGATCGCGCCGCGCTGCAGCCGCTTGTCTATGGTGAAGCCATGGAATCGGCAAGGAATGCCCAGCGCTCGCAGCAGGGCCATCAGCAGCGTGCTCTTGGTGTTGCATTGGCCGTAGCCATCGGCGAGCACCTCGGACGCCTTCAGATCGTCGCTCTTGTTGTAGCCAAACGCGACCTCATCGCGGACGAAGACATAGGCTGCAGCAATGCGCTCGCGCTCCGGCAGTTGCCGCCACCCTCGCGCCTGCACCAGGGCGGCGATGCTCGGGTGTCCAACGTCCAGCAAGGCCGTCGTGTTCAGCGTACGCGTCCGTTCGGCGCCAACGGGCGCCACCGCAGGAAGCTCGGGGATATCAATCATGACTGGCCCTTTCCGCGCAGCAGGCGCAAGCCGTTGAAGACCACCAGCAGGCTGGCACCCATGTCGGCAAACACCGCCATCCACATGCTGGCGTTGCCGAACACGGCCGCCACCAGAAACACCGCTTTCAACCCCAGGGCCAGGCTGATGTTCTGCCAGAGCACGGCATGGGTGCGGCGCGACAGGCGGATGGTCTCGGGCAGGCGCTGCAGGTCGTCGTTCATGACCACCACATCGGCCGCCTCCATCGCCGTGTGGGTACCAGCGCCGCCCATGGCAAAACCGATGTCGGCCTTGGCCAGCGCGGGGGCGTCATTGATGCCGTCGCCGGTCATCGCGGTGGGACCGTAGCGGGCCTGCATCTCGCTGATAGCCTTGAGCTTGTCCTGCGGCAGCAGGTTTCCGCGCACCTGCTCGATGCCGGCCTCGCGGGCGATGGCCTCGGCCGTGGCCTGGTTGTCGCCAGTCAGCATCACCGGCGTGACGCCCATGGCCTGCAATTCAGCGACGGCCGCCCGCGACGAGGGCTTGATCGTGTCCGCGACAGCGAACAGGGCCAGCACGCCGCCATCATCGGCCAGCAGGGTCACCGTGCGGCCGGACTGTTCGTGCTGCTTGAGCAGTGCCTCGATGGTCGGCGAGCACTGGCCACGCTCCTCGATCCAGCGATGATTGCCCAGCACATAGGATCGCTGATCCAAGCGGGCCTGCACACCTCGGCCGACCACGGCCTCAAAATCAGACACATCGCTGGCGAGGGCATCGCCAGCCATGCCAGCGGCGATGGCCTTGGACACCGGGTGATCCGAACGACCGGCTATGCTCAACGCCACGCGCGCCACCACAGCCCGATCGGCGTCATCCCGCAGGATCTGGACATCGACGAGCTTGGGCTTGCCCTCGGTGATCGTGCCGGTCTTGTCGAGGGCCACGGCCCTTAGCGAACGGGCCTGTTCCAGATAGACGCCGCCCTTGACCAGAATGCCCCGGCGGGCTGCGGCGGCCAGGCCACTGACCACGGTCACCGGAGTCGAGATCACCAGGGCGCAGGGGCAGGCGATGACCAGCAGCACCAGGGCCTTGTAGACCGATTCCATCCAGGTCCAGCCCAACAGCCAGGGCATCAGCAGAGCCACGGCCAGCGCCAGCACAAACACGCCGGGCGTATAGATCGCTGCAAAGCGATCGACGAAGCGTTGCGTGGGTGCGCGGGTGGCCTGCGCTTCCTCAACCGCATGGATGATGCGCGCCAGGGTGCTATCCGTGGCCAGTGCGGTCACGCGGAACTCCAGCGCCGCGTTCTGGTTGATGGTGCCGGCGAAAACTTCGTCCCCCACGGTCTTGTCAACAGGGACACTTTCGCCGGTGACCGGCGCCTGGTCAATGGCGCTGCTGCCAGCCGTCACCAAGCCGTCCAGCGGCACACGCTCGCCAGGACGCAAGCGCACGACGGCACCCACGGCGACCGCCGCAGTGGGGATACGCTGCCACTGGCCGCCCGCCTGCTGCACCTCGGCATCTTGCGGCGCCAGATCCAGCAGGCTCTTGATGGCATTGCGGGCACGGTCCACGGCCTTGGCCTCAATGAGCTCGGCGATGGCATAGAGGGCCATCACCATGGCCGCCTCCGGCCATTGGCCGATCACGAAGGCGCCGGTCACCGCCACGGTCATCAGCGCATTGATGTTCAGGCGCCCAGCCTTGAGGGCCAGCAGTCCCTTCTGATAGGTCGCAAATCCTGCAAGATAGATGGCCAGGGCGGCCAGCAGCATCTGCACGCCCTTCCACGCGGCCGTCTCCGGCGCAAAGAAGGCCACGGCTTCCGCCGCAACGGCGACGGCCAGCGCGGCGATCAGGCGGGGCAAGCCCGATTCGACGTGATCGTGATCATGGTCCTCACCGTCTTCATGCTCACCCGGGGTACTTGCCGTGGCTGCGGTATCCAAGGGCACAGGCCCGTAGCCGATGCGCTCAATGGCCGCGATAGCCGCCGCCAGTTCGGCCGGCTCGGCGGCCAGGGTAACCGTCCGCTGCCCCAGGTCGAAGCGCAACTGTTTCACACCGGCAATCGGCTCCAGCGCCCGGCGGATCTCCGACTCCTCGGACGCGCAGTCCATATTCGCGATGCGCAAGCGATGCAGGCCAGCCTGCGCAGCCTGGGCTGGTGCAAGCGTGAGCGGGACCGTGCCGCAGGCAGAGCCGCAGCAGGATGCAGCCGGCGTTTCGGCTGGTGCGGGGGGGGCGTTCAGTGTCTTGTCCATGGCCGAATTAAAAACTCTGTAGTCGGTGTAGAGTCAAGCGCAATCGCACAAACTCGGGTCCGGCCATGAAAATCGGGGAACTGGCGGTGGCGACGGCCACACAGATCGAGACCATCCGCTTCTACGAGCGCGAAGGGTTGTTGCCAACGCCGGAACGCAGCGCGGGCAACTACCGGCTGTACGACGAGCGCCATTTGCAGCGCCTGGTCTTCATCCGACGCTGCCGTAGCCTTGACATGGCGCTGGACGAGATTCGTGCCCTGCTGCGCTTCATCGACCATCCGAGCGCTGATTGCGCTGAGGTCAACCATGTGCTGGATGAGCACATCGAGCATGTCTCCCGACGCATTCAGGAACTGCACGCGCTCGAGAAGGAACTGATATCCCTTCGTTCCCGATGCCAGGCTTCCGGCTCGGGGCAGGCCTGCGCGATCCTGCGCGAATTGAACACGCCACAGTCAGCAGAGTTCGTGCCACGACCTGCATCAGAGGTGCACGCCCACGTCGGAGCTGTGCACCGGCGCAGGACCAGCGCAGGCAGCTGAGTCCCGAGATCAGTTGCGCTCGCCGTCGTTGCGTGCAACGTAGACCTTCATCGGCTTGCTGCTGAAGCCTGCCGGAGCGATGGCCTGCAGGTCCACGACGCGATGGCCGACCACGTCGAACTTCCAGCTGAAGCTCTTGTCGCCGTTGCGGAAGGTCACCGTCTCGCCACAGTCGACGTTCAGCGTGCCGGCCGAGGCGACATCGACCACCTTTGCCGCCTGCGACGCGGAGGCGGCCGCGCCATAGACCGACTTGCCGTTGGCCAGCGTGGTCGTGCCGACTGCGGCGTTGGCCATTGCGGCCGACAAGGCCAGGCCGAAAGCGATGGTGAGGCTGGTAAAAGAACGGTTCATGGATGACTCCTAACTGCACAAGATGATCTGCATGTCGAAGTGACTTGCTCAACGATTCATCCTGGACATGACTTTAGGAATCAGGTGCCGACGGTGGTCCCACAGTGGGATTACATCTTTGTCATCATTGCGATGCACGGAAGGCTATGTTGGGCTGCATGCGAAGCTGGCGAACTCATGATTCACCGACGTGTCAGCCTGTGAGGCGGCATGCCAGTGCTGCCGCGAACAGGGCCTTCAGGATCGGTATCGGCGAGGCGCGGGTGCCACCAGTGTGTTGCAAGCCCCAAGCCTAGGCCAGCGGGCCTAGAAAGGCCCCTAAGCCGACGAAGGCAAGCAGGCGCCGGCAGTCGGATCGAAGCACACGCAACTCGGCTCCCATAGGCCGGGGCAGCAGGCCGCCGATGGCGGCTGCGCCGGCAGAGCAGTGCCCCCCGTGCTGAACTTCCCGAGCTCGCGCCCCAACTGCTGGACCAAGGGTGTGCTGACGCCGAAGAGCATCGCCTACAACAAGGCCCGCAAGCATCCATTTTCGGCGGGCCGCTGCGAGACATGCAGGTCATTCATCGCTGTATCCCTTGACGGTGAGGTGCACCGCAATCGCCTTGCCGCTGACGCCAATCACAAACGCGATGAACGTGGAATCGCTGTACAGCTTGTTGCCCTGAAAGCACAGTTTGTTCGCGCCCACGGCCTTCAGCTCTGCCGCGCTCTTCTCACTGCCGACCAGCACGGTGAGCTCGCCTGTCAGGCCAGCAGAGGCCATGGGCATGCCGTGGTCCTGCAGGCAGAGGGTGGCGCCGTCGGCCCCGGCCAGCAGCTCGAAGCAAGTGTCGTTGGCCACTTGCACGATGCCGTGGCGCTGCGGATGGGGGCCGCCATGCGCTAGTGCAGTCTGGCAGGAGAGTGTGCAGGCTGCGACGGCATTAGTCTTCAGCTGGAATGATCTGCCTAAAGGGTTGAAAGCTCGGTCGGGCAAACTGTGGCCTGCGCTCAGCGACTTTGATCTGCCAGCAGACTACTTTGCGCTGCGAGTTCGCGTGCTCGGTCGATCCCCAGTTCGGAGAGCTGGAAGTTCACGCGGCTCCAGAATGCCCAGCCTGTGAGACGAAGTACGCGCACATCGCCCGCTTGTCCGGCGACGCGATGGCTCGACGAGCCCGAAGCCCAGTGCACCGAGATCGAGTGATCGCCTGGCGGCAGGCTCAGGCGTAGCATGGTGCGGGGCAGCGTGGGAAAGGCGGCGCGCCCCTCAAGCGCCACCTCGGCCGGCAGGACTGGGTCGGCCCAGTTGTTGCGCAGCACGTAGACGGTCAGCTTTTCCGGCTGCCCCTGCAGCGCTTGCGCCTGCTGCAGAGCCTGCTCACCAGCCAAATGCGCAGGGATGCAAACCGGGCTGCGCGGCTTGGACTTCCAGCGGCAAAAGCTTTCGGCCGCCAGTGATGTCCTCGCCGCTGGAGCGCTCGCCCCCGCGCAGCCAGCAAGCAGAATTAAGCAGATCATCACCGCTGGCCACAATGGGCCACGCGCCGCATCGGCCGCAGATGGATCGGATGGCTGAAATTGCTTCATGATGACCTCTTTGTTTGATCGTACCGTCGTCCTGCGCCGCCAGCAGTCGCTCAGTATTCTGAGGCCCAAACTTTCAGAGCATCAGCTGCGTAAGTGATAACGCCGCAGCGAGCGCCGTCACAGAAACCGGGGTGAGCCGCTCCAGTGAGCCCCGCACTACCATCGTCTGCTCGAAGCGATGGCTCGGCGCGCAGCAGCCCGAGGTGTTCGAGCACATGGGTTCATGAGCTGACGGTGCTATGCAATTTAGCCGCACCCCGCGGCGATGTTGTTGATGTGCAGTTGGGTGTGCCACCGGCGGTGCCAACAGCAAGTCGGCGCATTCTCTAATCCGAAGTCAGTCTTCGCTATGGCAACGGTGGTCCAGTACCTGTTGGTGTTGTCCGAACTGCCACAGCGCTGGAAGTCCGCGCTGCGCATCCGCGAGATCCGTTGGTCGAGCTGGGTTTCAACGCGACTTGGGAAACAGCGCGGCTGGTACCCATGATGGTCTCCCATCGAGTTGAGGCCCTCATTGGATGCGCTTGCAGGACGTCTGGCCGCAACCCGTTTCCGGAAGTCGGGCGGAGTGCCTACTCGTCATGAAGTGCAGCTTCCTGGTGCTGCTGCGGAGTGGCACTCCCGGACAACTGCAGTCGACTACATAGCCGGATTCGATGCCCCGAAGCCGTCGTTCAGCGACGAAGCTCAACGGCGCCCTTAGTTGCTGAATGAAGGCCGGCGTCGGTGAGTTCGAACACGGCGTGCAACGCTCAGGGATGACCTCACTCTGCGACGCCAGTGATGCATCTGGGCGCTACTCAACGCTCGGGGCGAATTGAAAACCATACTCGAGCCCACGGTGTGAAAATAGTTGGCCACGGTATATATGCCTCAGCGGGCGTTCCTTGCCATCGGAGGCTCTGCACGCGGTGCCGGGCGTGTCGCACACCCAAAGATGAGATTTTTGGATATCTCCTCGTAAGACCTACGGTGCTGCCGAAGGTCACCAATGCACAAGTCTCTTCATAGCCGCTCGAACGACGAGTTCTTGAATCTGCTGCGCAGAACGCGCCAGTCTCGCCGCATGCGGCAATCTGACCTGGCCGCTCGGCTGGGGCGGTCTCAGGCTGTAGTCAGTCGCGTGGAGTCGGGTGAACGGCGATTGGATGTCGTCGAACTCTGGGTATGGCTTCAAGCCATGGATGTCGACTTCCTGGCGTTCCTGGAGCAGCTCAAGGGGCAGTTAGAGGGTTCTGCGTTGCAGGCGCTCCGCAAGCGAGGGCCGGTGGATCGTTGGCCAGGGTCAACGACTTGATGCGCGTCTTCGTTTCGGTGGCGCGGACAGCAGCGCCTCGGCTTGCGCCAGTAGATCAGCGCCTGAAACCCCCAAAGCTCTGGCGACGCGCAGCAGCAAACCTACCGTCGGCTGACGCTCACCTCGCTCCAGCTTGCCGTAGTAAGACCGATCAACGCCGGCCAGGAGTGCGAAACCGTCCTGCGAGTGTCCCTGCTCCTCTCGTGTGTTCCGGATCACCTTCCCAACGGCTGCCGCGACGTCGGGATCGAACGACGTCGAGCGCTTTGACGGCTGGGGTGGTAATGCTGCACTGGATCTCACAGCGGCAGAGAATGGCCATCCACAACATTACTGGCCACGGCTTATATGCCGTAATTTCTCTCCTGGATCATTAGCATGACGTCACTCGCCAATCACCTTGAGCAGGTCGTTCCAGATTGGGCGCTATCCCATGCCGACGCGCTGCGGCTGGGCCTCGCACAGGGCGGGATGCTAAATGAGGCTGCTGTAGCGAGCGGCAGCGCCGCACACGTGTGCCTGATTGCGCTTGAGCGCTTGCATGCCGATCTGCAGCAGTTTTCTGAAGACTGGTCCTTCTCAAGGCAGTGGCTTCGAAGACCCAACACGGCACCGCTGTGCGGTGGGTTCACGCCGATCGATGTGCTGAAGCGCGGGAACTCTCGACTGAGTGAAGCCATTGCGGGTGACGTCAGGGGCTCGCTTGGCTACGACTAATCCTGCGGCCTGTCTCTGACCCCAGTGTTCGACGCCATGGACGAACTCGGAGGACATCGCCAATGAATACAAAAAGGAAGGGACTTAAAGGCCCGCCTGAACGGAACTACAGCATTGTTCGCCCTGGAGGAGAAGTTGCGTTGCCTGCCGGCTTTGCGAACCTCAAGTTGGGGCAGCGCGTGTACTTCTACATCGGCAGGGCAGAGGTACTTCTCGTGAGTCGCCCGCGTGGCATGCATCGTGGTCGGTTGCTGTCGGCTCGGCTGCGGCGGTCGGTCCGCAGTCTTGCAACCTACGGCCCTAGGGCGCGGCACGAGGAGGCGTGCTCCGATACGGCGAGGTGGCATTGCTCCGCTTCGATGTCGCGGCGCTGAGCGGGATTGGTCGGCTGCTTCGCCACAGCAATCGGATGCCGCACGGCACGCCGCTTCGCCCACCTTGGCGAGGTGTTCTTGGTACTGGTGATAGGCCACCCATGCTGGTCACTTGCTCCAAGTGTCTCGTGGTGTCCCGACTCAGCTGGAGTGCATCGCCCCGAGTTTGAGCTGACCCCCAGAAGTTGGACAAACTTCAAGGGGCTCCATTGGGAAGTACGAAACAAAGTTCAAGTTGAAGGTCGTTGAGAGCCCTCTCGCTAGAGAAGGCGGCGCTAAGCCGCTTGCTGCCGCTGTTCCTCGTAAGACGTACAAGTCGGGAACGGCGCCCGGGCAGGGGCAATGCTGTCGGCCAGGCCATCACAAACCTGTGTCCGGAGGATAGTTACGGCGAAGGATGAAGGCCGAGACATTGAGGTGTGTTTTGTAAACAAGTCCAGAGAAACCGACCAAGTTGTTTACAAAGTTGTCTGACAAGATCGATTCAAGCCGGGGAAACCTCTCAGGAAGGGGTGAGTTGTTTACAAAAAATGGCTGCATAACCGGTATGAGACGGCAGCAGGCGGCCCATCGGCCCGTCACTGACGACAACGGCCCCGCGCGGGGCCGTTTTGCTTGGCGGGTGCCGGCGTTTCAGCGCAGCAAGGCGCCGCCGCCCCCGCCGCCGAGTTGGCAGCGCTGGGCCTTGCATTGGGCGCCAGGGTCGACCTCGAGCATACAGTTCGAGACAGCACCGCTGCGCATGTTCTCGGCCATGCGCTCGGCCTTGTAACGCTCACCCAGCGCGGCCAGCTTGTCGGCCTTGCTGCGCGCCGTGGACCAGGCGAGATAGCGTTCGGGGCCGCCGCAGGACTTCGCACCCAGGGCCAGCGTGCGGCACTGCTGGTCACTGCTGCAGGCCGCGTCGCCGATCTCGGCCTCGATCTGCTTGAGCAGGGCTTGGCTCCTGCTGGCGGGGGCCTGGGCTTCGCTCGCGCAGGCGCTCAAGGCAAGGGCCAACAGCCCGGCGGCAGAGCCACGCAAGAAGAGCATGCGCTGCCAGGATGAAGCGAAGGGGCGTGGATTGCGTGTCATGTCTCATGCTCGCCCAAGCGGGCGGGCTTGGCAAGCGCGCTGGCGCTACGCTTTGTGCGGTCGTCTTGCCGTTCTGAACCGGCATCGGCGCGCTTCGTCGCAAGCGGCTGGTGCCGCAGCCGGGCGGGGCCTTAATCTTCAAGCCATCCCATCGTTTCAGCCCTGAAGGAGTGCGACATGTCCGATAGCGAAGAACTGGCCCGCCTGGCCGACCTGCATCAGCGCGGCGCCTTGAGTGACGAAGAGTTTGCGCGCGCCAAGGCACGACTGCTCAATGGCGAGGCCACAGCCCGCAGCAGCGCCGCCGCCAACCCGGCGCTGAACGTGATCAACAGCCTGCGCCGCAGCCGCGAGGACCGCTGGCTGGGCGGTGTCTGCGGCGGTATCGCGCAGCTCAGCGGCATCGCTGCCTGGTTCCTGCGCCTGGTGTTCGCACTGCTGCTGCTGTGCGGCGGCACCGGCCTGCTGATTTATCTGCTGATGTGGGTGTTCGTGCCTTTGGACGAGCCGCCGGTGATCAGCCAGCGAACGGCCTGAGGGCGCGGCTGCGGCTGTGTCCGGGCGCGTGCAGGCCCGCCGCAGAGGGCTGTTTCGCTCGCCGGCGCAGGCGCCGTGCGGCGGACGACAGCCCGCGCTGCAAGGCGCTCAACGCCCATGCGACAGCATCGCTGATGGCCTCGCGGCGCAGCTGCGCCGCATGCCGCTTGGCAGCGTCAATCAGCAGCGTGTGCTGTTGCGGGCTGAGTCCCAAAGGGTGGCGGTAGGGCGTCATCGTGGGCTCCTTTGAATCGGTGCCTCGACTCTAGGCAGCACCCGGCCGCGGCGAAACGGCGCCCGCCACAAAGCGGCCTTGCACCGGCTGCAAGGCCGCTGCACCTACCATGTGGCCTATGGATGAACTGGCCATCGATGATTTGAAGCTGTTTGGTCGTGTCGCCGCGCTGGGCTCCTTGTCCGCCGTGGCGCGCGAGCGCGATGTGCCGGTGAGCCAGATCTCGCGTGCTCTCTCGCGCATCGAGAAAAGCTGTGCGGCCCGGCTGGTGCATCGCTCCACGCATGGGCTGACGCTCAGTGTTGAGGGCGAGACCTTCCTGGCCTACTGTCAGCGCATCATCGGCACCTTCGACGAGTTGCAGGGTGAGTTCAGCAGCCGAGCCGGCGCGGCCAGCGGCCGGGTTCGCGTGGCCGCCAGCACCGTGGTGGCGCAGTATCTGCTGGTGCCCAGCCTGAGCGAGCTGCACCGGCGCCACCCGCGGCTGAGCATCGATCTCGAGGTCAGCGATCGCATGGCCGACCTGGTCCGCGACGGTCTCGACATCGCCATTCGCACCGCGGCCGCCTTGCCCGAGCATCTGGTGGCGCGGCGCATCGGCACGCTGGGCCGTGCGCTGTATGCGGCACCGTCCTACGCCCAGGCCATCGGGCTGCCCGCGCGCCCCGATGAGCTGGCTGCGCACCGCCTGATCACCAACAGCGCCGCGCCGCATCTGAACCACTGGCCTTTCGTGATCGAGGGCCAGGCGAGCAAGCATGTTGCCGAAGGCTTCTGGTGCTGCAATGACACCGGCCTGGCCGCCGAGATGGTGCTGCAAGGGCTGGGCATCGGCCGCCTGTCGACCATCGTGGCGGCGCCGCTGCTGGCGCGCGGCCTGCTGGTGCCGGTGCTGGCGGATTGCGTCGACCCGCAGACGGTGCCGCTGTACGCGGTGATGAGCAGTTCGCGTCAGCGTCTGCCCAAGATCCGCGCCTGCATCGACTTCTGGGCTGAGCGGCTGGGGCAGGCCTGAGCTCTGCGCCAGCGCTGCATCAGATCCACCCCAGGTCGATCGCCCGCAGCACCGCCTGCGTGCGGTCGCGCACGCCCATCTTCGAGAAGATGGCCGAGCAGTGGTTCTTGATCACGCCTTCGCTATTGCCCAGCAGCGCGGCGATCTCGGTGTTGCTGCGGCCGCTGGCCACCAGGCGCAGCACCTGCAGTTCCTTGGGGCTCAGCGGATCGGGCTGTTCGGTGGCCACAAAGCCGCGCTCCAGCTGGGTTGCATGGCGTTCCATGCGCTCGGTGATGCCGGGTCGCAGCGCGGTGCCGCCTGAAGCCACGTCCCGCAGGGCCTGCAGCAGCGTGTCGGGGCTGATGGCCTTGAGCAGAAAGCCCTTGGCGCCGGCGCGCACGGCTTCGTCGAAGGCCTGGGCATCGTCGAAGGTGGTCAGCAGCAGCACCGGGATCGGCCAGCCGCGTGCCGCCAGTGCCCGGATCAGGCCCAGCCCGTCCAGGCGCGGCATGCGCATGTCCGACAGCAGCACATCGGGCATTTCTTCAGGGGCCATCTCGGCGAGCAGGGCCACAGCCTCGGCGCCGTCGGCAGCCTCGCCGACCAGGCTGAGCTCGCTGTGCAGCGCCAGCAAGCCCTTCAAGCCTTCGCGCACCAGTTGCTGGTCTTCGACCAGCAACACCTTGATGGGCAGGGATTCGGTTTTCATGATCATCACGCGCTCCTCGGGCAACGCAGCTCCAGGGTCAGGCCGGTAGGCCCGGGCAGCAGCTGCATGCTGCCGCCCAACTCGTTCATGCGCTCGGCCATGCCTTTGAGCCCGTTGCCGGGCACGGCATGGACGGCGCGGTCGCCGTCGTCTTCCACCCGCAGGCAGATCTGCTGATCGTCGGCGCACAGGCCCAGCTTGATGCGCAGCTGCCGCGCCCGCGCATGGCGCACGGCGTTGGTGACGGCCTCCTGCACGCAGCGCAGCAGCGCATGCGCCAGGCGCGGGCTCAGGTCGCGCACGCTGGCGTCCAGCTCAAGCACGATGTGCGGCTGGCTGATGCCTTCGGCCAGGGCCTGCAGTGCCGCGCTCAGGTCGATGCGCTGTGAGTTGCGCTCGGCCGAGACGGCGACGCGCACTTCGCTGAGCAGCTGGGCTGCCACGCCGCGCGCCTTCTCCACCGCCTGGCTGGCACCGGTGCTGTCGGCGCGCTCGAGCAGAGCGCTGCCCAGTTGCAGCTGCAGATTCAGTGCGGTCAGGTGGTGGCCTACCAGATCGTGCAGCTCGCGCGCCATCAGCTGGCGTTCGGCGTAGCGCAGCTGCTCGGCCTGCAGCTGTTCGGCGCTGCGCTTTTCGGCCAGCATGGCCTGCAGCCAGCGGCGCTTCTCGGCTTCGGCAGCGGCCATGCGGCCCAGGCCCAGCGCCATGCCGTGCAGCGCCACCATGGCCAGCATCAGGCTCAAGGTGTCGGCCCACCAAGGCGTGCCGCCGGCCACTTGTTCAAGGCGCTGGCCGCTGCTGGGCGACAGCCAGTAGAGCGCCAGGTTGAGCAGCACCTGGGCTGCGGCAAAGGCAACGGCCGGCCGGGCGCGCAGCAGCACCGCCGCCAGTGCAGTGACCAGAAAGGGCAGGCCCGGCGTGATCAGCAACGCCAGCCCGGCGAGCAGCGCGATCTCGCCGAGCGCGCCGCGCGGCGGCTGATCGATGCGGCTGCGGCTGGCCAGACGCCAGAAGCGCCAGACGAACATGCTGGCCAGGCCCAGGCCGATCAGCAGCAGCAGGCGGTCCTGCGGCTGGCCGCCCAGGCGCGTGTAGAGGGTGGCCACCAGGCCGTCATAGGGCTCGGTGGGGCGCCCCAGCATTCCGGCTAGAGCCGAGCCCAGCTCCAGCGCGCACAGGGCCAGCGCGGCGACGCGCAGCACCACGCCGGGCTGGGCCAGGCGTTCGAGCAGGCGGGGCTGGGGTGTGTTGGAGGTCATGGGCGACCGGCGAGCGTGCCACAGGCGGACGCCAGCCTCATGTGCCCTTGGTCATGGCGGGTGCCGGTCTCAGGCGATGGCCTCGGCGATCACGCCGCCGCCCAGGCAGACCTCGCCGTCATAGAGCACCGCGCTTTGGCCCGGTGTCACGGCCCATTGCGGCTGCACGAAGTCGAGGCGGATCGTGCCCTCGCCGGGCAGCAACGCACAGGCGGCGTCAGCCTGGCGGTAGCGGGTCTTGGCGCCATAGCCCCCGAAAGCGGGCGTCGCGCCGCTGCACCAGCTCAGATCGTCAGCGATCAGGCTGCGGCTTTGCAGCAGCGGATGCTCGTGGCCTTGCACAACCACCAGGGTGTTGCTGTCCAGGTCCTTGCGGGCCACAAACCACGGCTCATGCTCGCCGCCGCCGCGCGGCGCGCCCTTTTCCTTGATGCCCCCGATGCCCAGACCTTGGCGCTGGCCCAGCGTGTAGAAGGACAAGCCCAGATGCTCGCCGAGCTTGCGGCCGCGCTCATCCTTGATGGGGCCGGGCTGGTGCGACAGATAGCGGTTGAGAAACTCGCGGAAGGGGCGCTCGCCGATGAAGCAGATGCCGGTCGAGTCCTTCTTCTTGGCGTTGGGCAGGCCGATCTCTTCGGCAATGCGGCGCACCTCGGTCTTGGCCAGCTCGCCAACCGGGAACAGGGTCTTGGCCAGCTGCGGCTGGTTGAGGCGGTGCAGAAAGTAGCTCTGGTCCTTCAGCGGATCGAGCCCCTTCAAGAGTTGAAATTCCCCACCGAGCTCTCGCACGCGCGCATAGTGTCCGGTTGCGATCTTCTCGGCGCCCAGGCGTATCGCGTGGTCGAGAAAGGCCTTGAACTTGATCTCGGCATTGCACAGCACATCGGGGTTGGGCGTACGGCCGGCCTGGTACTCGCGCAGGAAGGCGGCGAAGACGCGGTCCTTGTAGTCGGCCGCGAAATTGACATGCTCGATCTCGATGCCGATCACGTCGGCCACTGCGGCGGCGTCGACGAAATCGACATTGGACGAGCAGTACTCGCTGTCGTCGTCGTCCTCCCAGTTCTTCATGAAGATGCCGACCACTTCATGGCCGGCCTTCTTTAGCAGATAGGCGGAAACGGCGGAATCGACACCGCCGGACAGGCCGACGACGATGCGTTGCTTCGGGGAATTCATGGGGCCGATTGTCCCGCAAGCGCCCGGGCCGGGTCAGGCTCAGGTCTTGATGAGTGGCTGCTGCACCGACGGGTCGACATGGATGGCGTCCAGCGGTAGGCGCCGGCCGGCCACATAGTCCTCCACGCATTGCAGCAGCAGCGGGCTGCGGTGCCTGGCGCTGCTGGCGCGCAGCTCGTCCAGGCTCAGCCACAGGGTGCGGACGATGCCTTTGTCCAGCGCCTGGCCAGCGATCGCCTCGCCCGCCTGCCCGCAGAAGGCCAGGCGCACATAGGTGACGTCCTCTTCGCGGCTGGGACGCTGGAAGCGCGCCATGTAGATGCCTACCAGCGCCTCGGGCACGAAGGGCCGCGCCGTTTCCTCCAGAGTCTCGCGCGCGACAGCGGCGAGCGGCGACTCGCCCTCGTCCAGGTGCCCGGCGGGCTGGTTCAGCATCAGGCCTTCAGGGGTTTCCTCCTCGACCAGCAGGAAGCGCCCACCTGATTCGATGATCGCGGCTACTGTCACCGAGGGTTTCCAGCGTTCGTGTTTCATGGAGTGTCGCTTTCGTGCTTGCCCGGGTATGGGGCTTCACCGCTATTGTGTAAGCTGGGCGACAGGCATCGATCTATAAGCAAAAACGCATGTTTAGGAGATTCGCACCATGTTGATTGGAGTCCCGCGCGAGAGCGCGGCCGGTGAGTCGCGCGTGGCGGTGACGCCCGAGACGGCCAAGAAGCTCAAGGCGCAGGGCCACCGGCTGCTGATCGAGAGCGGTGCCGGCCTTGCAGCCAGTGCCACTGACGATGCCTATTTGGCCGCAGGCGCCGAGATCGTCGACCGTGGTGCGGCCTTGGGTGCCGAGCTGGTGCTGAAGGTGCGCAGTCCGGATGCTGCCGAGCTGGCGCTGATGAAGCCGGCCACTGCGCTGGTCGGCATGCTCAACCCCTTCGACCGCGAGGGCCTGCAGGCGTTGGCCACGGCAGGGCTGACCAGCTTCGCGCTGGAAGCTGCGCCGCGCACCACGCGGGCGCAGAGCATGGACGTGCTGAGTTCGCAAGCCAATATCGCCGGCTACAAGGCGGTGATGATTGCCGCCGACAAGTACCAGCGCTTCTTCCCGATGCTGATGACGGCGGCCGGCACGGTGAAGGCCGCGCGCGT
>PNNH01000100.1 GCA_013824165.1 Methylibium sp. | reverse complement strand
GCCGCCATCCGCTCCTACAAGCAGATCTGTGCACTGGAGTCCAACCGCCAGGGCCTGGAACTGATCGTCGAGGGCAGCGCCGAGCTGAGCCAACTGCGCGGCCTGCAACGCTTCGCCGAGGGCGTGGTGACGCAGCTCTGCGCACTGCTGGGCATGCTGCCGGAAGGACTGGTCTGCGCTCAAGGGGCGCACGGCGAAGGCACCAGCCTGGCGGACGCCCGCATCGTGGCAGCAGCTGGCCAGTTCAGCAGCCTGATCGACACGCCACTTTCTGCCGTGCAACTACCGCATGTGCGCGAGCGCCTGGAACGTTGCCTCGAGCTCAAGCAACATGTGCTGGACGATGGCAACTGCCTGTACTTCGGCCTCTCCAACGGCCGCTCGATCGCCGCGCTGGTGGATGCCGGGCGTCCGCTGACCCCGGTTGACCTGCAGCTCTTGCGCGCCTTCTGCTCCAATATCGCCGTCGGCTTCGAGAACGTGCTGCTCTACAGCCAGCTGCTCGACCAGGCCTACAACGACCAACTGCTGCGCCTGCCCAACCGCCTGCGCTTCATCGAGCTGCTGGATCAGAACCTGCAGGATCCCGACGGCATCACGCTGGCGCTGATCGATCTGGACGACTTCTCCGACATCAACGACGCCTTCGGTCACAGTTTCGGTGACCAGGTGCTGCAAGCGGTGGTTCAGCGTCTGGGCAGCGAGCTCGGTTTCCATACCTCTATGGCCCGCGTGGCGGCCGATGTGTTCGGCCTCATCGGCCCTGACGCGCTGGTCAATGCCAACACCATTCCCGCCGTTTTTGTCGAGCCCTTCGACGTGGCGGGCGAGCGGCTGCAACTCTCGGCCACCACCGGTCTGGTGCGCCTGGCCGACTCCTCATCGATCGGCTCGGAGCTGCTGCTGGATGCACAGATCGCGCTGAAGCGCGCCAAGCAAAAGCATCGCGGCGCGTCCGAGTATTTCTCGCCAGCCATGGGGACCGATGCACGCGAGCGTTTCAAGCTGCTCAAGGGCCTGCGCGCCGGCTTCGAGGAGCAGCGGCTGTTCGTCGTCTATCAGCCGCAGGTGGATCTGGCGAGCGGACAGGCCATCGGCGCCGAAGCCCTGCTGCGCTGGCGCCGCGAAGACGGCAGCTACGTGCCGCCGGACCAGTTCATCCCGTTGGCCGAGCAGTCCGGCCTGATCATCAGCATCGGCGAGTTTGTGCTGCGCACCGCCTGCCATCAGCTCAAGCGCATGGAGCAGTCGGGTCTGCATGATTTCCGCATGTGCGTGAACATCTCGCTGGCCCAGTTCCGCCATATCGGCTTCATCGACAGCCTGAACGCCGCCCTGCGCGACACCGAGGTGAACCCAGCCAATCTGGAGCTCGAGATCACCGAATCGATGGCGATGGATGACACTGAGCTGGTGCTGCACCTGCTGGCGGATATCAAGCGCACCGGCGCGACCGTCGCCATCGACGACTTCGGCACCGGCTTCTCAAGCCTGAGCCATCTGCGCCAGCTCGAAGTGGAGCGCCTCAAGATCGACCGCGCCTTTGTGCATGAGGCGCAGACCTCCAGCGCCGGCCTGACCATCGCGCAGATGGTCATCAATCTGGGCCGCGGCCTCGGCTTGCGCGTGATCGCCGAAGGCGTGGAGACCGAAGAACAACGCCAGCAACTGCTGGCGCTGGGCTGCCACGAAGGCCAGGGCTGGCTGTTCGCCAAGCCCATGCAGGCCGACCAGCTGGAGCGCTGGATGGAAGAGAAGCGCAGCTGAGCGCGGGCGGGGCGCCTGCGCCCCCCACCCGCCGGCGTTACTTCTTCAGCGCCGCCCGATCAGCAGACCCAGCAGCAGGCCCACGCCAGCGGCCACACCGATCGACTGCCAGGGGTTCTCATGGACATAGGCATCGGTGGCGCGCCCGGCGGCCTTGGCCTTCTCCAGCGCAGCTTCCTCGATGTCGACCAGATTGCGCCGGGCACGCTCCAGGCTGGCCTTGATGCGATGGCGCACCTCCTCAGCCCCTTCGCCGGCCTGGCCTGCCGTGGCCTTCAACAAGGCCTCAGCCTCGGCCACCACCGCCTGCAAATCACTGACCAGGCGCTGCTTGTGAACTTCCGGATTGGACATGGCAAACCTCCTTGTTATTCCAGCCTTCACCATACTGCGTTTTTCGGCCGATTGCCTGCCTCAGGTCAATCGCACTCTCACAGCAGATGCTCGGCCGGCACATAGGCATAGCCCAGCGACTGGGCCACCGCCTCGTAGCAGACCTTGCCCAGCGCCACATTGAGCCCGGCTCTCAGATGGGCGTTGTCCTTCAGCGCCTGCTGCCAGCCCTTGTCAGCCAGCGCCAGCGCGTGGCCGATGGTGGCGTTGTTGAGCGCAAAGGTCGAGGTGCGCGCCACCGCGCCCGGCATATTGGCCACGCAGTAGTGCACCACGCCATCGACGACGAAAGTCGGATCGGCATGCGTGGTCGCGTGCGAGGTCTCGAAGCAGCCGCCCTGGTCGATGGCCACATCGACCACCACCGCACCCTTGCGCATGCGTGACACCATCTGGCGCGTCACCAGCTTGGGCGCCGCAGCGCCGGGAATCAGCACTCCGCCAATCACCAGATCGGCCGCCAGCACCGCCTCCTCCAGCGCATGGGCGCTGGAATACAGCGTGCTGATCCGGTTGCCGTAGACCAGGTCCAGCTGCCGCAAGCGATCGACGTTCTTGTCCAGCACCGTTACCCGGGCCCCCATGCCCACCGCCATCTGCAAGGCATGCGTGCCGACCACGCCGGCGCCGATCACCACCACATGAGCCGGTGCCACGCCGGGCACGCCGCCCAGCAGCACGCCCATGCCGCCCTTGCTCTTCTCAAGATGCGCCGCACCGGCCTGGATGGACATGCGACCGGCCACCTCGCTCATCGGCGCAAGCAGCGGCAGGCCACCGCCCGGGCCGGTGATGGTTTCGTAGGCGATGCAGACCGCGCCACTCTTGACCAGTGCAGCGGTCTGTTCAGGGTCCGGCGCCAGATGCAGATAGGTGTAGAGGATCTGGCCTTCGCGCAGCATCGCGCATTCCTGCGGCTGCGGCTCCTTGACCTTGACGATCATCTCGCTACGGCCGAAGACCGAGGCTGCGTCAGGCGCGATCTCGGCGCCTGCCGCCACGTACTGCTCATCGCTCAGGCCGATGGCAGCGCCGGCGCCACTCTGCACCAGCAACTGATGGCCATGCTGCACCAGCTCATGCACGCTGGCCGGCGTCAGGCCGACGCGGTACTCGTGGTTCTTGATTTCCTTGGGGCATCCGATTCGCATGCTTGTCTCCAGCTGTTGTGGTGTGTGGCTGGGTTGTACTGCCGGCCTGGCCTGCTTGTGAAGCAAGATTCAAATCATTTCAGCCGCATAAGCCGCGCTTATCCTCAGGCGGCCGGGCCACAATCACACGCAAGCCTCGCAATAGGAGCCCTGACCGTGAACGCAGCCAAGATCCTCATCGCCCAGGGCGGCGGCCCCACGGCGGTGATCAACCAGTCCCTGGTCGGCGTGGTACTGGAAGCGCGCCGGCACCGGCAGGTGCACAGCGTCTACGGCGCACGCCACGGCATGCGCGGCATCGTCGGCGAGGACTTCGTCGACCTGACACAGGAAACCAGCCACAACCTGGAGCTGGTGGCGCAGACGCCTTCCTCCGCGCTGGGCTCCACGCGCGACAAGCCCGACACCGCCTACTGCCACCAGATCTTCAGCGTCCTCAAGGCGCATGGCATCACGCACTTCTTCAATATCGGCGGCAACGACAGCTCAGACGCGCTGCGCATCGTGGCCGACGAAGCGCGCGCCGCCGGCTATCCGCTGCGCTGCATCCACATCCCCAAGACCATCGACAACGACCTGGTCTGCAACGACCACACGCCCGGCTTCCCTTCGGCCGCACGCTTCGTGGCCCAGGCTTTTGCCGGCGCCAACCTCGACAACGCCGCCCTGCCCGGCGTCTATTTGGGTGTCGTGATGGGCCGCCATGCTGGCTTCCTGACGGCCGCTTCGGCGCTGGGCAAGAAGTTCGCCGACGACGGCCCGCACCTGATCTACCTGCCCGAGCGCGTGTTCGAGCTCGAACGCTTTCTGGCTGACGTGAAGACGATGTACGAGCGGCACGGCCGCTGCGTGATCGCGGTGTCTGAAGGCATCCACGATGCGAGCGGCCAGGCGATCGCCGCGCAGCTGGCCAAGGACTTGGAGCGCGATGCGCATGGCAATGTGCAGCTCTCCGGCAATGGGGCGCTGGCCGATCTGCTGTGCGAGGAGATCAAGACCCGGCTCAAGATCAAGCGCGTGCGCGGCGACACCTTCGGCTATCTGCAGCGCAGCTTCATCGGCTGTGTGTCCGATGTCGACCAGCGCGAAGCGCGCGAGGTCGGCGAGAAAGCCGTGCAGTTCGCCTTCCATGGCGACCGCGATGGCTCGGTGGCGATCAAGCGCACGGGTTTCTACTCGGTCGACTATGAGCTGATGCCGCTGGCAGCCGTGGCCGGCAAGACGCGGGTGATGGAAGACGAATTCATCGCCGCCAGCGGCACCGATGTGACCGACGCCTTCCGCCTCTACCTGCGCCCGCTACTGGGATCCGGCATGCCGGACGCCTTCCGTCTGCGGCCCAATGCAGTGCCCAAGATACTCAACAAGCAAGCCTGACTGATGGAGACCCCGATGAGCCAGATGATCGAGTTCCAACGCCCCGATGGCGGCAGCAGCCGCGCCTATCTGGCCGATGCCGGCCCCGGCACGCCCGGTCTGGTGCTGATCCAGGAATGGTGGGGGCTGAACCCGCATATCTGCGAGGTGGCCGACCGCTTCGCGGCCGCCGGCTTCTCGACGCTGGCACCAGACCTGTATCGCGGCCGCGTCGCCAGCAGCGCCGACGAGGCCAATCACCTGATGACCGGGCTGGACTTCGGCGACGCCACCCACCAGGACCTGGCCGGCGCGCTGGCCTGGCTGCAGGCGCGCGCAACCAAGGTCGGCGTCACCGGCTTTTGCATGGGCGGCGCGCTGACCGTGGCCGCCGCCGTGCATCTGCCGGGCTATGCCGCGGCCAGCTGCTTCTACGGCATCCCGCCCGCGGCATTCGCCGATCCCGCCAAGATCGCCATGCCCTTCCAGGGCCACTTCGCCGATCGCGACGACTGGTGCACGCCAGCTGCGGTCGACGCACTGCAGGCCGCGCTGACCGTGCCCGCCGAGCTCTACCGCTACCCGGCCGACCACGCCTTCTTCAACGACAAGCGCCCCGAGGTCTACGACGCCGCCTGCGCCAAGCTGGCCTGGGAGCGCACACTGGCCTTCTTCCACAAGCACCTGGGCTGAGCCCGGCAGACACGCGCGACGATGCATCAACAGCAGTACCCGGCATCAGCCGCCAGCGTGGACGCGCTGCAGGCCTTGTACGACCAAGGCAGCTTCACCGAGCTGCTGCCCCGGCTGCAGCAGTGGCTGGCCGGCAGCGCAACGGCCGACCGTGCCGCGCGCCTGCGCGCCGGCGTGCTGCAGCTGCGCTGCCTGGCCAAGCTGGAACAGTGGGAAGCTCTGGCGCGCGAAGGCAACGCGATGCTGCTCCAGCCCGACCTGGCCAGCCACGAGGCCGCGATGGACACGCTGATCCTGCTGTCCTACGGCGAGCTGCAGCTGGGCGATGCCGAGATGAGCTTGAGCGCGGCCTTCGCCGCGCTGCAGCTCTCACTTCAGCGGCGCTCGTACGCCCACAGCGCGCAGGCGCTGGACCGCCTCGCCATGAGCTATCTCTGGCTGGGCGACGCCGCGCTGGCCGAGCGCTACCTTCTCGAAGCCATCGGCTACTGCCACCAGCTCGGCGATGCCGACACCAGCCTGCTGCGCTATTCCAACGGCCTGGTGCTGCTGATCACCCTCTATGACGCGCTGCGCGCCGCCGCCCGCCACGACGAAGCGCAGGCGCTGGCGCAGCGCATGCAGCGTTTTGTGGTTCAGGGCAGCAAGATCGAGCATCAGGCCCGGCGCCACTACGAGCGCCGCATCTGGGCGGCGAACCTGGCACGCTGGCAATGCCGGCGCGAGGACAGCGGAGCCCATCGCCAGCTGCTGCTCGCGCAGCTGGCCGAGGCCGAGGCGCGCGGCTGGGGCAATATCCGCCGCACCCTGCGGCTGGACCTGGCGCGCTTTGACTGCGCGGCCGCGCGCTGGGACGAAGCGCTGCTGCATCTGCAGCAGATGAACGAGCCGCAGCAGGTGCCGATGCGCCTGCTGCACGCACTGTCGCAGCAACGCCTGCTGGCCGAGGTCCTTGACGCGATGGGGCAGGCCGAACAGGCCGAGCAGGCGCGCCAGCGTCTGCAGTCGCTCCAGCAGCAGGAACAGGCTGCGGTGGAACAGGCCCGCCGCGCGCTGCCCGAGCTGCCCCACGCCATCGCCCGCCTGCAAAGCCAGGCCGACCAGGAGCACATCAACGCCGAGATGCAGCGGCTGCGACAGGCCAAGGCGCGCGGCGAAGCCCTGACGCTCAACCGCGGCTGATTGCGAACGAGCCGATGGCGCGTCCGGCGACCCTGGGCCTCTTCAGAGCTCCAGTACCACGCGGCCATCGATATGGCCCTGCTTCATCGCCGAGAAGATGTTGTTGATGTTCTCGATCTTGTCGGTCGAGTAGTGCGAGCGCACCTTGCCCTCGCCCGCGAACTGCAGAGCTTCCTGCAAGTCCATGCGGGTGCCGACGATGGAGCCTCGCACGGTCTTGGCGTTGAGTACCACATCGAAGATCGGCAGCTCGAAACTGCCCGGCGGCAGCCCCACCAGCGACATGGTGCCGCGCTTGTGCAACATGCCCAGCGCCTGCGAGAAGGCGCTGCGCGACACGGCCGTCACCAGCACGCCATGTGCGCCCTTGAGCAGCTTCTGCACCTCGGCCACTGGGTCGACGAGGCTGGCGTTCAGGCACAGCTCGGCACCCAGCTCGCGCGCCAGCGCCAGCTTGCTTTCGGCCACATCGACGGCAATCACATGGAAACCCATGGCCTTCGCATACTGCACCGCCATATGCCCCAGGCCGCCGATGCCGGAGATCGCCACCCAGTCACCGGGCTTGCAATCCAGCACCTTCAGCCCCTTGTAGACGGTGACGCCCGCGCACAGCACCGGCGCGGCCGGCGCGAACTCAAGCGCGGCCGGCAGGTGGCCCACATAGCCCGGATCGGCCAGCACATATTCCGCAAAGCCGCCATTCACCGTGTAGCCCGTCATCTGCTGGCTGTCGCACAGCGTCTCCCAGCCGGTCATGCAGTGCTCGCAGTGGCCGCAGGCAGTATGCAGCCAGGGCACGCCGACGCGGTCGCCTTCCTTCAGGAATTTCACGCCGGCACCAACGCGCGCCACATAGCCGACGCCCTCATGCCCGGGAATGAAGGGCAGGCTGGGCTTGACGGGCCAGTCGCCATCGGCCGCATGCAGATCGGTGTGGCAGACACCTGAGGCCACCACCTTGACCAGCACCTGCCCCGGCGGCACCTCGGGCACATCGACTTCGTCGATCTCCAGCGGCTGACCAAACTGGCGCACCAGCGCCGCCTTCATCTTCTGAGCCATATGCGTACCCTCCCAGGCCAAGTGAACGAACACAACAGCCGGACTGTCGCGACAGCATCACTTGCTTGCCTTGACATACGTCAGCTCAGAGCCGGATTCAGCGGGCCGGAAAAACCAGGCAGGTGGTGGTGGCGTGCGCGTAGAGCTTGCCGTCCGGCCCGACGATGCGGGCCTCGGCGGTGGCCAGCTGGCGGCCACCATGGATGACCTGGCCGATGGCGCGCAAGGGGCCGGTCTTGGCACTGGCAGCGCGCACGATATTCACGCCCAGCTCGGCCGTGGTGTAGGCAAAGCCCACCGGCATCGTGGTGTGCACCGCGCAGCCCAGGGCCGAATCCAGCAGCGTCGCATACCAGCCGCCATGCACCGTGCCCAGCGGGTTGTAGTGCTTGAGCTGCGGCGTGCCCTGGAACACCGCGCGCCCCGCCGCCACCTCGATCAGCGAGAAGTCCAGCGTGTCGGCGATATGCGCATAAGGCATCTCACCCGCCAGCATGGCCTGCATCAGCTGCAGCCCGCTCATGCCCGCCGCCTTGGCCGGATCGGCCAGCCCCGGCTTGCCACCGCCGGCGGCGATGCGGGCACGCACGCTTTCGAAATCCTCTTGCCACTGCACGGCGATGGCGCTGCTGTCAGTGTTCTGGCTGTTGCTGTTGCTGCTGCTCATGCGCAGGTCTCCTGCTCCGTTGTCGAATCGCGTTTGTAGCAGCGCAGCGCCGTGCGCGTCGTCACCTCGACGACAGGCCCTGGACGCGGCTCAGGCTTGGTTCGTGTCAACAGCCATGCTGGCCAGACCACTCAGAAGAGCCACGTGTCATCGCTATGATCCACGCACCTTAGGGGTCAGCAGCAGGTGGCACGACATGAACAAGCAGAGCTGGTCACCGCCCACAGAGCCCGATCCGCAAGAGATACGCAAAGAGGCCCGAGCCGCCATGGCAAACGGCGACAACGCCGGCGCGCTCGCCCGCATGCTCTGGTTCCACGAGCAAGCGCTGCGCTGGCGGAGATCCCTCTACGGCGTGCGCCTGTCCTTCGCACTGGCGGATTGGCACGCGCTGGCGCTGCGCTATCCACCGGCGATGGCGCAACTGCGCGACGCACGCGAGCGCGCGCTGACGCGTTGCATGGCGAATGCCGAAGCGCCGGAGGCCTTCGAGCGCTTCCACGACTTCGTCAGCATCAACCAGCACCTGGACGAGCCTGAACGCAGCAGCACGGCCTTTGCCGAAATCGACGCGCGCGGGCTGCGACTGGCCGAAGACGTTTACCGCCTGTGCCAGCCGGCGCTGATCCGCGCAGGGTTCTTCGAGCTGTGCGCAAAGTACTTGAAGAATCCGTCGCAATGGATCGCTGATGCCACCTTGGCCTACAAGGAAGACAAGCGCCGAGACGCGTCAAGGCTTGAAGCGGCTGCAGAGCTGCACCGCTGCCGCGACCATGCCCTGGCACAGGAGGCTGGCCAATGGGCACTCATCCTGATCCGCAGCGGCCGCAATGCCGAAGCCGAGGCGGTGGTGAAGACAGCTCGGCAAGCCCTGCAAGAGGCCGGTGCCGACGAGTCCAATCTCCTGGACGAGGTCTTGCAGGGCAGGATTCCGGATGGGCTGCTGCTTTAGATTCGATCCGCAGACCTGGGGCGATTGACTGGGCCGCGCCCTCAGTCGGCACGCTCAGCCCGCCCGCTTGGCCAGCAGCGCGCGCCCCACGCGCGAGACCGGCGCGCGGCCCAGCACGCCCGAGATGTAGGCGCCGGCATCGACCAGCCGGTCGATATCGATGCCGGTGGCGATGCCCAGGCCGTTGAGCATGAAGACCACATCTTCGGTCGCCACATTGCCAGTCGCACCCTTGGCATAGGGGCAGCCGCCCAGGCCCGCGACGCTGGCATCGAAGGTGTGCACGCCCATCTCCAGGCAGGCGTAGATGTTCGTCAGCGCCTGGCCATAGGTGTCGTGGAAATGGCCGCTGACCTCGACCAACGGATAGTGCTTCAGCGCGCGCTCCATCGCCGCCTGCACCTTGCGCGGCGTGCCCACGCCGATGGTGTCGGCGATGCCCATGTGGTCGACGCCGATGCTCTTCATCAGCTGCACCACGCGCTCGACCTCGTCAGCGCTGACCTCGCCTTGGTAGGGGCAGCCCACCGCGCAGGACAGCGCGCCGCGCACCTTGATGCCGGCCTCATGCGCGGCCGCCACCACCGGCGCGAAGCGCTCGATGCTCTCGGCGATGGAGCAGTTGATGTTCTTCTGTGAGAAGGCTTCGCTCGCCGCGGCGAAGACGACGATCTCGTCCGGATGGGTCGGCAGCGCGGCCTCCAGGCCCTTCATATTCGGCGTCAGCACCGAGTAGCGCACACCGGGGCGGCGCTCGATGACCGCCATCACTGCGGTGTTGTCGGCCATCTGCGGAACCCACTTGGGGCTGACGAAGCTGGTGACCTCGATTTCCTTCAGGCCGGCGTCCTGCAGCATCGTGACCAGGCGCGCCTTGTGCTCGGTGGCGACCGGCTCCTTCTCGTTCTGCAGACCGTCACGCGGGCCGACATCGACCAGGGTCACATGGGTAGGCAAGGTGCTCATCGCTCGTTCACTCCAGACGCAAAAGTTCGGCGCCATCGCCGACCTGGTCGCCGATGCCGTACAGCAGCTCGGCCACCACGCCGTCGCGCGGCGCGTTGATGGTGTGTTCCATCTTCATCGCCTCCATCACCGCCAGCGGCTGGCCCTTCGTGACGGTGTCGCCCGGCTGAGCCAGGAAGGCCACCATCTTGCCCGGCATCGGCGCGGTCAGGCGCCCGCCTTCGCTGCCGCCTTCGCCGGCATGGGCGATCACGTCCACTTCGGTCAGCAGCGCGCTGCCAACGGCTGCGAATACCGCCACCTGTTCGCCGACTTTGTAGGTCTTCACCGTCACGCGCTGCTGCGTGAGCCCCTCGCCCAGCAGCAGCTCATGCGACTCCAGGCTGCGCGAATTCAGAGCAAAGGGAATGGCCTCGCCGGCCACGCTCAGATGCATGCCGCCCTGGTGGTGGCGCGACAGCAGCACCTGGTGGTGCTCGCCGTTGAACTCCAGCTCGAAGCGGCGCGTCGAGGCGCCGTACATGCGCCAGCCGTCGGCCCGGCTCCAGGGGTCGCGGCTCTCGCGGGTGGCCTCCTCGGCCAGCGTGTGTGCCACCACGGCCGCGGCGCTCAGCGCCAGCGACAGGCCCGGCTGGCCGAAGAGCTGCGCCTTCTCGCGCTCGATCAGGCCGGTGTCCAGATCGGCGCCGGCGAAGGAGGCCGTCGCCGCGCAGCGGCGCAGGAAGGCCACATTGGTCTGCAGGCCGACGATGTGCGTGTCGCGCAGCGCCGCATCCAGCCGCGCCAGCGCCTGCGCGCGGTCTTCGCCCCAGACAATCAGCTTGGCAACCATCGAGTCGTAATAGGGGCTGATCTCGTCGCCTTCGCCCACGCCGGAATCAATCCGCACATCGCCGCGCTCGAAGCTGACATGCGCTGGCCAGCGCGCCACCTTCAGCGCGCCGGTCGCCGGCAGGAAGCCGGCCTCGGGGTTCTCCGCGCAGATGCGCGCCTCGATCGCATGGCCGTTCATCGCCAGTTCGTCCTGCTTGAGCGGCAGCGGCTCGCCGGACGCCACGCGAAGCTGCCACTCCACCAGGTCCTGGCCGGTGATGGCCTCCGTCACCGGATGCTCCACCTGCAGCCGCGTGTTCATTTCCATGAAATAGAAGCGGCCGTCCTGCTCGGCGATGAACTCCACCGTGCCGGCGCCCACATACCCCACTGCCTTGGCAGCTGCCACCGCAGCGCCGCCCATCTGCGCGCGGCGCTCGGCCGTCATGCCGGGCGCGGGTGCTTCTTCCAGCACCTTCTGGTGGCGACGCTGCACCGAGCAGTCGCGCTCGAACAGGTAGACGCAGTCGCCATGGCTGTCGCCAAAGACCTGGATCTCGATATGGCGGGGCTTCTGCACATAGCGCTCGATCAGCACCGCGTCGTCGCCGAAGCTGTTGATCGCCTCGCGCTTGCACGAGGCCAGCGCAGCATCGAATTCCTCCGCCGCGAAAACCGCCCGCATGCCCTTGCCGCCGCCGCCGGCGCTGGCCTTGATCAGCACCGGATAGCCGATGCGCTCGGCTTCAGCCTTCAGCAGCACCGGATCCTGGTCGGCGCCGTGATAGCCGGGCACCAGCGGCACGCCGGCCGCTTCCATCAGGCGCTTTGACTCCGCCTTCAGGCCCATGGCCTTGATGGCCGAAGGCGGCGGGCCGATGAACACGAGGCCAGCGTCGGCGCAGGCCTGCGCGAACTCTTCGTTCTCGCTCAGGAAGCCATAGCCCGGGTGCACCGCCTCGGCGCCAGTGGCCTTGGCGGCATCGAGGATGCGCTGCCACTGCAGGTACGAGTCACGCGGCGCCGGGCCGCCGATCAGCACGGCCTCGTCGCAGGCCTGCACATGCTTGGCACGCGCATCGGCTTCTGAGTAGACAGCCACGGTCTTGACGCCCAGGCGGCGCGCGGTGGCGGCGACCCGGCATGCGATTTCGCCGCGGTTGGCGATGAGGATTTTCTTGAACATGGTGTGTCTCCAGAATCTTTTCAGTGGCAGTGCGAGCAAGCGCCCTCGCCTGCCGGTGCAGCACTCAGCTCAGCCTCGCTCGCGCAGTGCATCCCCAGCCGCTCCAGCAGCGCCCTGTCCTTGGCTGCCTGCGGATTGGAAGTCGTCAATAGCTTGTCGCCATAGAACATCGAATTCGCGCCCGCCAGGAAGCACAGCGCCTGCAGCGATTCAGGCATCTGCTCGCGGCCGGCCGACAGGCGCACCATGGCGCGCGGCATGGTGATGCGTGCCACCGCGATGGTGCGCACGAATTCAAACGGATCCAGCGCCTCGGTGCCGGCCAGCGGCGTGCCTTCCACCTGCACCAGATTGTTGATCGGCACGCTCTCCGGATAGGGGTCAAGATTGGCCAGCTGCACGATCAGGCCGGCGCGCTGGCGGCGTGTCTCGCCCATGCCGACGATCCCGCCTGAGCAGACCTTCAGGCCGACCTGGCGCACGCGGTCCAGCGTGTCCAGCCGGTCTTGATAGGTGCGGGTGGTGATGATCTGGCCGTAGAACTCGGGCGCGGTGTCGAGGTTGTGGTTGTAGTAATCCAGCCCCGCCTGCTGCAGCGCTTCGGCCTGGCCCTCGGCCAGCATGCCGGCGGTCAGGCAGGTCTCCAGGCCCAGGGCCTTCACTTCCTTGACCATCTCGCCGATCGCTTCGATGTGCCGCTCCTTGGGCGCGCGCCAGGCCGCCCCCATGCAGAAGCGCGTCGCGCCATTGGCCTTGGCCGCACGCGCGGCCTCCAGCACCTCCTGCAGCGGAATCAGCTTCTCGGCCTTCAGGCCGGTGTCGAAGTGCGCCGACTGCGGGCAGTAGGCACAGTCTTCCTCGCAGCCGCCGGTCTTGATCGACAGCAGCGTGGACAGCTGCACCGCATTGGCATCGAAATGCTCGCGGTGCACGCTCTGCGCGCGGAACATCAGCTCGTTGAAAGGCTGGGCCAGCAGGCCGGCCACTTCGTCGACCGTCCAGGGCCTGGTGTTGCGTCGTTCGGCGTCACCGGTGGGCGTGAGGGTCTTGATCTGGTTCATTGCACTCATCTTGTACTTGCTCAGGCCAACCAGGAAGGCTTGGACTTGTTCAGGAAACTCTGCACGCCCTCGCGCCCTTCGGCGCTGGCGCGGATGTCAGCGATGCGGCGCGCAGTGTCATCGCGCAGCGCTGGCGTTATCGGCGCATGCGCCAGGTCCTGCACCAGCTTCTTGCAGGCCTTCACCGCGGCCGGGCCGTTGGCGCAGAGGGCGCTGGTTAGCGCAGCCACCTTCTCGTCCAGGGTCTCGGCCGTCGCCAGCTCTTGCACCAAGCCAAGGCGATGCGCCTCGGTGGCACTGAAGCGCTCGGCGGTGACGAAGTAGCGGCGCGAGGCCTGTTCGCCCAGGGCGCGCACCACATAGGGCCCGATGGTGGCCGGCAGCAGGCCCAGCTTGGCTTCCGACAGGCAGAAGCCCGCCGTGTCCACCGCAACGACGATGTCGGCACAGGACACCAGGCCCACGCCGCCGGCATAGACATCGCCCTGCACGCGCGCGATCACCGGCAGCGGGCAGCGGTAGATCGTCCACAGCATCTCGGCCAGCTTGGCGGCATCGGCATGGTTTTCATCCCAGCTGTAGCCGGCCATGGCCTTCATCCAATTGAGATCGGCACCGGCGCAGAAGGCCTTGCCTTCGGCGGCCAGCACGATCGCGCGCAGGCTGGCGTCCTGCCCCAAGTCAGCGAAAGCAACCGTCAGCTCTGCGATCAAGGCTTCGTTGAAGGCGTTGCGCACATCAGGACGGTTGAGGGTGACGCGGGCCACATCGCCGTCGCGTTCAATCTTGAGAGAGCTGCTCATGGTTTGAAACTCCAGACCACGGTGTCATTCACCGCATACAACTGACAGGACGCCGCGCTGTAGCGCTGGCAAAAGGCCAAGGCCCGCGCCGGCGCCGCATCGCCATAGGCATAGCCCACGCGGCCTTCGGCATTGAAGGCAAAGGCGCGCGGCGCCGGGGCCGCCAGGAACTTCCGATAGGCCTCGCGGGCGGAAGCACTGGGGGCCGGAACGGCCTGCTCATCCCGCACATCCAGCGCCGGATTGGGCTCTGGCAGCGCGACACGGCCTGGCGTGCCAAAGCCCAGACGCGTCAGGAACTCGTCGACCAGGGGTTGCCACACGTCATTGCCGGCACCAAAGAGCTGATGGCCGTCCTCGCCGAAGGCGGGCAGCAAACGGGCCTCCAGCGCCGCACCGCTTTCAGCAAAGGCGGCGACCCAGCGCTGGCTCACCCTGGGTCCGAAGTACTTGTCGTTCTCGGTGTAGATCCACAGCGAGGGCAGCTGCGGCGCCTGCTTGACCGTGAGTTCACCGTACTCGCGATAGAGCCGGCGCAAGTGCTCGCCGCCACAAGGGTCGCCCGGTCGCTTCTCGGGATCGCCGCCATGGCCGCCGGCAAAGTTGATGGCCGCCACCTGCCCGGGCAGGCCCATCGCGGTGGCGGCCACGGTGGAGATGCCCCCAACCGACTGCCCCAGCAGCACAACGCGCGCCGGGTCGATATCGGGCTGCGCCTGCAGGTGCCGCGCCACTGCCAGGATCTGAGTGGCGGCAGCCGCTACTGCAGGCTCGAAGCGCGGGCTCTGGCAGGAGACGCTGCTTTCCGGATCGCCAGCATCGGCCAACTCGCCATAGCCCAGCCGCAAAGGCACGGCCACGGCAAAACCCTTGCGCACGAAGAAGCGCGCGGCGGTCTCAAAGCGCTGGCGCGTGTAGCTGGCGCGTTTTTCGGAAGAACGCCCGTGGCTGATGACGACCAACGGAAACGGGCCCGGGCCCGCCGGCTTGAAGGTGGTGACAAGCAGCTCGCCCATGCTGGGCTTACCGAAGGCATCCTTCACCTCGGCCGGCACGCGCACGATGGCCTCGCGCACATCGATGTGCAGGCGCTCGGCGGCAGGCGCCTGCGCCCACGAAGCCAGTGTCACCAGCAGGCCGGCAAGCCCGGCAGTGACCGCAGCCCCGCCCCGGCAGGCGAGGCGTCCGCTCCTGCCAGGCAAGACCCGCGCTGCCCGGCCTGGGTCTGCCGTCTCAGGCGCGCTCGTCATCGCATCTCCTTGGCGACTGGCCATTCGCGCAGCATGTGCATCAGGTCCAGCTCCGGGCCGGCCTGGCCCAGCGCCGTCAGCGCGGCACTGATCTGGCCGCGGTGGTGGGTGCCGTGGTTGAACACATGCTGCAAGCAGGCCGCCATCGGCACACTGGCCGGCTCGCCCTGGCTGGTGCGGTAGTCCAGCGTGCCTTCGCTCAGCTGCGCCTCGTCCAGCGCGGCAATCACCGCGGGCCAGCGCGCCGCGCCTTCGAGCAGTCGCTGGCGCAGGCGGCCGCGATCGGGCTCGGCCTCGGCATTCAGCGCCATCACCGGCGAGCCGCCCTCGGCAAAGCGCGGCAGCCACAGCAGCGACTGGCCCACCAGCAGATGGTTCAGCGTGCCATGCACGCTCTTGAAGAACAGGCTGGCGTCCTGGCGGTACTGCGCGTCGCTCAAGCCATCCACCGCCTTCAGAAGACGCCGCGTGGCCCACAGCTCGTAGTGCGCCAGGCGTAGCAGCGCGGCGCGCAGCGGCGAGTGCGGCAGGGCCTTGGCCATCAGCACGCTGGCGTAGGTCTTGCCCTCCCACTGCGTGCGGCCCACCGTGCGGTAGCCGCGCTGCGCATAGCGGCGTTGCAGCTGTTCGGCGGGCCCGGCGGTGTCCAGCGCCACGTAGAGGTGGCCGCGCTGGGCCGCCCAGGCCTCGGCCGCGTCCATCAGGCGCGCGCCCAGGCCCTGGCCCTGGCAGTCGGGATCGACCGCGAACTGCGACAGGATGGCCGTGTCTTCGCGCAGATACCAGGGCGTGGCCAGGCTCCAGGCATCTTGCTCGGGCCGGTAAGGGCCACGCATGTTCACCGTGCCGACCAAGCGCCCCGCCTCATCCACCGCCACCAGGCAGCCGCCTCCGGCCACCCGCTTGGCGGTCAGCTCCACACTCTGGTCCACCGCGGTGAAGTTCCAGCCCTGCGCGCCCAGCGCCGCGTAGGCCTTGTGCAGCAGCGCAGTGAGTTCCGGCAGTGAATCGGTGGCGGCCAGCGGCCGCAGCGTGACGCTCATCGCTCGCTTACATGCGGAACACGCCGAACTTGGCGTCGGGGATCGGCGCATTCAACGCGGCCGACAGACCCAGCGCCAGCACGCGGCGCGTGTCGGCCGGGTCGATCACGCCGTCGTCCCACAGACGCGCACTGGCGTAGTAAGGATGGCCCTGGTCTTCATATTGCTGGCGGATCGGCGCCTTGAAGGCTTCCTCCTCGGCGGCACTCCACTGGCCGCCCTTGGCTTCGATGCCGTCGCGCTTGACGGTGGCCAGCACGCTGGCCGCCTGCTCGCCGCCCATCACGCTGATGCGCGCGTTGGGCCACATCCACAGGAAGCGCGGGCTGTAGGCGCGGCCGCACATGCCGTAATTGCCGGCGCCAAAAGACCCGCCGATGATGACGGTGAACTTGGGCACATTGGCGCAGGCCACCGCCGTCACCATCTTGGCGCCGGCGCGGGCGATGCCCTCGTTCTCGTACTTGCGGCCGACCATGAATCCGGTGATGTTCTGCAGGAAGACCAGCGGAATCTTGCGCTGGCAGCACAGCTCGATGAAGTGCGCGCCCTTGTTGGCGCTTTCAGCAAAGAGGATGCCGTTGTTGGCGACTATGCCCACCGGCATGCCCTCGATATGCGCGAAGCCGCACACCAGCGTGGCGCCGTAGCGGGCCTTGAATTCGTCGAACTCGCTGCCATCAACCACGCGCGCGATCACCTCGCGCACGTCGAAGGGCTTGCGCGTGTCGGTGGGAATCACGCCGTGCAGCTCGCTCGGGTCCAGCAGCGGCGCCTTCGGCTCCTGCAGGCGCAGCGGGCTGGGCTTGGTCCAGTTCAGGTTGGCGACGATATTGCGGGCCAGCGCCAATGCGTGGGTGTCGTTCTCGGCCAGATGGTCGGCCACGCCGGACAAGCGCGTGTGCACATCGCCGCCGCCCAGATCCTCGGCACTGACCACCTCGCCGGTGGCGGCCTTCACCAGCGGCGGGCCGCCCAGGAAGATGGTGCCCTGGTTCTTGACGATGATGGTTTCGTCGCTCATCGCCGGCACATAGGCGCCGCCGGCGGTGCAACTGCCCATCACCACCGCCACCTGCGGAATGCCCAGGGCCGAGAGATTGGCCTGGTTGAAGAAGATGCGGCCGAAGTGGTCGCGGTCCGGGAAGACCTCGTCCTGGTTGGGCAGGTTAGCGCCGCCGCTGTCCACCAAATAGACGCAGGGCAGGCGGTTCTGCTCGGCGATCTCCTGCGCGCGCAGGTGCTTCTTGACCGTGATCGGGTAATAGGTGCCGCCCTTGACGGTGGCGTCATTGCAGACGATCACGCACTCGACACCCTTGACGCGGCCGATGCCGGCGATCATGCCGCCACCCGGCGCGGCGTTGTCATACATGTTCAGGCCCGCCAGCGGCGCGATCTCCAGAAAGGGCGTGCCGGGATCGAGCAGCAGCTCCACCCGCTCGCGCGGCAGCAGCTTGCCACGCGCGGTGTGCTTGGCCCGCGCCGCCTCGCCGCCGCCTTCGGCAATCTTGGCCAGGCGGGCGTTCAGATCGTCAAGCTGGCTGCGCATGGCCTCGGCATTGGCCTTGAAGTCGGCCGAGCGGGCATTGAGCTTGGTGGTGATGAGCGGCATGGAGTCTCCTGGGCGCCTTGGCTTGAGCAAGGCTCAATAAGTTCTGAAAGCTGCGCTGTCAAGCTTCGAAAACACGTCGAGGTGCCAAGAATAAATGACTTGAAGACGCGGCACAAGGGTGACTTGAGTCTTACTCAACTCTTGTGCAGAATCAGCCCCATGACACGCAAGGCACCGCCCCTGACACCGCCGCAGCCGCAACGCCGCGCACCGGCCAGCGCCAAGTCGGAGCAGCGCGTCAAGGACATCCTGCGCGTTGGGCGCGAGGTGTTCGCCACCACCGGCTACGAGCGAGCCACCACCACCGAGATCGCGCGCCGCGTGGGCGTCTCGGAAGCCACGGTGTTCACCTATTTCCGCAGCAAGCGCGCGCTCTGCATGCGGGTGATCGGGGATTGGTACGACGAAATCATCGCGGCGATAGAAACCGGGCTGCCGCGCGCGGCACCGGTACGCACGCAGCTTGAGTTCATCGTGCACACCCATCTGCGGCTGTTCCTGATCCAGGGCACCGGCCTGTGCGAGCTGGTGCTGTCGGAAGGCCGCAAGCGCGAAGCCGCGATGACCGGCGAGCACGACGCCGAGTTCGGCGAAGCCTTTGTCGAACTGCAGCGGCGCTACACAGCGCCGCTGATGGAGCTGCTGGCGCAGGGCCAGGCCCAGGGCCAGATCCGCCAGGACATTCCACTGCGCCTGCTGCGCTCGCTGGTCTTCGGGCCGATGGAGCACATGCTGTGGGAGGTGGTGATCGCGCGCCGCCAGATCGATGTGGACCAGAGCGCACGCGATCTGGTGGCGCTGCTGTGGCCGGCCTTGCAGGCGCCCGACCAGGAGTTGCTGGCCTTGCGCCAGCTGCGTCAGGACCTGCAGCGGGCCCTGGGGAGCAGCTGAGGATGTGTCACCATCTCAGCAGGCGCCGATCAACTGCGCTGCGGGGTGTGCGATGAAACTGGCCGAAGGCATTCGCAAACACGGGTTTCGCAAGTGGTATGAGCGTGAGCTGCTGCAAAGCCATGGCCATCTTGCGCTGACCTTTCTCAGCAGCATCGGTCTGCTGGCCGCGATGGAGGGGCTGTTTACCTTCAACGGCCTGGCCGACAAGCTGCTGGACCTGATCAGCATCGTCCTGTGCGCCGCCATCGGACTGTGGGCCTTGCGCAGCTATCTGCGTCTGCTGACCCAGGCGGAGTTCGCCGCCAGCCAGGCCAGTTGTCCGCATTGCGAGAGTTACGCGCGCTTCGAGCTCGAACAGGAGAGTCCACACCAACTGCGCGTGCGTTGCCGCAAATGCGGTCATCCGTGGCATATCGGCCTCTGAGCAGCCAGTCGTGCCGCCGCGATGCTGGTAGTAGCATCGACAGAGAACCGAAACAATGCGAGGGACGGCGATGCGCGGAATCCATGGCATGCGGGTGTTGTTGTCGGGCCTTTCGCTGGGCCTGTTGTTGCTGCTGCAGTTGGCAGTCCATCCCGCATACGCAGCGCCACCCGCGCGCGATGCCGAATGGGCCTACCGCATCCAGCCCGGCGACAGCCTGCTGACACTCAGCGAAGCATTGCTGGAGCCCGAGTACAGCTGGCGCGAACTGATGCGCCACAACCGCATCGCCGACCCGCAGCGCCTGCGCCCGGGCAGCACCTTGCGCATGCCCATCGCCTGGCTGCGGCGCGAAGCCAGCGTCGCACGCGTCATCCACCTGCAGGGCGAAGTCACGCTGCAGCGCGGCAGCGGCGCGCCATCGGTCCTGGCCCTGGCCCTGGGCCAGGAGCTGCGAGCCGGCGACCGCCTGAGCACCGGCGCACAAGGCGCGGTCAGCCTGCGCTTCGTCGACGGTTCCCGCCTGCTGATCAGCCCGGGCACTCGACTCGGCATCGAGGAACTGCTGGTGCACGGCCGCAGCGCCATCCCGGTGATGCGCCTCAAGCTCGATGCCGGCAGCGTGGAGAACAAGGTACAGCCCAATCCCGCGCAGCCACCGCGTTATGAGATCCGCAGCCCCAACCTCAATCTGGGCGTGCGCGGGACTGAGTTCCGCGTGCAGGCCGATGCCGCCAGCAGCCGCGCCCAGGTGATTGAAGGCAAAGTCTCTGCGCTGCAGGCTGCTGGCGAACTTCCCATACCCGCCGGCTTCGGCGCCCTAGCCCGCCCCGGCGAAGCCAAGCCCAGCCTGCAGGCGCTGCTGCCGCCGCCAGACTTGAGCGGCCTGCCCGCGCGCCTGGAGCGCCTGCCACCCGGCCTCGCTTGGCGCCCCTTGGCCGGCGCCAGCGGCTACCGCGCCCAGGTGTTCGCCAGCGGCAGCGAGGCACAGCAACAGCTGCTGGCCGAGGCCGTGGTCAGCCAGAGCCAGGCGCTCTGGCCAGCGCTGGCGGAGCAGCCCGATGGGCGCTACCAGCTGCGCGTTCGCGGCATCGATGCGCAGGGCCACGAAGGCCTCAGCGCCGAGGCCAGCTTCGAGCTCAAGGCGCGGCCGGAACCGCCCTTTCTGCAGACGCCCGCCAGCGCTGCGGCGCTGTATGGCGAGCAGGTGCGCTTCAGCTGGACCCGCGCGCTAGCCGCGCAGCGCTACCGCCTGCAGGTGGCGGCCGACGCCAGCTTTGCTGCGCCACAACTGTTCGATCAAGAGGGTCTGAACAACACCGAACAGACGGTGACGCTGCAGCCCGGCACCTACCACTGGCGCCTGGCCAGCATCGCGCGCAAGGCCGACGGCAGCGCCGACCCCGGCCCCTTCAGCGATGCGCAGACCTTCACGCTGCGCCCGCTGCCGCCCAGCCCGGCCGTGCAGGCGCCTGAGATCGGCGATCAGATCGTGCTGCGCTGGCGTGCCGTGCCTGGCATGAGCTATCAGCTGCAGTGGGCCAGCGATGCCGGCTTCAGCCAAGGCCTGAAGGCCTGGGACAGCCCCGAGGCCCAGGCCAGCCTGGAGCGGCCGGCACCGGGCCGCTACTACCTGCGCGTGCGCAGCGTTGATGCGCATGGGCAGCCGGGCCCCTGGGGCAGCGTGCAGCAGCTGGACGTGCCGTATTCGCGCTGGCTGTGGCTGCTGCCGCTGGGCCTCTTGCTGCTGGTCGGCCTGTGAGCATGAAACGGGCCGCATGCCCCCGGCCTTGCTAGGCACACGCATGACCGTCGAGGCAGCGCGCTCCTGGTTCGCACGGCTGCAGCTGCCCGCCGTGTGGCTGCCGCTGCTGGCCCTGCCGCTGGCGCTGCTGCTCAGCCTGAACGGCAGTTACCAGCGCCTGCAGACTACGCTCGAAGACGCGCTGCTGCGCTGGGCGGCGCCCACGCTGCAGTTCGACGAGGTGGTGGCCGTCGACATCGACGATGCCTCGCTGCGCCAGCTGCAGCCGCGCCTGGGCGACTGGCCCTACCGGCGCGAGGCCTATGCCTTACTGCTCGACTACCTGCGCGAGATCGGCGCCCGGCTGGTGGTCTTCGACATCGTGTTCGACAGCGCGCGCGACGGCGATGCGGTGTTTTCCCGCGCGCTGGCCGAGCGGCCGGATGTGGTGCTGGCCGCGGCGACACTGCAGCAGGCGATCGAGACAGCGCCCCCGGAGCTGGACCTGCTGCAGCGCAGCTCGATGCCCGCCGCGGCGCTCGGCAGCCTGCCCGCCTCGCTCGGGGTGACGCTGCCGCATGTCGGCCTGCTGGGCGCCGCAGCCGCGCCAGGGTCGGTCGGCGTGATTACCGCAGCGGCCGACGCCGACGGGCGGCTGCGCCGGCTGCCGCTGCTGCATCAGGTCGGCCAGCGCCAGTTGCCGGCCCTGCCGCTGGCCACGCAGATGCGCCTGCATGGCGTGCAGCACTGGCAGCTGGAGCCCGGCCTGCTGCGCATCGGCGACAAGAAGGCCTGGCCGGTCGATCACGGCGCCGCCGTGCGCCTGGCCTTGCCGACGCGCCCCGATGCGGTGCCGCAGCTCGATTGGGGCCGGCTGATGAACGCCGCGCTGGGCAACCACCCCGAAGACAGCGCGCTGCGTGAGCAGCTGAAGGGGCGCGCCGTCTTCATCGGCAGCAGCGCCTTCTTCGCCGATGCGGTGATGACGCCGCAAGGCCGCCTCTCCGGCACCACGCTGATGGCGGCCAGCCATGCCGCGCTGGGCCGCAGCCTACAGTGGCAGGCCTTGCCCGCGCCCTGGCAGCTCGGTCTGTGGCTGCTGGCCTGCGCACCCATGCTGGCGGGCGCGCGAAAGAGTCGGCCCTGTCTGCGCACGCATGGCCTGGCTTCGGTGCTGGCACTGGCGGCGCTGTTGGTCGCCGGGGTGCTCAGCCTGCAGGCAAGCTTGCTGCCGGCGCTGCTGGGCCCGCTGCTGGTGCTGGGCCTGGGGCTGCTGCTGGCCGCACTGGCCCAGCTGCGCTGGGAGCAGCAGACCAACCTGCAGCTGCGCTACGAGCGCGAGGTCGCCGAGGCGGCCAATCAGGCCAAGAGCCAGTTCCTGGCCAATGTCAGCCATGAGATCCGCACGCCAATGAATGCACTCCTGGGCATGGCGGAGCTGCTGTCCAAGACCACGCTGGACGGCGAGCAGCGCCGTTATGTCGACCTGTTCCGCGCCTCGGGCCAGTCGCTGTTCGAGCTGATCAACGACCTGCTGGACATTTCCAAGATCGAGGCCGGCCGGCTGGAACTCGACCCCGCGGACTTCGAGCTGCGCCCGCTGGCGGAGCACTGCCTGACCCTGCTGCGCCCTCGCGCCGAGGAGCAAGGCCTGTGGCTGCGGCTGGAGTTCGCGCCGGAAGCCAGCGGCTGGGTCAACGGCGACGCCAAGCGCCTGTCGCAGGTGCTGATCAACCTGCTGGGCAATGCGATCAAGTTCACCCGCGTCGGCGGCGTCGCGCTGGTGGTGCGCCGCAGTGGCGATACTCTACTGCTGACGGTGCGCGACACCGGCATCGGCATCGCGCCAAGCAAGCATGAGCTGATCTTCCAGCCCTTCAGCCAGGCTGACGGCAGCACCACGCGCTTCTTCGGCGGCACCGGCCTGGGCCTGTCGATCTGCCGCAGCCTGGTGCAGCTGATGGGCGGGCGCATCTGGCTGGAAAGCAGCCCTGGCAAGGGCGCCAGCTTCCATCTCGCGCTGCCCTTGCCGGCGCAGGCCCCGCCGAGCGCTGCGCCGGCCAGCCACACCGCCGATTCGGTCCTGAGCCTGCCGCCGCAGTCCATCCTGCTGTGCGAGGACAACGAGGTCAATGTGATGGTGCTGGAGGCCATGCTGCAGGACGCCGGCCACCGCATCGACGTGGCCGAGAACGGCGCCTTCGGGGTAGAGAAGTTCCGCCACCAGCGCTACGACCTGGTGCTGATGGACGTGCAGATGCCGGGCATGGACGGCCACAGCGCCACGCGCGCGATCCGCCGCATCGAGCAAGCCCAGGGCTGGCCGCGCACGCCGGTGATCGCGCTGACCGCCAATGCCTTTGCCGAAGACGCCAGGCGCAGCCTGGAGGCGGGCTGCGACGACCACCTGACCAAGCCGGTCAGCCAGGCCGAGCTGCTGCAGGCGCTGCAGCGCTGGGGGCGGCATGGCCAGCCGATCGCCCAGCGGCCGCCGGCCGACGCCCCTGTCACCGAGCCCGCGGCACTCGACGCCCTGCCGCCTGACACACAGGCGCAGGCTCACGCCCGGGTCTTCCTCGGCGCCTGGCGCCAGAGCTGGGCGCTGGCCAGCGTCGAGCCGGATGCCGACGCCGCGCAGCAGCGCCTGCTGCAGGACCTGCTGGCGCTGGCCGTGCGCCTGGGCGCCGATGAGCTGGCACAAGCTGCCAGCGCACTGCAGCAGGCCGGTGAAGCGAACTCGCGCGGCCGGGCCCAGCTGCAGCTGGAGGCGGAGATCGCCCGCGTGCTGGTGGCTCTGGGCTGACTTCCTGCAAGAAGCGCCGAGCCGCGGTAGGCTTCGCGCCTTCGGGGCCGCTGCCCGAGACGGCCCCACTGACCCGAATACCAGGAGTTCCCATGATCAAGCTGACCGTGAATGGCCGGCCGGCCACGCTGGATGCCGACCCCGACATGCCCCTGCTGTGGGCGCTGCGCGAGGACCTGCAGCTGACCGGCACCAAGTTCGGCTGCGGCATGGCGCTGTGCGGCGCCTGCACCGTGCATCTGGACGGCCAGCCGGTGCGCAGCTGCTCGACGCCGCTGTCCGCCGCGGCGGGCAAGAAGGTGACCACCATCGAAGGCGTGAGCGCCACCAAGACCGGCCGCGCCGCGCAGTTGGCCTGGCTCAAGCTCGACGTGCCGCAATGCGGTTACTGCCAGAGCGGCCAGATCATGAGCGCCTGCGCGCTGCTGGCGCAGAAGAAGTCGCCCAGCGATGCCGACATCGACCAGGCCATGAGCGGCAACATCTGCCGCTGCGGCACCTACAACCAGGTTCGCGCCGCCATCCACGACGCCGCCGCCACGCTGCGCAAGGGAGCCTGAACATGCACCACCACCCCATCACCACGACAGCACAGACGGGCAGCACGCGGCGCGGCTTCCTGGCCGGCTCGGCAGCGCTGACGATCGGATTCGCGCTGCCCTTGATAGGTGGCCGCGCGCTGGCCCAGACCAGCAACAGCTTTGCGCCCAATGCCTGGCTGCGCATCACGCCTGACAACCGCATCACCGTGGTCTGCGCCTCGGCCGAAATGGGCCAGGGCGTGCTGACCGCGATCCCAATGCTGGTGGCCGAAGAGCTGGACGCGGACTGGTCGCTGGTCAGCGTTGAGCAAGCACCCGCCGATCCGGCATACAAGAACCCAATTTTCGGCATGCAGGCCACCGGCGGCAGCACCACCGTGCGCGCGCACTGGACGCCGCTGCGCCAGGCCGGTGCCGCCGCGCGCCAGATGCTGGTGGCAGCCGCCGCGCAGCAATGGAAGCTGGATGCCGCGCAGCTGCGCACCGAGCGCAGCCATGTGCTCGGCCCCGGCGGCAAGAAGATCGCCTACGGCGCGCTGGTGCAGGCGGCCGCGACGCAGGCCGTGCCGGCCGAGCCGAAGCTGAAGGCCTCCAAGGATTTCAAGATCCTGGGCAAGCCGACGCGCCGGCTGGACAGCGCCGCTAAGCTCAACGGCAGCGCCATGTTCGGTATCGATGCGCGCATCGACGGCATGGTGATCGCGGTGATGGCGCGCGCGCCGATCGCCGGCGCCAAGCCGGCCAAGCTGGATGAAGCCGCCGCCCGCGCCGTCAAGGGCGTGATCGATGTGATAAAGCTGCCCAGCGGCGTGGCGGTGCTGGCCGACGGCTACTGGTCGGCCAAGAAGGGCCGCGACGCGCTGCAGGTGCAATGGGATCTGGGCGCGCATGCCGGCCTGTCCAGCGACAAGGTTTCGGCGCAGCTGGCCGATGCCGCACAGAACGCCGGCGCGATCGCGGTCGACCTGGGCAATCTGAAGGACGCCGCAGCCAACTCCAGCCAGACGCTGGCGGCGGTCTACGAAGTGCCCTACCTGGCGCACGCCTGCATGGAACCGCTGAACTGCCTGGCCTGGGTGCGCGGCGATGAGGTGACGATCTGGGCCGGCACGCAGAGCCAGGGCCCCTCGCAAGGCATCCTGGGCCAGGTGGCGCAGGTAGCGCCGGCCAAGGTCAAGGTCAACACCATGCTGCTGGGCGGCGGCTTCGGCCGGCGCTTTGCGCCCGACTTCACCATCGACGCCACGCTGCTGTCCAAGATCAGCGGCCGCCCGGTGAAGCTGATCTACACCCGCGAGGACGATATGGCCGCCGGCTACTACCGGCCTGCCGCCTTGGTGCGCTTTGAAGGCGCGCTCGATGCCCAGGGCCGCGCCAGCGCGCTGCGCGCCGACGTGGCCAGCCCGTCCATCATGGCCGGCTCGGGCTTCATGAAGATCCCGGACAGCGGCGTGGACTCGATGGCGGTGGAAGGCATTGCCGACCATCCCTATGCAATCTCCAACCAGCGCGTCGCTTACGGCCGCGCCGAGCCCGGCCCGCAGGTCTGGTTCTGGCGCTCGGTGGGCCATTCCCAGAACGGCTTCTTCATCGAGAGCTTCATCGACGAGATGGCGCATGCCGCCAAGGCCGATCCGCTGCAGTTCCGCCTGCAGATGCTGGCCGACAAGCCGCGCCACCGCGCCGTACTGCAGGCCGCCGCGGCCAAGGCCGGCTGGGGCAAGCCGCTGCCCAAGGGGCGTCACCATGGCATCGCACTGGCCGAGAGCTTCGGCAGCATCGTCGCCGAAGTGGCCGAGGTCTCGGTGGCCGCCGACGGCACGCCGCGCGTGCACAAGGTGGTCGCAGCAGTTGACTGCGGCCAGACGGTCAACCCGCTGACCATCGCCCGCCAGATCGAAGGCGGCATCGTCTACGGCCTGACGGCGGCCCTGTATGGGCGCATCAGCCATAAGGACGGCCGCGTCGAGCAGGGCAACTTCCACGACTACCCGGTGCTGCGCATCAACGAGATGCCCAAGGTGGAGGTGGAGATCATCGCCAGCCAGGAAGCACCCGGCGGCATCGGCGAGCCCGGCACCCCGCCGATCGCACCGGCGGTCTGCAATGCCCTCTTCGCCGCGACCGGCGTGCGGGTTCGCACGCTGCCGATAGACGCGGCGGGGCTGAAGAAAACCGCCTGACCCGGTGCAGAACGCTCCGCCTGCGGGCCCTGGTCGTGTTGCACGGCCGGGGCCTTTTCCTTTTTTTGGTCGTCACGCGGCTCATTTGTGACCCTCTCTTGACGTCCCGTTCCGGCACAGCACCAGGGTCGTGCCCCCTAACTTTGGGAGTCCGCCCCTGCGGGAAGACCTGATGCCCGGAACCCCCGCTTGCTTCATGCTTGCGCCAAGGACCGATGAACGAGCGCCTGCAGGGAGGGCCATGTCCGCGATTTCCGCCAACACGGCGCCAACGCACGGCGCCGAGCCGGGTTTTCTGGAGCTGCTTCTGCGCGGGCTGCGCATGGCACTGGTGCTGACCGCTGTCACGCAGCTGCTGCATGCGATGCACCTGGATGTGCTGGCGAGCTTCGACCACCGCTTCACCAGCGCCGTCGTCAGCCGCCTGCTGCAGCACGAGTCAACAGAGGAGCGCCCCGCCGCCACGCGCGACCTGCTGGCGGTGCAGCAGCTGGAGATCGGCGCCGATCTGAGGATGCTGGCCCTGGAGGCCGGCAATGTGGATGCCGCCACGATACGCCGCCTGGACGGTGTGCGGCCGATCGACCGCCGGGCGATGGCCGAGCTGCTGCAGCAGCTGGCGCAATGCCTCGGCGACGGCGAGCGCTGCATCGCTGCGGGTGCCAAGCCCCGGGTGCTAGCCATCGACGTGGATCTTGCCCCGCTGACCAAGGACGATGCCAGCGCACTTCCCGCGATGCTCGGCGCCCTGAAAGCACTGCGCCAGCACGTCGCGGTTGTGGTCATCGCACTGGACCGCGGCACGGACGAAGAGCGTCTGGCTCGCAACACATTCATGATGGCCGCCGGCTGCAGCCTTGCTGATGGCAGCGTGGCCGGCAGCGACACTCCCGCCCAACCGCACGGCCTGTACTTCGCCTCCTCGCGCCTGATGCAGCGCGAGCATGAAGGCCCGCTGTACTACCTGACCCAGGCCAAGCAGGCTGGTGGTCTTTCCCCGCTCTTCCCTACGCTGGGCTTGCTAGCCCATCTCGCCGCAACGCCCGGGAAGCTGCAGCCCGACGTGCAGCGCAGCCTGACGCACCTGTGCGCCGAGGCCAAGGCCGGCCCGAGCCAACTGGCCGAAGACCGCATGAACCCGGCCGACGCGCCCGGCTATGCCGTGCACCAGCTCGAAGCGCGCTATGAGCGGGCGTATTTCAATTGGCCGCTGCTGTACAGCGAAGCGCTGCGCTTCACGCCGCTGAGCTGGGACGGCGAGGGCCGCTGGACAGAGCAGCTGCAGGCGCAGCTGCGCGAGCACCGCCTGCAAGCCCCAATCCTGATGCTCAGTGTCGACGGCGGCGCTGGCAACGACCGCTTCGCCACGCCCGGCGCCTTGGCGCGGCCGGTGGGCGGTGCCACATTGCATGCGCTGCAGACCCTGAGCCTGCAGCAGCCGCTAAAGGAAGCCAGCTGGCAGGGCGCACTGGCCGACCTGGTGCTAGGCGCGGGCTTCGTGCTGCTGGCCTGCATGATCCATGTCTATCTGCTTGGCGCCCTGCACCACCACCTGCCGGGACTGACCCGGCTGCTGCTGGCCGCCAGCAGCGTGGCGCTGGCGCTGCTGTTCAGCTGGCTCGGCGTGGTGCTGGCCAGCTGGCTGATGAGCCGGTCCGCGCAGCCGCTGTGGTTCAACCCGATGTATGTGGTGCTGGGCATGGGCCTGCACGCCTTCCTGGAGGGCTGGTCGAGCGGCGCGCAGCACGACCGCCACTCGCCGGGGCCTCGTCGCAGTCTGCTGGCCCGTGTCTTCCTGCAGGCCGCAGCACCACTTGATTCAGCGCTTGATGCGCGCCTGCGCCTGTTCGGCTACTGGGCGCTGATGCTGGCCGGCGTGGTGGCGCTGGCGATCAATTCCAGCCACTGAGATTGACGAGGAGCCTGCATGACACGACTGATCCCGCGCCTGCCCACACTGATCCTGTTGCTGTCGGGCCTGTGGGCTTCTGGCGCCGCACAGGCGGTCGACTGCAAGCTGTCCTGCCAGCAGGCCGGCTGCGCGGTGACACCGGCGGCAAACGAGCCCCTCAGGCCCAGCCAGTGGCTGCTGGCCCGCCAATGCGAGAAGCTGCAAGTCAGCGCCGGGGCGGTGGAGCTGCGCTACATGCACAAGAACCGCTGGTTCGCGCCACCGCCGCAGGAGTCCGGGCGCAGCTTGGCCGAGCTGTTCAGCAAATACCCGCCCGACCAACCCTGCTCGGTGCTCAGCGCTGCCTGCCTGCAGACGGCGATGGCGGCCAAGCAGGCGGCGGTGGGCGGCCATGGCATCGACAACCGCGAGAGCCGCCCGGCCGGCGAAGGCAAGCCCTGCGAGCTGGGCCTGCCCTGTGGCTCGGTGCTGCCCAACGACGCCGAGCAGCTGATGCTACTGACCCAGGCCGATCTCAACGCCAGCCTGCATCTGCGCCTCGCCCGTGGCACGCCCTTGCCGGGCTACCGCGCCGAGCTGAGCCTGCGCTTCGAGGAGGGCCGCGCCGTGCTGGGCGGCGGCACGTTGCAGCCCGGCGGCCTGTACCAGTACCGGCTGCTCGATGGCGACGGCCGCGCGCTGGCCAGCGGCGAGTTCTCGCTGCTGTCATCCGCAATGGTCCAACGCCTGCGCCAGCGCGCGCAGCAGCGCGTCCAGCAGCAGGGCATGGACGAGGCGCTCGCCTGGTATGACACGCTGGCCGAGAACCAGCTGTTCTGGGACGCCCTGCAATCCGAACTGAGGACTCGCGCACCATGAAGCCCACCCCGACCCGCCGCGCCGCTGCCCTGCTGGCTGCCGGCCTGTTGCTGGCCCTGCCCGCGCAGGCCCAGTTCCTGGAACTGCTGAAGAATCTGGCGCCGACCGCAGCCGGCCTGCCGCCCAAGCCCGCTGAGGCGGCAGCCAGCGCGCCGCTCAACACGCTGGCGACCGCCAACTCGAAATCGCCCGAGGCCGCAGCGCGCAAGGCCAAGATCGAGAGCGAACTGGCACCCGACCGCCAGTGCAAGCGGCCGCAGGAGAAGTTCAACATCGCCGAGAAACTGATCGAATACGGCGGCAGCGAAGCCACACTGCGGCTGGAGCGCCTGCTGGCCTCGGACTTCAAGTACGACAACCTCAGCCCCGAAGACCGCGAGATGCTGCGTTATGTCGCGCAAACCACGGTCTGGCTGCCGGTTGAGCTGGAAAGCAAGCTGGGCAGCGCCTTCGATCTAGTCAGCCCTCGCGGCGATGACGCGCTGACCCCGGTCGAGCAAGACGCCTTCAAGGAAGTGCAGGCGCAGCTCGACAAGTTCCGCGCGCTGACCACCGACTTCCCGGCCGAGGCCAAGCTGCGCATGAATCCAGAGCTAGCGGATGGCGCCTTCGCCAAGTTCGGCGGCCTGATTCAGGTCTCGCGCAATATGTTGCAGACCATGTCCGAGCGGCCGGCCGGCGCCGATCTGCTGCTGGCGCATGAGCTGGCGCATGTCTACAAGCGCCATGCGGTCAAGCGCATGCAGTTCGAGCTGCTGTCCAGCCGCGATGGCTGGGAGCTGGCCAAGAAGTTGCTGCAGCGGGCGCAGCGCGGAGCCAGCTTCGACCCGATCCGCGACGGCTGGTTCACGATCACCGTGGTGCCGCAGCTGATCAGCTTCGCGCGCGAGTTGCAGCTGAACTTCTCCAGCGAGCAGGAGCTTGAGGCCGATGCCTGCGCCGCCCACTGGCTGAAGGCGGCCGGACAGAACCCGACGCTGGCCTGGAATGAGTTCCGCGACAGCATGGCGGCCAGCGGTGGCAACGAGCAAGGCTATGCACGCACGCACCCGCCGACCGCCGACCGCGAAGCCAACTTCATCATCAAGGTCACAGCCAAGCCGGCCCCGCCTCCGCGACCGGTCAAGCCGGAGCCCGCACCCGTCAAGGGCAAGGCGGCGCCCAAGCCTCCCGGCAAAGGCTGAATAGCGCGGCAGCCGCCTGCTTCCGGATCAGGCCGGGCGGGCAGGCATCTGCTAAATTGCAGCGGCACCCGACCCACACCTGATCCATGACCTTGTCGACCTTGTTGGCGCTGATCGCCGCGGCTGCCTCGCTTGTCGCCGCGGCGCTCTGGCTTTGCCTGCGCCGCCGCGGCGCCCGCGAGCACATGGCCTGGGTCTTTGACGCCTCTCCGGTTGCGATGGCCCTGGTGGATCCGCTGCAAGGCTACCGCCTGGTCGATGCCAACCCACAGTGGTACCAGCAGTTCGGTCTGAGCGCCGGGCAGGCTGTCGGGCGCAATGGGCAAGAACTGAACCTGTGGATCGACCCGCAGGACCGGGCGCGCCTGATCGCCGCGCTGACCTCTGCCGGCTCGGAAACCGCGCTGGACGCCCAGCTGCGGGTAGGCGATAGCGAGCAGCGCTGGTTCCGGATTTGCGCCCGCCGCGTGCTCAGCCGCCGGCGCGACTGGGCCGTGCTGTCCATGCAGGACATCCAGGCCCAGCGCGAACTGGAGCAGACCTTGCGCGACAGCGAGGCCGTGGCGCTGCAGCTGTTCGATGTGGTGCCTGAGACGCTGCTGATCAGCGATGCCAAGACCGGCGAGTTCATCGACATCAATCGCGCCTGGGCATCCAAGATGGGCTACACCAAGCAGCAGGTGATCGGCAAGACCTCGCGCGACCTGAACCTGTGGGTCGACATGAATGCGGTGGCGGCGATGGGCCGGCGCTTCGGCCAGAACGGCCAGGTGGATGGCGAGCAGCTGGACATGCGGCGCGCTGACGGCTCGATCCTGAATTTCGAGGTTTCGGCGCGGCAATGGCAGTCGTCCAGCCGCCATCTGAGCATCTGGGTGGCCCGCGACATCACCGAGCACCGGCGCGCAGAACAGGCGCTCAGGGAACTGAATGCGACGCTGGAAGAGCGCGTGGCGCTGCGCACCCGCGAACTGGCCGACGCGCTGGAGGTGGTGCAGCGCGCACAGGACGAGCTGGTGCGCACGCAGCGCCTGTCATCGCTGGGCGCCCTGGTGGCAGGCGTGGCGCACGAGCTCAATACGCCGATCGGCAATGCCTTGCTGACCAGCAGCACGCTGGAGCAGCTGTCGGCCGAATTCGATCTGAAACGCACGCAGAAGCTGACGCGGTCGACGCTAGAGCATTACGCCCAGACGGTGGCCGAGATTTCGCGCATGCTGATGAGCAACTTGAGCCGGGCGGTCGAGCTGATCAATGGCTTCAAGCAACTGGCGGTGGACCAGTCGAGCTACCAGCGCCGCAGCTTCGATCTGCGCACCGGCGTCGACGAGGTGCTGTTGACGCTGAGTCCCGCCTTGCGCCGAAGCTCGCATGAGGTCGTCGTCGACATCCCGGAGCCGCTGCAGCTGGACAGCTTCCCTGGGCCGCTGGGCCAGGTCTTGATCAATCTGATCAACAACGCGCTGCTGCACGCCTTCGAGGGGCACAGCCAGGGTCACATCACGGTGAGCGCAAGGCCGGACGGCCCTGAGCATCTGCTGATGTGCGTCAGTGACGACGGCAGCGGCATTCCGCCCGAGAACCTGCTGCGCATCTTCGACCCCTTCTTCACCACGCGCCTGGGCCAGGGCGGCTCAGGCCTGGGCCTGCACATCTGCTTCAGCCTGGTCAAGGGCCTGCTGGGCGGCAGCATCGAAGCCGGCGCGTCCGCCCAGGGCGGCGCGGCGTTCACGCTGCGGCTTCCGCGCACGGCGCCAATCAGCCAGGTTTCATCAGCACTGGAGTGAAGCCTCCTCAGGCCGCCGCTGCGGCCGGTGGATAGCCCGCCTCGCTCAGCACTTCACTGAGCTGCTCGCGGCCCAGCTGGCTGCGGATGCTGACCTCATGCTGGGCCAGCTTGAAATCAAGCTCGGCCTGCGCGTCCGCCGCCTTGACGGCCTGGGTGATGGCGCCGACGCAGTGGCCGCAGCTCATGTCGGGAAGATGAAATTCATGCATGGCGGTACTCGCACAAGTAACGAAAAGAGCCCAGAGTCTGAAGCTTGCCACCATGGCAAGGTCAAGTGACAGCTCAGGTGACAGGCGGGCTTGACCTTACCATCATGGAAAGCTTCAGACTGCCGCCATGAACACCCTCACATGGAACCTGCCCATTGCAGGCATGACTTGCGCCTCCTGCGTCGGCCGGGTCGAAAAGGCCCTGAAGAACGTGGTCGGCGTGCAGCAGGCCGAGGTCAATCTGGCCACAGAGACCGCCCGCGTGCAGACCGATGCCAAGACCGGCATGCCGGCCCTGCGCGAGGCGGTCGTCAAGGCCGGCTACAGCCTGCGAGAGCAGCAGCTGACGCTCCAGATCAGCGGCATGACCTGCGCCTCCTGCGTCGGCCGGGTCGAGAAGGCCTTGCTGAAAGTGCCCGGCGTTTTGAAGGCTGCGGTCAATCTGGCCACCGAGAGTGCCAGCGTCGACGCTCTGGCGGACGTGGAGCCAGCGACCTTGATTGCGGCCGTAACGCGCGCCGGCTACCAGGCCAGCCTGGCCGGTGACGCGCCGCGCGCCAAGCCGGATTGGCAGCACAGCGGCTGGCCGGTGCTGATTGCCGCCGGGCTGTCGGCGCCAATGGTGCTGCCCATGCTGGGCCTGCTGGTCGGCCGCCACTGGATGATCGATGGCTGGTGGCAGTTGGCCCTGACGCTACCGGTGCAGTTCTGGCTGGGCGCGCGCTTCTACAAGGCCGGCTGGGCCGCGCTGCGCGCCGGCGCCGGCAATATGGACCTGCTGGTGGCGCTGGGCACCAGCGCCGCCTTCGGCCTGAGCCTGTATCAGCTGCTGCGGCACGGCAGCCATGCGCATGCGCTGTATTTCGAATCGGCCGCGGTCGTCATCACACTGGTGCTGCTGGGTAAATGGCTGGAGGCGCGCGCCAAGCGCCAGACCACCGAAGCGATCCGCGCGCTCAAGGCACTGCGACCGGAAACCGCGCGGGTGCGCCGTGACGGGCAGGAGCTGGAGCTGCCGCTGGCCCAGCTGGTGCTGGGCGACACGGTGCTGGTGCGCCCGGGCGAGCGCATCCCGGTGGATGGCGAGCTGATTGAAGGCGACAGCCAGGTGGACGAATCGCTCATCACCGGCGAGAGCCTGCCTGTGGCCAAGCATGTCGGCGACAAGGTGGTAGGCGGCGCCGTCAATGGCGAGGGGCTGATGCAGCTGCGCGTCACGGCGCTGGGCGCGGAGTCGACGCTGTCGCGCATCGTGCGCCTGGTCGAGTCGGCCCAGGCCGGCAAAGCACCGATCCAGCGCCTGGTCGATCAGGTCAGCGCCGTCTTCGTGCCAGTGGTGGCGGGCATCGCCGCGGTCACGCTGCTGGGCTGGGGCCTGGCGAACGGCAACTGGGAGCAGGCGCTGCTGAACGCGGTGGCGGTGCTGGTGATCGCGTGCCCCTGCGCGCTGGGCCTGGCCACGCCCACCGCCATCATGGCCGGCACCGGCGTGGCCGCGCGGCACGGCATGCTGATCAAGGACGCGCAGGCGCTGGAGCTGGCCGCGCATCTGAGCATCGTGGCCTTTGACAAGACCGGCACGCTGACCGCCGGCAAGCCGGAGCTGGTGGCCCTGCAGGCCGCGCCCGGCGAGGACGAGCCCCAGGTGCTGGCGCTGGCTGCGGCCTTGCAGGCAGGCAGCGAGCACCCGCTGGCGCGCGCAGTCGGCGCGGCGGCCAGCACACGCGGGCTCGAGGTGCCGGCCGCCAGCGCCTTGCGTGCCATCGCCGGACGCGGCGTGGCCGCCAGCGTCGACGGCGCGAAGCTGCGCCTGGGCAGCTCGCGCCTGATGCAGGAGCTGAGCGTGGACTGCGCGGCCCTGCAGGCCAACGCCAGCCAGTTGCAGCTTGAGGGCCGCACCGTGTCCTGGCTGGCCACGCTGACGCCTGCTCCGCGCCTACTGGGCCTGCTGGCTTTTGGCGACCCGCTCAAGCCCACTGCGGCCGCCGCCATCCAGGCCCTCAAGGCCCTGGGCCTGCGCACCGTGATGCTCAGCGGCGACAACCGCGGCAGCGCCGAGGCGGTGGGCCGGGCACTCGGCCTCGACGAGGTGCGCGCCGAGGTGCTGCCCGAGGACAAGGCCCGCATCATCAGCGAGCTCAAGGCCGGAGGCACGCAGCGCGTGGCCATGGTCGGCGACGGCATCAACGATGCGCCCGCACTGGCTGCAGCCGATGTGGGGCTGGCCATGTCCACCGGCACCGATGTGGCCATGCATGCGGCCGGCATCACCTTGATGCGAGGTGACCCGGCGCTGGTGGCGCAAGCCATCGAGCTGTCGCGGCGCACGCTGGCCAAGATCCGGCAGAACCTGTTCTGGGCCTTTGCATACAACGTTGTTGGCATTCCGCTGGCCGCGCTCGGCTATCTGAACCCGGTGATTGCTGGTGCAGCGATGGCTTTCTCCAGCGTGTCGGTGGTCAGCAATGCGTTGCTGCTCAAGCGCTGGACCGCGAAGGCAAAGCCATGAGCCACATCACCATCGGCGACGCCGCCGCACGCTCGGGCGTATCCGCCAAGATGCTGCGGCATTACGAATCGCTGGGCCTGCTGCCCAAGGTAGCGCGCACCGAAGCCGGCTACCGGCTCTATTCGGATAGCGATGTGCACACGCTACGCTTCATCCGGCGCGCCCGCGACCTGGGCTTCTCGATAGCCGAGATCTCCGAGCTGCTGGCGCTTTGGCAAGACCGGCGCCGCGCCAGCAGCGAGGTCAAGCGCATCGCCAAATCGCATATCGCCGACCTTGAGCGCCGCCTGGCCGAGATGCAGGCGATGAAGCTGGCGCTGGAACAGCTGGTCAGTTGCTGCCGCGGCGACGAGCGCCCGGACTGCCCCATACTCGACGGGCTCGCGGACACCGCCTTAGCAAGGACTCAGTGAACGGCGGTCGCCGTGAACTCAGCTTGCAGAACCGCGGGCTTCAGCCGGCAGGGCGCTGAAATCCATGATCCAGTTGGTTTCCCAGCTCTTGCCGCCATCGGCAGAGAAAGCCTGCTCCCAGCGCGGCCTCGCCGGGGCGGGCTGCATCCACAAAAAGCGCACCCGGATCGCCTGACCGTTCAAGCAGTCATCGGCATAGAAGCGACCGACCCCGTCGACGAAACCTCCGACGACAGGCACATCCAGCGCATGCGGGCTGCGGCCGTCGAGCCACCAGATGGCCCACTGCCGGCTGGCTGTGTCGTACGAGCGCAGCGCCAGCGCGCGGTAGGCACCCTCAGGAAGCGCCAGCAGGTTGTCTTCGAGGTTGCCGAAGCCGCCCAGCACCTTGCGCGTGCAGCTGCCGCCTTGAAACTCGTCCCATTCAGCGCACCCGGCCAGGCGTCGCCTCAAGCGGCGATGCTGAACCGTCCAGTTCCCGATGATGAAATCAAAGTCGCTCGGAGCGCTGACAGCAGCAAACATGGAACAGCCTTTCGCAGTGGGGGGCTCCGCAGTCTGCCCAGGCTCTGCAGACACCGTCATGGCAGTAGGCCACGTGGCACAGTCCACCTGTCGGATCAGCGTGGATGCTGGCTTTACTGCCCGGTCGCCGCCAGCACCTCGGTCAGATCGGTCAGGCCCGCCAGCAGCTTGGCGATGCCGTCCTGGCGCAGCGTGCTCATGCCACTACGCTGCGCGGCGACGAACATCTCGCTGGCTGGCGCGCGGCGCCGGATCAGCTCGCGCAGCGCCTCATCGGCGATCACCAGTTCGTGGATGCCCAGGCGGCCCTTGTAGCCCGTGCCGCCGCAGGCATCGCAGCCATTGCGGCGGTACTGGCGTAACTGGCCATCGACCGCGCAATGCTGATGCCAGTTCGCCAACAGCGTCTCCTCGCTGTGATCGGAGGCGCCGCTGCCCGACTGCAGATACAGGCGCAGCAGCGAACGCGTGGCGCGCTCGTCCAGCGGCTCGGGCACGCGGCAGTCCAGGCACAGGCGCCGCACCAAGCGCTGCGCCAGCACGGCCAGCAAGGAGTCCGAGAACATGAAGGGGTCCAGCCCGATTTCGAGCAGGCGCGTGACGCTCTCGGGCGCCGAGTTGGTGTGCAGCGTGGACATCACCAGATGGCCGGTCAGCGAGGCCTCTACCGCGATGCGTGCGGTCTCCTCGTCGCGCATCTCGCCGATCATGATGACATCCGGATCGGCGCGCAGAAAGGTGCGCATCGCTGCCGCGAAAGTCCAGCCGATGCGCGGATTCATCTGCACCTGGCGCAGACCATCCTGCGTGATCTCGATCGGGTCCTCGGCAGTCCAGATCTTGCGCTTGTCCTCGTTCAACTCGCGCATCACCGAGTGCAGCGTGGTGGTCTTGCCGCAACCGGTCGGGCCGCAGATCAGCAGCAGGCCATAGGGCTTGGCCATCATGCGGCGCAAACCCTCCAGATTGGCGTCCGACAGACCGATGCCATCCAGCGGCAGCGGCCGCATGCCGCCCAGCAGGCGCAGCACCACGTCCTCCAGCCCGCCGCTGGTCGGCACGGTGACCATGCGCAGCTCCAGCGGCGCGCCACCGAAGCGGCTGAAGTCGATCTTGCCGTCCTGCGGCCGACGGTGCTCGGAGATGTCGAGATCGGCCATGATCTTCAGCCGCGCCACCACGGCAAAGCGCACGCGCGCCGGCAGTTCCAGATAGCGCACCAGATCGCCATCGACGCGCATGCGCACACGCACCGGCTTGGGCGCCTCGAAGGTCTCGATGTGGATGTCGGAAGCGCGCAGCTCGACCGCATCCGCGATCAGGCGATTGACCAGGCGCACCAGCGCGTTGTCGGACTCCGAGACAGCGCCGGCATCCGCCTCGGCACTGGCGGCATCGCCCTCGCCCAGTTCCTGGGCCAGCTCGCGAATGCTCTGTGCCTGCATCGGCAGGCCCGGACCGCTGCTCGGCGCGGGGCTGCCGCCCTGGGCATCCAGCTTGATCTGGTAGGCCTGGGCAATCGCCGGCGTCAAGGTACCCGGCGCGGCCAGCACCGGGCGTATGCGCAGCTCGGTGACGAAGCGCAGCACGTCCAGCAGGCGCTGATCCCAGGGGTCGGAGACCACCACCACCAGCATGTCCTCGCGCACCATCAGCGGCAGCACAGATTCGCGCTGCGCCAGCGCGCGCGGCACGCGGTCCAGCGCCTGCGGCTCGGGCCGGGCATGGGCCAGGTCGACGGTGGGCACGCCCAGCCAGGCGGCCAGGGTCATGCGAAGCTGGGCCGGGCTGATCAGGCCGAGCTGCACTAGCAGTTCACCGATCGGCACATGTTGGCCCATTGCGGCCTGGCGCCGCAAGGCGGTTTGCAGCTGCGCTGCGCCCAGCAGGCCCGCTTCGATCAGTGCATCGCCGAGATGTGGCGCATGTTGCTCGGGCTGGCTGCGCAGGGCGTTCCAGACGCCATCAAGATCGACAGCCACAGGCGCCGGCCGCAAGGCGGCGGGGCGCTCGCTCAGCGCGTCCAGCGCGGCGGGAATGGTGTCGTGCGGATAGCTGCGTGGCGTGGTCATGCCTGCAGGCTAAGGCCAGCCCACGCGCCTCATCAAGCGAAAAGTGGCGGTATCCCATGCACGAGTGACGCAAACCAAGCTGGCTTGACGCAGGTCAGACTCAGGCCAGCTGCCCGTTTTGGAAATCGTGCACCGCCTGCATCAACTCTTCGCGGGTGTTCATCACGAAGGGGCCGTACTGCGCGATCGGTTCCTTCAGCGGCCGGCCGGCGATCAGGATGGCCCGCGTCGGCGCCTCACCGGCCTGCAGGCGTACGCCGTCGCTGCCCGGCGTGTTGGCGAAGATCGCCATGCGCTGCTGCGGCACGGTGCAGCCGCCTTCAAGCTTCAGGCTGCCGCGATACACATAGACAAAGGCGTTGTGGCCTTCCGGCAGCACCTGCTCGAACTGCGCGCCAGGGGCCAGATGCAGGTCCAGATACAACGGCGCAGTGGCCTCGCGCTGCATCGCGCCGGCCACGCCGTGGCTGCTGCCGGCGATCACGCGCACGGTGACGCCCTGGCGCTCGAACTCGGGAATCTGCGCGCTCGGAATGTCGCGATACCAGGGCGGACACAGCTTGTCCTTGGCCGGCAGGTTCAGCCACAACTGGAAGCCTTCCATGCGGCCGTCTTCCTGCTCGGGCAGCTCGCTGTGGATCACGCCACGGCCGGCGGTCATCCACTGCACGCCGCCATTGCCCAGCAGGCCTTCGTTGCCGGCCGAGTCGCGGTGGCGCATACGGCCTTCAAGCATGTAGGTGACCGTCTCGAAGCCGCGGTGCGGATGGTCGGGAAAGCCGGCGATGTAATCGTCAGCCTTGTCCGAGCCGAAAGCATCCAGCATCAGGAAGGGATCGAGCCGGCGCTGCAGATCATTCGTCAGCACGCGCGTCAGCTTGACGCCCGCGCCATCGCTGGTGGCCTGGCCGGACACCAGGCGTTCAACCGCGCGCGGTCGCAGCACCGGCTGGGTCGTGGCGAGGCTGTCGTGCGGGGTGGCAAGGCTCATAGCGTGCTCCGGTCGGGGACGAAAGAGGGAGTGGTGAAGGCGAAGCCGGGATTATTGGGCGAGCGCTGCTGCCTCGCCGACCAGCGCGGCAATCTGCTGGCGGGCGCTGGCGACGCCGGCGGCTTCGGCCTCAGGCCCCATGGCCAGGCCTTCGGCATAAATGAACTCGACCGCCGTCATGCCCAGGAAGCCCAGCACCGTGCGCAGATAGGGCGTGATGCCGTCGGTGGATTGGCCGCGGTGCACGCCGCCTGAGGCGATGACCACATAGACCTGCTTGCCCTTGACCAGGCCTTCCGGGCCGGTGGCGGTATAGCGGAAGGTACTGCCGGCGCGGGCCACCGCGTCGATCCAGTTCTTCAGCTGGCTGGGCACGCCGAAGTTGATCATCGGCGTGGCGATCACGATCACATCGCTGGCCTGCAGCTCGTCGATCAGCGCGTTGTCGGCGGCGACGCGGGCCGCCTGCTCGGCACTGCGCTTCTCGGCCGGCGTGAACAGGGCGCCCAGTGCGGCTTCATCCAGCGCCGGATGCGGGTTCAGCCCCAACTCACGCACGCTCAGCGTGGCGCCGGACTGGCGCTGCAGCAGCGCCTGCGCCAGCTCGCTGGCCAGCCGGCTGGAGTAGGAGCCCTGGCCGTCCTGGACACGGCGGCTGCTGGCGTTGATCTGCAGAATCTGGCGGGTCGTGGTGCTCATGGTCTTGCTCCTGTCGGTTGGGGCGGCGCTGGGCCGATAGGCACACTGTATTGAGCTGCATTCCTCAACAGAAGCCCTAAAATTGGACTTCACTGTTCCATCAGCAGCACAATCGTGGCCATGAACCCGGATGCCGACGATCTCTTGCTGTTCGCCCGTGTGGTGGAGGCGGGCAGCTTCAGCCGCGCCGCGGAGCGCGTGCACTGGCCCAAGTCCACCGTCTCGCGCCGCATCGCCGCGCTGGAGCAGCGCCTGGGCGAAAAGCTGCTGCATCGCAGCACCCGAAGCCTGGCGCTGACCGAGTTCGGCCAGGGCATGCTGGAACATGCGCGCGCCCTGGCTACCGAGGTGGACAACGCGCTGGCCCTGGCCCAGCACCGCCGGCAGAGACCCACCGGGCGGCTGCGCGTCTCGATGCCCGGCGACCTGGCCAACCAGCTGCTGGCGCCGGCCATGGCGGCCTTTGTGACGGCCTACCCGGAAGTGGCACTGGAGCTGGATCTGTCACCGCGCCGCGTCGACCTGATCGCCGAGGGCTTCGACCTCGCGATCCGCATGGGCGATCTCCCCGAGGACAGCCAGCTGGCTGCGCGGCGACTGGCCACCTTCACCAGTGGTCTGTACGCGGCCCCCGCCTATCTGCAGGCTCAGGGGCAGCCGGCCCAGGCGGCCGACCTGCTGAAGCTTCACGCCTTGATGATCCTTTCACGCTCCGGCGAGCCCATGGCCTGGAGCCTGAGCCGAGGTGACGGCGACGCGCAACAGCGCTGGCAAGGCATGCCGGCGCGGCGCACGCTGGTCAACTCGCCCGAGACCTTGCTGCGCCTGGCCTGCGCCGGTGTGGGTGTGACCGCCGTCGGCGATCTGTTCGCCCGTCCTTATGTGGAGCGCGGTGAGCTGCTGCGCGTGCTTCCCGAATGGTGCCTCGCGCCAGCCGCCTGCTGGGCCGTGTTTCCGGAGCGCCGGCTGATGCCGCTGCGCACACGGCTGTTCATCGAGGCACTGGCCGCAGCGCTGGCCAGCGCTCCGGTCGCCAGCCACCCTGTCAGTTAGCCCGTTGACCCAGCGGTTTCGCGAAAAGGGGTAGCGGCTGCGGCCGCCTGCGCCTTCAAGCCCTCAGCATCACGCCTGGGCCACCACCCGGTTGCGCCCCGACTGCTTGGCCCGGTACATCGCGTTGTCAGCACGCTCCAAGGCGCTGCGCATGTCTTCACCGGGCATCACGCGGCACACGCCCAGGCTGGCGGTCACCCGCAACTTCAGGCCGCCGACCTCCGGCGCCAGGGCAGCCCAATCGTGTGATTCGATCAGCTGGCGCAGGCGTTCGCACACCGGCAGGGCCTGCTCCAGTGGCGTGTTGCGCAGCAGGATCAGGAACTCTTCGCCGCCCATGCGTCCCACCACATCGGGTGGGCGCAGTCCGTGGCTGAGGAGGGAACCGACCGCGCGCAGGACATCGTCACCCACGGCGTGACCAAAGCGGTCATTGATGTGCTTGAAGTAATCCAGGTCCAGGACGGCCAAAGACCAGGGCGCGGCGCTGGCCTGATCTTCGTCCAGCGCAAACAGCGTGGCCAGCTGCAAATCCATGGCGCGGCGATTGGGCAGGCCGGTCAGCGCGTCTTCGGCCGCATGGCGGCCCAACTCGTGGGCCTGCGCGGCCAGTGCGTCGCGCTCCACTTGCAGCTCGAAGGCACGCAGCCGCTGGATCTGTGCCTCCATCTCGGCCCGCTCGGCGGTCAGCCGTGAGCGCTCCAACTCGGCCTTGGTCAACAGGACGCGCAGGTGGGTGCTCTCACGCTGGCTAAAGCGCTGCCGCTCCAACTCGCGCAGACGCTCATGATGCAGCAGCGCCTGGGCCAGATCGCCCTGGAGCTTGTGCGCTTCATAGAGGTGTTCGTGCAGCTGCTCGAAGGCGCCCGGGTCCTCGTTCACGTCGATGAGGGTCAGGGCTTGCTCCATCAGCTCGATAGCTTCAGGCAGGCGATTCAGCTGCATCAAGGCTTGTGCCCGCATGTCGAACAGGGCCGACGTCATCAGCTCAAAACCATGAGCCTGCGCGACGGCCAAGGCCTGATCAAATCCAGCCAGCGCCTGTTCGGCTCGGCCCAGCTTGAGCAACACCACCGCGTGATTGATGCGCCCGACATTGGCGCGATAGAGCTCACCTGAACGCCCCCCCAAAGTCAGCGCCTCATCCGCCAAGGCCAGGGCCTGAACAAAGCACTGGCGAGCAGGCTCCTGCTCACCGTTCTGTGCCAGCGCATCCCCTTGCTCCAGCTTGCTGTCGACCAGAGTGTTAAGCGCACGGAACATCTGCTCCTCATCACGGTGCAGGCGGGCCAGCTCCAAGGCTTGCTGCGCAAAGGTGTCGGCACGTGCAGGATTAGCCATGCGCACATAGGCGGTTGCCACCCGGCACATAGCCATGCACACCGGACCAACCTCGCCCGCAGAACGCGCACAGTCCAGCGCGGCCAGGGCGTAGTCCAGCGCATCAACGGGCAGCTCCAGTTGATCGCAGGACAGCGCCAAGGTGCTGAGCAAGCGGGCTCGCAGGCCGCCATCGCCGTGCTCGGGCATGAGATTCAGCGCCTGCTGCCCCTGGGCCAAGGCAGCTTCAACTTCGCCATTGCGATGCAGATGCAGGGCCAGCACGGCGCCCGCCTGGGCTTGCAACTCGGGCGCCTGGGCCTGCTGCGCAAGGTCCAGCGCCTGCTGCGCTGCTGCCTGGCCAGCCTGGTGATCCGACACCTCATGACAGCGCAAAGCCTGCGCCAGCGCCGCTTGCGCCGCGGTCAGAGATTGCTGCGGATCAGTCACGACAACCATGCTGGATTGTGAGCGTATCGGGGACGGCCGACCTTGAGTGTTCGACACATTCTTTCATGGACGCGCAGCCCGCATCCGCTCGCTCAAGCCCCCTATACTGCGGGCCTGCTCCGGGGTGCCCTGTTGCGTCGTTTTCGCTGAACTGAAGAGAACGCGTCGGGCTGAGATGTGGTGGAAGCCATGGTCCCGCTGAACTTGATCCGGTTTGTACCGGCGTAAGAAGAGCCTGCTCCCAATGCCTTGGGGGCGGGCCCTGGACCCAGCTCCAGGGCCGAGATTGCGGCACGCCACCCCGTGGCCGACGCCCACTCTCTCCCCTGCAGCGGCGTCCAAGGCCCGCCACTGATCGCAGCGGCCGAGCCCTCCCTGCTCTTTGGCGCGTCGGCCCGACCGTCTCATGGCCAGGCTCCGGGGTCCAACCTGGAGACCGCTGCCATGAACGACCGCCTCACCCTCGATCCCGCCGCCTCGCCGCAAGCCGCTGCGCTGCCGCCCAGCCCCGCCATCAGCCGCACGCCGCTGCCCGCGTCCAGCAAGACCTATGTGGCCGGCACGCTGCACCCTGAGATTCGCGTGCCGATGCGCGCCATCGCGCTGAACAATGGCGAACGCATCACCGTCTATGACGCATCAGGCCCCTACACTGATGCCAGCGCGCACATCGACGTGAGCCGCGGCCTGCCCACACCGCGCGAATCCTGGGTGGCAGCACGCCAGGACAGCGAGGCCTACACCGGCCGCAGCATCCAGCTGATCGACGACGGTCTGCGCGACCAGGCTCAGCAGCTGAAGCTGCATGAGATCAGCGCCGGCCTGCAGCGCACACCGCGCCGTGCCAGGGCCGGGCTCAACGTCACGCAGCTGCATTACGCGCGGCGCGGCATCGTGACGCCGGAGATGGAGTTCGTCGCGATCCGCGAGAACCAACGCCTGGACTGGATGCGCGAGTATGAGGCGGACGCTGAGCGTGAGGCCCGTCTGCGCGGCAATGCTTTCGGCGCCAGCATCCCGCAGCAGATCACGCCCGAGTTCGTGCGCGAAGAAGTCGCCCGCGGCCGCGCCATCATCCCGGCCAATATCAACCACACCGAGCTGGAGCCGATGATCATCGGCCGCAACTTCCTGGTGAAAGTCAACGCCAATATCGGCAACTCGGCGGTGACATCCTCGATCGAGGAAGAGGTCGAGAAGATGGTCTGGGCCACGCGCTGGGGTGCCGACACGGTGATGGACCTTTCCACCGGCCGCAACATCCACACCACGCGCGACTGGATCGTGCGCAACAGTGCCGTTCCCATCGGCACCGTGCCGATCTACCAGGCGCTGGAGAAGGTCGGCGGCGTGGCCGAGGACCTGAGCTGGGCGCTGTTCCGCGACACGCTGATCGAGCAGGCCGAGCAGGGGGTGGACTACTTCACCATCCATGCCGGTGTGCGTCTGCCCTTCGTGCCGATGACGGTGAAGCGCCGCACTGGCATCGTCTCGCGCGGCGGCTCCATCCTGGCCAAGTGGTGCATCGCGCACCACCAGGAGAACTTCCTATACACGCACTTCGAAGAGATCTGCGAAATCATGAAGGCCTATGACGTGAGCTTCTCGCTGGGCGACGGGCTGCGGCCGGGCTCGCTGGCCGATGCCAACGACGAGGCGCAGTTCGCCGAGCTGCGCACCCTGGGCGAGCTGACCAAGGTGGCGTGGAAGCACGATGTGCAGACCATGATCGAAGGCCCTGGCCATGTGCCCATGCACATGATCCAGGCCAATATGACCGAGCAGCTGAAGCACTGCGACGAAGCGCCCTTCTACACACTAGGCCCGCTGACCACCGACATCGCGCCGGGCTATGACCACATCACCAGCGGCATCGGCGCGGCAATGATCGGCTGGTTCGGCTGCGCGATGCTTTGCTACGTCACGCCCAAGGAGCACCTGGGCCTGCCCGACCGCGACGATGTGAAAACCGGCCTGATGGCCTACAAGATCGCCGCGCACGCCGCCGACGTCGCCAAAGGCCACCCGGGCGCGCGGGCCCGCGACGATGCGCTCTCGAAGGCACGCTTCGAGTTCCGCTGGACCGACCAGTTCAACCTCGGCCTGGACCCCGACACCGCACGCGAGTTCCACGACGAGACCCTGCCCAAGGACAGCGCCAAGGTGGCGCATTTCTGCTCGATGTGCGGGCCCAAGTTCTGCTCGATGAAGATCACGCAGGATGTGCGCGACTACAGCGCCAAGCTGGAGGCCGAGGCGGGCATGCAGGCCAAGAGCGCGGAGTTTCGCTCGCAAGGCGGTGAGCTCTACATCCCCATCAAGAAGGCTTGAGGAGCAGGCCCATGGCGCATATCGCGATTGCGGGCGCCGGCCTGGCCGGTCGCCTGTTCGCCTGGTCGCTGGCAGGCGCCGGCCATCAGGTGTCGGTGTTCGACGTCGGCCACGGCCCCGAGCCGCTGTTCGACGGCCAGGGCGCCGCGGCCTTCACCGCTGCCGGCATGCTCAGCCCACTAGCAGAACAGGAAGCCGGCGGCGCCGGGCTGGCGGCGCTGGGTTGGCAATCGCTGGCGCTGTGGCCAGGCATCGTCGCGGCGCTGCCCGATACAAGCCGGCCCGCGTTGCAGCGGGGTGGCAGCCTGCTGCTGGCCCATGGCGGCGACCGCGGTGCGGCTGCGCGTGCGCTGGCACGCATGCCCGGCGCGCAGGCGCTGGACGCCGCCGACCTGCGCGCGCTGGAACCCGCGCTGGCGCCCGGACTGAGCGGCTGGCTGCTGCCCGGCGAGGGGCTGATCCATCCGGTGCAGGCCATGGCCGCGCTGCACGCCGCTGCCGCAGGGGTGCAGTGGCACTGGCGGCAGCCGGTGCTTGATGTGCAGCCCGGCCTACTGACGCTGGCCGACGGCCAGCGCCTCACGGCGGACTGGGCCATCGACACCCGCGGCTTGGGCGCAAGGCCGACCCTGCCGCTGCGCGGCGTACGCGGCGAGATCGTCGCCCTGACGCTGCCCGGCCACGGCCTGCAGCGGCCGCTGCGCCTGCTGCATCCGCGCCACCGTGTCTACCTGGTGCCGCGCAGCGCGCATGAGCTGTTGGTGGGCGCCAGCGAGATCGAGAGCGAAGACCGCAGCCCCGTCAGCCTGCAAAGCGCCGTCGAGCTGATGGCCGCTGCGCATAGCGTGCTGCCGCAACTCTCGGAAGCCCGCATCACCCGGCTGGACCGCAATCTGCGCCCCGCCCTGCCCGACAACCTGCCCCACGCGCAGGCCGAGCCCGGCCTGCTGCGCCTGAACGGCCTGTACCGCCACGGCTGGCTGCTCGCCCCTGCGCTGGTGCAGCAGCTGCTGAGCGCCAGCGAACTGGCCAGCCTGGAAACCCCATGAGCACATCCACCACCCTCACCATTCACCTCGAAGACCAGGCGCATTCCCTACCGACCGGCAGCAGCCTGGCCCATTTTCTTGCGCTGCTGCAGTGCGCACCCGAGAGCGTGGCCACCGCGCTGAACGGGCAGTTCGTTGCGCGCGACGCTAGAGCAGCGACCCTCTTGAGCGACGGCGATCAAGTGCTGCTGTTCAAACCCATCGTCGGAGGCTGAGCGTATGAGACAGGACCCATTGATCATCGACGGCGTGGCCCTCGCCAGCCGCTTCTTCCTCGGAAGCGCCGGCTACCCCAGTCCGCAGGTGCTGACAGAATCGATACGCGCCTCCGGCACGCAACTGATCACCGTCGGCCTCAAGCGCACGCTGGCACAAGGCGGCGACAACGGCTTCGTCGCCCAGGCCCTGGCAGTGGCCCAGGCCCAGGGCGCACACCTGCTGCCCAATACCGCCGGCTGCCGCACGGCGCGCGAGGCGATCCAGCTGGCGCAGATGGCGCGCGAGCTCTACGGCACACACTGGATCAAGCTCGAGGTGGTCGGCGACGAGCACACGCTGCAGCCCGATCCCTTCGAGCTGCTGAATGCCGCCGGCCAGCTGGTGCGCGAGGGCTTCACCGTGTTCCCCTACTGCACCGAGGACCTGGTACTGTGCCGCCGCCTGCTGGATGATGCCGGTTGCGCACTGCTGATGCCCTGGGGTGCGCCGATCGGCTCGGGCCAGGGACTGCTGCATCTGCACGGCCTGCGCACGCTGCGCGAGCGTCTGCCGGAGGCGGTGCTGGTGGTCGACGCCGGCCTCGGCGCGCCTTCGCATGCGGCACAGGCGATGGAGCTGGGCTTCGACGCGGTGCTCTTGAACTCGGCCGTGGCGCAGGCCCGCGATCCGGTAACGATGGCCGGTGCCTTCTGCGCAGCGGTACAGGCCGGCCGCGCCGCCTGGCGAGCCGGGCTGATGGCGCCGCAGGATTTCGCGGTGGCCAGCACGCCGGTTGGCGGCCATCCCTTTCTACTCGGCCAGCCATGAGGGACCCGCACATGCTGAGGCCGCATCCCAGCCTGCCCTCGCCCTGGGCCGAGACCGTCGATCCCGAGCTGGAATCGCTGCCCGACTGGACGCAAGACCCGACCCCGCCCATCGTCTGGAGCATCGCCGGCACCGACGGCGGCGGTGGCGCCGGGCTGAGCGCCGACACCCGCGCCGCCGCCGCGCTTGGGGTTCATCTGTGCCCGGTCGTGGCGGCGGTCACCGCACAGAACTCGCGCGGCGTGCAGGCGGTGTTCGCGCTGCCGAGCGAGCAGATTCGGGCCCAGCTCGACGCGCTCGTCGGCGACCTGCTGCCACGGGTGTTGAAGACCGGCTTGCTGGCCAGCGTCGCCGCGGTGCAGGCGGTGGCCGACTGCATCGACGCGCTGCGCGCGCGCCATGGCAGCGTCATGCTGGTAGTCGACCCGGTGCTGGGCGCCAGCGCTGGCGGCGCGGCGTTCTGCGATGAGGCATTGCTGCAGGCCTACCGCAGCACGCTGCTTCCGCGTTGCGATCTGCTTACACCCAATCGGCGCGAAGCATTGATCCTGCTGGGCTTAAGCCCGGACGATGCGCACGCGCCCAGCACACCTGAGCTTGCCGCCGCACTGGTGCAGCACTTCGGCCCGCAGCGCCTGCAGGTCTGCATCACCGGAGGCGACGACCTCAGGCTCGCAGCCGGTACCGAGGCCCTGGCCCTGGATTGGGTGCAGGCACGTGCCCTGCCCAACACGCCGGTGCAAGGCTGGCTCGCCCTGCCGCGGCTGTCCACACCGCACAACCATGGCACCGGCTGCAGCTTTGCCAGCGCTGCCGCCGCCGCGCTGGCGCGCGGCTTTGCCATGCCCGACGCGCTGCTGCTGGCCAAGCGCCTGGTCTGGCAAGCCATGCACGAGGGCCATGCGGCCGGCGCGGGCGCCGGGCCGGTGCGCGCGGATGCGCGTTTCATCGAACAGGCGCAGAGCATGCCGGTGATGGGCTTTGATGACGAGCTCTCGCCCAGCACCGTCACGCTGGCGCGCTGGCAGCGCGTCCTGCAGGGCACCCTGCCGCCTGACAACGTGCCGCGTTTCAAACCGGGGCTTTACGGCATCAGCAGCGATCCCGCGCAGCTGGCCGCCTTGGCCGCTACCGGGCTCTTTGCCCACCTGCAGCTGCGCATCAAGGCCGGGGCGGGTGTGGATCTCCGGCGGCTCATTGCCGCGGCGGTGAGCGCCGTCCCGACCAGCAGCGGCTGCCAGATCTGGATCAACGACCACTGGCGCCTCGCGCTGGACCAAGATGCCAGGGCCCTGCATCTGGGCCAGGAAGACTGGGCTGGGCTCACGACCGATGAGCGCGCGCACATTCTCGGCACGCCAGGCCTGAAGCTCGGGCTTTCCAGCCACAGCCTGTGGGAATTGGCCCGCGCCCGCGGCCTGTCACCGCACTACATCGCCTGCGGGCCGATCTGGCCCACCAGCACAAAGGACATGCCTTGGCTGCCGCAGGGCCTGGGCCAGCTGCGCCACTGGGTGGCGATGGCCGGCGTACCGGTGGTGGCAATAGGCGGCCTGTTGAGCCCAGCCCGCACGCATGGCGCCGCCGCCCGGGGCGCCAGCGCGAGCTGCGTAGTCCGCGCCCTGTCGGAAGGGCCCACCATTTGGCAACAGCATGCGCAGGCCTTTGCGCAGGGACGGCAGGAAGTGCTAGCAGCCGGGTTGGACTGAAGCCGGCGACCGCAACGCCCCAGGCACCCGGCGGCGAGCGCGGTCGGGGCCACCGGGCCGTTTCACGCGCTGCCGAACCGCCAGGGACAGCGGCAGCTGCGCATGCGCGCATGACCGGGACCGGGACCGGGCACGGCGCGCGGCTTGGCGCTGCAGCGCGAGATCGTCCGCTCCGCAACCCGCATCGTCTGCACCCATCACCCGCCTTAGCCCACCTCCTGGGGAGACCCGGCGCTGGAGCCTGTCGAGAGCGCAGCCGTTCGCCCCAGCGCGCGCATGCCTTGGGGCTCCCCGGCTCGGCAAAATCCGGCGCAATAACTATAATGCGAATCATTCTCAATTGAATCGGTCCGCATCCTGTGTCCAATCCCTCGCGTGCGCCCTGTGTCGGAGGCCGCTTGCCACGGCAAGCCCTGCCATGAGTGCTCTGCTGCTGGGCTTTGAGCAAAGCTATCAGAACCTACTGCGTTTCCTGACCCGACGGGTCGGCTGCACCGAAACCGCTCGCGAGCTGGCCCACGAGACCTGGCTGCGCGTGGCCGAGGCCGCGCCCGAACTGCCCGGCAGCGTGCCGGAGCAGCAGCGCGCCTATCTCTACGCTGTGGCCCATCATCTGGCCTTGGACCATCTGCGACGCCGGCAGCGCGGATCCCGCTACGGCCTCGGCAGCGAGACCGAAGAGCCAGCGGACGTCCCGGATCCCCGTCCAGATCTGGAGCGCTCCCTGTCTCTGCGCCAGGCAGTCGGCGCGGTGGAGCGTGCCCTGGATGGCCTGCCGGCGCGCTGCCGCGAGATCCTGCTGGCCCACCGGCTGGATGGGCTGGCCCAGGAGGAGCTGGCGCGCCGGCATGGCGTCTCAGTCAAGACCGTGGAACGCGATATGAGCCAAGCCATGGATGCGGTCCATGGGGCCCTCTTGCACTGGCGCGGCGAGCCCCGTACGCCGAGACGCCGACGCCAGGCCCTCTCGGGCTTGCTGGGCGGAAGCGCCCTGTTGCTGGCCGGCGGCCTGGGCTGGCGGCAGTGGCGGGCCGAGCGCTCAGACAGCGAGCTGCTGGCCGCGGTCGGCCCCGCACTGGCCGAGCACCACCTGTTCACGCAAAGGGCCCAGTTCCTGGACCAGCGCCTGCCCGATGGCAGCGAGCTTCGCCTGGATGCCGACAGCGAGCTGCACTGGCGCTGGCACGCCGGGCTGCGCCAGGCCCGCCTGGTGCGCGGCAACGTCTACCTCTCGGTCCAGCCCGACGCGCAGCGCCCCTTCATCATCCAGGCCGGGGCCTACAGCGTGCGTGTGCTGGGTACGGCCTTTGAGCTCGGGCTGGAGGGCGTGGACCTGCGGGTGGCGGTGGAGCATGGCCGGGTGCGCCTGAGCCAGGTCAACGGTGATCACCGCGAGCTGCGCGGCGGCGAGCAGCTTCGCCTGCGAGACCGCCAGTCGCCCGGCCAAGCCGGTCCTAGCGAAGCGGTCCGCACTGTGGCGCCCTGGCGCAAGGGCTGGCTCGAATTCCAGGCCCGCCCGCTGGACGAGGTGCTGGGGCGCCTGAGCCGATATCTGGCACGCCCCCTGTCCTGGTCGCCCGAGGCGGGTCGCCAGCGCGTCAGCGCCAGGGTGCATCTGCCGCATCTGCAAGAGTGGCTGCGTCTGCTGCCGACCAGCCACGGCCTGCTGTGGCGCACGCGCCCCGATGGAGGCTGGCATCTGGCGCTGCGGGAGGACTGAAGCCGTCACGCACTTCGTCGCGTCAAGTCAAAAACATGAGGGATGGGCGCATCTGCGTCGTTTCTGTTCACGACGCCTCTTGTTTTCGGAGTTACTCAGATGACCCTTTCCCCCTACCTCGCCCGTCCCGCGGGCCGTCGCCTGCTCGTGGCTGCAGCCGCAGCCCTGTGCACCCAGCTGGCCTGTGCCCAGGCCCTGGATCTGAGCCTGCCCGCACAGGCCCTTGACCAGAGCCTTCACAGCCTGGCGCGCCAGGCCGGTCTGCAGCTGCTGGCCGACCCGGCCCTGCTGCAGGGTCGCCAAGCCCCCGCACTGCGCGGTTGGCTGGAAGCCGAGGCGGCCCTGGCACGCCTGCTGACCGGCAGCGGCCTGAACGGCCGTATCGAGGGCCGAACCCTGGTGCTGAGCAGCGCCACCGCCGAGCCAACCCTGCCTCTGGTGCGGGCACGCGTGGCGGCCGATCCCAGTGCACCGCTGGCGGGCTATCTGGCCGGCACCAGCGCCTCGGCCGGCAAGCTGGCCCTGAGCATCCAGGAAACACCCCAGGCCATCTCGGTGCTGGGGGCCGAGCTGCTGCGCGACCAGGCGGTCAGCTCAATCGCCGAGGCGGTGCGCTATGCCCCTGGCGTGCGCCCGGCCGACTACACCATCACCGACGACGATATGGCGCTGCGCGGCTTCTGGCTCACCGGGGCTGGTACCTACCGGGACGGCCTGCGCTTCATCCACAACGGTTTCATGTCCAACCTGGAGCCCTACGGGCTGGAGCGACTGGAGCTGCTGCGCGGCCCGGCTTCCGTGACCTACGGCCAGGCCGCGCCGGGCGGGGTGCTCAACGCCATCACCAAGCGCCCACAGGCACAGCTGACCCAGGAGCTGGGCGTGGAGCTGGGCAGCCACCAGCGCCGCGAGCTGACTCTGGACGTGGGCGGGGTGCTGGGCGCGCCGGAACAGGGCCTGCTGTGGCGCTTCACCGCGCTCGCGCGCGATGCCGATACCCAGTGGTCCGGGCTGCCGGATGAGCGACTCTACCTGGCCCCGGCCTTGAGCTGGACCAGGGGCAGCACCAGCCTCACCCTGATGGCCCAGCACCAGAGCGGCAGCACCGGCTATGTCATCCCCTACTTCCGTCAGACTCCGGCCGGCCCGGCGCGCGAGGACCTGAATGTGAGCGGCCCCGATGGCCGCCAGGACAAGCGCAGCAACGCCATAGGCTACGCGCTGGAGCACCAGCTCAGCCCCACCCTCAAGCTGGTGCAGAACCTGCGCTTCATGGACGCCCAGAACGAGCGCCGCGACATGCGCAACCGCGGCCTGCAGGCCGACGGCCGCAGCATCCGCCGCCTGGCCATGTACCGCCCGGACAAGGAGCACTCTCTGAACTTGGATACCCGGCTGGAGGCCGAGCTCAGGACCGGTGAGCTCTCGCACAAACTGGCCCTGGGCCTGGACTACTACCGCTCGACCCTGGACCTGCGCATCCACTCGCTGAACAAGGGAGTGGACCCGCTGGACCTGGTCGCCCCCGTCTACACCGCCATCAACTGGCTGGACAACTACCTGGCCGACCGCACCGTGGCGCGCGTCAGCCAGATAGGCCTGTATGCACAAGACCAGATCAAGCTCGGCGAGCACTGGGTCGCCAGTCTGGGCGGCCGCTGGGACCAGGCCCGGACCAACACAAGTTACGACGCGCGCCTGAGCGCGAGCGATTCCTTCAAGCGCAGCGAGCACCGCCGCGACGACACGGCCTTCAGCGGCCGCCTGGGTCTGGTGCATCTCTCGCCCAGAGGCTGGTCGCCTTTTTTGAGCATCTCCAGCAGCTTCCAGCCGGTCATGAGCACCACCACTGCCAAGGATGCCCTGGGCCAGGAATTCCAGCCCGAGACCGGCCGCCAGTGGGAAGCCGGAACGCGCTACCAGCCCGCGGACGCCCGCTGGCGCGCCACCGCCTCGCTCTTCGAGCTGCGCAAGCGCAATGTTCGCACGCCCGACAGGAGCAATCCGCGCCTGGAAGTGCAGACCGGCGAGGTACGCAGCCGCGGCCTGGAGCTGGAGCTCAGCGGCGAGCTGGCGCGCCAGCTCTCGGTCCAGGCCCAATACACTTGGCTGGACGCCAAGGTGCTGCAGAGCCAGCTGCCCGGAGAGCAGGGCGCGCAGCCGCCCGCCACCCCGCGCCACAGCATGGCCCTGTGGAGCCGCTACACCCTGGGGGACTGGCAGCTGGGCCTGGGCCTGCGCCATATCTCCAGCGCGCCCGGCGATGTGCGCCAGGCGGATGGCAGCCAGCTGCGCAACGAGGGCTACACCCTGGCCGACGCGATGCTGAGCTACCGCTGGGGCGAGCGGCAGACCTGGCGCGCCGCGCTGAACATCAGCAATCTGGCCGACAAGCACTACCTCACCCAGTGCAATCTGATGCCGGGCGGCAAGGACTTCTGCGTGCTCGGCTACGGCCGCGATGTGCGCCTGAACCTGACGCGACAGTTCTGATGCGCGCCTGGCTGCTGCGCTTGCACCGCTGGCTGGGCCTGAGCACGGCAGGCTTCCTGCTGCTGGCCGGCCTCAGTGGCAGCCTGCTGGTGTTCCAGCAGGAGATCGATGCGGCCCTGAACCCGCAGTGGCTCCGCGTGCCCCTGCGCCCAGCCACCCAGGCACCGCTGGATCCCCTGCTGCTGCGCGAGCGGGTCCTGCAGGCTCATCCCGAGGCGCAGCTGCCCTGGCTGCCCCTGCAGGTTCGGCCGGGCGAGGCCCAGCGCTTCTGGCTGGCGCCCCGGCCCGGCGTCGCGCATCTGGCGATGGACGAAGTCTTCGTCGATCCCTGGAACGGCGAGATCCTGGGAGCGCGCCATTGGGGTCATTTCGACCAAGGCTGGCGCGCCGGACTCATGCCCTTTGTCTACCGGCTGCATGAGTCGCTGGCTCTAGGCGAATGGGGCAAGCTGGCTCTGGGCATGGTGGCCATGCTTTGGTCGCTGGACTGCCTGGTGGGCGCCTGGCTGACCCTGCCTCCGCGCGGGCCGCGCCGCCTGGTGCGCTGGGCGCCGGCCTGGCGCCTGCGCTGGCGCGAAGCCGGCTGGCACAAGCGACTCTTCGATTTCCACCGGGCCGGCGGACTGTGGCCCTGGGCTCTGCTCTTCGTGCTGGCCTGGTCCTCGGTGTCCTTCAATCTGGACGCGGCCTACAGCCCCTTGATGCAGCGCCTGTTCGCGCACCAGCCCGGGCCCCAGCGTCCGAGCAGTGCTGCCGACTCGCCCGAGCTGGGCTGGGCTGCGGCCTTGGCCCTGGCGCGCCAACACGCCGCCGACGCGGCCCGGGACCGGGGCTTTCGCATCGAACAGGAAGTGGAGTTGAGCCGCCGCCCCGGCACAGACCTCTACCAACTGCGCCTGCTCACAGACCGGGATCTGAACCAGCGGCGCGGGGCCACCCGGCTCTGGCTGGACGCGCGCAGTGGTGCGCCCCTGGGCCTGTTCCTGCCGCGTGGCGCGGCAGCCGGCGATACGGTTTCCAGCTGGCTGATCAATCTGCATCTGGGCACGGTGGGGGGGCGCCCCTACCAGCTGCTGTTACTTCTGCTGGGGCTGGCCGTGGCCGGTCTGAGCGCCAGCGGCGTCTATCTGTGGTGGCGCAAGCGCCGGGCACGACAGCTCAGGCAAGGGCCTGCCCCTTGGGGCTCTGCTGCGTGATGCGACAGGGGACCGCTCGCCCTCCGAGCACGCCAAAAGCGAGGGCCGGCGCACCGGGGGTGGCAATCGGCGACGTGCTCGCGGCGCTGCAGCCGCAAGCCTGCGCCCAGGCCGGGGCCCATTCTGTGTGCCAGGTGTGCGATCTGTCCGATGCACCTCTGGCGACTGCGCAGTCTGGCTGCCCTGCTTCTACGGCGCAGCCAGCACCTGTGTCCACAAGGCCCCGCTTGGCGAATTGGCGGGCGTCACGCAGGACAAGCCCATCTCCTGGTAGCGCGGCGCCATGATATTGCGACAGTGCCCCTCGCTCTGCATCCAGGCCCGGATCAGCGCGTCGGCGCTGCGCTGGCCGGTTGCGATGTTCTCGCCCCAGGTGGACCAGGCATAGCCGCTGGCAGTGATGCGCTGGCCCGCGTGGCTGCCATCCGAGCCCTGATGATCGAAGAAGCCTCGATCCGCCATGTCCTGCGAATGACGCTGCGCTGCGTTCGCCAGCGCAGTGTTCCAGCGCAGCACGGGAGCCGCCGGCAGGCTTTGCGCACCGCAGACCGCCCCCCGCGCACGGTGCTCATTGACCAGCCTCAGCAGCGTGGGCTGAAAGTCGGGCAGGCCACAGTCTGCAACAGGCGCCTGCGCCGGGCTTGGGCTGGGCGCAGGCGCTGCATCGGATTGCTGATCAGCGCCACCGCCGCCACCGCAGCCCTGCAAGAGCAAGGCGGTGCAGAGCATCAGGCCTGGAAGTCGACTGGATGGGTGATGCAGAAACGGGCGCATGGCGGAGGCCGCTGTCGGCCTGGGTTAGGGCCCGCGATTGTGGGGCGGGTGGCGACGCCATGGTTCGCTCCGATACAAGTGCTCACCCGTCTTACCGCTGCGCTGCAGCCCGGTCCCGGCGGCGCGCCGGCAGCACTCCTGTGCTGGATCACGTTCGGCACAATGTCATCCCGGCCGCGCCCTCGCGCGCACGAAAGACACAACTTGTCGCCTGGCCTGATGCAAACGATGAGCGCTACGTCCCCGGCACACCAGTCTTCCGCCACAGAGTCACCCAACCCTTGCCTAAGCTGCGGCGCCTGCTGCGCCTCCTTCAGGGTCTCGTTCTACTGGGCAGAAGCACCAGGACTGCCACCGTCGCTCACCGAGCAGCTGACACCCCATCTCAGCTGCATGCGAGGCAGCAACAGCCCCGCGCCGCGTTGCGTGGCGCTGCAGGGGGAGATCGGCGGCCCGATCGCCTGCAGCGTCTATGCCGATCGCCCGCCGCCCTGCCGAGAGCTGCAGGTCGGCGATGACAAATGCCAGCGCGCCCGCGCTCTGCATGGGCTGCATATCGTGCTCTAGCCGCTTCAGTCGGACCTCAGACATAGAAAGTCGCCGATCCGCGCCACCTCAGCCTCCAGTGCCGCGGCAAAGCCCGCCTCACGCGGTGGCCGCCCGGCCACATAGCCCAGCTTGGCCTGCAGCCGCCCGTCTGCAACCGACAGATTGCCCCAGCCCAGCACCTGGCCGCGCCATAGCAACGGCAGCGCGTAATAGCCCAGCTTGCGCTTGGGCGCAGGCGTGTAGGCCTCGAAGCGGTAGGCCCAACCCCACAGCTGCTCGAAGCGCAGCCGGTCCCAGACGATAGGGTCGAAGGGCGCCAGCAGGCGAAGCTGCTCATCAAACTGCCAGCGCTTGGCCGCCGGGTTCTCGCCGGGCGGCCAGAACCAGCGCAGGCCATCGAGCTCGACCTGCGGCAGGCGTTCGCGGGCGCGCTGCTGTGCCCGCTTCATCTCGGCACGCAGATGCGGTGCGCCATAGGCCAAGTGGCTGCACAGCTGACCCAGGCTGCGCGCCGGCAGCGGCGCATATTTGGCCAGCACCAGATCGATCAGCGCATCGGTCTTCTGCGCATCACTGCGCTCGTCAGGCTCATGGCGCACCGGCGCGTAGACGCGCAGGCCGTTGACGCGCCGCGCCACGCGCAAGAGGCCTCGGTAGTGCATACCGTCCAGCAGATGGGTGACAGCGTTCGAGCTGCCGCCCCAGGCATTGCGCGTGCAGCCATGGTCGAAGCTGGCCTGCACCTCGCGCGGACCGGCCTCGCCACGCTCACGCACAAAGTCCAGCACTGCAGCCGCACGCTGGCGGGTTGCGGCATCCCAGTCTCGGCGGGCGCCGCGCGGATGCATCAGCGCCAGATGTTCACGCGGCAGAAATCCGTAATTGACCAAATAGTCCTCATCCACCCGCAGACGCGGATAGCGTTGTTCGAGATCGCCGGCACGGTAGTCTTGGACGCGCAACCGCAGCGTCAGGTCCTGTGCCCGCGCCGGCGCGCGGATCGGGTCGGCCTGCACAAAGCCCAGGCGCCGGATCGCCTGCGGCAGCGTGGTCGGCGTGAACAGGCTGCGCGCCACCGCATGGCGGCGCAGGTCGTCCAGAGTGACGGGCTTGCTCAAGAACTGACTCCCTTTGCCGGACGCTCCGGCAGAAGCGCCAAAGTCTAGCTAGCATCCGCTCCATGGAACTCGAACTCATCGAACTGCAGACCGAGGCCGAGCCGCGCGCCAGTCTCATCGTCCTTCATGGCCTGGGCGCCGACGGCCACGATTTCGTGCCGGTCTGCCAAGCGCTGGATCTGGCGGCGCTGGGTGGGCTGCGCTGCGTGCTGCCCAGCGCGCCGGTCATGCCGGTGACCCTCAACGGCGGCCATGCGATGCGCGCCTGGTTCGATATCCGCCACACCAACCTGGGCCGCGAAGAGGATGAAGCCGGGCTGCGGGCTTCGCAGCAGGCCATTGAGGCGCTGATCGCGCGCGAGATCGAACGCGGAATTCCAGCCGAGCGCATCGTGCTGATGGGCTTCTCGCAGGGCTGCGCGATGACGCTGCTGACGGGGCTGCGGCTGCCGCAGCGCTTGGGCGCGCTGGTGGGGCTGTCAGGCTATCTGCCGCTGCTGGCGCTGACCGAGGCCGAGCGCCATGCCGCCAACCAGCACACCCCGATCTTTCTGGCGCATGGCCGCAACGACCAGATCGTGGCGCCGGCGCGCGCCGAGGCCGCCCGCGCCGAGCTGCTGCGCCTGGGATACGGGCTGCAATGGCAGGACTATCCGATGGGACATGAGGTCTGCGAGCAGGAAATCGACGACCTCAGCGCCTTCCTGCAGCAGGTGCTGGGCGCAAAGAACTGAGGCTCGACGGGGCGTGCGCTCAGCGTTGGCCGGCCTGCTCGGTGGCCAGACGTTCGTCAGTGCCCGGGTGGGTGGACAGCCAGTCCGGAATCCCGCTCACACCCAGCCGGCGCTCCTCGGCCTTGAACTTCAGCCAGACCGCCGCCAGCGTCTGCGGCGGCAGGCTCTGCTGGGCGATGAAGCGGCGCGCATAGGCGTCGGCCTCGCGCTCGGCATCACGGCCGTAGCGCATGCCCTGCAAGGTGGCGGCAATCGTTGCGGCCACGGTTGAAAAGTCGCTCAGCACCACACCAGCCACCGAGAAGAGGCCGAAGCTGCGCAACACGTTTTGCATGCCATGCCGGTGCACCACATGGCCCAGCTCATGGCCGAGCACCGCCATCAACTCATCGTCGCTGAGGCTTTGCGCCAAGCCATCGAACACCACGATACCGCCATGCGGCAGGGCAAAGGCGTTGAAGCCGGCCTCCTTCTTGCTCTCCCGCAAGAAGTCCAGCTTCACCGCCACGCCGGGCGCGGCCTGTTCGGCAGCCTCGGCAAAGCGGGCGCGCAGGCGGCGTTGCCGCTCCATGGGAAGGGTCGAGGCAACAAAGCCAAATTGCCCGTACTTGGCCTCGACCAGCTCGCCCACCTTGTGGTCCACCGAGCGCGGCATCAGGCCCAGCAGGCCTTCAGCCGCCAGGCCGGCCCCCTGACGATCAAACCAGACCAGCAGCGCGAGCAGGCAGACCAGACAGGCCATCGCGCCAGCCCAGGAGGCACTGAGCCGTTGTGCCAGCCCAGCCCGCCGTTGTGGCAGCTTTGGAGCCAGCGCCGCGGCCGTCGTTGCGTCAAGCCACAGGCGGCCGCCATCGGGCAGATCCAGCGGCCAGGCGCTGTCCGGCCAGGCTTCGCTCAGGCGCAGGTCTGCCAACGCATGGTGCTGCACGGCCATGCCGGAATCGAGCGGCTGCATCACCAGGGTCTGCGCCTCGACCAGCAGCTGCACCGCATGTCGGCGGCTGCTGCGGCCATCAAACCAGGTGGCGGGCAGCGCTGTCAGCGTCATCGGCTTGTTCGTCATCGCGAGGCTCACCATCCCAGATCCAGTCCGAACAGATCGGCGCTGGCATCACCGGCTGCGCCTTTGTCAGAAGCGGCAGCGGCGACGATCACCACGCCCTCAAGTGGCTGGCTAGCGCGCAGCGCGATGGCCTGCACGCGGTAGCGCGCCAGCGCCACCGCGGCAAAGGGCCAGGACAGGCCCGCCGTCAGCAGCACCAGCAGGGTCTGCTTGAGCGCCAGCCTCCACAGTGGGCCGGCCTGCATCTCGCCAGCGAAGTCGATATCGCCCAGCCGGGTGTGGCCCCAGACGATGCGCTGGGTGCGTGCGGCAAAGTAGGGCCAGATGACGAGCCAGAGAATCAGCATCACCCCAAATCCCGTCAGCACCTGCGACACGGCACCTTTGGCCCATTGCGCACCACCCACGAAGGCAATCAGGCCGACGATCAGCCCAGCCAGCAAGCCGCCCAGCAGCAGCAGACCGAAGGCGGCGGCATACAGGCCGTAGAACTGGGCCTGCGCAGGCGCAAAGCTGAAGGTCTGGTCGCCGTAGCGGGCATGCGCGTGCTGCAGCTGCTTCAGGCGCGCATGCGCCCAGGGCAGGCCCAGCGCGGTCAGAGCCAGGCTGGCCCACATCGCCGCGTTGCCCAGCTCCAACTCGATCACCAGGGTGCTGACGGTCCAGAGAATCAGCAGCGGCAGGCAGACCTTGTAGACCGCCTGCCAGGGCGCATCGAAGCCAAAGCGCAGGCCGCGCCAACTGGTGTTGCCCAGCCTGAAACGCTGCGCGCTGGCAAACAGCAGCGGCCCGGCCGCATACAGCAGGCCGAACATCAGCAGACCCGCGGTGGTGGACCACAGAAAGGCATAGCTGTAGCCCAGCAGCAGCGCGAGGCCCAGCACCCGCCCCAGCAAGATGCGCAAGGGGTCGCCGTGGTAGTCGAAGGCATCGCCCATCAGCCGGGTGTGGCGGGCGAACCAGCGCGCCTTGCGCACCTTGGCCCAGGCGGAGTAGACGCCCAGCGTCAGCAGGGTCAGCAGCAGATTGACCACCCAGATGCGGAAATACTCGGCGCCGCGGCCGGTGAACTCCAGGTGGGCGAGATAGGTCTCAGGCGCAGGCACAGCCGGCGCATCAGCCTCGGCAGCAGGCGCTGTGCCGAACAACTCCGTCTTGAGTGCACCTTCCTCCAGCTCGCGCTGCAATCGGCTCGCGGCTCCCCGCGCCGAGATCTCTGTCACGCGGCACTCCCCCTTGCTGTTGTGCAGGCAGTTTAGGCGCCGAGTGATGCGATAGTTGCGCGTCTCGCGTCAGACCAACATCACACCTTGGCGGGATTGCCCGTCAGGGCCTCGCTGATCAGGTTCTCGCAGCGCTCTTCATGCTGCGCAATCTCGGCCAGCGTGACCTCGATGTCGTCAAGCTGCTGCTGCAGCTGCCGGCGGTGCTGGCGCAGCACTTCGAGAAAGGCCTTGAGCTGCGGCACCGCGTCCGATTCGGAGTCGTACATATCGACCAGCTGCTTGACCTCTTGCAAGGACAAGCCCAGGCGCTTGCCGCGCAGTGTCAGCTTGAGTCGGGTGCGGTCGCGGTGCGTATAGACGCGGTTGCGGCCGGAACGTGCCGGCTCCAGCAGGCCCATGTCCTCGTAGAAACGGATCGCGCGCGGCGTGATGTCGAACTCGGCGGCCAGTTCGGTGATTGTGAACAGGCGACCTGCGCCCTCGGCTGCGGGTGTCGCGTGGGTGGCGGCGCTCATGGATGGACTGGGGCTAATATGACGTTAACGTTAACGTAAGTCTAAAGCCATGGCCAATCCGCGCGAATCCGAACTGAGCTACCCGATGGGCGAGGCCCTGCCCGAACCCGGCGGCGTGCTGGAGGTGGCGCCCGGGCTGCGATGGGTGCGCATGGGGCTGCCCTTCGCGCTGGACCACATCAACCTCTGGCTGCTGCGCGACGAGATCGACAGCCCAGACGGCCAGGTCCAGGGCTGGAGCATCGTCGACTGCGGCATCTGCACCGACACCACCAAGGCGCTGTGGGAGCAGGTGTTCGAGAAGCACCTCGACGGCCTGCCGGTGCTGCGCGTGATCGTCACGCACTTCCACCCCGACCATATGGGGCTGGCGCATTGGCTGACTGAGCGCTGGCAGGTTCGGCTATGGATGAGCTGCTCCGACTACAACCTGGCCCGTGTGGCTAGTGGCTCGACGGTGGGCATGGGCGGCGAAGCCGCTGCGGCCTTCTTCGCCAGCCACGGGCTGACAGACGAAGACTCGCTCGCCAAGATCCGCGCGCGCTCCAGCTATTACCCCAGCATGGTGCCGGCCGTGCCCTCGGCCTATCGGCGGCTGATGGAGGGTCAGGTCTTGCAGATCGGCGGCCGCAGCTGGCGCTGCATCGCCGGCTACGGCCATGCGCCCGAGCACATCAGCCTGTATTGCGAGGACTTCGGCGGCAACAGCAACAGCAGCAGCAGCGGCCAAGCCCTGCCGGCGCTGATCTCCGGCGACATGCTGCTGCCGCGCATCTCCACCAATGTGTCGGTGGTCGATGTCGAGCCGGAAGCCGATCCGCTGAGCCTGTATCTCGCATCGACCCGGCGGCTGCTGGAGCTGGCGCCCGAGACCCTGGTGCTGCCCTCGCATGGTCGCCCCTTCCGCGGCCTGCCCGCGCGCGTCGACCAATTGCTGGAGCACCATCAGGATCGCCTGGCCGAGGTGATGGCGGCCTGCCAGGCCAAGCCCTGCCATGCGGCCGAGTTGCTGGAGATGATGTTCAAGCGCAAGCTGGATCTGCACCAGACCACCTTCGCGATGGGCGAAGCCGTGGCCCATCTGAACGCGCTGTGGCTGCAAGGGCGTTTGCAACGCGAGTGCGGCGACGACGGGGTGTATCGATTCAGGACATGAGCCGGGCCGGCCCTGTTGAAGGGGCCGCCGCCGTCAGCGAGAACGCTAACGGCGGCGGGCTTCGTTTTCCCTGAATGCATCGCTGTCTCGACAGCGGCGGTCAACCCAGAGGGACCACTAGCGCGCCGAAGGCCGTAGTTCTATGACTTGTGGGTCGGCCGGGATGCGTCGTGATGACAGTGGCTGGAGTGTCCGCGCCCTTTGCATTTCTTCACAAGCCCCCCTGAAGGGGGGCGGGTAAGTACAGGCCGCGTGGCCTGGCGCCGTGCTCAGGGCTCAAAGCGCGGCAGCACCTCGTCGCGCAGCCGACGGCGTGCCTGTTCGTAGTCGGGCACGACCGAGGCCACCACGGCCCAGAAGCGCTCGCTGTGATTCATCTCGCGCAGATGCGCCAGCTCATGCGCCACCACATAGTCGATCACTGGCGGCGTGAAGTGGATCAGGCGCCAGTTCAGCCGGATGGCGCCGCTGGCGCTGGCGCTGCCCCAGCGGGTCTGCGCCGAACTCAGCGACAGCCGTGTGTAGCGCACATCCAGCGCCGCAGCGAAATGCTGGCAGCGCTGCTCGAACAGGCTGCGCGCCTCACGCTGCAACCAGCCCTGCACCGCGTCGCGCATCTGCTCGGCGCCGGCGTCCTGCGGCAGCGCCAGGCGCAAATGCCGAGGCTCGTCATGCAGCAGCGGCCGGCCCTTCAGCGATGGGTCCAGCCGCACCGTCAGCGGTGCCCCGAGATAAGGCAGGCTGCAGCCATCGGCCCAGGCGATGCGGGCCGCATGCAGACGTTGCGCGCGCTCGCGCTGCTCGGCCAGCTTGCGCAAGATCCAGCCGGACTTGCTGTGCAGCACCCGCTCGATCTCGCCCAGCGTCACCCAGCGCGGCGCACTGACCCGCAGGCCTTCGGCACTGACGCTGAAACCGATGCTGCGTCGGCGCGCGCGCCGCAGTTCATACGGGACAGGCTGGCCCGCCAGCGACAACTCGCGCAGCGTCGCGCTCGGCTGCGGCCGGGCACTCGGGCCCGGCACGAGCGGCGTTTCTGCGGCAGGCGGGCTGGTCTCGGCATCAAACAGCGACAGCTGCACGTTGTGCAGCAGGCTGGTCAGATGCTTGAACATGGCCGAGGAGGCGTCGATCAGGCGCTGGCGGTCTCGGCCAGGGACGGGCAGCGCTGCTCCCCATAAGCCTCAGGATCGATGCGGCGCATCTCGGCCTCGATCCAGGCCTCCACCTCTTCCATCAGCTCGCCCGGCTTGCGGTCCACCGAAGCGATAGGCGCTCCGATCGAGATATCGACCACGCCCGGGCGCAGCAGGAAGCTCTTGCGCGGCCAGCAGCGCGCCGAGTTGACGGCGATCGGCACAACCGGCGTGCCGGTTGCAATCGCCAGCCGGGTGCCGCCGGTCTTGTATTCACCCTTCTCACCGCGCGCGATGCGCGTGCCTTCCGGGAACATGATCACCCAGTGGCCCATCTCGGCCAGTCGCTTGCCTTGCGCAGCCACCTTGGCCCAGGCCTCGGAGCGGCGGCTGCGGTCGATGTGGATCATGTCCATGCGCGCCATGGCCCAGCCGAAGAAGGGCACGTAGAGCAGCTCGCGCTTGAACACATAGGCCATCGGGTGGCTCATGATGGTGGGCAAGGCAAAGGTCTCGAAAGTGCTCTGGTGCTTGGCCAGCAGCACCACGGCCGAGGTCTTGTCCTGGGCGGTGGGCAGGTTGTCCATGCCATGCACGCGATAGCTGACGCCGCAAATAACGCGCGCCCCGGCAATCGCTAGGCGCAGCCAGCCGACACAGGCCCAGTAAACGGTATCGCCGCGGGCGAACACGGAGATCAGCAGCACACCGAGCGCCCAGGGAATGACGGTCAAGGTCATCCACAGCACGAAGATCAGCGAGCGCAGCGCCGACACGAGCAACATCATCATTCGTCCAGATCTCCGGCACTTGTGTCGGGCGTCAGCACTTCGCCACGCGCCGTGGCCCTGGCGCGGCGCTCCTGTTGGATCAGGTCCTCAGCGAAGGCCGCCAGACTGGCATGCACGCGGGCGCCGGGCACCTGCGCCAGCATGGCGCTCAACTGCTCTTCGCTCATCGAGCCGAGCCGGTCGCTCAGCACCAGGTGCGGATGGCAGCCCGCCGCCTGGGCCGTCTGCAGATCGCGCAGCGAGGCGCCGACCATATGCACCTGGGACAGGGCCACGCCAAAGCGCTCGCCAATCTGGATCAGCAGGCCAGGCAAAGGCTTGCGGCAATTGCAGGACTCTTCCGGCGTATGCGGGCAGAAGAAGGCCGCATCCAGGCGCCCGCCCTTCTCGGCCAGCAGCTGGTTCAGCCGCATATGCACCGCGTTCAGCGAGGCCATGTCCAGCAGGCCGCGGCCGATGCCGGGCTGGTTGGTGGCCATCACCGTGTGCCAGCCCGCATGATTCAGGCGCGCCACGGCTTCCAGCGCACCCGGCAAGGGCTGCAGCTCTTCGACCGACTTCACATGGTCGTCGCGGTAGCGGTTGATGGTCCCGTCACGGCCCAGGATGACGAGTTTCATGCTGTGGCCGTGTTCGGAGCGCATCGTCGCTGTCCTTGTTCAGTCTGCTTGCTTCAGCTCGCCAGACGCGAGAGGTCGGCCACGCGGTTCATCGCCTCATGCAGGGTCTTCAGCAGGCCCAGGCGGTTGGCGCGCAGCGCCGGGTCTTCGGCATTCACCATCACACCGTCGAAGAAGGCATCCACCGGGCCTTTCAGCATCGCCAGCTCGCGCAGCGAGGCTTCGTACTGGCCGGCATGGAACAGGCTGTCGGCGATGGGCTGCACATTCTTCAGCGCGGTGGCCAGATGCTGCTCGGCCGCCTCGGTCAGCAGCGCCGCATCGATGCGTGCCTCGACCGGGGTCTCGACCTTCTTCAGGATGTTGGCTATGCGCTTGTTGGCCGCAGCCAGCGATTCGGCCTCGGGCAGCGCGGCGAAAGTGCGTACCGCAGCCAGGCGCTGGCCCACATCGGCCAAGCGCTGCGGGCGCAGCGCCAGCACGGCATCGACTTCCTTGGCGCTGTAGCCCTGCTCGCGCAGAGCGCCGGCGAGGCGGTCGAAGATGAACTCGGCCAATGCGGCGGTCGGGTCCTGGATCTGGCTACCAAAGGCCGGCACTGCCGCCTGGATCAAAGCGTCCAGGCCCAGCGAGCCCGCCCGTTCGGACAGCATGCGCACCACGCCCAGCGCATGACGACGCAGCGCGAACGGGTCCTTGTCGCCGGTGGGCAGCTGGCCGATGCCGAACAGGCCCACCAGGGTTTCCAGCTTGTCGGCCAGCGCGACGATCAGTCCCACCTCATTGCGTGGCAGCTCATCGCCGGCAAAGCGCGGCTTGTAGTGGTCCTCGATCGCGAAGGCCACTGCCTCGGCGAGGCCGTCATGGCGCGCGTAGTAGCCGCCCATGATGCCTTGCAGCTCGGGGAACTCGCCCACCATATCGGTCAGCAGATCGGCCTTGGCCAGATGCGCCGCCTGATCGACCTGCGCGCTCAGCGCGCCGCCGCCCAGCATCTCGGCGATGGCCTTGGCAATCGCGCGCACCCGGTCGACACGCTCGCCTTGCGTGCCCAGCTTGCCGTGATAGACCACCTTGGCAAGACCTGGCACCCGGTCGGCCAGGCTCTTCTTGCGGTCCTGGTCGAAGAAGAACTTGGCGTCCGACAGGCGCGGGCGCACCACCCGCTCGTTGCCGCCGATCACCGCACTGGCGTCAGCCGGCTTGATGTTGGAGACCACCAGGAACTTGTGCGTCAGACGGCCTTCGCCGTCCAGCAGCGGGAAGTACTTCTGGTTGGCCTTCATCGTCAGGATCAGGCATTCCTGCGGCACGGTGAGGAACTCGGTCTCGAACTGGCAGGTCAGCACATTGGGGCGCTCGACCAGGGCCGTCACCTCATCCAGCAGGGCTTCGTCCTCGATCGGCGTCAGGCCCTCCTTGGCAGCTGCGGCCTGCAGCTGGCGCAGCAACTCGGCGCGCCGCTCGGTGAAGCTGGCGATCACAGCGCCCTGCTCGGCCAGTTGCTGGGCATAGCTATCGGCCGACTCGATCTGCAGGCGCTCGACCGCCGCCTCGAAACGATGGCCGCGCGTCTCGCGGCCGGCGTTCAGGCCCAGCGCATAGACCTGCACCACATCGGCACCATGCAGCGCCAGCAGGCTGTGTGCTGGGCGCACGAACTTCACATCGCTCCAGCCATCGGCCAGCTGGTAGGTCATGACCTTGGGGATGGGCAGCTTGGCCAGCGCCTCGTCCAGCGCCTTTTGCAGGCCCTCGGCCAGCGCCACACCGGGCACCACCATGTCCAGGAACAAGGCCTCGGCCTTGCCATCAGGAAGCTTCTTGAGCTGCGGCACGACAGATGCATCGGCGCCGACGCCAGCCAGCTTCTTCAGCAGCGCGGGTGTGGCGTTGCCGCTGGCATCCAGCGCCACCGCCACCGGCATCAGCTTCTGCTGCACCGAGCGGTCCGCCGCCTTCGGCGCCACATCAGTCAGGTGCATGGCCAAGCGGCGCGGCGATGCGAAAGGCGTGGCCACGGCATCCGCAGCCGCCAAGCCCTGCGCCTTCAGGCTGTCGGCCAGCACCGCGGCAAAGGCCTCGCCCAGCTTCTTCAGCGCCTTGGGTGGCAGTTCTTCGACGAACAGTTCAAGCAGCAGGTTCTTGTTCGATGCGCTAGTCATGACTCAGGCGGCCTTCTTCTCGTTCTTCTTTGCGATCTGGGCAACCACTTCGTCAGCCCAGGCCTTGGGCGCCATCGGGAAGCCCAGGCGCGCACGGCTGTCGAGATAGCTCTGCGCCACGGCGCGTGCCAGATTGCGGATGCGGCCGATATAGGCAGCGCGCTCGGTCACGCTGATCGCGCCGCGGGCGTCCAGCAGGTTGAAGGTGTGGCCGGCCTTGAGCAGTTGCTCGTACGCCGGCAGCGCCAGCTGCACGTCCATCAGTTCCTTGGACTTGCGCTCGTGCGCGGCGAATGCCGTGAGCAGGAAGTCCACATCGCTGTGCTCGAAGTTGTAGGTCGACTGTTCCACCTCGTTCTGGTGGAACACATCGCCATAGCTCAGCCCTGGCGTGTACTCCAGGTCATAGACCGATTCCTTGCCCTGCAGATACATGGCCAGGCGCTCAAGGCCATAGGTGATCTCGCCGGTGATGGGCTTGCAGTCGATGCCGCCCACCTGCTGGAAGTAGGTGAACTGCGTCACTTCCATGCCGTTGAGCCAGACTTCCCAGCCCAAACCCCAGCAGCCGAGCGTGGGGTTCTCCCAGTCGTCCTCGACGAAGCGCACATCGTTCTTCTTCAGATCGAAGCCCAGCGCTTCCAGGGAACCCAGATAGAGCTCCAGGATGTTGGCCGGCGCGGGCTTGAGCACCACCTGAAACTGGTAGTAGTGCTGCAGGCGGTTGGGGTTGTCGCCATAGCGGCCGTCCTTGGGGCGGCGGCTGGGCTGCACATAGGCAGCCTTCCAGGGCTCGGGGCCGAGCGCGCGCAGAAAGGTCGCGGTATGGCTGGTGCCGGCGCCGACCTCCATGTCATAGGGTTGCAGCAGGGCGCAGCCCTGCTTGGACCAGTAGTCCTGCAGGGTCAGAATGATTTGCTGGAAGCTCAGCATGGATGCGTGTCTGTCGGTGAGGGGCACAAGGGCCCGATTCTACGAGGCGCGGCGGCGCAGCCAGGCGGCCAGCAGGCAGACCGCAGCCAGCACGCCCAAGGGCCACAGGCCCAGGCGCGCCAGCCAGCGCGCATAGGGCGTGCTGCCGCTGCGGCCCTCGACGCTGGCCTCCAGCAGCGCGGTGCGCGCAGCAGGCAGGCGTGCGACGACCTTGCCCTTGTGGTCCAGCACCGCGGTCGCACCGGTATTGGTGGCACGGATGAAGGGGCGCTGGAACTCCAGCGCCCGCATCTGCGAGAACTGCAGATGCTGGTCCTGCACCATCAGCGTGCCGAACCAGGCCAGGTTGCTGACATTGATCAGCACGGTGGCCGCGCTCTCACTGTCCTGCACGCTGTCGACGAAGTCTTCGCCGAACAAATCCTCGTAGCAGATCAGCGGCCGCAGGCGCTGACCGGCGACGCTGAAGGGATGCTGGTGGTCGCCACGGGCCTGATCGTCCATGGGGATGCGCATAGCGCTGACAAACCAGTGGAAGCCCGGCGGGATGAACTCGCCGAAGGGCAGCAGGTGACGCTTGCCGTAGGCGTAAGGGGTCTTGGCGCCGGGCGCCAGCGCCAGCAGCGAATTGACATAGCCCTTCTGCTCATCGCCCAGGAAGACGCCCAGCAGCACCGGTCGCCGCTGCGCCGCACGCATCAGGCGCTCCAGATACTCGCGCGGCAGATAGGACAGCGGCAGGGGCACCACCGATTCCGGCGTCACCACCAACTGGCCGCGGGCCGCTTCGATCTGGCGCGCCAGCAACTCCATATTGGCGGCGATGCGCTCGCGGTCGAACTTCTGGTCCTGCGGCACATTGGGCTGCAACAGCGAGACCCGCAGGCTGCCGCTACTGCGCGTGAAGTCCTGCGGCAGCAATTGCCCTACCAGCAGCAGCCCCATCACAACGGCGGCAGGCTGCCAGTGCTGCCGCGACAGCGCCGCGAAGGCAGCGGCAGCGGCGGCGGCCAGTGCCGTGATGCCATAGACGCCGACCCAGGGAGCCCAGGGCTGCAGCAGGCCGCTGGTGTGCGCATAGCCGCTGGCAATCCACGGGAAACCGCTGAACAGCGTGGCGCGCGCCAGCTCGGCCAGCAGCCAGCAGCTGGCCCAGGTCAGTGCATGCCAAGGCCCGCCACGGCCGCGCAACCAGGACGCCAGCGCCAGTGCCAGCGCGTAGTAGCCGGCCAGGAAGGCCGCCAGCAGCAGCACGGCGGCAGCCGCCAGCAGCCAGGGCAGATGGCCGTACTGGTGCATGCTGATGTGCAGCCACCACAGGCCGGAGACCATCCAGCCCAGCCCGAACATGCCGCCGATGGCGGCGGCACGGCGCGGGCTGGCGCCCCAGCTCAGATGCGCCAGCCAGGCCAGCGCCATCAGCTGCAGCCACCAGGCGTCAAAGGGGGCGAAGGATGCGGTATGCAGCACCCCGGCAGCCAGCGCTGCCAGCAGGAAGCGCCGACGCATCAGCTCTTGTCTTGCGCGACAGGCGCGCGGGTGACCTTGAACCAGCGCACGGCGCCGCCGCGCGTCAGCATCACCGCAAACTTCAGCCCGCCCACCTCGACCGCCTCGCCGCGGCGCGGCACGCGGCCATGCTCATGCGCCACCAGGCCGCCGATGGTGTCGAAGTCTTGCTCCGGCAGCTGCACCGTGAAGGCCTGGTTGACAGCAGCAATGGCGGTATCACCCGCGACGCGCTGGCTGCCATCGGCCAGGGTGTAGATGCTGGACTCGCCGTCCTTGTCGTCGAACTCGTCCTCGATCTCGCCGACGATCTCCTCCAGCACGTCCTCGATGGTGATCAGGCCGGCGGTGTTGCCGAACTCGTCGATCACGATCGCCAGATGGTTGCGGTTGGAGCGGAAGTCGCGCAGCAACTCGTTCAGGCCCTTGCTCTCCGGCACGAAGACGGCCGGGCGGAGCAAGGCGCGCAAATTCAATTCCGGCGCCCGCTGGATCTTCAACAGATCCTTGGCCAGCAGGATGCCTATGATGTTGTCACGTCCGCCCTCGAAGACCGGGAAGCGCGAGTGCCCGGTGTCGATAACCAGGCCCAGCAGTTCTTCGTAAGGGGCCTCGATGTCGAGCAAGTCCATGCGCGGCGCGGCCACCATCACATCGCCGGCACTGAGCTCGGCCATGTGAAGCACACCTTCGAGCATCAGGCGCGACTCGGGCGCGATCAGCTCGCGCGCTTCTGCCTCGGCCAGGGTTTCAATCAGTTCGCGGGTGGAGTCCGGTCCGGGATGGAGGAATTCCAACATGCGGTCGAGCAGCCCGCGATTCGCGGCACTTTTCGAGCCCCCTCCCTTGGAGGGGCGACTAGGCTGAGGTTCAGACACAGGCTTCGTGTCGCAGTTGAGGAACGCACAGAATAACCGATTGACATCGCCCAGCGCTTGCACCACAGTCAGCCGCCCCAATATGGCGGCCGGTCTGCCACTGTCTCTCGAGCATCACACCATGTCACAAGGTCTCATTCCCGCCACCATCCTCACCGGCTTCCTGGGCTCAGGCAAGACCACCCTGCTCAAGCGCGTGCTGCAGGAGAGCCACGGCCAGAAGATCGCGGTGATCGAGAACGAGTTCGGCGAAGAGAACATCGACAACGACATCCTGGTGGCCGAGACCACCGAGCAGATCATCCAGATGAGCAACGGCTGCGTCTGCTGCACCATCCGCGAAGACCTGCGCACCACGCTGTCCGATCTCGCCGCCAAGCGGCGCAAGGGCGAGCTCGATTTCGACCGCGTCATCATCGAGACTACCGGCCTGGCCGACCCCGGCCCGGTGGCGCAGACCTTCTTCATGGACGACGAGATCGCCGAGAGCTACCTGCTGGACTCCATCCTGACCCTGGTCGATGCCAAGCATGCCGAGCAGCAGCTGGACACGCGCCAGGAAGTGCGCCGCCAGATCGGCTTCGCCGACCAGATCTTCATCAGCAAGGCCGATCTGGTTGAGCCCGCCGCGGTCGAGGCCCTGATCCACCGCATCAAGCACATGAACCCGCGCGCGCCGGTGCAGACCGCCCATTTCGGCGAAGTGGCGCTAGCCCAGGTGTTCGATCTGCGCGGCTTCAATCTGAATGCAAAGCTGGAGATCGACCCCGACTTTCTGAAGGACGACGCTCACGATCACGATCACGGTCACGATCACCACCATGATCACGACCATGAGCATGGCGAGCATTGCGATCACCCGCACCATCACCATCACGATGACGACGTGAAGTCCTTCGTGTTCCGCTCTGACCGCGCCTTCAACCCGGCCAAGCTGGAAGACTTCCTGGGCGCCATCGTGCAGGTCTACGGCCCCAAGATGCTGCGCTACAAGGGCGTGCTGAACATGAAGGGCACCGATAAAAAGGTGATCTTCCAGGGCGTGCACCAGCTGATGGGCTCAGATCTGGGCCCGAAATGGATGCCGGGCGAAAAAAGAACGAGCAAAATGGTTTTCATCGGCATTGATCTGCCCAAGGACATCCTGCTACAAGGCATGGAAGGCTGCCTCGTTTGATTGAAACGGTCCGTCAGCAGAGATGCAGGATGGCGTGGCTACAATCCGCCCGCCCGAAAACCGACGGTATCGCACGCACACTGGATGCCCAGCATTCCAGCCGAGCAACGCAGGCATGAAGCCTGAGCGAGGAGACGACACGTGAGCAAGACCCCGGCCCCAAAGAACCCCCTGACGCAGGCGCCCAAGGCCTCAGCCGAGGGGCGGCCGGCATCCAAGGCCGGCAAAGCAGCGCCCAAGCCCAAGGCCGAAGTGCACGAACCGTCATCCGTGGCCACCCTAGAGGCGGCAACCCCTATCCAAGGCAGCAGCCGGTTTGCTGACCGATTTGCGCCCCCGAAGCCGCCAACGCGACAAATGAGTACTCCCGAGATCGAAAGCCCCCGCACCCCTGTGAAAGCCGACCCCAAACTCGCCAACGCCTGGAAGACCAAGGCGGGCAAAGACCTGAGCGATGCCGAAGTGCTGGCCATGCCTGAGTCGGAGTACATGAACGACAAGCAGATCGAGTTCTTCCGCGCCAAGCTCACCGAGCTGAAGGACGGCGTGCTCTCGAATGCCGGCGAAACCACCGAGCATCTGCGCGAAGACACCTCCATCGTTCCTGATCCGGCCGATCGCGCCACCATCGAGGAAGAGCATGCACTGGAGCTGCGCACGCGCGACCGTGAACGCAAGCTGCTGAAGAAGATCATGCAGTCGCTGTCCCGCCTGGATACCGGCGAGTACGGCTACTGCGATGAAACCGGCGAGCCCATTGGCCTGGGCCGGCTGATCGCCCGCCCGACCGCCACGCTGTCGCTGGAAGCCCAGCAACGGCGCGAGCTCAAGCAGAAGATGTTCGGCGATTGAGCCGCTGAGCCGCCGCGGCCCCATCACGCAAGAGTACGGAGCGCATGTCAGACCCCAAGGACAACGAAAGTTTCTTCCGCAAGGTCGCGCGCTTCGTCGCCAATCCGACGACCGACTGGGCCGAGATCAACTCGCGCCAGGACGACCCCGAGGGTGACCAGGCCAAGGCGGAGCTGCGTGCGATGGTCGAACGCAAGCGCCGCAACGACTTCGTGCGCAAGCGCGAGCTCGACATGCTGCGCCGCATCCGGCGCGAAGGTCTGAGCCCGGAGCAGCTGGCGGCCCTGGGCAGCAGCAGTTCGCGCCTGGACGAGATCGAGCGCGGCAGCGACCTCAACTCCAAGATCGATCTGGGCGTCAAAGCCAAGATCGACCAGATCGAGCAGCAGATGGTCGGCGAGGGCTTTGCGCCCACGCAGATGCAGCAGCAGCCCAGCAGTCATCCGCCGGGCTTCTTCGAGACCAGCACGCGGCCGGTGCATTTCGCCTCCACGCTGGCGGCCGATGCCGCCGACCTGCCCCCTTCTGCCCCACCGCCGCCGCCAACGCGGCCCGCACGCCCCGAGCATGGCGCGGCGGCGTCCGCCGTGATGGGCGCCGGCCTGCCTCCGCTGTCGGATGCGCGCCCCAGCGTGCTACCGGCGCTGGACTTTCCAATGCTGGACCTGCCCAGCCCGCCTGCGGCCGAACCCAAGTCGGCACCGCCCCCGGCCGCTGCACCTGCACCGGGCGCCGGACTGAGCTTCAATGTCTCGGTCCAGCCCGCGCTGGAAGTCAACGAGCTGGTGCACGACCCGGAGCTGGACGAGGCAGTGATCGCCTTCGCCAACGCCGACTACGCCTATTGCGAACAGGTGCTGGCGGCGCTGGTCGCGGCCGGCGGCCCGCGCCATGCCCATGCCGAAACCTGGCTGGTGCTGTTCGACCTCTACCGCGCCACGGCGCAGCAGGCCAAGTTCGAGGCGCTGGCGCTGGACTATGCACAGCAGTTCGGCCTGTCTTCTCCGCAATGGTTCTCGCTGCCCAAGCTGGTGGCCGAAGCAGCCATGAAGGAGCGCCGTCCGATGGGGCAGGCCGGCGGCGTGTGCTGGGCCGCCCCAGAGTATCTGGAAGCCGAGGCGGTTTCCCAGCTGGCGGCGCGCTGCCTGAACCTGCCGATGCCCTGGGTGCTGGACTGGGCGGCACTGCGCCAGCTCGACACCGAGGCCTGCGCCAAGTTGCGTGACCTGTTCCGCCAGTGGGCGAAGCAGCAGGTGGACCTGCGCTGGCTCTCCGGCGATCAGTTCCTGCAGCAGCTCAAGGAACTGGCGCCTGTCGGCATGCGCGACGTCGACCCGGTGTACTGGATGCTGCGCCTGGAAGCGCTGCGCCTGGTGAACCGGCCGGACCAGTTCGACGAGGCGGCCATCGACTACTGCGTCACCTACGAGGTGTCACCGCCGTCGTGGGAGCGTGCCGCTTGCCGGGTGCGCGTCAGCGGCGCCAGCCTGTCGACCACGGGCCCGCTGTCGACCGTGTCGGCCGAGCCGACGACCAGCTTCCTCGAATCGACCATCACCGAACAGACCCAGCTCAGCGCCCGCGTGCAGTTGGAACTCTCCGGCCAGCTCAGCGGCGACATCAGCGAAACCCTGCAGCTGATGACTGCCGAGCTCGGTGCCGCGAGCCAGATCGAGATCTCCTGCCCGAAGCTGATCCGCCTGGACTTCATGGCCGCCGGCGATCTGCTGAACTGGGTGCTGCAGCGCCGCGGCGAGAACCGCGCCGTCACCTTCCTCGACGCGCACCGACTGGTGGCGCTGTTCTTCGGCGCGATGGGCATCAACGAGCACGCCAAGGTCAAAGTTCGGACGAACTGAGGCCACGCTTTGGCGAGCCCAGTCCGGCCAAGCCGGAAGCGCGGGCTCCGCTTCATCTGCACCCGTTGCATTCGCCGATGGCGCCCCTATCTGGAGCCCCCATGGACTCATCCCACAACAATCCCCCCAGCTTCCACGGCACGACCATCGTCAGCGTGCGGCGTGGCAATCAGGTCGCGATCGGCGGCGACGGCCAGGTGACCCTGGGCCATATCGTCGTCAAGTCGAGCGCGCGCAAGGTGCGCAAGCTGCACCGCGACCAGGTGCTGGCCGGCTTTGCCGGCGCCACGGCCGACGCCTTCACGCTGTTCGAGCGCTTCGAGGCCAAGCTGGAAAAGCACCAGGGCCATCTGGTGCGCGCCGCCGTCGAGCTGACGCGCGACTGGCGCACCGACCGCGTGCTGCGCCGCCTGGAAGCGATGCTGGCGGTGGCCGACCGCACGGCCTCGCTGATCATCACCGGCAACGGCGACGTGCTGGAGCCCGAGCAGGGCATCGTCGCGATCGGCTCGGGCGGCGCCTATGCGCAGGCCGCGGCCAAGGCGCTGCTCAACCACAGCGAGCTGTCCGCCGCCGAAATCGTCAAGCAGTCGCTGGTTATCGCCGGCGAGATCTGCATCTATACCAACGGCAACCACACCATCGAGGTGCTGGAATGAGCCACGCAGAGTCTGGCCGCCCCAAGCAAGTGGCCGTCCCTTCAGGGAATCGAGCCATGTATTCACCAAACGAGGGGCTCCAATGAGCAGCATGACCCCCCAGGAAATCGTCTCCGAACTGGACCGCCACATCGTCGGCCAGGACGCCGCCAAGCGCGCCGTCGCGATCGCGATGCGCAACCGTTGGCGCCGCCAGCAGGTCGATGAAAAACTGCGCGGCGAGATCACGCCCAAGAACATCCTGATGATCGGCCCCACCGGCGTCGGCAAGACCGAGATCGCGCGCCGCCTGGCCAAGCTGGCCGATGCGCCCTTCATCAAGGTGGAAGCCACCAAGTTCACCGAGGTCGGCTATGTCGGCAAGGATGTGGACTCCATCGTCCGCGACCTGGTCGACATGGCGATCAAGCAGGAGCGCGAAGTGCAGATGCGCCGCCAGCGCACCCGCGCCGAGGACGCCGCCGAGGAGCGCGTGCTCGACATCCTGGTGCCCGGCAGCGACGCCGAGAACAACACCCGCCAGTTGATGCGAAAGCGCCTGCGCGAAGGCACGATGGATGACAAGGAGATCGAGATTGACCTGCTTGACGCCAAGCCGAGCATGGAGATCCTCACGCCCATGGGCGGCCCCGGCATGGAAGAAATGGCCGAGCAGCTCAAAGGCATGTTCTCGCAGCTGGGTGGCGGCAAGCGCAAGACGCGCAAGCTCAAGATCGGCGAGGCGATGAAGCAGTTGGTCGAGGAGGAAGCCGCCAAGCTGCTCAATGAGGACGAGATCAAGGCCGCGGCCCTGGCCAATGCGCAGGAAAACGGCATCGTCTTCATCGACGAGATCGACAAGGTGGCCAGCCGTGCCGAGCATGGTGGCGCCGATGTCTCGCGACAAGGAGTGCAGCGCGATCTGCTGCCGCTGGTCGAAGGCACGACGGTGAACACCAAGTACGGCATGGTCAAGACCGACCACATGCTCTTCATCGCCTCGGGCGCCTTCCACCTCAGCAAGCCCAGCGACCTGATCCCCGAGCTGCAGGGCCGCTTCCCGATCCGCGTGGAACTCGGCTCGCTGTCTGTGGAGGACTTCGAGGCCATCCTCAGCAGCACCCATGCCAGCCTGGTCAAGCAGTACCAGGCCTTGCTGGCCACCGAAGGCGTCGATCTGCAGATCAGCGCCGATGGAATACGCCGGCTGGCGCAGATTGCCTTCGAGGTCAACGAGCGCACCGAGAACATCGGCGCGAGGCGCCTGTCCACCGTGATGGAGCGCCTGCTGGAGGAGCTGAGCTTCGACGCCCACAAGCAGGCCGGCCAGACCGTGACGATCGACGCGGCCGCGGTCGACGCCAGGCTGGGCGAGCTGGCGCGCAACGAAGACCTGTCGCGCTTCATCCTCTGAGCTGGCGCTTGGCGCGCGGCTTGATGAGCATCAAGCCGCGCGCGCCTTGCTGCGCATAGGCTCAAGTGATGAGCGAGTTTTCACGCAGCCGCAGCTGGGGCCTGACGCAGCCCAGCATGCTCAACCCGTCGGCCAACCGCATCGCACGCCTGTGGCGCGGGCCGGTGCTGCTGGCGCTGCTGTGCACGATTCCGGCCTTCTACATCGAACTGCTTGAAGACCTGCCCACGCCGCTGGCGATCGCCATCTATGCGGGCGCCGCCGGGGTGCTGACAGCGGCGTTGTGGCAGGTGGCAGGGCGCTGCAAGCAGCCCGGCCTATACCTGCGCGCCAATCTGCTGGACATCACGCTGATCATCGGCCTGGTGATTGCCGCACTGCTGCCGCCCAGCACCGCCTCGAATGCCGCGCTGGCCGGGCGTCTGGTGGTCGCCTTGCTGGCGCTGATGCGCATGGTGTGGACGCTCAAGGCCTGGGTGACGCGAGGCGGCATGGCCTATCTGCTGCTGACGGCGGTGACCGTGCTGGGCTTCTGCGGCGTCGGCTTCTGGGCTCTGGAGCCTCGGGTGCACAGCCTGGGCGACGGCATGTGGCTGGCGTTCACGACGGCGGCCACCGTGGGCTATGGCGACATCGTGCCCAGCACGCCGGCATCGAAGATCTTCTCGGTCTTCGTCGTGTTGCTGGGTTATGCCGTGCTGTCGCTGGTGACGGCCGCGATTGCGGCCTTCTGGGTGGAAAGCTCGGAACGCGAGCTGGAGGCCGACATCCTGCGCGCCATGCATGCCGAGCTGCGTGAACTGCGCGAGGAGGTGGCCGCCTTGCGCGATGCGCAGGCGCGCCGCGACTAGAGCGCCAACCGGTGCGACTGCAGCGCCAGCAGGCCGTCGAAGATCAGGCGATCGATCAGCTCATGCGGAATGTCGAGTGCCGGCGCCACCTTCCAGCCGGCACCGCCCGTCATCAGCGTCAGCGGATCGTGACCAGCGCGCCGGGCCAAATGGCGATGCATGCGCTCGATCGCGCCGGTGATGGCGTAGTTGCCACCGCTGGTCAGCGCGTCCGAGGTGTTGGTGGGGAATTCGCGCACCTCGCCGGTCGGCACACGCAGGCCGGCCGTGCCGCCTTCCAGCGCGCGCAGCATGATGCCGTGGCCCGGCAGGATGAGGCCACCCAAGAAATGCCCTTGCGCATCCAGCGCGTCGACCGTCACCGCCGTGCCGATCATCACCACCAGGCAGGCCCGCTCGCCGCCCAAGGCCAGAACATGCGAACGTGCGCCGATCAGCGCGACAAAGCGGTCGGTGCCCAGCCGGCTGGGGTGGTCGTAGCCATTGGTGACGCCGCCCGCCTGCGCGCCAGACACCACCCAGCGCGGCTCCACATCCCACAGCTCCAGCTGCTCTTCGACGCGACGCCGCACCGCATCGCCCGCCACATTGCAGCCCAGCATGCTGGCCGGCGCCTGCGGCAGATGGCGCCAGTCGGTCTCGGCCAGCTGATCGATGTTCTCCAGGAACACCGCACCATGGGCCAGCAAGGCCGCGCCCGGTTGGGGCGAGGCATACAGACCCCACTTGAGTCGGGTGTTGCCGATATCGATCGCAAGAAAACTCATCGCTGGGGTCCGCGGGTCGCTGTTGGGTGCGGCCGCCAGCCTACCAGAGGCCTGCAGGGGGCCTGACGCAAGAAGTCGCTAAAGCTTCAGCCGGCGCGGCCGATGTTGGAAAAAGGAGGAGCTATCACCCCACACGAGCCGCAAAGGCCGACAAGAAGTACGGAGACCGATAGCCCATGAATTCCCTCTCTATCGCCCAAAAGCTGTGGATCCCCATCATCGTGCTGGCGCTGGCGTCCGGCACCATGACGTCAATCTCGGCGCTACGGACCAGCAAGCTGATTGACGAAGCCAATGTGAGCCAGAGCAGCCAGCAGCGCAAACTGACGCTGGCGCTGCGCTGGCGAGGCATGACCGAAACCAATGCCGCGCGAGCCGTGTCCAGCGCGGTCAGCAACGACCCGGGTGTGGCCGAAGCCCTCAAGCCCGAGATCGCCGCCACCACGGCTGCCATCTCTGAACTGCAGAAGGAGCTGGAGGCGCTGGCCACCTCGGACGAGGAAAAGGCCGTGATGGCGCGCATTGCCGACACGCGCAAGGCCTATATCGCTGCCCGCAACGAGGTCAGCAAGCTCAAGGCCGACGGTGCGGCGGACCAGGCGACTGCAGCCCTGAAAGGCAAGATGCTGCCGGCCGTCGCGACCTACCTGGCCGCACAGCAGGATTTCGTGGCGCTGGAGGAGCAACGCGCCGACGCGGCCCGCGCCCAGGCCGCGGTCGAGCGCATGCGCACCGTGTGGGCCAGTGCCACCGTGTTCCTGCTGCTGGTTGCCGGCATGGCAGCCAGCACCTGGTCGCTGTCGCGCTCGATCTCGCGCCCGCTCAAGTCCCTGGTGGACGAAGCCGAGCGCATCGGCCAGGGCGACCTCAGCGGCCGCATCGACACCGAGCGCAAGGACGAGATCGGTGACGTGCAGCGCGCCTTGGCCAGCATGCGCGGTGCCTTGAACCGCGTCGTCGGTGAGGTACGCCAGAGTGCCGACAGCATCCAGACCGCCAGCGCCGAGATCGCCACCGGCAATCTGGACCTCAGCCAACGTACCGAGCAGACGGCCAGCAATCTGCAGCAGGCGGCTGGCGCAATGAGCCAACTCACCGGCACCGTGCGGCAGAGCGCCGATAGCGCCGCCACAGCCAATCAGCTCGCCAGCAGCGCAGCGCAGGTGGCGCAACGCGGCGGCACGGTGGTGGGCCAGGTGGTCAGCACCATGGACGAGATCAATGCCAGCTCAAAGAAGATCGGTGACATCATCGGCGTGATCGACGGCATCGCCTTCCAGACCAATATCCTGGCTCTGAACGCCGCCGTCGAAGCGGCCCGCGCCGGCGAACAGGGCCGCGGTTTTGCCGTGGTGGCGGCCGAAGTGCGCTCGCTGGCCCAGCGCAGCGCCGAAGCGGCGCGCGAGATTAAGGGACTGATCGGCGCCAGCGTCGACAAGGTCGAAACCGGCAGCCGCCTGGTGCAGGACGCCGGCAGCACGATGGACGAGATCGTCGCCAGCGTGAAGCGGGTGACCGACATCATTGCCGAGATCTCGGCCAGCACCGTGGAGCAGAGCCAGGGCATCGGCTCGGTCAACAGCTCGGTGACCGAGCTCGACCGCATGACGCAGCAGAACGCCGCACTGGTCGAGGAGAGCGCTGCGGCGGCCGAATCACTGAAGGATCAGGCGATGCGCCTGTCCGAGGTGGTGGCCGGCTTCAGGCTGAGCTGAGGCACAACTGCTGCTGCCTTGCCTGCAAGACCAGGCCGGGCAGCGCCTCGCGCACCACCTGGCCGATCACCAGGATGGCCGGGCTGCGGATCTGCTCACGCGCCAGCGTCTGCGCCAGCTCGCCCAGTGTGGTGATGGCCTGGCGCTGACGCTCGGTGTGCGCGGCCGCAATCACCGCTGCCGGCGTTTCGGCGGCCAGGCCGCCGGCCAGCAACTCGGCCACCAGGCCTTCGGCCGTCGACAAGCCCATATAGACCACCAGGGTCAGGCCGCTGCGCGCCAGCGCCTGCCAGTCGGGGCTGTCCTCGCCGCTCTGGCGGTGGCCGGTGACGAAGGCCACGCCCGGCGCATGGCGACGGTCGGTGACCGGGATGCCCACGCTGGCCGGCGCGGCGATGCCGGCGGTCAGACCCGACACCACCTCCACCTCGATGCCGGCCGCGCGCAGCGCCGTCACTTCCTCGCCGCCGCGACCGAACACAAAAGGATCGCCGCCCTTGAGCCGCACCACGCGCGCGCCGGAGCGCGCCTCGCGGATCATCAGCTCGTGGATGAAGCGCTGTTCAGTGGAGACACAGCCGCCACGCTTGCCGACTTTCAGCACTCGGGTCTGCGGCTTCAGTAAGGCCAGCACGCGCGCATCGACCAGATCATCAACCAGCACCACCTCGGCGGCCTGCAGGCGCTTGAGCGCCTTGAGCGTCAGCAGCTCGGGGTCGCCGGGGCCGGCACCGACCAGACTGACCATGGGGCTGCCGATCTTGTTCGCGTTCATGGTGTGACCTCCTCGGGAATCATCGGAGCCGGAGCCTGCAGGGCGACCAGGCGGCGCAGCGTTGGCAGGCATGAGCCGCATTGCGTGCCGCAGCGCAGCTCGCCCTGCAGCGCGGCCAGGCGCTCGGCTGCGCTGCCGGTCTGACGCGACAGGCAGGCGCGGACGCGGTCCTCGCGCACATCGAAACAGTTGCAGACCTGCGGACTGGCCGGCTGCTGCAGCCGCTGCGCCATCTCGCTGGCCGGTGCCTCGGCGTTGAGCAGCCAGCGGCCGTAAGGTGCGGCCGGCGCGGCGCTGCGCCAGAGTTGGGCCAGCCAGGCGCCCTCCTCGCCTTCACCGATGCGCAGCAGGGCCTGCAGGCGCGCCTGCTCGCCCTCGCCCACCAGGCGCAGCAGGCGGCAGCGGCCACGCTGGCTGTCCGCATAACGCAGAACCGGTGCGTCACCGGCCCGGGCCACACCGGCCAGATCGAGCGCGGCTGCGAGACGTTGCTGCAGCTCGGCCGAGGGCCGCTGCGCGCAGGCCGCCTCCAGCATCCAGCCCTCATTGCCGACGAAGACGCCTGTGCCCGTCACCGGCAGGCACTGCGCAAAATCAAACTCAGCCATCAGCGCCTGCAGGCGAGCCCGCAGCGCGGCGCCCTGGCCGGCCGGCAGCCAGGCGGCGGCGCTGACGCGCCAGGGCAGCGCCACCGGTTCCACCATCACGGCGGCGTATTTCAGCTCGGGCTGGCGCGCATCGGGGCAAAAGCGCGGCTGGGTCAGCACATTGACACCGCTCAGCGCGCGGCCTTGCGTGTCGCGGCCGCTAAGGAACTCGGGGCCCCAGTGCATGGGCAGCCAGGCCTGGGCGCGGCCCACGCTGTCGTCAGCCCGCAGCGGCACGATCAGCTCACCGCGGCGCGAGCGCACGCGCACAAGGGCACCATCCTTCAGATGGCGGCGCAGCAGGTCCTGCGGATTCATGCGCAGCGCTGGCTGCGGTTCCGCCTCGAACAAGCGCGGCACCGCGCCACTGCGGCTCATGCCATGCCATTGATCACGCAAGCGCCCGGTGGAGAGCACCAGCGGATGGCGCGCATCGGTGCCCTCGGCGGCCGGACCGTGCGACTTGGCGACGAAGCGGGCTCGTCCATTGGCGGTGGCGAAGCGGCCGTCTTCGTAGAGGCGCTTGGCGCCCTTCAGTTGGCCCTCCGGGCAGGGCCATTGCTGCGGCTGCTGCTCCAGCTTCGCGTAGCTCAGGCCGGTGATGTCCAGGTCGCGGCCGCGCGTGGCCTCGCGATGCTCCAGCCACAGCTGCTCGGGCGTCTCGAAGGCAAACAGCGAGGGCTGGCCAGGGCGCAACTGAAGCTCCAGCCGGCGCGCGACATCGCTGACGATCTGCCAGTCCTCGCGCGCCTGGCCGGGCGGCCGGACGGCAGCGCGAACGCGGCTGATGCGGCGCTCGCTGTTGGTCACCGTGCCCTCCTTCTCGCCCCAAGTGGCGGCCGGCAGCAGCAGGTCGGCAAAGGCCGCCGTGGCGGTGCCGGCAAAGGCTTCCTGCAGCACGACGAACTCGCAAGCAGCGAGCGCCGCGCGCACCAGCGCCTGGTCAGGCATCGATTGCGCGGGGTTGGTGCAGGCGATCCACAGCGCCTTGATCTCGCCGCGCGCGGCGGCTTCGAACAGCTCCACAGCGGTTTTGCCCGGCGTAGCGGGCAGCGCGTCCACGCCCCACAAGCGCGCGATCTCTGCGCGGTCCTCGGCATGGGCCGGGTCGCGGTGGCCGGGCAGCAGCGTGGCCATGCCGCCGGCTTCGCGCCCGCCCATCGCGTTGGGCTGGCCGGTCAGCGAGAAAGGGCCGGCGCCGGCGCGGCCGATCTGGCCGGTGGCTAGGTGCAGATTGATCAGCGCGGTGTTCTTGGCCGTGCCGCGGCTGCTCTGGTTCAGACCCATGCAATAGAGCGAGAGCGTGGACGGCGAGCGGGCAAACCAGCGCGCCGCCGTCAGCAGGTCTTCTTCACGGATGCCGCAGGTCTTGGCGGCCTGGCTCGGTGTGCTGGCACGCACCAGGGCCTTGAGTTCGGAGAAGCCCTCGGTGTGTTCGGCAATGAAGTCCGCATCCAGCCAGCCTTCCCACACACAAGCGTGAAGCATGCCGTTGAACAGCGCGATATCCGTGCCCGGCAATATCTGCAGATGCAGATCGGCCAGCTCGGCGCTCTCGGTGCGGCGCGGGTCGACGACGATGACTTTCTGGCCCTGCGGCCGCGCCTGTCGCGCGGCTTCGATGCGGCGGAACAGGATCGGGTGCGCCCAGGCCGGATTGGCGCCGGCGATGAACAGGCAGTCAGCCTGCTCGATGTCTTCATAACTGCAAGGCGGCGCGTCTGATCCCAGCGTCTGCTTGTAGCCGCTCACCGCTGCGCTCATGCACAGGCGCGAGTTGCTGTCGATGTTGTTCGTGCCGACCACAGCGCGCGCCAGCTTGTTGAATGCGTGGTAATCCTCGGTCAGCAGTTGGCCCGAGATGTAGAAGCCGATCGCATCCGGCCCATGTTCGGCGCGCACTGTCGCCAGCTTGTCCGCCACCTGCTGGCTGACCGAATCCCAGTCCAGCGCCTGCAGGGCCGCAGCGCCACGATCCAGCCGCTGCAGCGGCTGCAGCAGGCGCTGGCTCTGCAGCACCGCCGGGCTGGCCGTCAGGTGCAGCGTGGCGCCCTTGCTGCAGAGCCGGCCGAAATTGGCCGGGTGCTCGGGGTCGCCGCGCACGCCGGTGATCTGCGCGCCATCGCTCTCGATGATGACGCCACAGCCGACGCCGCAGTAGGGGCAGGTGGAGCGTGTTTCCTGCATGGGCGGCTTCTCGTCAGCAGGCCTTGGCCCGGTTGCAGGGACCGGCCTTGACGGGCTCCAGGTCGATCGCGATCGACTCCAGCTCCTGCAAGTTCAGCATGACCTGACCCTGCTCGACGCGCACCGAGAAGCGCGGCGTGCTGCCCTCGTCCGGCTCACGCGCGCAGCCGGTAGACAGCTCGATGGTCCAGTTGTGCAGCGGGCAGGCCACAGCCGCGCCGAACACGATGCCTTGGCTCAAGGGGCCAGCCTTGTGCGGGCAGCGGTCCAGCAGCGCGAACACCTCGTCGGCCGTGGTGCGGAACAGCGCCACCTGCGGCCCCTTGGCGCGCTGCACGCGGCGCGCGCCAAGTAGCGGAATGTCCTCAACCGCGCAAATCGTCTTCCACTCACTCATCTCAAGCTCCCTGGAGGGCTTCGAACTGACGGACATCGACCTTGGCCTTGGCGAATTCGAACCAGGGGTCGGGCTCGCCCTCCAGCGCGTACTGCAGCTCGGCCCACAGTGCGCTGCGGCCCTCGGCGTCGTCGAGGATCTTCTTCTTGACGTAGTCCATGCCCACGCGCGAGACGTAGTGCACCGTGCGCTCCAGGTACCAGCCTTCCTTGCGGTAGAGCTGCATGAAGGCGCCGGTGTACTCCATCACCTCCTCGGGCGTCCTGAGCTTGACGAGGAACTGCGCCACCTCGGTCTTGATGCCGCCATTGCCGGCGATATACATCTCCCAGCCCGAGTCGACGCCGATGATGCCCACGTCCTTGATGCCTGCTTCGGCGCAGTTGCGGGGGCAGCCGGAAACGGCGAACTTGACCTTGTGCGGCGCATACATGCGCCACATCGCGCGCTCCAGGTCCTTGCCCATCTGCGTGCTGTCCTGTGTGCCCATGCGGCACCACTCGCTGCCCACGCAGGTCTTCACGGTCCGCAGAGCCTTGGCATAGGCATGCCCGCTGGGCATGCCGATGTCCTTCCACACGGCCGGCAGGTCCTCTTTCTTCACGCCCAGCAGGTCGATGCGCTGACCGCCGGTAACCTTGACGGTGGGGATCTTGTACTTGTCCACCGCGTTGGCGATGCGGCGCAGCTCGTCAGCCGTGGTCTCGCCGCCCCACATGCGCGGGATCACGCTGTACGTGCCGTCCTTCTGGATGTTGGCGTGCGCGCGCTCGTTGATCGCGCGGCTTTGCGGATCGTCCTGTGCCTCCTTGGGCCAGGAAGAAATCAGGTAGTAGTTCAGCGCCGGGCGGCAGGTCGCGCAGCCGTTCGGGCTCTTCCAGTCCAGGGCCTTGTAGAGCGCATCCAGCGACGTGAGGTGGTGATCGAAGATGGCCTCACGCACGTCCTGGTGGCTCAGCTCGGTGCAGCCGCAGATCGCCTTTTTCTTGGGCGTGGCCGAGTAGTCGCCGCCGGCGGTGAACATCAAGAGCTGCTCGACCAGGCCGGTGCAGGACCCGCAGCTGGCGCTGGCCTTGGTGTGCTTGCGCACCTCCTCCAGCGTGAACAGGCCCTTGTCCTTGATCGCCTTGCAGATGGTGCCCTTGGTGACGCCGTTGCAACCGCAGACCTCGTCGCTGTCCGCCATGGCCGCGGCCTTGTTGTGGCCCTGATGGCCGACATCGCCGATATTGCTTTCGCCGAACATCAGCTTGTCGCGGATGTCGGCCACCTTGCGGCCCTCGCGCAGCAGCTTGAAATACCAGCTGCCATCCACCGTGTCGCCGTACAGGCAGGCGCCGACCAACTGGTCGTTCTTGATCACCAGTTTCTTGTAGACGCCGGCGAAGGGGTCGCTCATCACGATCTCTTCGCATCCCTCGCCGCCCATGAAATCGCCGGCCGAGAAGAGGTCGATGCCGGTGACCTTGAGCTTGGTGCTGGTCTGGCTGCCCAGGTAGCGGCCGATGCCGAACTCGGCCAGGTGCGTAGCGCAGACCTTGCCCTGCTCGAACAGCGGCGCCACCAGCCCGTAGGCGATGCCGCGGTGCGCCGCGCATTCGCCCACCGCATAGATGCGCGGGTCGGTGACGGTCTGGAGCGTGTCGGTGACGACGATGCCACGCTGGCAGTGCAGGCCCGCGCGCTCGGCCAGCGCGGTGTTGGGGCGGATGCCGGCGGCCATCACCACCAGGTCGGCGGGGATCTCGGAGCCGTCCTTGAACTGCACGGCCATCACCCTGCCGTCTTTGTCGGGGATCAGCGCCTGCGTGTGGGCGCCAAGGCGGAACTTCAGGCCGCGCTGCTCCAGCGAATGACGAAGCAGCGCGCCGGCCTGGTCGTCGAGCTGGCGCTCCATCAGCCAGTCGCCGATATGCACCACGGTCACCTGCATGCCGCGCAGCATCAGGCCGTTGGCGGCTTCAAGGCCCAGCAGGCCGCCGCCGATGACGACGGCGTGCTGGTACTTCTGCGCCGCATCGATCATGGCCTGCGTGTCGGCGATGTCGCGGTAGGCGATCACGCCTTGCAGGTCCTTGCCCGGTACTGGCAGGATGAAGGGGTCGGAGCCAGTAGCGATCAGCAGGCGGTCATAAGGCGCTTCCGTGCCGTCGTCGGCGATCACGCAGCGGCGCACCCGGTCGATGGTCGCGACCTTCTTGCCGAGATGCAGCGTGATGCCGTGGTCGACATACCAGTCCAGCGGGTTGAGGATGATCTCGTCCAGGGTCTGCTCGCCAGCCAGCACCGGGCTGAGCAGGATGCGGTTGTAGTTGGGATGCGGCTCGGCGCCGAAGACCGTGATGTCGTAAAGCTCCGGCGCAATCTTCAACAGCTCTTCCAGCGTGCGCACGCCGGCCATGCCGTTCCCCACCAGCACCAGCTTCATTCTCCTGAGCGGGGCATTCATGCGGCGGCCTCCACATGGGCATGGCGGGTATAGAGGAAGTCGATTACTGCCTTGCGCGCGGCGATATAGCGCGGGTCTTCGGCCAGCACCACGCGATCACGCGGTCGCGGCAGGTCCACTGCGTGGATCTCGCCGATGGCGGCGGCAGGCCCATTGGTCATCATCACGATGCGGTCGGACAGCAGCACCGCCTCGTCCACATCGTGCGTGACCATCACCACGGTACTCTGCGTACGTGCGACGATTTTCAGCAGCTCGTCCTGCAGCTTGGCGCGGGTGAGCGCATCCAGTGCCCCGAAGGGTTCGTCCATCAGCAGCACCTTCGGTTCCATGGCCAGCGCGCGGGCGATGCCGATGCGCTGCTTCATGCCGCCGGAGATTTCATGCGGTCGCTTGTTGGCAGCATGCCCCATGCCCACCAGCTCCAGCGCGGCGGCTGTGCGCTCGTGCAGCTGGCGCTTGAGTTCGCGGCCGCCGAACACCGATTCGACGCCAAGGTAGATGTTCTCGGCGCAGCTCAGCCAGGGCAGCAGCGAGTGGTTCTGGAACACCACGGCGCGCTCCGGGCCGGGCTCGCTGATCTCGCGGTTGTCGCACAGCAGCACTCCGCTCGTGGGCTGGAGCAGGCCGGCAATCAGGTTCAGCAGCGTGCTCTTGCCGCAGCCCGAGTGGCCGATCAGCGTGATGAACTCGCCGCGCTGCACATCCAGATTGATGTCGCGCAGCGCATGGAAGCTGCCTTTGCGGGTGCTGAATACCATCTCGGCGGCCTGCACGGCGATGAATGCTTTGCTCATGGTCTCAGTCCTCGAAAGAGAAGCGCTTGGCGATGCTTATCAGCAGCCACTCCAGCAGCAGCCCCACGATGCCGATCACGAAGATCGCGATGATGATGTGGGCCACATTGAGGTTGTTCCACTCGTCCCAGACCCAGAAGCCGATGCCCACGCCGCCGGTCAGCATCTCGGCCGCCACGATCACCAGCCAGGCCGTGCCCACCGACAGGCGCACGCCGGTCAGCATGTAGGGCAGCACCGCGGGGAAGAGGATCTTGGTGATGACCTTCCACTCGCTGAGCTTGAGCACGCGCGCCACGTTCAGGTAGTCCTGCGGCACGCGCTGGACGCCCACCGCGGTGTTGACCACCATGGGCCAGATCGAGCAGATGAAGATGGTCCAGATCGCGGCCGGGTTGGCGCTCTTGAAGACCAGCAGTCCGATCGGCAGCCAGGCCAGCGGCGAGACCGGCTTGAGAAGGCTGATCAGCGGCGACACCATGCGATTGGCGAACTCGAAGCGGCCGATGATGAAGCCCAGTGGAATGCCCACCGCCGCGGCCAGACCAAAGCCCAGCGCCACGCGCTGCAGCGAGAACAGGATGTTCCAGCCTATGCCCTGGTCGTTCGGACCCTTGCTGTAGAAGGGATCGGAGAACAGCTTGACGGCGGCATCGAAGGTGGCTGACGGCGTGGGAAAGCTGCCGCCTTTTTGCGTCAGCACGGCCCACACCGCCACCAGCAGGGCCAGCCCCAGCACCGGCGGCAGCACGCGCATCCAGACTGCGCGCCAATCGATGCGCGACACTGCCGGCGCGCTCGCCCTTGGGGCTGGCACTTTTGCCGTTATCGTCGCGGCCGCCTCAGTGGCCGCATCCAGCGCCTCGCGCGGGGAATGAAAGACTGCACTGACCATGCTGGGCTCCTGCTGCGGCACTCAGGCCCGGACCTTGAAGGAGTCGGCGTACTTGGCGGGATCCTTGCCATCCCAGACCACGCCGTCGATGAACTTGCTGCTGCGCATCGGGTCTTTGGGCACATTGACCTTGAGCGCGCTGGCGGCCTGCTTGTAGAGCTCGATCTGGTTGATCTGCTTGGCCACACCCAGGTAGTCCGGGTGCTCCTTGATCAGGCCCCAGCGCTTGTGCTGGGTGAGGAACCACATGCCGTCGGACAGGAAAGGAAAGTTCACCAGCCCGTCGTTGAAGAATTTCATATGGTTGGGGTCATCCCAGGTCTTGCCCAGGCCGTTCTGGTAGCGGCCCAGGATGCGCTGGTTGATCGCGTCGACGCCGGTGTTCACATAGCTCTTGTCGGCAATGGTCTCGGCCATCTTCAGCTTGTTCTGCAGGCCCGCGTCGATCCAGCGGCTGGCCTCCAGCACGGCCATGATCACGGCGCGCGCGGTGTTCGGATACTTCTTCACGAAGTCACCCGTGGTGCCCAGCACCTTCTCCGGATGGTCCTTCCAGATGTCCTGTGTGGTGGCGGCGGTGATGCCGATGCCGTCCATGATGGCGCGGTGGTTCCAGGGCTCGCCGACGCAGTAGCCGTCCATATTGCCGACGCGCATATTCGCCACCATCTGCGGCGGCGGCACGGTGATGACTTTGGCATCCTTGAGCGGATTGACGCCCGAGGCGGCCAGCCAGTAGTACAGCCACATCGCATGCGTGCCCGTGGGGAAGGTCTGCGCAAAGGTGTATTCGCGCTTCTCGGTGGCCATCAGCTTGGCCAGCGAGGCACCGTCCACCGCGCCCTTATCGGCCAGCTTCTTCGACAAGGTGATGGCCTGGCCGTTGTGGTTCAGGTTCATCAGCACGGCCATGTCCTTCTTGGGGCCGCTGACACCTTGGTGCACGCCGTAAATCAGGCCGTACAGCACATGAGCCATGTCGAGCTCGCCGTTGACGAGCTTGTCGCGCACACCGGCCCAGGAGGCTTCCTTGGTGGGAATGATCTTGATGCCGTACTTCTTGTCGAAGCCCAGTACCGAGGCCATCACCACGCTGGCGCAGTCGGTCAGCGGGATGAAGCCGATCTTCACTTCTTCCTTCTCGGGCTTGTCCGAGCCGGCGGCCCAGGCGCCAGGCGCCAGGCCTGTCACGGCCGCAGCCGCACCACCGACCAAGAGCTTGCGACGCTCTTCACTCATGGGACCACCTTCCTTCTTCGCAGCGTTGACAGCAGACATGGATCGATTCCTCCGGGTCAGAAAAACAAAAAGGACAAAGGCGTCGCGATCTGCACCGCCCATGGGGCAGCGCTGATCGGACGCCTTTGTCCTAGAACCTTGTCGAGAGCGAGGCCTACGCCGTTGCAGGCCTCAGCCAAGACATAGCAGGAGCCGTGCCAGGCCAGTTTGCCGGGCGCAGTGCATTCACCATGCACTGTTTGATGGCGCTATGCCACCTGCCATGTGCCAGCGTGGTGCGTTCGGCCTCAAGTCGGGCGCAAGAGCGCGTGGGCATCGATGATGCGCTCGGCTACCTCGGCCAGCGGCAGGCCGCGGTCCATCGCCAGGCGGCGCATGCGCTTGTAGGCGGCATCCTCGTCCAGGCCCTGCTCACTCATCAGGATGCCCTTGGCGCGCTCGATGCTCTTGCGCGCGCTCAGCTGAGCCTGCGCCTGGCTGAGCTCCTGGCGCAGGGCCAGGTCTTGCTCGAAGCGCGCGATCGCCACCTGCAGCACGGGCGCCAGGCGCTCGGGCCTCAGGCCGGCCACCACATAGGCACTGACGCCAGCTTTCAGGGCCTGCCGCATCGGGTCGTCGCTGGCGTCTTCCGAGAACACCACCACCGGCCGCGGCAGGCGCTCGTTGAGCGCGGCCAGGTTTTCCACCGTGTCGCGCGTCGGCGATTCGCTGTCGACGATCACCACATCCGGCTGCAAGTTCAGCACGCAGTCGTGGATCAGCGTGGCCTGCTCGATCACGCCGACCACATCGCAGCCCAGGCGTGTCAGTTCCTCGCGGATCAGCTGGACGCGGTGAGCGCCGTCGTCGATCAACAGCACACGCAGGCCCTGGGCCATGCAGGAGGGGCCGGAAGCAGGATTCATGAAGCGGACGGAACAGCCATGGCTGCTGCGCTGCAATAGTTGTGCCGCGGGGCTGACCGGACCGGACCGAGCCGCCGCTTTCGCCAGGCGGCCAGTCAGGCCCGCGCCAGATCGCTGTTGCACAGTCCGCCACGAATTTGATTAACGTTAACGTAAACGTCAATCACATCCTAGAATCCCATCCACCCATTTCTGCCAGCCCACGAGCAGCCCGGCCCAGGCCGTGGAGGAGACAACACGATGAGCGATCTGTCCGCCGAGTACAAAGCCCTGGCCGAGTACCGCCCCACCCACAAAGTCCGCTTCGTGACGGCCGCCAGCCTGTTTGACGGGCATGACGCGGCCATCAACATCATGCGGCGCATCCTGCAGAGCATGGGCGCCGAGGTGATCCACCTGGGCCACAACCGCTCCGTGGACGAAGTCGTCACCGCCGCGCTGCAGGAGGACGCCCAGGGCATCGCCATCAGCTCCTACCAAGGCGGCCACGTCGAATACTTCAAGTACATGGTCGACCTGCTGAAGGCGCGCGGCGGCGACAAGGTGCAGGTCTTCGGCGGCGGCGGCGGCGTGATCGTGCCTGCAGAGATCCGCGATCTGGCCGCCCACGGCGTGCGCATCTTCAGCCCCGAGGACGGCCAGCGCATGGGCCTGGCCGGCATGATCGGCGAGATGGTGATGAAGTGCGACCAGGATTTCGCCACCCATGCGCCAAAGGCGCTGTCCGCCATCCAGGGCCACGATGAAGCCGCCTGGCGCGCGCTGGCCCAGCTGATCACGGCGCTGGAGAATGAAAAGGCCGACCCGGCCCTGGTCCAGGCCCTGCGCGAGCAGGCGGCCGGCCTGAAGACCCCCGTGCTGGGCATCACCGGCACCGGCGGCGCCGGCAAATCCAGCCTGACCGACGAACTGATCCGCCGCCTGCGCCTGGACCAGGGCGATAGCAAGCGCGTGGCGCTGATCTCCATCGACCCCTCGCGCCGCAAAAGCGGTGGCGCGCTGCTGGGCGACCGGATTCGCATGAACGCGATCTCGCCCTGGGGCCAAGGCAGCCGCGTGTTCATGCGCAGCCTGGCCACGCGCGACTTCGGCAGCGAGATCAGCAAGGCCCTGCCCGATGTGATCGCAGCGGCCAAGGTGGCCGGCTTTGATCTGGTGATCGTCGAGACCTCGGGCATCGGCCAGGGTGATGCGGCCATCGTGCCGCATGTTGACGTGCCGATGTATGTGATGACGCCCGAGTTCGGCGCCGCCAGCCAGCTTGAGAAGATCGACATGCTGGACTTCGCCGAGTTCGTGGCCATCAACAAGTTCGACCGCAAGGGCGCCGCCGATGCGCTGCGCGATGTGGCCAAGCAGGTGCAGCGCAACCGCGAAGCCTTCACCGTGATGCCCGACCAGATGCCGGTGTTCGGCACCATGGCCAGCCGCTTCAACGATGACGGCGTGACGGCGCTTTACCAGGCCCTGAAGCCGCGCCTGGCCCAGCTCGGCCTGCAGCTCGATGAGGGCCGTTTGCCGCTGGCCGCCACCCGCCACAGCACGCACCAGACCCCCATCGTGCCGCCGGCACGCACCCGCTATCTGGCCGAGATCGCCGATGGCGTGCGCGGCTACAAGCGCCGCGTGCATCAGCAGGCCACCTTGGCGCGTGAGATCCAGCAGCTGCAGGCGGCCTCACGCATGCTGTTCGAAGCCATCCCCGAAAAGCACCGCGCCCGCGACGCGCTGGCCGAACAGGCGCAAGCGCGCGACGCCCGGCTGGACGCCGACGCGCGCCACCTGCTGCAGCAATGGCCCGACATGCAGAAGGCCTATGCCGGCGACGAGTATGTGGTGAAGATCCGCGACAAGGAGATCCGCACCAGCCTGGTCTCCAGCAGCCTGTCGGGCACCAAGATCCGCAAGGTGGTGCTGCCGCGTTACGAAGACCATGGCGAGCTGCTGAAGTGGCTGATGTTGGACAACGTGCCCGGCAGCTTCCCCTACACCGCCGGCGTGTTTGCCTTCAAGCGCGAGGGCGAGGACCCAACCCGCATGTTTGCAGGCGAGGGCGACGCCTTCCGCACCAACCGGCGCTTCAAGCTGGTCAGCGAAGGCATGGAGGCCAAGCGCCTTTCTACCGCCTTCGACTCGGTCACGCTGTATGGCGCCGACCCCGCGCCGCGTCCCGACATCTACGGCAAGGTGGGCAACTCCGGCGTCAGCATCGCGACGCTGGACGATATGAAGGTGCTGTACGACGGATTCGACCTGTGCAGCCCCAGCACCTCGGTGTCGATGACGATCAACGGGCCTGCGCCCTCGATCCTGGCGATGTTCATGAACACCGCCATCGACCAGAACCTGGACAAGTTCCGCCGCGACAACGGCCGCGAGCCCAGCGACACCGAGGCCGCCAAGATCCGCGCCTGGGTGCTGGAGAACGTGCGCGGCACGGTGCAGGCCGACATCCTGAAGGAAGACCAGGGCCAGAACACCTGCATCTTCTCCACCGAGTTCAGCTTGAAGGTGATGGGCGACATCGCCGAGTATTTCGTGCATCACAAGGTGCGCAACTTCTACTCGGTTTCGATCAGCGGCTATCACATCGCCGAGGCCGGCGCGAACCCGATCAGCCAGCTGGCGCTGACGCTGTCCAACGGTTTCACCTTCGTCGAAGCCTATCTGGCGCGTGGCATGCACATCGACGACTTCGCGCCCAATCTCAGCTTTTTCTTCAGCAACGGCATGGACCCGGAGTACACCGTGCTGGGCCGCGTGGCGCGGCGCATCTGGGCGGTGGCGATGCGTGACAAGTACGGCGCCAACGAACGCAGCCAGAAGCTGAAGTACCACATCCAGACCTCGGGTCGATCCCTGCACGCGCAGGAGATCCAGTTCAACGACATCCGCACCACGCTGCAGGCGCTGATCGCGATCTACGACAACTGCAACAGCCTGCACACCAATGCGTTTGACGAAGCCATCACCACGCCCACCGAGGAATCGGTGCGCCGCGCGATGGCGATCCAGCTGATCATCAACCGCGAATGGGGCCTGGCCAAGAACGAGAACCCCAACCAGGGCGCCTTCATCATCGAAGAGCTGACAGAGCTGGTGGAAGAGATGGTGCTGGCCGAGTTCGAGAAGATCGCCGAGCGCGGCGGCGTGCTGGGCGCGATGGAGACCGGCTACCAGCGTAGCAAGATCCAGGAAGAGAGCATGCATTACGAGATGCTCAAGCACACCGGCGAGTACCCCATCATCGGCGTCAACACCTTCCGCAATCCCAAGGGCGATCCGGTGCCCGAGCACATCGAACTGGCGCGCAGCACCGAGGAAGAAAAGCTGAGCCAGCTGACACGCCTGGCTGACTTCCACAGCCGCCATGCGGCCGAGGCGCCGCTGCTGCTGCAGCGCCTGCAACAGGCCGTGATCGCCAATCAAAACGTGTTCGAGGTGCTGATGGATGCGGTGCGCGTCTGCAGCCTGGGCCAAATCACCAGCGCCTTGTTCGAGGTGGGCGGGCAGTACCGGCGCAGCATGTAAACCGCAAGGGCATGGCGATCGTTCTCTACCACTGCCTGAGCGCCCGCTCCTTGCGCCCGCTGTGGGCGCTGGAGGAGCTGGGCCTGCCCTGTGAGCTGCGCATGCTGCCCTTCCCGCCGCGCGCGCACAGCAAGAGCTACTTCGAGCACAACCCGCTGGGCACAGTGCCGCTGCTGGTCGACGGCGACGAGCCGGACGCCGTGCGCATGAGCGAGTCAGCGGCGATCTGCCAGTACCTGGCCGCGCGCCACAGCCCGGGCGGGCTGGATGTCTGCGTGGCTGAAGCAGATTACGGCGCCTACCTGAACTATCTGCACTTCGGCGAGGCGACGCTGACCTTCCCGCAGACCCTGGTGCTGCGCTACCGTTTCTTCGAGGCGCCCGAGCGGCGCCAACCGCAGGTGGCCGACGACTATGCCAAGTGGTTCCTGGCGCGGCTGCGCACGCTGGAGCCGCGACTGCAGACGCGCGAGTGGCTGTGCGCCGGGCGCTTCACGGCCGCCGACATCTCGGTCGGCTACGCCTTGCTGCTGGCCCAGCACCTGGGCCAGCACACGCAGTTCACGCCCGCCGTCGCTGCCTACTGGGCCCGGCTGCAGCAGCGCCCGGCCTACCAGCGCGCGCAAGCCCGCCAATTCGAGGCCGCACAGGCGCAGGGCATCTCGCTGGTGCCGGCGCCCGATCTGCGGCCCTGAACCGTCGTCCCCCGACGGCAGCCTTGCGCCAGCAAGATGCCGCAGGCCTGGGCACAATGCCGCGCCATGGATTCTGTCTCGCAGATTGCACTCGGTGCGGCCGTCACGGTCGCGGTGATGGGGCGCCGCACGGCGCTATGGAAAGCGGCCGCCTGGGGCGCCGTCTGCGGCACGCTGCCGGATCTGGATGTCCTGATCGACCATGGCGACGCGCTCAGCAATATGGTGCTGCACCGGGCCGACAGCCATGCGCTGTTCTGGCTGACGCTGGCTGCGCCGCTGCTGGGCGCAGCCATCGCCTGGCTGCAGCGCGAGCCTGCGCTGTGGCGCCGCTGGGTGATGGCCGTCTGGCTGGCGCTGATCACGCACCCCTTGCTGGACTTCATGACCATTTACGGCACCCAGCTGCTGCGGCCCTTCTCGGACGAGCCGCTGGGCCTGGGCAGCATCTTCGTCATCGACCCGCTCTACACCCTGCCCTTGCTGATCGGCACCGGCATCGCCTTGCGCGGCCGCGCCGCGGCGCTGCGCTGGAATGCCGCGGGCCTGCTGCTGTCCACCACCTATCTGGCCTGGGGCTTTGCCGCCCAGCAGCATGTGACTGAGATCGCGCGCCAGAGCCTGGCCGGGCAACAGGTCGAGCGCCTGCTGGTGACGCCCAGCCCGTTGAACACCGTCTTGTGGCGGGTGGTCGCGATCACGCCCGAGGGCTATCTGGAGGGCTTCTATTCGCTGCTCGATGCGCAGCCGGTGGTCCGCTTCGAGGCCTTCGATCGAGGCACTTCCTTGCTGCCCTTGGTCGCGCAGCATGCCCCCGTGGCCACGCTGGCATCCTTCAGCGATGGTTTCTACAAGGTGGAGCGGCGAGGCCCCAGCATCGTGATCAGCGACCTGCGCATGGGCCAGGAGCCCTTCTATGTGTTCGCCTTCGAGGTGGCGCGCCAGGCCTCGCCGCTGCAGATGCTGGCGCAGCCTGAGCCGGTCGGCCTGCGCGCCGACGTCGGCCGCGGCCTGCGCTGGCTGTGGCCCCGCCTGCTGGGCGAGCCCGTGCCGTCGCCGCGCTGACGGCCATCACAGCCTGCTGCTCAGCGCGGCCGCTCGAATTCGGCCTCGATCCAGGCCGTGGCGCTGGCACGGTTGAGCTTGAAGCCGGGCCGCACCTTGACCTCAGCCAGACGCTCACCCATCTCGTCATACGCGCTCAGCAGCGCATAGGGCTCATCGTCATCCGGCACGATGTCCAGCCGCACCTCGATGCTCGCGTCACCGACCGTGACGCGCAGGCTTTGATGCAGCTGCGCATGCAGTTGCTGCTCATGGCGGCGCAGCACTTCCGACGCAGTCTTCACCAGCGTGTTGAAGGCATTGATGTCCAGCGGCTTGGGGTTCTTCTTGTCGCGCCCCATGGTCCAGGGCCCGACCAGGGCCGGCTCGGCCTGGCCGGCCAGCGTCATCGCCACCGCCCAGCCCTCGTCGTCCTCGTTCTTGATCACTTGCGCCGTCCAGCGCGCGTCCTGCCACAGGCGGGGCTCCTGGATGTCGGGGCGGTCATTGGCATCAGCTTCAGTCATGGGCAGGAGGGGCAGAACACAGCAGTGGCTTGGGCGCGCAGCATAGCGCGCTGGCGGCCTCAGGCTCGGTCCACCTCAGGCCGCGCGGGCGGCAGCGGCATTTCGCTCCAGACCATCACGCAGTTGCGCCCCGCGTCCTTGGCTCGGTAGAGCGCCTGATCGGCCAGCGCGAAGAGCCGGTCGGCGCCCAGCTTCTGGTTCGACGCGGCCACCGCCACGCCCGCCGAAACCGTCAGGGCAAGCGCCCGGCCCTGGTCATCGCGCAGAGCGAGCTGCTCGATGGAGCGCCGCATGTCATCGACCAGGCGCTGTGCCCCCGGCGCATCGGTGCCGGGCAGGATCAGCCCAAATTCCTCGCCGCCCATGCGGCCCAGCACATCGGCGCCGCGCAGCCTGGCTTTCACCACACGCACCACCGCGCGCAGCGCGTCATCCCCGGCGCGATGGCCATGGCGGTCGTTGATGAGCTTGAAGTGATCCAGGTCGAACAAGGCAAAGGCGACCGGTGCCCCGTCGCGCCGCCCGCGCTCCAGGCTGTGGGCCAAAAGCGCATCGGTGGTGCTGCGATTCAGGCAGCCCGTCATACCGTCCAGGCTGGCCATCTCCTCCATCTGCTTGGCCATGCGCTCGAAGCTGGCCAGCACAAAGCCGAAGCCGGTGCCCAGCAGGCTGACGAAGCTGACCAGAAAGGTCAGCCCCTGCAGCAAGCTGTCTTCCATCAGGTCCTGGTAGGCCTGCGGCTCCAGCAGAGAATGAACGCCGCGCACAAGCACCACCAAAGCGGTCATCGCCATCTCAGCCCGACCAGACGCAGCGATGCCTCGCCCTTGCGGTGATGGCGCAGCACCAAGATGATGCTGGGCACGATCAAGGCGACAACGGCGAAGGACATCACCGCCGTGCGTGCGGCAAAGGACCAGGACAGCATGAAGGGGATCAGCACCGTCACCAGCCCCAGCGGCAACCAGGACCAGACGGACAGCCGCCGGTCCAGCAGATAGATGCTGAGCGCCTGCGTGTAGAGCAGCAGGCCCAGAAGAATCAGCGCATTGCCGACCCAGATCGAGATCCACGCCGGCAGCAGAAAACGTGCGCCCAGAAAGGCATAGCCGAACAACAGGCTCCAGGAGGCCTGGGCCCAGACGCGCAGCGCCGGCTGCCGCAGACGTCCGTGCTGGGCCACCGCCAGTTGCACGCACAGCATCAGAAAGCCGGTCAGCAGTGCAAGCAGCAGGGTCGGGACATGAAGAGACAAACCAGGGCTCCAGCGATCACGAATGAGAAAGGCGCAAGAAAAGTGTAACCAGTCGCCTCAAAGAGGGGCCTGGCCGCCGGGGCAGCGCAAGGCCGCTGATGCGCTATCGTGCCCGCCATGCGTCGGCTCTTGCCGCCGGCCGCCAAGGAGGATTGCACGATGAAGAAGAATGCCAAGCTGCTGGGTGCACTGGCCGGCCTGGGCCTGCTGGTCGCCTGCGTTCAGGCCGAATCGATCGGCGAGGTGGACACGGTCTTCAAGTGGATCGGCCCGGACCACAAGATCGTGGTCGAGGCCTATGACGACCCCAAAGTGATGGGCGTCACCTGCTATGTCTCGCGCGCCAAGACCGGCGGCATCAAGGGTGCGCTCGGCCTGGCCGAAGATCGCAGCGAGGCCTCGATCGCCTGCCGCCAGGTCGGCCCCATCGCCATCTCCAAGCCGCTGCCGCAGCAGGAAGAGGTGTTCAGCGAGCGCATCTCGCTGGTGTTCAAGAAGCTGCGCATCGTGCGCATGGTCGATGCCAAGCGCAACACCCTGGTCTACCTGACCTATGCCGAGCGCCTGATCGAGGGTTCGCCGCAGAACAGCGTCACCGCGGTGCCGGTGGACCGGGCCACGCCGATTCCGCTGAAGTAAGGGCGTCTGCCCGCACAATCGGTGCATGGCCCAGGACCCCCCATTCTTTGCCCCAACGGCCTTCGACACGGCCGAAGCCGCGCTGGAGCAGGCCCAGCGCATCTACAGCGCCAGCACCAGGCACCTGCGCGATGCCTTGCAGCGCTTCGTCGCTGGCGAGGACATCGGCCGGGTGCGTGCCTGCTACCCCTTTGTGCGCCTGCGCTGCAGCCGCACACTGGAGCGCGGCGGTTCACGCCTGGCTTACGGCTTCGTCGCCGGGCCGGGCACCTATGAGACCACGCTGACCCGGCCCGATCTGTTCGCCAACTACAACCTCGAACAGTTCCGCCTGCTGCTGCTCAATCATGGCGGCACGCTGGAGGTCGGCAGCAGCAACCAGGCGATCCCGCTGCACTTCGCGCTCGGCGAGGATCAGCATGTGGAGGGCGAGCTCAGCACCGAGCGCCGCCAGCAGCTGCGCGATTGCTTCGACCTGCCCGATCTGGCCGCCATGGACGACGGCATTGCCAACGGCACGCATGAAACGCGGCGCGGCGAGCCCGGGCCGCTGTCGCTGTTCACGGCACCGCGCGTGGACTATTCGCTGCAGCGCCTGCGCCACTACACCGGCAGCTCGGCCACGCACTTCCAGAACTTCGTGCTGTTCACGAACTATCAGTTCTACATTGACGAGTTCATCCGTCTCGGCCATGAGCTGATGCAGCGCGCGCCCGATCCGCAGCAGCCGCACGCGCATGACGACTGCCTCGCCTTCGTCGAACCTGGCAATGTGATCATGCGCCGCGGTGGTGCCGCACATGCCGAGGGCACGCCACCGCCACGCCTGCCGCAGATGCCGGCCTATCACCTGGTGCGCGCCGATGGCAGCGGCATCACGATGGTCAATATCGGCGTCGGCCCGGCCAATGCCAAGACCATGAGTGACCATCTCGCGGTGCTGCGTCCGCATGCCTGGCTGATGCTGGGCCACTGTGCCGGCCTGCGCAACAGCCAGGCCCTGGGCGACTATGTGCTGGCGCATGGCTATGTGCGCGAGGACCATGTGCTGGACGAGGAGCTGCCGCTGTGGGTGCCGATCCCACCGCTGGCCGAGGTGCAGGTGGCGCTGGAGCAGGCGGTCGCCGAGGTCACCGGCCTGAGCGATGCGGCGCTCAAGCGCGTGCTGCGCACCGGCACGGTGGCGTCGACCGACAACCGCAACTGGGAGCTGCTGCCCCAGTCCGTCGGCGGCGGCCCGGAGCGCCGGTTCAGCCAGAGCCGCGCCATTGCGCTGGACATGGAGAGCGCCACGCTGGCCGCCAATGGCTTTCGCTTTCGCGTGCCCTACGGCACCCTGCTGTGCGTGTCCGACAAGCCGCTGCATGGCGAGATCAAGCTGCCAGGCATGGCCGACAAGTTCTACCGCCAGCGCGTCGACCAGCACCTGCGCATCGGGTTGCGGGCCGTCGAGCTGCTGCGCGCCCAGGGGCCGGACCGCCTGCACAGCCGCAAGCTGCGCAGCTTCGCCGAGGTGGCCTTCCAGTAGAGTCTGTTGAACCCGACATCGAACGCCCAACATGCACTTCGACCTTCCGACGCTGTTCAGCCTGCTGGCCCTGCAGTCCCTGGTGCTGGCGCTGGCGCTGCCGGTGCTGATGGGCTGGCACCAGCTCAGCCCTGGTGGCCGCCACGCCCAGGCCGCGATGACCTTGCACGGTGTGGGCTGGCTGCTGCTGGTGCTGGCGCCGGAGCAGGGCAACCGCTGGGTGGGCGCACTGGCGATGGCGGCGATCGCCGCAGCGCTCAGCGCGCTGTGGTTCGCCATCGCGCAATGGTTGGGCCCGCGGCGCGGCCGGCGCCTGATGCTGGCGCTGCCGGCGCTGGCGGCCCTGCTCTATCTGTTGAGCTTCGGCAGCTTCAGCCTGCGCACCAGCAGCAGCAACGCGCTGTTCTGCGCCCAGCTGCTGCTGCTGTGCCTGGCGCTGATCCAGGCGCCCAAGGGCATGGAACCCGAGCTGGTGCGCGCCAGCTGGCGCTGGCGCGGCCTGCTGCTGGGCTGTCTGGCCGTGATGGCGCTGCTGACCGGCGGACGCGCCGCGCTGGCCGCCCTGCATGAATCTGCCTATCCAAGTTTTGCCACGCCCCATCCCCTCAACACGCTGTCCATGGTGCTCAGCGTGCTGGCCGTGCCGCTGACGATGGCCGCAATGCTGGCAGCCTGGCGTGGCGAGGCCGAGAACGCCTTCCAGCGCCTGGCGCAGACCGACGTGCTGACGGGGCTATGCAACCGCCGCGCCTTCCTGTCACGCTCGGTGGACCACCTCTCGATGGCACGGCGCTACAAAGAACCGCTGGCGCTGATGATGCTGGACATCGACTTCCTGAAAGCGCTCAACGACAAGCATGGGCCGGAAATGGGAGACCGCGCGCTGGCCTTGTTCGGCCGCTGCCTACAGGAACAGAAGCGCCTGGGCGACCTGGTCGGCCGTGTCGGCGGCGAGGAATTTGCCGTGCTGATGATGCGATGCGATGCACAAGGCCCAGAGGCCCTGGACAAGCGCTTGCGCGAGGCGCTGGCCCTCAAGGCACCGGCAGAACTGGGCTTTGCGCTGGATTTCAGCGCCGGCTGGGCACGCCTGCGGCATGGCGACCGCGATGTCGAGGACCTGATGCGCCGCGCCGAGACGGCGCTCTATGAAGCCAAACGCACCGGGCGCGGGCGCCTGCTCGCGGAACCCGGGCTGGAGGGCTGAGGTCAAACCCGGCCAATGGGGCTGGCACGCGGCTTGCTCAGGGAAAACCATGCCCCGGCGGGTCCAGAAGGCCCGGTCGGATTCCCGCAAGACCCATGCGAGAGCCTCCGTGATGTTTTTCCGTCAAGCCCAGTCCGACATCCCCTCGATCGACCTCGGTTTCCAGGCGGCCCAGTACGAACGCGTTCAGCTGCAGCCCGCCGGCCGCCCAGCACCCATGCTGCGCGAGCGGCCGCTGCCCGCCGTCAAGAAGCTGGGCAGCGCCGATCTGCACTGGCTGCCCGCCCTGGCCGATCTGCTGATCGACAACGTGCACCACGGCGCCAGCCTGGGCTTTCTTGCACCACTGTCGCGCTATGCCGCTCTGGACTATTGGCACGCAGTATTCGCGCGCCTGGGTCCGCGCCACCATCTGTGGATCGCCTGCGAGGACGAGCAGCCCTCGCAGCTGCTGGGTGTGGCGCAGCTGTCGATGTGCCCCTTGGCCAACGCCCACCATCGCGGTGAGGTCCAGGGCCTGATGGTGCACAGCCAGTCGCGTGGCCGCGGCATCGCCAGCCGCCTGATGAGCCGGTTGGAATGCGCCGCCTTGGCCCAGGGGCGCACCCTGCTGGTGCTGGACACGCCCGCCGGCTCGCAGGCGGAAGCGGTTTATGCGCATCTGGGCTGGCAGCGCGCCGGCGAGGTGCCCGATTACGACGCCAGCGCCGACGGCCAGCTGCACAGCACCGCGCGCTACTACAAGCGCCTGCAGATGCCCTGAACAGGGCTCAGCGAGCCAGGCGCAGCAGCTTGCCGCTGTCGGTCAGCAGCAGCAGCGCGCCATCCGGCGCCTGGCGCACATCGCGGAATCGCTCGCCCAGGCTGGCAAACATCGCCTCACGCGCGAGCACGGTGTTGCCGGACAGGCTCAGTCGCCACAAGGCCTGGCCGGCCAGGGCGCCGGAGAACAGCTGGCCCTGCCACTCAGGAAACATGCTGCCGGTGTAGAACAGCAGGCCGGACGGCGCGATCGAGGTGGGCACCCAAAAAGTCTGCGGCTCGGCATAACTGGGGGCATGCACACCCCCGCCAATGCGGCAGGCCTCGCCCACCGGGTCGCCGTAATTGCAGCCATAGCTGCGCAGCGGCCAGCCGTAGTTGCCGCCTGCCCGCGCGATATTCATCTCGTCACCGCCCTGCGGGCCATGCTCGCTGAGCCACAGCTCGCCGGTCTGCGGATGGATGGCCGCGCCTTGCGGATTGCGGTGACCGCGGCTCCAGATGCCGGGCAAGGCGCCTGCGCTCCAGACCGGGTTGTCGGACGGCAGGCTGCCATCGCGCTGGATGCGCACCACCTTGCCGAGGGTCTGCGCCAGATCCTGCGCCGGGCTGCCCTGCTGACGCTCGCCCAGCGTGATGAACAGGCTCTTGTCCGCGGCGAAGGCCAGGCGCGCGCCGTAATGGCCGCTGCCAGACACCTTGGGCCGCTGGCGGAAGATCACGCTCCAGTCCTGCAGCGCATTGCCCATCAGCCGCGCACGCGCCACCGCGGTGCCGCTGCGCCCGGCTTCGGCGCCGCTGCCGGGCTCGGAGTAGCTCAGATAGACCCAGGGGCTGCTGGCGAAGTCCGGGTCCAGCGCCACATCGAGCAAACCGCCCTGCCCGGCCGCATCGACCGCGGGCAAGCCGCTGAGCGTGGCCAGCAGGCTTTTGCCATCCGCACTCAGGCGCAGCAGTGTTCCGCCGCGCTGCGTGAGCAGCAGGCTGCCATCCGGCAAGACCGCCAGCGCCCAGGGACTGGCCAGACCCGTGCGCAAGGTGCTGAGCTGCGGCGGGCCACCCGGTGCTGGTGCTGGTGCTGGTGCTGGTGCTGGTGCTGGTGCAGGTGCAGGTGCAGGTGCAGGTGCAGGTGCAGGTGCAGGTGCAGGTGCAGGTGCAGGTGCGGGTGCGGGTGCGGGTGCTGGCTCGCTACCACCTCCGCCCCCACAGGCCACGCCAAACAATGGCAGCAGGGCGGCGCAAAGCAGGGAGCGGCGAGAAACGGGGGCGGGCATGGCGAACTCCTGGGCACGGGGGCGCGCCGCCAGTCTAGGGCGGGCCGCGCAGGCTCGCAGCCGCCCTTTCACCCTGTTACCGGGCCGCCCTCATTCAGCGGCGCAGCGGCAGCGGAAAACTGGCGAGGCTGGCATGCCCGCCAGCGGACAAGGCTTGCACGCCAAACACCACGTTGTCCTTGGAAATGCCCTTCAGCTGCGCCTTCGTGACCCGCCCGACATCCTGCGCGTGCTGCCACTGCGCCGCATCGGTGCTGCGCCAGACCACCCGGTAGCCGGCCACGGCCGGGTCCGCGTCCAGGTCCCAGCTCAGCAGGCTGTCGTTGCTGAGCTCGGTGGCATCCAGCCGCACGTTCTTCGGCGCCGCGGGTGCCAAGGCCAGACTGGCCAGGCCAGCCGCATTGACGCGCGCCACATCGGCCATATAGGCATAGTCCACAAACTCCGGCAGGTCACCAAACACCTGCCCGTTCTCGGTCCGCACGTTCTGATGCTGATGCGCGAAGTTCTCGAACGGTTCGGTGAAGCGCACCGCGGCGAAGCCGCGCTCCAGGAAGGGCAGGTGATCGCCGCCGCGCAAATAGCGGTCGCGGCGCTGGATCAGGTTCACCGTGAAGCCGGGCAGATAGCGCTCGCCTGTGCTCTTCAAGTGGCGCCCCAGCTGGTGCGTCGGCAAGTCTTCACTGCCGCCGGCGGCGACCAGCGCCTTCAGCGGCTCCAGCGCGGCTTCGTTGGCCTGGGTCTCGGCATCGGCAGGCGGCTGATTGGCGCGCGCCCGCACCAGCAGCCGCACCAGCGGGTCCAGCCCGTCGGCGAACAGGCGCAACTGCTTGGCATCCCGTTGTCCGGCATCGCCGCGCGGGCTGCCAACGATGTCGTTGGTGATCATGGCCTCGATGTTCAGGCCCTTCATGCGCGCCTGACGGGCCCAATGTGCCGCCCCCAGCAAGCCCTGCTCCTCACCGGGTACGGCCATGAACACCAGCGTGGCATCGAAGCTTTGCCGGGCCATGACGCAAGCGAGCTCCATCACGACTGCGGTGCCCGAAGCATCGTCGTTGGCACCGGGCGCATCGCCCTGCGCGTCCATCACGTCGCTGTTGCGCGAGTCGTAGTGCCCGCTGATGACCAGCAAGCGATCGCGCGAAGCCGGCGAGCGGCCCGGCAGCGTCGCCACCACATTGACCAGCTCGGCCGGCCGCACCAGCCGGCGCCCTGCGGGCTCGATGAAGCTATCCATCGCGACTTGCATCCGGCCGCCGCTGGCGCGTGCGCAGTCCTGCAGTTCGCGCTGAATCCAGCGCCGTGCCGCGCCGATGCCGCGCGTCTCGGATTCGGTCTCGGACAAGGTGTGGCGGGTCTGGAAACCCACCAGGGTCCGCACGCGCTGCTCGATGCGCTGCGCCGAGATGTCGGCCATCAGCTTGACGATGTTCGGGTCGCGGGCATCGGACGCGGCAGCAGACGGCCCGAACAGCGCGAGGGCAGCGGCCAGCAGAGGTGAAATCAAGCGCTTCATCGTCATGGCCTCGGTCCTTCGCGGTGGTGCCCGCATTCTTGCGCGACCAGCAGCCTGCGCAAGCGCCAGCCCCGACCGCTGTGCGCAGTGCAACCCTGCGAAGGCGTTGACGCCCCGCCGCCCCGCCCCCTACACTCGCGCCCGGATTCAGGAGAGTGCCGCCGCCCCGTGCGATGGCCGCCGAAGGCGCAAGCTCCCATACTCGCTCAGGCCCCGTACTGGATCCGTCAACAAGCCGAATGCTGGAGAGCGTGGTCAGTCAGCTGACCGCCGCCGAAGGAGCAAGGCCGCCATCGGGTGATGGCCGGCTGAATCTCTCAGGTACCGAGGACAGCGGGAGCGGCGCGCGTTTGGCGCTGCACGCTTTCCATGGACTCATACCGTGTCCCGGGCCTGTGCACGCCTGCGCGTGGATCGCGTCAAGGAGTGCTTTTCCATGCACATCATCGTTCTCGGCGCCGGCGTCACCGGCATCACCTCGGCCTGGTACCTGCGTCAGGCCGGCCATGAAGTCACCGTCATCGAACGCCAGCCCGCTGCCGGGCTGGAAACCAGTTTTGCCAACGGCGGCCAGATCTCGGTCTCGCATGCCGAACCCTGGGCCAATCCGGGCGCACCGCTGAAGGTGCTGAAGTGGCTGATGAAGGAAGACGCGCCGCTGCTGTTCCGCCTGCGCGCCGACCCCGCGCAATGGCGCTGGGGCCTGGCCTTTCTGCGTGAATGCCTGCCGGGCCGCACCGCGCACAACATCCGCAACATCGTCAGCCTGGGCCTGTACAGCCGCGCCAAACTGCGCGAGCTGCGCGCCCAGCTGGGCCTGCAGTACGAGCAGTTGGACAAGGGCATCCTGCACTTCTACACCAGCGAGGCCGAGTACGCGGCAGCGCAGGAGCCGGCGCGCATCATGCGCGAGCAGGGCTGCGAGCTGGACATGAAGACGCCTGATGAATGTGTGGCCATCGAGCCGGCGCTGGGGCAATGCCGTGCGCGCATCGTCGGCGGCAGCATGACGCCCAGCGACGAATCCGGTGACGCCCACCGCTTCACCCAGGCCTTGGCGGAGCGCTGCGCGGCAGCCGGCGTGAAGTTCCGCTACGACACGCGCGTGCTGGGCTTCGCGCGGCACGGCGATGCCATCGACGAGGTGATCTGCGCGGATGACGCCGGGGTGGTGCAGCGGCTCAAGGCGGATCGATATCTGCTTTGCCTGGGCGCGTTCAGCCGCGCCTTCGCCCGCGAGTTGGGGGTGGATCTCAACATCTATCCGGCCAAGGGCTACTCGGTCACGCTGCCGGTGACCGCAGCCGAGCACAGCTACCAGGTCTCGCTGACCGACGACGAGTACAAGCTGGTGTTCTCGCGCCTTGGCGACCGCCTGCGCATCGCGGGCACGGCCGAGCTCAATGGCTATGACACGCAGCTGAACCTGCGGCGCTGCGAAGCCATCCTGCGCCGCACCCGCGAGCTGTTCCCGCAGATGAGCGATGGCAGCGGCGCGCAGTTCTGGACCGGTCTGCGTCCGGCGACGCCGTCCAACCTGCCCTATATCGGCCGCAGCCGCGTCAGCAATCTGTTCCTCAACACCGGCCACGGCACGCTGGGCTGGACCCACAGCTGCGGCTCGGGGGCGGCCATCGCCGACATCGTCAGCGGCAGGCAGCCCGCGCTGGACTATGCCTTCACCGGCCTGCCCGCTGGCCGCAGCGTCGTGGGGGTGCAGGCGACCGCCTGATCGTATGCGGCCCTCTTGCCGCACTGCTTCGCTTGCCCTACGCTGCCGGACGGGCCAGGACGCAAGCCCTGGCCCCGCCCGTCAGAGGTTCAACAAGACCGAAGGAGTGCGCCATGCCAGACCAGCCCCAAGCCGCCCCCGCCGTCAGCCCGCTCAGCGGTGCGGAGCTTCACCCGGGGATAGCCAGGCTGCGCACCGTCGCCGTGGTCGGGCCGGCGGGCGCAGGCAAGACCAGCCTGCTCGAAGCCCTGCTGCTGCAGGCTGGCGCCATCGCCACCGCGGGCTCGGTGGAGCGCGGCAACACCGTCAGTGACCACGATCCGCTGGAGCGCCGCATGCAGCACTCGCTGCAGGCCTCGGTGGTGCATATGGATCACGCCGGCCTTCGCATCCACGCGGTGGACACCCCGGGCGCGCCCGACTTCATTGGCCAGGCCCTGCCGGCGCTTGAGGCCGCAGATACCGCGGTGGTGGTGATCAACGCGCAGAACGGCATCGAGCTGATGGCCTCGCGCATGTTGGAGACCGCGGCCGCACGCGGGCTGTGCCGGCTGATCGTGGTGAACCGAATTGATGTGCCAGGGGTTGACCTGCCGGGTCTGCTGGCCGCACTGCAGCAGACCTTCGGCCGCGAATGCCTCCCATTGAATCTGCCGGCCGCCGGTGCCAGTCGCGTGCTGGACTGTTTCTTCAACACCGAGGGCAGCAGTGACTTCTCGTCACCCGAGGCGGCGCACCGCGCCTTGGTGGAGCAGGTGGTGGAGGTCGACGCCGGTTTTGTCGAGCGCTACCTCAACGAAGGCGATGTCGATCCGCGCGAGCTGCATGCGCCGCTGGAACAGGCACTGCGCGAGGGCCACCTGATTCCGGTCTGCTTCACCTCGGCCAAGACGGGCGCCGGCGTGGCCGCGCTGCTGGACGTGATCGAACGCCTGCTGCCCAATCCGGCCGAGGGCAACCCGCCGCAGTTCCTTTCGGGCGAAGGCGCGGCAGCTGTGCCGATCACCGCACGACCTGATCCCGAGGCGCATGTGCTGGCCCATGTGTTCAAGATCAATGCCGATCCTTACCTAGGCAAGCTGGCCGTGCTTCGCGTGCATCAGGGCACGCTCAGGCGCAATGCCCAGCTCTTCGTCGGCCATGCGCGCAAGCCCTTCCGCGTCGCCCATCTCTTCATGCTGCAGGGCAAGGAGCATGTGGAGGTCGAGCAGGCGCTGCCGGGCGATCTGTGCGCCATCGCCAAGGTCGATGAGCTGCACTATGACGCCGTGCTGCACGACGCCCAGGAAGACGAGCACATCCATCTGGCGCCGCTGGACTTCCCGGTGCCGGTACATGGTCTGGCGGTCAGCCCGCTGCGCCACGGCGATGAGCAGCGCCTGTGGGAAATCCTGCATCGGCTGGTCGATGAAGATCCCTGCCTGAAGGTGGAGCATGTGGGCGCCACCAACGAGACCCTGATCTACGGCCTGGGCGAGCTGCATCTGCGCATGCTGCTGGAGCGCCTGCGCGACAGCTACAAGTTCGAGGTGCAGACGCAGCCGCCGCGCATCGCCTACCGCGAGACGATTGCCGCGCCGGCCGAGGGCCATTACCGCCACAAGAAGCAGAGCGGCGGTGCCGGCCAGTTCGGTGAAGTCTGGCTGCGCGTCGATCCGCTGGCGCGCGGCGCGGGCTTTGAGTTCGTGGATGCGGTCAAAGGCGGCACCATCCCCGGCCAGTTCATGCCGGCGGTCGAAAAGGGCGTGCGTGCCGCGCTGGCCAGCGGCGCGGTGGCCGGTTTTCCGCTGGTGGACCTGCGCGTGACCGTATTCGACGGCAAGCACCATTCGGTGGACAGCAAGGAAATCGCCTTCGTCACCGCCGGCCAGCGGGCGCTGATTGCTGCGGTGAAGGAAGCAAGGCCCGTGGTGATAGAGCCTCTGGTGCATGTGGAGATCCTGGCGCCCGAGGCTGCGATGGGCGACATCACCGGCGATCTGGCCGCACGCCGCGGCCAGGTCAGCGGCACCCGTGCCGCCGTACCAGGTGTGATCACGGTACAGGGGCTGGCACCACTGGCCGAGTTGGCCAGCTACCAGACGCGCCTGAACGCGATGACGGCCGGCCAAGGCCGCTACACCATCGCTCTATCGCACTACGAGGCGGTGCCGCCGCATGTGCAGACCCAGCTGATGTCGAGCTACAAGGTCAAGGACGAGGACTAAAAGCGCCAAACAAAGCCCTTCTGGCGTCTTTGCCCTGGCTGGCCGTACCTGCATCTAGGACGCCTAGCCAGAACCGCTTCTCTGGGCTTTGCTAGCCGCTCTAAAGCGCGCCCCGGCCTCAGCGCTGGGCGGCCGAGGCCGCCGCGCCGGCTGGAGTTGCCGCCTGCGCCGCCCTCGCCTGAGCCCGCCAGCGCTCCAATTGGGCCAGCCATTCGGTCCAGTCCTGCGGACCGCTGTCGTAGCGCTTCTTCAGGTTGTTCAGGACGTTGCCCCAGGCGCGGTCGAAGTAAGCGTAGGCCTGGTCCCACTCGCCCCCATCGCCCCAGCCGGTGTGGTGCAGCGTGACACGCGTCTGGCCTTCGCCAGCCGGCTCGAAGCGCACCGTGACGAAGGTGCGCTGCGAGCGCGCCTGCGGCAGATGCGGCGGCGCGTTCCAGTCGAAGCTGATCATCTTCATCGGCTGCAATGCCATGAAACGCATGTCATCTGCGCCTTTGTTGCCGGGAGCTGCGCCTGGGTCCATATAGATCTGAAAGGCACCACCGACTTTGGGCTCGATCCTGGCGTCCGGCGCAAAGAAGGCGACGATGCCCTCGCGCGTGGTCCAGCTCTGCCAGGCCTGCTCCAGGCTCGCCTTGATGATCACTTCTTTATCAAGCGCTCGTTCAAGCGCATGGGCTGGCGACAGGCTGGCCAGCATCAGAAACAGAGAGAAAAGCTGACGCACTTGCATGGGCACCTCACTGAAGATGGCGCCTCAGCGCCTCGGCTTGGGTGAACGCAGCTTTATCATACGGACATGTCAATCGCCCCCCGGGATGTCGCCCAGATCCGCTTGGACAACGCGATGTTCCTGTTCGAAGAATTCGTCACCGCGACGATCAAGCATCCCGATGCCGCCACCCTGCGCGGGCTCGAGCGCCGCTTTGCCGAGCGCCTGCAGATCCAGCCCAGCTACTGGAGCCAGATCAAGAGCCGTTCGCGCCAGATCGGCGAGAGACTGGCCCGCCAGTTTGAGCAGCTGTGCCACAAGCCCACGGGCTGGATGGACCAGGAGCATCGGCTGACCGGCTCTGCGGCCGCGCCCGCGCCGGACGAGGCCACGCCCAGCGTGCCGCAGGACGACGATGAACGCTTCATCGTCGGCCTGGTGCTGACCTACTACCGGCGCCACCCGCAGCGCGCGCGCACGCGCCTGCTGGATCTGCTGGGCGAGGTGCTGACGCCCAGCGCTGCAGCCGCGCCGCCTGCATCTGCCGCAGCGCCCGCAGGCAAGGGAACGGCCAAGCTTGCACCAGCAGCCAAAGCCTCACCAGCCGCCGACGATGCCGTGGATGCCTGGCGGCGCCTGCAGCAAGGCATCGCGCCGCTGAAGGGCAAGAAGTGACCCCCTAATTCGCCGGAGAGGATTTCGATAAAAAACACTTGCGCAAGATAATCAATCGTTTATCATTTGCGCAAGTCACGGCGTGGTTCTCCGTGGCGAAGCTTCACCTTTCAGCCCAACGCCTCAACCCGGAGCCCCGGCTTCGCGGCACTGCCGGAGAGCGCTGACGCCCGAACCAGGCTCAGCGACTCACGCCAGCCGCCCGCGACGCACCGCCGGCTCCGACACCGCCCCACCCAGGAGCGGAGATTTCCTGGCCTCGCCCTTCGCGTCAGCGCGCCGGCAGGCATCCGCAGTCGTCATCGTCATCAGCACGCCCGCCGGGCATTGCCGTCGCCGCCGCGCACCGGTTCAGCCGCCGCATGGCTGCGCCGACGCAGACGCCATGTCCAGCGAGCAAGAACGCGGGTCATTTCAATTGCCCGCAAGGAGTTCAGTCCTATGGCCCAGTTCATTTCACCGCGCCCGCTGCGCCTGCAGCAGAGCAAGCCGCGCAATCCCCTTGTGGCACCCAGTCTGATGCGTCAGGCCGGCCGCCACGGCGGTGCGCAAAAGACCCAGCGCCAGAGCGCGCAACGCGCGCTGCGACAGGAGTTGCAGCGCCACAGCGATCAAAGCCCCTGAACCGGGGCAGAAAAACCGGGAGAGAAAGACATGACACGCATCCACACCCTGCACCAGTGGCCCGAGCCGGCCCTGACTGCACCCCTCGGCTGGCGCCGCCGCACGGCGCGCACACTGCTCCGGGCCAGCCTGGGATTGACCCAGTTGGCGGTGCGGCTGAGCCTGGTGCCGGCACGCAAGCACCGCGCGCCGCCCGAGGTCGAGTTCTACGCCGAGGCTGGTGCGCCCGAAGGCGCGCTGTACGTCGACGGACACTTGATCGGCACCTTGCCTGGCGTGACGCGGTTGTAATGCACGCTTTGCAGCGGCGCGGGGTGGGATCGATTCAAGTCGCTGCGGTGGACGTCGATATACGATTACCGCCACCGCGAAACGAAAGCGCATGAACGCTCCCGCCCCCTTCCAGCCTTTGCGTCGGGCCCTGCCGGACCTGGCAGCGTGGACAGCCTGTTTCCGGGACGCCGAGATCCCGGTGCTGGCGTCCACGGCCGAGTCGCTGGAGCTGATGCGCGCGAACGAGGACGAGGTCGACGCCAACAGCCTGGGCGAGATCATCGCCACCGACCCGCTGATGACGCTCAAGGTGCTGGCCTACGCGGCAGCCAACCGCTCCAGCCGACTGGTGACCGATGCCGAGACCGTGACGGCCGCGCTGGTGCTGATGGGCATCACGCCCTTCTTCAACGCCTTCGGCCCGCAGCCGACTGTCGAGGACAGGCTGAGCGATCAACCCGAAGCGCTGGCCGGCCTGCAGCGCGTGCTGCGCCGCGCCGACCGCGCGGCGCGCTTCGCGCTTGCGTTCGCTGTGCATCGGCTCGACCATGACGCCGCGGTGATCCACAGCGCGGCGATGTTGCACGACTTCGCCGAAATGCTGCTGTGGTGTCATGCGCCTGAGCTGGCGCTGGATGTCCGCCATCGCCAGCAGGCCGATCGCCACCTGCGCAGCGCCGCCGTGCAGCGTCAAGTGCTCAATGTCGACCTGAGCGATCTTGAGCAATCGTTGATGCATGCCTGGCACCTGCCCGAATTGCTGACCCACATCACTAACGACAAGCGCGATCTCGATCCGCAGGTACAGACGGTGAAGCTCGCCGTGCGCCTGGCGCGGCACACCGCCGATGGCTGGGACGACGCCGCGGTGCCGGACGATGTCACCGATATCGCCAACCTACTCAATATGGGTATCGAGCCGACCCGGCACCTGCTCGAAGAGCTGGACTGAGAGCGGCCGTGCCCCGGCAGCGCCGGCCATCCGCTGCCTTAGACTGCCACCCATGGCAGGCCCCACCCTCGACTTTTGGCAACGCCGCTTCGAATCCGGGCAGACGCCCTGGGACCGCGGCGACCCACACCCGCAACTGGCTCGCTGGCTCGATCAGCGGCTGATCACGGCCGAGCATCAGGTGCTGGTGCCGGGCTGCGGCAGCGGCCATGAACTGTTGGCCCTGGCAAGCGCTGGCGTGCCCGCCTTGGGTTTGGACTATGCGCCCGCCGCCGTGGCCCTCGCTCGGCAGCGCCTGGCTGAGCTGAAGCGGCGCGGCGCGGCGGCGGTCGAACAGGCCGATGTGCTGCATTGGCAACCTGAGACGCCACTGCAGCGCGTCTACGAACAGACCTGCCTGTGCGCCTTGCATCCCGACCATTGGTCCGCCTATGCGCGACAGCTGCATGCCTGGCTTGCGCCGGGCGGCCTGCTGCTGGCCTTGTTCATGCAGGCGCGTCGCGCCAGCGCTGACGAGGGCCTCGTCGAGGGGCCGCCCTACCACTGCGACATCAACGCGATGCGGGCGCTGTTCCCGGCGGAGCACTGGGAGTGGCCGGCACCGCCCTATGTCGGCGTCGCGCACGCCCAGGGCTGGCACGAGTTGCCGGTGGTGCTGCGGCGGCGCTGAGCACGCCGCCAGCGCCTCACAGCGGCACGGCCGTGGTGTTCTTGACGCGGTCCAGCACGAAGCTGGTCTTGCAGTCCTGCACGCTGGGATGCTTGAGCAGGGTCTCGCTGATGAAGCGCGCATAGTGCGCCATGTCCTGCACCATGACACGCAGCAGGTAGTCCATCTCGCCGGTCAGCGCAGCGCATTCCACCACCTCGGGCCAGGTCTGCACGGCGGCCTTGAAGAGGTCCATTGGATTGCGCTTATGGCTCTCGGTGTGCTTTTCCAGGCGGACGTTCAGATACGCCGTCAGGCCCAGCCCCACGCGCTCCGGCGAAACAAGGGCGACGTAAGCAGCAATCACGCCGGCTTCCTCTAGCCGACGCACGCGCCGCAGCACGGCCGAGGCGGAGAGATTGACCTCCGCCGCCAAGGCGTCATTGGTCAACCGGCCATCGACCTGCAAGACCTTGAGCAGGCGCCGATCAATCGCATCAAGCTGGATTTCATTGGGCATGCATCGCATTTTGCAAGAAAGCTGCGCCAATAGGACGAATGGCGCCTGAAGTCGCATGATTCCTGCGCGGTACGAGACCTACAGTCTTGATCCATCGCAAGACCGGCAACAGGAGACACGCATGGCCGCTTTCACCCCCTGGGACAACCCGATGGGCACCGATGGATTCGAGTTCATCGAGTTCGCCGCCCCCGATCCGGCCGCTCTGGGCCATCTGTTCGAGACCATGGGCTTCACCGCCGTGGCCAAGCACCGCCACAAGAGCGTGACGCTGTACCGCCAAGGCGGTGTCAACTTCATCATCAACGCCGAGAGTGATTCCTTCGCGCAGCGCTTCGCGCGCCTGCACGGGCCGTCGATCTGCGCGATTGCCTTCCGCGTCAAGGACGCGGCCAGCGCCTATCAGCGCGCGCTGGAACTGGGCGCCTGGGGCTTTGACAACAAGGCCGGTCCGATGGAGCTGAACATTCCGGCCATCAAGGGCATCGGCGATTCGCTGATCTATTTCGTTGACCGCTGGCAAGGCAAGAACGGCGCCACCCCTGGCTCGATCGGCAACATCAGCATCTACGACGTCGACTTCGTGCCGCTGCTCGACGCCGCCGGCCAGCCGGTCAACGCGAACCCGGTGGGCCATGGGCTGACCTATATCGACCACCTGACGCACAACGTCTTCCGTGGGCGCATGAAGGAATGGGCCGAGTTCTATGAGCGCTTCTTCAACTTCCGCGAAGTGCGCTACTTCGACATCGAAGGCAAGCTGACCGGCCTGAAGAGCAAGGCCATGACCAGCCCCTGCGGCAAGATCCGGATCCCGATCAACGAGAGCAGCGACGACAAGAGCCAGATCGCCGAATACCTGGACCTGTACCACGGCGAGGGCATCCAGCACGTCGCCCTGGGCACCGACAACATCTACACCACGGTCGAGAGCATGAACGGCAGCGGCGTGGTGTTCCAGGACACCATCGACACCTACTTCGACCTGATCGACAGGCGCCTGCCCGGGCATGGTGAATCGGTCGAGAACCTGCGGCGGCTGCGCATCCTGATCGACGGCGCGGCGCACCTGGGCGCCGAGAAGGAACTGCTGCTGCAGATCTTCACCAAGGAGGTGATCGGCCCGATCTTCTTCGAGCTGATCCAGCGCAAGGGCAATGAAGGTTTCGGCGAGGGCAACTTCAAGGCCCTGTTCGAGAGCATCGAGCTCGACCAGATCCGCCGCGGCGTGTTGAAGGACGAGCCGGCTTCGGCCTGATCGACCTCAGCCCCCCTTCGACAAGGCCCCGCCCGTTGTTGCAACGCGCGGGGCCTTTTTTCTTGCGTTTTAGCGGCCTTCGGCCTCGTCCAGCCGCTGCAGCACGAGTGCGTAGCTCTGCGGCGCAAAAGCCAGCCCAAGGTGGCCGAGGTGCGGCAGCAGGCTGACCCGTGCGCCTGGCAACACGGCAGTCTCTGCCGGAAACACGATCTGATCTTCGCGGCTGTAGACGCAGTCGAACTGCTGATACAGCGCAGCCGACTCCTGGGCCGCGAGGCCGGTCAGCCATGGGCTGTCGCGTCTCATCTGCCGTCCGTTGGTGGTGTGCGAGAGATGGGCCAGCGCGGTGCCGGCGTGCGGCGTGCCCAGTGTCACGACGGCCTGCACCCGCCCCGCGCGCCCATGGCGGCGCAGCCAGGCACGCGCTGCGAGCCCGCCCATGCTGTGGCCCACGATCAGCGGCGGGCAGCCCGGGCTCGCGCGCTCCAAGGCTTGAAGCGCCGCTTCAATCGAATCGGCGTACGCATCGATGCTGCCGTAGGCGGGCTCGAGCGTCAGCGCGATGAAGGGGTTGCCGCGCGCTCTCAGCATCCGCATCCAGGGGTTCCACAGACCGCGATTGCAGCTGAAGCCATGCAAGAGCAGCACGCCGGGCTTACCGCTGGCCTTGGGCAGATGATCCGCCTGCGCCTGCGACGCAAAGGGCTGGCGCCAACTGAAGACACGCTCGCAGACCCAGACCTCCGTCCACCAGGCCTGCAAGGCCGGCAGCCAGCGCTGCGGCGCCAGCAGATGGGGAACAAGGAAGCGCGGCAGCATCAACAGGGCCCAGCCCCAGCCGACCAGCAGCAGCCAGCCCAGCCCTTCAGCGATGGTTTGGCCGGACCGCCAGGACCACAGCAGGACCGCCAGGCACGCCGCGACGCGCAGCAAGGCCATCAGTTGTTGCAGACGCGCGTTCATCGACAGCCCTCTCCCTCTTGAGCGGTCAGTGTAGACGGCACAATCAACGCAATGAACTGCCCGACACGCCGATGAGCCAGCCCGTCCCAGAGCAGATCCTCGACTGGCTGCAACATGTGGCCGAGCAGCGGCGACTGCGCAAGGTCACCCCGGGGCTGGAGCATGATGTGGAACGACTCAAGCTGTATCAGCAGCAGCGTTTCACACGCAGCTATGGCGATCTGCTGGCCAACCCGCGCTATGCCGCAGCGGCCCGCTTCTTTCTCGAAGAGCTGTATGGGCCGGGCGACTTCACCCGCCGTGATGCGCAATTCGCGCGCGTGGTGCCGGCGCTGGCCCGGCTGTTCCCCAGCGAAGTGGTGGCGACCGTGGCCCACCTGGCAGAGCTGCACGCGATTTCTGAGCGGCTCGACACCGAGATGGCGCGTCATCTGAACGGCGCGACACCCAGCCCGGCACGCTACGCTCGCGCCTGGCAGGCGACCCGGCTGCCTGAACTGCGCCAACAGCAGATCGACCTGACCCTGGCAGTGGGCCAGGCCCTGGATGGTTACACCCGCAAGCCGCTGCTGCGCCAGGCGCTACGCATGATGCGCGCCCCGGCGAACGCAGCCGGGCTGAGCGAGCTGCAGCAGTTCCTTGAAACCGGCTTTGACACCTTCAAAGCCATGAAGGGCGCGCAGCAATTCCTGTCTACGGTCCGACAGCGTGAGGAAAGCCTCGCGAGTGCCTTGTTTGCCTGTGATCCCGACGCCCTGGCCGGGGCTTGTCCCCCAGGTGACGATCCATTGGGGCAATTACCCTAACCTGCGTGGGCGGCCTGCCGCGACGATGCACAGGTGAACAAACAGGCGCTACAGACGCCAAGGAGACATGGTGCAGGACTTGGCGCAAGCGACGTTGAAGACAGCCTCGGCCGAGGGCTCGGCGGCCAAACCTTGGCTGCAGTCCTACCCACCGGGCGTTCCCCACGAGATCGACGCCAGTGAGTACAGCTCGCTGGTCGAGCTGCTCGAGGAATCATTTCGCAAGCACGCCTCGCGTAACGCGGCCGTCTGCATGGACCAGCGTCTGACCTTCGGCCAGATCGACAGCATGTCGCAGTCACTCGGTGCTTGGTTGCAGTCGCGTGGACTTGAGCGCGGCGCCCGCGTCGCCATCATGATGCCCAATGTGCTGCAGTACATGGTGGCGATTGCAGCCATCTTGCGCGCTGGCTACACCGTCGTGAACGTAAACCCGCTCTACACCCCGCGTGAGCTGGAGCATCAACTCAAGGACTCCGGAGCGCAAGCCATCGTCATCCTTGAGAACTTCGCGATGACGCTGGAGGAAGTGATCGACCAGACCGATGTCAAGCATGTGGTGCTGGCTTCGCTTGGCGACCTGCTGGGTTGGTGGCGCGGGCCGATGATCAATTTTGCGATCCGGCATCTGAAGAAGATGGTGCCCGAGTTCCGCCTGCCCACAGACCAGGGGCGCTGTGTCGTGCGCTTCAACCGGGCGCTGGACGAAGGCTCTCGGCTGCATCTGCGCAAGGTCGAAATCGGTCCAAACGATGTGGCCTTCCTCCAGTACACCGGAGGAACGACCGGCCTGTCAAAGGGGGCCACGCTGATTCACCGCAATGTCGTGGCCAACATCCTGCAAGCTGAGGCCTGGTTCAAGCCCATGCTCGACAAGGTGGGCAACAAGCAACTCACGACGGTGTGTGCCTTGCCGCTGTATCACATCTTCGCGCTGACGGCCTGCTACATGCTGGGCGCCAGGCAGGGCATGATGAACCTGCTGATCCCGAATCCGCGCGACTTCGCAGGTTTTGTCGCGACGCTGCAGAAGTACCGTGTGCACATGTTTCCCGCCGTCAACACACTGTTCAACGCACTGGCTGCCGAGCCAGCCTTCGCCAAGCTCGACTTCAGTGAGTTGGTGATTTCAAACGGCGGCGGCATGGCTGTGCAACAGGCCACGGCCGAGAAGTGGTTGAAGATCACCGGCTGTCCGGTCGTCGAGGGCTATGGGCTTTCAGAGACCTCACCTGTGGCCACCATCAATCGGCTGGACATCCATGAGTTCAACGGCTCGATCGGTTTGCCGATGCCCTCGACCGACATCGCGATCCGCGATGACGATGGGCGGGACGTTCCATTGGGTGAGCGCGGCGAAATCTGTATCCGCGGCCCGCAAGTGATGGCGGGCTACTGGAACCGCCCTGATGAGACCGCGAACGTCATGTATGCCGATGGCTTCTTCAAGAGCGGCGACATCGGCGTCATGGACGCGCAGGGCTACACCCGGATCGTCGACCGGAAGAAGGACATGATCCTGGTCTCAGGCTTCAACGTCTATCCGACCGAGATCGAGCAGGTCGTCAGCATGCACCCGGGTGTGCTTGAGTGCGCTGCGGTGGGCATTCCAGACGCTCGCTCCGGCGAGTCGGTGAAGCTGTATGTGGTCAAGCAAGACCCGACACTCGCCGAAGAGGACCTCACCGCCTTCTGCCACGACCAATTGACCGCTTACAAGCGCCCCAAATACATCGAGTTCCGCGACGAACTGCCGAAGAGCAATGTCGGCAAGATCCTGCGCCGCGAGTTGCGCAGCAGCACAGACTGATGCTCGGGCATCAGGGGACAAAGACCTTTGCCGGCGCCCCCACATGAGCGACGGTGCAGCTCTTCCAGCGGGCGTGCAAGTGCTGGAACGGGGCTGGTTGTCTTCGAACTCGATCCTGTTGGGCGGCGACCCGCGCGGCACAGTGATGGTCGACACCGGCTACTGCACCCACGCAGATCAAACCGCAGCGCTGCTCGCCCAGAGTCTGGCAAGCAAGGCCTCAACCCTGCGCTTGATTGTCAACACCCATCTGCATTCCGATCACTGCGGCGGCAATGCGCGCATGCTCGAACTCCACCGATGTCCGGTCTGGATTCCGCCTGGCGACTACGTTCACATCGAGAGCTGGAACGAAGAACGGCTGAGTTTTCTGCTGACCGGGCAGCAATGTCCCCGCTTCAAGCCCACTGGAGCATTACAGCCCGGCTCGGTGCTGGAACAAGCGGGCTTGGGCTGGGAAGTTCATGCAGCACCAGGGCATGACCCCCACGCTGTTCTGCTGTTCGAGCCCATCAGCAAGACGCTGATCTCAGCCGACGCGCTCTGGGAGCATGGCTTCGGCATCGTCTTCCCCGAAATCGCAGGCGAACCCGGCTTTGAGGAAGTTGAAGCAAGCCTGGACCTGATCGAGCGGCTGTCGCCCGCCATTGTCATCCCGGGACACGGTCCGGTGTTTACTGATGCGAATCGCGCCATGACGGAGGCCCGCCAGAAGCTGGCCTTCTTCCGCAAGAACCCCGACCGACACGCAAGGCATGCCGCCAAGGCATTGATCGTCTTTCACATGCTTGAAGTCGGCCAGCAAAACCGCGCAGCTCTGAGCGAATGGCTGCAGCAAACGCCAATCCATCGGCAACTGCACCAGCGCTTCTATGCAGCCACGTCGATCCAATCATGGACCACGGAGCTCTTGCAGGAACTCAGCCACTCCGGCGTGCTTGCCGTCGATAGCGACCTCATCCGGATGGCGCCATAAACAGCCTCAGCCAGGGCTGAGGCCACTGGGTCGGCAGGAATGTAGCGCCCAA
>PNNH01000102.1 GCA_013824165.1 Methylibium sp. | reverse complement strand
AGATCAAGACCCTGACCACCGACGATCTGGCCGCCATCTCTACCGCGGGCATCCGCGGCCTGAGCTCGGCCCAGCTGGCCGCGCTGACCACCGACGAAGTGGTGGCCTTGGGCACGGCCCAGGTGGCCCAGCTGAACTCGGCCCAGGTCAAGGGTCTGTCGACAGACCAGATCGCCAAGCTGGAAACCGATGACCTGCGCGCCGTCAACACAGCCGCGCTGCGCGCCCTTGGCACGGATCAGCTCGGTGCGCTGGACTCCGACCAGATCGGCGCGCTGAGCAGCGTGCAAGTCAACGCCCTGAGCTCGCAGCAGATCCGCGGCCTGGTGAGCGATGACCTGAACTCCTTCACAACGGACCAGTTCCGTCTGATGAGCTCGAGCCAGATCGCTGCCATCGGCACCGATCAGATCAAGACCATGACCACGGATGACGTGGCCGCCATCTCGACGGCCGGCATCCGCGGCCTGAGCTCGGCCCAGCTGGCCGCGCTGACCACCGATGAAGTGGTGGCCCTGGGCACCGCACAGGTGGGAGCGCTGTCCAGCGCCCAAACGGCGGGCATGACGACCGATCAGGTCAAGGCACTGGAGACCGACGACCTGCGCGCCCTGGTGACCTCGGCGCTGAACAAGTTCAGCTCCGACCAGATCACGGCGCTGAGCTCCGACCAGGTGGCTTCGCTGACAACGGCCCAGATCGCCGCGCTGGCGACCACGCCGATCAACCAACTCGGCACGCTGAGCACCGAAGAGATTCAGGCGCTGACGACGGCGCAAACCGCCGCCCTCACCTCGGCCCAGGTCAAGGGTCTGTCGACTGACCAGATGAAGGCGCTGGAAACCGACGACCTGCGTGCGCTGAACACCGCTGCGCTGCGCAACCTCGGCACCGACCAGCTCGGCGCCCTGGGCTCCGACCAGATCGGCGCACTGACCACCAGCCAGGTGGCCAGCCTGACGACGGCCCAGGTCAAGGGCCTGAGCAGCGACGACCTCAATGCGCTGACGACCGACCAGGTGCGCGTGCTGAGCTCCAGCCAGATCGCCGCACTGACGACCGATCAGCTCAAGACCATGACCACGGATGACGTGGCCGCCATCTCCACCGCCGGTATCCGCGGTCTGAGCTCCGCCCAGTTGGGCGCGCTGACCACCGACGAAGTGGTGGCCTTGGGCACCGCACAGGTGGCCTCGCTGTCCAGCGCCCAGGCCGTGGGACTGCGCACCGACCAGATCGCCAAGCTCGAGACCGACGACCTGCGCGCACTGAACAGCGCCGCGCTGCGCTCGCTGAGCACCGATCAGCTGGGTGCCCTCGACTCCGACCAGATCGGCGCGCTGACCAGCACGCAGGTCAACTCCCTGACCTCGACCCAGATCAAGGGCCTGGTCAGCGATGACCTGAACGCCTTCACGACCGAGCAGTTCCGTCTGATGAGCTCGACGCAGATCGCTGCCATCGGCACCGACCAGCTCAAGACCATGACCACCGATGACGTGGCCGCCATCTCCACCGCCGGCATCCGCGGCCTGAGCTCCACCCAGCTCGGCGCCCTGACCACCGACGAAGTGGTGGCCCTGGGCACCGCACAGGTGGGTGCGCTGACCAGCGCGCAGACCGCCGGCCTGACGACCGACCAGGTCGCCAAGATCGAAACCGATGACCTGCGTGCCCTGAGCACGGCCGCGCTGAGCAAGCTCAGCTCCGACCAGTTCACCGCGCTGAACTCCGAGCAGATCAGCAGCCTGACCACGGCCCAGATCGCTGCGCTGGCCACCAGCCCGGTGAACCAGTTCGCTGCGATGAACACGGACGAGATCCAGGCGCTGACGACGGCGCAAGCTGCCGCCATCACCTCGGCCCAGGTCAAGGGTCTGTCGACTGACCAGATGAAGGCGCTGGAAACCGACGACCTGCGTGCGCTGAACACCGCTGCGCTGCGCAACCTCGGCACTGACCAGCTCGGCGCACTGGGCTCCGACCAGATCGGCGCACTGACCAGCACCCAGGTCAACGCGCTGACCTCGACCCAGATCAAGGGCCTAGTCAGTGACGACCTGAACGCCTTCACGACCGAGCAGTTCAGCCTGATGAGCTCGGCCCAGATCGCGGCGATCGGCACCGACCAGCTGAAGACCATGACCACCGACGATGTGGCGGCCATCTCGACGACCGGCATCCGGGGCCTGAGCTCGGCTCAGCTCGGCGCGCTGACCACCGACGAAGTGGTGGCCCTGGGTACCGCCCAGGTCGCCTCGCTGTCCAGCGCCCAGGTCGCCGGCCTGCGCACCGACCAGATTGCCAAGCTGGAGACTGACGACCTTCGTGCGATGAACTCGGCGGCACTGCGAGCCCTCAACACTGATCAACTGAAGGCACTGGACTCCGACCAGATCGGCGCGCTGAGCAGCGCCCAGGTCAACGCACTGAGCTCGCAGCAGATCCGCGGACTTGTCAGCGATGACCTGAATGCCTTCACGACGGATCAGTTCCGTCTGATGAGCTCGGCCCAGATCGCCGCCATCGGCACCGATCAGCTGAAGACCATGACCACGGACGATGTGGCCGCCATCTCGACGGCCGGCATCCGCGGCCTGAGCTCCAGCCAGCTCGGCGCGCTGACCACCGATCAAGTGGTTGCCTTGGGCACCGCCCAGGTGGCCTCGCTGTCCAGCGCCCAGACCGCCGGCCTGACGACCGACCAGGTCGGCAAGATCGAGACCGATGACCTGCGTGCCCTGAACACGGCCGCGCTGAGCAAGCTCAGCTCGGACCAGTTCACCGCCCTCAGCTCGGAGCAGATCAGCAACCTGACCACGGCCCAGATCGCCGCGCTGGCCACCAGCCCGGTGAACCAGTTCGCCGCGATGAGCACGGACGAGATCCAGTCGCTGACGACGGCGCAAGCCGCCGCCCTGACCTCGGCTCAGATCAAGGGCCTGTCCACTGACCAGCTCAAGGCGCTGGAGACCGACGACCTGCGTGCGCTGAACACCGGCGCGCTGCGCAACCTCGGCACCGACCAGCTCGGCGCGCTGACCACCGACCAGTTGGCGGCCTTCAGCACGGCCCAGGTGGCAGCGTTCGGCACGGCCCAGATCCGTGGCTTGTCGACCGACGACCTGAACGCCTTCACGACCGAGCAGTTCAATGCGATGAGCTCGGCCCAGGTGGCGGGCATGACGTCCGACCAGTTCAAGTCGCTGACCACCGACGACCTCGGCGCCATCAGCTCGGCCGGCTTCCGCGGCATCAACTCGGCCCAGATCGGCGCCATGACCAGCGATCAGATCGTTGCGCTGTCGACGGCCCAGTTCGCCTCGCTGAGCAGTCAGCAGGTGGCGGGTCTGCGCACCGACCAGATCGGCCAGTTGGAGACCGATGATCTGCGCGCCATGTCCTCGGCCGCCCTGCGCAGCCTGAGCACCGACCAGTTCAATGCGTTGACCACCGATCAGATCGGCATGCTGACTTCGGCACAGGTCGTCTCGCTGACCACGGGCCAGATCAAGGGCCTGTCCACCGAGGACCTGACCGCCCTGGTGTCCGACCAGTACAAGGTGCTGAGCTCCAACCAGGTGGCGGTGCTGACGACCGACCAGCTGAAGGCGCTGCAGACCGAGGACCTGGCGGCCATCTCGAGCACCGGTATCCGCGGCCTGTCCTCTGACCAGATCAGCGCGCTGACCACGGACGGCATCGCCGCACTCAGCACGGCGCAGGTGGCCTCGCTGAGCAGCGCCCAGGTGCTGGGTCTGCGTACCGACCAGATCGCCAAGCTCGAGAGCGACGACCTGCGCGCCCTGTCGACCGCGGCGCTGAGCAAGATGCGCACCGACCAGATCGCCGCACTGAACTCTGACCAGGTGTCCGAGCTGACCACGACTCAAGTGGCCTCCCTGACCTCGGCCCAGGTGCAGAGCTTCTCTACCGATGACGTGGTGGCGATGACGAGCAGCCAGTTCGCGGCCCTGACTGCCGTCCAGGTGGCCGGCCTGACGACAGATGCGATGAGCAAGATCGAAACCGACGATCTGCGTGCCCTGAGCATCTTCGGCATGCGTGCCCTGAGCACTGACCAGCTCAATGCCCTGACGACCGACCAGGTCGGCGCGCTGGGTGCGGTGCAGGTCACGGCACTGAGCACGGCCCAGGTCAGCAAGTGGGCGACCGACGACGTCGAAGCCCTGAGCTCGGCCCAGGTGGCAGCGCTGTCGTCCAGCCAGATCGGCGCGATGAGCAGCGACCAGATCAAGACCTTCGCCACCGACGACATCGTGGCGCTGGGCACCAGCGGCATCCGCGGCCTGGTCTCCGAGGACCTCTCGGCCCTGAATTCCGACCAGATCGGCGCCTTCACCAGCAACCAGCTGGCGGTGCTGAGCACGGCGCAGGTGCAGGGTCTGGATGCAGCGGACATCGACAACATCGGTACCGACGCGCTGCGCGGCCTGAGCTCTGCCGCACTGCGCTCGTTGAGCACCGACCAGTTCGCTGCCTTCACCAGCGAACAGATCGGCGCCCTGACGTCGGCCCAGGTGACGGCATTCCGGACTGACCAGATTGCGGCGATCGCCACCGACGAGATCGACGCCCTGCGCAGCGATCAGATCGCGGCCTTCAGCTCTGCGCAGATCCGCGCCATCAGCACCGACCAGTTGCGCCAGTTCGATTCGGATGACATCAAGGCACTGACCACCGCGCAGATGGCCGGCATCACCACCGACCAGATTCGCAGCCTGACCACCGACCAGCTCGACGGTCTGGAAGCGGCCGACATCGCCAAGATGAACATGACCCAGGTCTATGCCTTCACCTCGGATCAGATCCCGACCTTGGCTGACGATCAGTTCAATGCGCTGTACTTGGCAACGCCGATCATGCTGGACCTGGATGGCAACGGTATCCGCACCAGCGCGGCGGAGAACGGCGTGAACTTCGACATCTACGGCACCGGCACCGCCCAGAAGTGGGGCTGGACCGACGGCAAGGACGGTCTGCTGGTGATGGACCGCAACAGCGACGGCACGATCAACGACGGCAAGGAGCTGTTCGGCTCAGGCACGGTGCTGGGTGACGGACGCCGCGCCGCCAACGGCTACCAAGCCATGTCGATGGAGGATACCAACGGCGACGGCAAGCTGGACGCCAACGACGCCAACTGGCAGAAGCTGCAGGTCTGGGTGGACAAGGACAGTGACGGTGCCACGGACGACGGCGAGCTGAAGAGCCTGACCGAGCTGGGCATCACCGAGCTGAACCTGTCGGCCAAGACCGGTACGGAGATCGACAACGGCAACCTGATCGGCCTGGTCTCGGACTACAAGACCAGTGACGGCAAGACCCATGCGATGGCCGACGTCTGGTTCGCCAAGGACGTGCAGCCCGAGACTTCGGAGGCCGAACTGCCGAAGAAGCTGAGCCTGGGCGACGTGCTGGCCGGACCGGCGGGCACGGTGCTCGGCGAGGCCACCTCGGCCGCCAGCGGTTACACGGCGCCGCCGGAAGCCAACGCGGCGCACCTGGTGATCAAACCGCATCGCAGCCTGGATGACGAGGATCCGACCCGCCTGACGCCGCTGATCTAAGAAGCGCACAGCGCCACGCATCGACCGCTCGGGGTCGATAAAGGGACGCCCCGCCGGGTTCACAGCCTGGCGGGGCGTCCTGTCTTGCGCGGGCCGGCCGAGCGGTTGACTTCTTGGCTTATGCTGGCCGCCATTCTGTTTCGACGCTGCAGCCCATGACCGACACCGCCGCCAAGATCCACCCCAGCGCCGATGTGCAGAGCCCGAGCATCGGCCCCGGCAGCACGGTGTGGCAGTTCTGCGTGGTGCTGGCTGGCGCCCAAATCGGGCGCGACTGCAATATCAACGCGCAGTGCTTCATCGAGAACGATGTGCGGGTCGGTGACCGCGTCACCGTCAAGTGCGGCGTGCAGCTTTGGGACGGCATCACGCTGGAGGACGATGTCTTCATCGGCCCCAACGTCACCTTCGCCAACGACAAGTACCCGCGCTCCAAGGTCTACCCCGAGGTCTTCCAGCGCACGGTGGTGGAGCGCGGCGCCTCGATCGGCGCCAACGCCACCATCCTGGGCGGCGTGACCATCGGCGCGGGCGCGCTGATCGGCGCCGGCAGCGTGGTCACACGCGATGTGCCGGCGGGCGAGCTCTGGGTGGGAAATCCGGCGCGCTCACGCGGGCCGGCACCGCGCAGTTAGCGCAGCAAGAGGCTCAAGCGCAGGCGCGCACGGCCGCGATCACGCGTTCGATCTGCGCCTCGCTCATGCCTGGCCAGAGCGGCAGGCTCAGCACCTCGCGGTGCATGGCCTCGGCGATGGGGAAGTCTCCCTCGGCATAGCCCAGCTCGGCATAGGCCGGCTGCAGATGCGGCGGCACGGGATAGTGAATCAGCGTGCCGATGCCCTGGGCGGCGAGGCGCTGCTGCAGGCCATCGCGGTCCGCATGGCGCACAACGAACAGATGCCAGGCCGGCTCGGTCCAGTCGGGCACATGCGGCAGTTGCAGCGGCAGGCCTTGCAGGCCTGCGAGATAGCGCGCAGCGATGGCGCGGCGCTCGTCGGTCTGCGCCTCAAGCGCGGGCAGCTTGGCCGCCAGCACCGCGGCCTGGATCTCGTCCAGGCGCGAATTGAAGCCCTTGACCTCGTTGTGATACTTGACCCGCGAGCCGTAGTTGCGCAGCACGCGAAGGCGCTCGGCCAGCGCGGCATCGTCGGTGGTGGCACCGCCACCATCGCCCATCGCACCAAGGTTCTTGCCGGGGTAGAAGCTCCAGGCCGACACATCGGCCAGGCTGCCCACGGCACGTCCCTTGTAGCGTGCGGCGTGGGCCTGCGCGCAGTCGTCCAGCACCTTCAGGCCATGCTTGGCGGCAATGGCGTGGATCGCATCCATGTCGGCCGCCTGGCCATACAGATGCACCGGCAGCAGCACCTTCGTGCGCGGCGTGATGGCCGCTTCGATGCGCGCCGGATCGAGGTTGAAGGTGGCCGCATCCGGCTCGACCGGCACCGGCGTCGCACCGCACTGGCTAACCGCCAGCCAGGTCGCGATATAGGTGTTGGACGGTACGATCACCTCATCGCCTGGGCCCACGCCGAGCGCCAGCAGCGCCAGATGCAGCGCATCCAGGCCATTGGCCAGGCCCACACCGTGGGCAGCGCCGCACTGCTGCGCGTAAGCGGCCTCGAAGGCGCTGAGCTCCTTGCCGAGCAGAAACCAGCCGCTGCCGGCCACGCGGGCCAGGGCCGCGTCGATGCCGGGCTGGCTGGCGCGGTAGATGGGCTGCAGGTCCAGGAAGGGGATGTTGATTTCAGCCATGGGCGCCGCCCGGGGTTTTCACCGCCGCCAGAAATTCGTCGTAGTTGCGGATGTAGTCCTCGGCGCTGTAGCGGTCCGAGGCCAGCACCAGCAGCACCGCATCGGACGAGAACTGGTACTGGATGCCCCAGACCATCGGCGGGATGTGCAGGCCGACGCGGGCGCTGTCCAGCATGATCTCGTCGCGCCGGGCGCCATCGTCAAGCACGATGCCGACGCTGCCTTTCACGCACACCAGGAACTGGTGGCAGGCCTTGTGCGCGTGCTCGCCGCGCACTTCCTTGCTGGGCACGTCGTAGACCAGGAAGACACGCTCGGGCGTGAACGGCAGATGCGCGCCGGTCTCGCCAAAGCTCAGGGCGCCGCGCAGGTCGACGATCTTGGGCAGGCGGTGCAATCGTGCGGCGGCGACATTGAGTGCCGGCAGTTCGTCCTGCCCGGCCAGTGCGCTGCCACGCGCGCCCTGCCCTGGCAGGTCCAGGTGCGGTGTGTTGACATAGCCGCTGATATGCGCCGGATTGCCGCTGACGATGGCGTTGGGCGGCACGTCGCGCGTCACCACCGAGCCGGCCGCGATGCGGCAGCCCGCGCCCAGCACCACACCGGCCGCGATGGTGGCGTTCTCGCCGATCTGAACGCCAGCGCGCACGTGGGTGGTGCAAAGCTTGCCGCCATCGCCACGCGAGAAGCACACGCGCGCCGCGATCCGCGCACTGTCCTCGACCACCATGCCCGACCAGAGGTAGACGCCGGCGCCCACCTCAACGCCCTGCCCCAACTCGACATCGGCCTCGATCAACGCAAACGGTCCGATCTCACAGTCGGCGCCGAGTACGCGGCTCTGCACCAGCGCGCTGGGATGAATTTTCTGAACTTGCGCCACCGGCGACTCCTGTGCTCTGACGAACCCGCGCACTTTAGCGCCGACGCAGGCGATGGCCTTCCTGGATATAGCCACTCAGGCGCTCCAGCAGGTCCCAGTACGGCTTCGAACGCTCGAAGTTGGCATGCATCGCCGCCATGCGCGACCAGTAGTCATCGGGCGTGAGCGCGTTGACCATGGCCACCAGCTCGTCGATCGACGAGGGCAACAGCATGCCGCGGGTGTCGAAGTATTTGCCGATATTGGGTGCGCCCAGATAAATCGGCACCGTGTAGGCACGCAGCGAGTCGATCAGCTTCTCGGTGAAGTAGTGCGGCTGATAGTCGTTCTCCACGATGATGGAGAACATCGACTCGAACAGCGGCGTCTTGTCGTCGAAGGGATAGGGCTGCAACTCGGCGATGCCCTCGGGCGGGCGCATCTTGGAGGTGTAGAAGCGCAGCGCCTGCTTCATCTCGTGCTGGCGCAGCCAGATCTGGCGGCGGTCGCGATAGCCGGCAAAGTGCTGCTCGGCGCCGACGCCGTTGCTGTACAGAAAGGACGTCTCGAAGCGCTTGGCCTGGGGCCAGGACTTGACCCAGCTCCCGCCGAACAGCGCGAACATGGCGTTGGGCAGGTCCAGCAGCGACTCTTCGTTGGTGAGGATCAGATCGAAGAGGCCGGCGTACTGGCGCACCGTCTCGGCCGGCCACTTCAGCGGCCGAGGCTCGGTGTAGTGGCTCAGCACCGAAAAGCGCCCAGGGTCGGGCTGCTGGCGCGCAGTGCAGTGGTGGATCTCGCAGGGGAACGGCAGCTGCAGATCCAGCCAGCTGATGCCGAAGTTCTCAGCCTTGAACATTCAGTGCCCCTCGGCTTGCACGGGAGCGATCAGCTCCCACTCTTCCCACACGAAGTAGAAGCACCAGTTCTGGCGGTGCGTGCGCGACAGCTGCTCGACCAGGCGCGCGCGGCGCGCGACCGCGTCGGGGACGAAATCGTGGAACTGCACCTGCAGACGGCGCACGCGGGCCATCTCACCGGTGGCGATCAGGTGCTCCAGCAGCTCGTACTCACCGCCTTCGATATTGATCTTCAGCAGATCGATGCGCTGTACACCCTGCTCGCGCAGGAAGCGGCTGGCCTCGACCAGCCTCACCTGCTCGGCTTGGCCTTTGACGAAGGCGCCGGTGCCGTCGGCGCTGTGGTGCATCTCCAGCACCTCGTCGCGCGCACCCAGACCGAACTGGAAGGGCCGCACCTTGGGGTTGGCGGCAAAGCGGCTGCAGATCTGCTCGTGGAAGCCCTGGATCGGCTCGAACACCATCAGGTTCGATCCATAGCGCTGGCTGATCTCGGCCGTCCAGTCGCCCTTGTAGCCGCCCAGGTCCAGCACCAGGCTGTCCGGGCCGAGGTCCTTGAAGTCCACGCGCAGGGTCTGGTCGCCACGGCCGCCAAACCAGCCACGAATCGCCTCGTCGAAGCGCTGGCGTTGCAGGCGCGCGGCAAAGCCCGCCAGCTCGGCCGGGTCCACGGCGAAGGGCTTCACCGCATCGGCGAGCTGCAGCCAGCGCGCCGGGCATGGCGACGGCGTGGCATCGATGGTGACCCACTCCTTGGGCGCAATCACCAGGCCGCCACGGCCGCCGCACTGCTCGCCGAACCAGGCGCCCCACCAGGAATAGCTGGAGTTGGAGATCACGAAATGCCGGCACAGCGACATCAGGTAGAGATCGCCCAGATCGCTGCCGCTGGCCACCGGCGTGAAGGCCAGGCCACGGCTTTGCAGCAGATGACGGGTGTAGTTGGGCTCATCAGAGAACACGAACAGCTCGGCATCGGCATGGTTGAGGCGCAGGTGCTCGATGGCAGCGATGTAGTAGCTGTCCTTGCACAAGCCCATATGGGCATAGTCGCGCCGGCGCAGATGCACGGCCACCGCATTCGGGCTGGCGCGCAGCCGCGCCAGCAGCGCGGCATCAAGCTGCGGCCCAACCTTGGCAGCAAGCTGCGCGTAGGTCTGGCGGGCCACCTCGGCGTCGAAGTAGGCCTCGCCCTGCCAATAGCCTTCCAGCACCAGGCTGCGGGCGTCGGCGGGCAGCTGCTGCAGTTGATCCAGGGCGCGGATCTGGCCTTCCTTGAGCAGATAGCTGCCAGCGCCACGGTGCTCGGCGACGCTGGTGTGCTGCGCCTCGGGGTCGAGGTTCCAGACCGCAGCCGAGAAGCCGTAGGGGTCGGCACCGAAATAGCTGGTGTCGGTGCGCAGATGGCCACCCATGCGGCGCGCCAGGCTGGCAGCGAAGACCTGCTGGAACAGCTGGTTGCCGATGCCGCCCTTGGCGTAGTTGACGACGGTCAGTGCGTTGGCGTTGCCGGACATGCTTGCTCCTGATTTCTTGATTCTTGTCGAGGATGCGGGCACTCAGCCCAGGTGACGCAGCAGGCTGCCGGTCATGATGCGGCAGAACTCATCCGCGTCGGGCACGGCGCGCGCAAGCTTGGTCATCGCCATGCCGCATTGCTGCAGCACGGCCAGCGCCATCTCACGGTTCGGAAAGCGGGTCTGCAGGGCCAGGAACTGTGGCAGCAGGCCCGGGGCCTCTCCCTGCAGCCAGGCCGTCATGTAGCGCGTCTTGATCGCCATGTCGCGCTCGTACTGGAGCTGCGCCTTCTGCTGGCTGACCTGACCGGCATGCTTGCGGTAATGCGTCAGCGGCTCGGCGATGTTGGCGAATTGCACGCCCAGCAGGCTGGCACGGCACCAGAGTTCGTAGTCTTCGGCAAAGTCGAAGCGCAGGTCGTAGCTTCCGGCCAGCTCGAAGACCTGGCGGCGCAGCATCACCGAGGGGTGGGCAATCGCGCAGCGCTGCACCAGGGCCGTGCGGATGCCGGCGCTGCTGGTCGGGTGGTTCAGCACGAAGCTCTGATCATGCTCGCGCGAGAACACCAGCACATGCGTGCCACACACGCCCACTTGCGGGTTGGCGCGAAGGAACTCCAGCTGACGCGCCAGGCGCTCGGGCTGGGCCAGATCGTCCGAATCGAGCCGGGCGACGAATTCGGAATCACTTTGCGCCAGACCGTCATTGATGGAGCGGGCCACGCCCAACGAGCTCTCGTGGTGGACCAGGCGCAGGTTCAGCCGGCCGGCAAAGCTTTCGGCAATGGCGACGGTCTCGTCGCTGGAGCCGTCATTGACGAGCACCAGCTCGAAGTCCTTGAAGCTCTGGGCGGCCAGGCTTTCCAGGCTCTCGGCCAAGGTGGTCGCCGCATTGCGGGCCGGCATGACGACGGAAATCAGGGGCATCTCGATAGGTCCTTGCGGCGCGCGGCCGGCGGCTCAAAACCAGTTTTGCGGCAAGTCCAGGCCGACGCTGCGGATCAGCGCCTTGCGTTGCTCGCGCCAGGCCTCACTGGGCGCGGGCCAGCGACGGTAGATGTGCAGGAAGTCCAGCACCACGGTCTGATCGTTGGAGCTTTCCGAGCTGCCGCGGCGTGTGCCCGGATTGACGTCCTTGTGCACCACCGCGCCACCGCCGGCATAGTGGCGCGGCATGGCCTTGGCGCAGACGGCCAGCAGAAAGTCCCAGTCCTCTTGCGAGGCCAGATGAGGATCGACCTCGCAGCCCTCCAGCACGCTGCGGCGAAAGGCCAGCGCGTTATTGGGGATGAAATTCTTCAGATGCAGGGTCTCGACCGGCACATGCCCCAGCGGAACCGCGTCGCGCTGCAGAAACTCGACGCCGGACTCGCTGCGGTTCTCCTTGACCACCTGGATGTCGGAGAACAACACCTGGGCCTGCGGGCCTTGTGCCTGGATCGCCGCATCGAGCGCGGCCAGGTGATGCGGCTCCAGGCTGTCGTCGTCGTCCAGGAACAGCACCCACTCACCCTGCGCGGCGCGCACGCCGGCGTTGCGGCTCTCGGCCGGACCGGGCCGGCCGTTGCGCTTGATGAAGACATCCTGCGGCCGCAGCAACTCGGCCACGGCGGCGGCCGTGCCAGCATCCAGCGCGTCAGCGACCACAATGATCTCGAAATCCTGCACGCTCTGCGCCAGTATGCTGCCCAGCGAACGGCGCAGCAGCGACGCGCGCAGGTGGGTGGTGACGATGAAACTGAATTGAGGGGCCATGGCGGTCAGCGCAAGGGGGTCATCACGCCGCGGCCCATGGACCACATCAGCGCCACGGCCTGCTGGCCGTCGAAGATGGCGTTCACATGGGCGACGCGCAGGCCATAGTAGTCGGCCTCTGAACCCATCACGTCGAACAGCGAGCGCCGGCCCAGCTGCTGCCACTGCTGCAGCGTGGAGGCGCGCACACGGTCGCTGTTGCGCAGTATCTCGACGATGCGGCGCGCGCGATCAAAGGCGGACAAGGCCGATTCATGCATATCGGCCATGCGATAGCGGCGCGACTCGATCGCGTCCTCGCGTTGCAGCCGAACCGCCTCGGCGCGCTTGCGGGCAGCGTTGATGCTGGGGTCCGCACTGGCGTTATAGAGCGGAATATTGACGTTGACGCCAGCGAGGAAATCCCCGCCCTTGCCCTGCCCCGCGATCGCCGCCCCATTGAGCAGCACATTGACCTGGGTCTTGTAGCCCGCCGCCACCGACTCGGCGTAGCGCGACTGGGCGCGTTCCTGCGCGGCGAGCTGGGCCACTTCGGGGGCCAGTTCGACATCGCGCTGCATCTCGCCCAGCTCGGGCACCTGCGTCAGCAGGGCAGAGTAACTGGCGCTGGCCGGCAGTTCGTCCCCGACGAAGCGCTTCAGGCGGATCTCGGTCTGGCGCAGCGCTGAATGCGTCTGCTCGACGGCCAGCTCGGCCTGCTGGCGGTTCTTCTGCGCCTGCACCAGCTCGCTGGCGCGGCCGCGGTCCTGCTTGACGATGAATTCGAGCGCCTCAACCAGGCAGGCCATCTTGCGCACATACTGGCCATAAACCTGGATCTGCAGCTGATAGCGGCTGCGGTCCATGGCCAGAGAAACCGTCTGCAAGGCCAACTGCTGCTCGGCATTGATCAGGCCATGGCGGGCCGACTCGGCCAACTGGCTGCGCCAGGCTGCCAGCTGGCTCAGGCGGCCGGAATCGAACAGCGGCGCCGTGACATTGATGCTGATCGTGCCCTTGGGGCCCTGCTCCAGCGGCAGGCCATCGGTCTTGCTGCCCACTTGGGACAGCATGCCGCCCAGGCTGACCTGAGGCAAGCGCGAGGCCCGCGCCTCTTCCCACTCGTAGCGCGCCGCCTGGGCCAGCAGCGTCACCGCGCCGACCGATTGGCTGCGCTGGATGGCCGTCTGCACCAGCTGCTGCAGCTGGATGCGCGGGTCGGCATTGCTGGTCTCGAGCATGCTCGCATCGCGCCCCGCGCTGGACGGCAGCGCATCCTCCTCGCCGCAGCGGCTCTGGCGCGAGTCGGTGGGCGCAGCGGCCACCGGTTCCGGCGCAGGCTTGACGACGCGTGCTGCCGGCTTGGCCTTGGCAGGTGCCGCCGCCAGCCCGGAAGCGGCCGGCGCCAGCAGCAGCACAGCCACGGCCAGGCTCTGTGCCAGCACCGCTTTTGCGGAAACTTGAGGGCGATCTGTGTGAGGACTCGACATAAGCGGTACTTCAACACAGCGCGGCGCCGCTGAAGGGCCGAACAACTCGACCGAGCGGCCTCAAATCGATGGCCAGGCGTTCTGGCAGGGCCACAAATGAAACGGCCCCCGCAGGGGCCGCAAGCGACAAGGCTATCTGCCCTGCCTCAGCGTTCGCGCATCGCCTCGCGCACCTTGAGCATCGGTTGCAGCAGAAAGCCCATCACCGAGCGCTCGCCGGTCTTGATCTCGACTGTCGCGTTCATGCCCGGGATCACCTGCACCGCCTCGCCCTTGTAGCGCAGCGTGCTGCGCTCCGAGCGGATCAGCACCCGGTAGTAGCGCCCCTCGCCGCTCTTGGCATCGACTTCGCCGAGCGCGTCGGGGCTGATGTACTCGACCCGCCCTTCCAGGCCGCCGAAGATGTTGTAGTCAAAGCCGGCCAGCTTGACGCGGGCGGTCTGGCCGACGCGCAGGAAGCCCACCTCCATCGGCTTGATACGGGCATCGATCAGCACCGCGTCCGTCAGCGGCACGATTTCCATGATGGGTGCACCGGTCGTGATGACGCCGCCCAGAGTGTTGGCACGGATGTTCTTGACCAGGCCGCGCACTGGCGAGGTCAGCACGGTGCGCTTGAGGGCGTCGTCGCGCACCACCATCTGTTCTTCCTGCATCGCCAGTTCATTCTGCAGCTTGACCAGCTCGGAGCTGGCCTCCTGGCGGAAGCGGCTGATGCGCTCAGCGCGCTGCTGCTGCAGCTCGTTGACCTGGCGTGTCAGGCGCATCACCTCGACATCCGACATCAGACCCTTGGCCGCCATGTCTTGCGCCACCTTCTGCTCGCGCTGCAGCAGGGCCGTACTGCGGCCGATGCTGGCCACGGCTTCGTCCAGCAGGCGCCGGCGCGCCTCAAAGGCCTCGGTCTCGGCAGCCACCAGGGCCGGCACGGCCTTCAACTCAGGCGGGAACTGCAGCGGGCGGCCGCTAGCCTCCGCGCTGAGGCGGGCCAGCGTGGCCTTGACGGCCAGGCGCTTGACCTGGCCTTCGTTCTGCTGCGCTTCCACCCGCGTCGGGTCCAGGCGCGCCAGGATCTGGCCCTGCTCCACGCGCTCGCCCTCACGCACCAGCAGCTCGCGCAGGATGCCCACCTCGGCACTGGCGATTACCTGTTCGCGCCCGTCAGGCACGATGCGACCCTCGCTGCGGCTGACCTGGTCGACCTTCGCCAGCGAGGCCCAGATCACCGCCACCAGCAAGGTCGCCAGCATCAGATACAGCACCCAGGTGACGCGCGGCAGCGGTTCGTCCACATGGGCCGTGGCCAGGCTGCTGAGAAACTGTCCTTCGCTGCGGGAAACCGTCATGAACCGACCTCTGATCTCATACCGAGGCGGAGCGCTGCACCGGCTGCGCGGCCGGATGCATGTGCAGATTGCCGGCATTCTGGTCGCCTGGCGCGGGGGCGGTCGGGCGCACACCGGACAGCGCGGCCAACACCTGGTCGCGCGGGCCGTCCATCACCAGACGGCCGGAGTCCATCACGACGATGCGCGAGACCAGTTCCAGCACGGCCGGCCGGTGGGTCACCACCACCAGCGTGCAGTCGCCAGCGGCGTCGCGCAGCTGGCGCAGGAAGGCCACCTCGGACTGCGCGTCCATCGAACTGGTGGGCTCGTCCATCAAGAGAATCTGCGGCTTGGTCACCAGGCTGCGCGCCAGCGCCACCAGCTGACGCTGGCCGCCTGACAGCAGATTGCCCATCTCGCCGACCGGCAGGTCCCAGCCCATCGGGTGGGCGGCAATCACGCGGTCCAGGCCCGTCAGGCGAGCCACCTCGACCAGACGCGTGGCGTCGATCTGCGAACGGCCCATCAACACGTTGTCGCGCAGCGTGCCGTGGAACAGGCGCGGGTCCTGCGAGACAAAGCCGACGCGGGCGCGGAACTCTGCCGGGTCGATCTGGCGCAGGTCGATGCCGTCGACATCGACCATGCCCTCGGTCGGCTGATAAAGGCCGGCCAGCAGACGCAGCACGGTGGACTTGCCGCTGCCGATGCGGCCCAGCACAGCCACCCGCTCACCAGCCTTCAGGCGCAGCGTGACGGCGCGCAGCACCTTGGGCGCGCTGGCTCCAGGCTCGGACGGCGGATAGGCAAAGCCGACATCGTGCAGACCGACGCTGCCGGTGATTCGGGCCAGTGGCACATAGTTGCGGCCGGCCTCGCGCTCGGTGGGACGGGCCATCAGCTCGTTGAGCGCCAGCATCGCGGCGCGCGCGCCCTGATACCTTGCCGCCAGGCTGACCACACTGCCCAGCGGCGCAATGGCGCGGCCGGCGAACATCACCGCGCCGATCAGCGCACCGGAGCTGATGATGCCGTCATTGATCAAGTAGACGCCCCAGACCAGCATCACCAGCGTGATGGCCTGCTGCAGCGTCATGGCGATGTTGTTGCTCCAGCTGTGCCAGCCGCGCGTGCGCATTGCCGAATCGGCGGCCACCGCGTTGCTGGTCTCGTAGCGGTGGATGAAGCGGCCTTCAGCGCCCGAGGTCTTCAGATCCTCCAGCCCTTCGATGGCTTCCACCATGGTGCCGTTCAGATCGGCCGTCTCGGTCATATTGGTGCGCACCGCGCGCCGCAGATGGCCCTGGATGGCCCAGGTGAGGCCCATGATCAGCGGGATTGCCAGCACCAGCACCCAGCCCAGCGGGCCGCCGATGATGAAGGTCATCGCGACGAAGATCACGATGAAGGGCACGTCCGAAACCACCGAGATGCTGGCGGACGCAAAGAAATCGCGCACCGCCTCAATCTGGCCGACGGTGGCGGCGTAGGAGCCGGCCGACGCCGGCTTATGTTCCATGCGCACGCCCAGGGTCTGGCGGAACATCTTGGAGCCGATGATCAGATCGGTCTTGCGCCCCGCAACGTCGATCAGGTGGGCCCGCAGGCCGCGCGCGAACAGGTCGAACATCAACGCCAGACCGGCACCGATGGCCAGGGTCCAGAGGGTGACGAAACTCTGGTTGGGGATCACCTTGTCGTAGATGACCATGGTCACCAAGCCCGATACCAGCATCAGCACATTGCTCAGCAAGGCCGCCAGCATCGAGGCGCGGTAATAGGGCATGAAGCGCTTGAGCGTGCCCCACAGCCAGTGGCCGCCGGCCGGCGCCTGCTGCAGCACCTGGCTGCCGCGGTTGGCCTGCGAGGTCTCGGGCAGCGTGGCCAGCAGCATGAAGCCGCTGTATTCGCTTTCCAGCTCTTCGGCGCTGGCGGTGCAGACATTGGCGTCGGCACCTGGGAACACGACCTCGTACTGCGTCGGCGCGCCTTCGGTGGCATCCAGGCGGCGCACCAGCACGCAGGCGTCGCCGCCATTCAGCAACAGCACGGCGGGCAGCAGCAGTGCGCTGACCTCGCCGATCTTCTTGCGCACCAGACCAGCGTTGTAGCCGGCTTCCTGCATCAGGCGCAGCGCCTGGTCCGGCCCGAGGGCACCATCGGCTGGGCCGCCGGCGCGCAGCGATTCAGCCGAACGGGCACGGCCATGGTGGCGGGTCAGCCAGACCAGGGCATGCAGCAGCGGGTCGCCAATGTCCTGCTCGGCGGCCTGCGCTTCCCAATCATTGCCCGCCTCGGCCTGGGGCTCGGGCGCGCTGCTCCCGTCGGCCGCCAGATATAGGCTGGGCGTGCCGGCTCGCTTGGCGCCGTCGGCGCCGTCGAAGAAGGGATCGTGTCGCTGCGTCACTGTGCTCTTTCAGCCTTGTGCGCTCGGTCAGGCCGGGTCGCGGCGCCGCCGCTCCAGGGCCAGGGATTCCAACTTGTCTTCCAGCTCGCGCACGAAGCCGGGGATGTCAAACAGTCTGGACGCGCGGCCGTGCTCGCGCAAGTAGCGCTTGTAAGACGCGGCCCGCGCCGGGTTGCGGCCGATCTGCACCGCGCGCTGCTCATACTCCTGCAGCGACTCGGTGATCAGGTCGGGCAGCCCCACATGCGTGAGCAGGCTGCCGGCCATGCGCGAGATATAGCTGCGGCCCGAGCGCGTCAGGATCGGCGCACCGGCCCACAGGCAGTCGCTGGCGGTGGTGCCGGCATTGAAGGGGAAGGTGTCCAGCACCAGATCGGCCAGCGCGAAGCGGGCGATGTACTCGGCCGGCGTGACGCGCGGCGCGAAGATCAGGCGCTGCGCGGCGATGCCGTGCTCGGCCGCCACGCGCAGCATATTGGCCTTGGACCATTCGTTGTCGGCCAGCAGCCACAGCACGCTGCCCTCGACCTGCTGCAGCACGCGCATCCAGCAGCGGTACATCTCTTCGGTGAACTTGTGGTTGTTGTTGAAGGACGCGAACACAAAGGCGTCCTCGGGCAGCTGGTACTGCGCCCGCGTCGGCGCCGGGCCGACGTCGCGCCGGCGGTCGCTGATCTGGTAGCTGTGGTTTTCCAGGTAGATCGGCTTTTCGGTGCAGTACGGCAGGTATTCCGGCGGCATCGCGAAGCGGTCGGCAATGATCCACTCGACGCCAGGAATTGCCGAGGTGGCCGGCAGGCCCAGATAGCTGACCTGCACCGGCGCCGGCTTGTAGGCGAGGATGTTGGGGCGAGCGCCGCTGGTCAGGCCCTGCAGGTCGATCAGCACGTCGATGCCTTCCTGCGCGATCAGCCGCGCCGCGGCTTCATCCGTCAGGCCCTTCAGGCGATGATGCTTGTCCATCCCGGCCAGGATGCGGGCGCGCTGCGCGCTGCCGTCGTCGCGGCTCCAGCAAAAGGCATGCACCTCGAAGCGGCTGCGGTCGTGCAGCTCGAACAGCTCGGGCGTCAGCAGGCCCACCGCATGCATGCACAGGTCGCCCGAGAGATAGCCGATCTTGATGCGCCCATCCCGCCTGGCCTTGGCATGGCGCAAGTGGTAGGGCTGCTCCTTGTACTTGACGACTTTCTCCAGCACGAAGCGCTGCGAAGTCATCAGTTGCAAGACGGGATCGTCGCTAACATTGAGCATGGCCAGCAGCGAGGTACTGGTCAGCAGCTGGTTGTGTGTGACCTCGCCCACCGGTTGGTAGACCGGCCAGTCGCACTGCTTCTGGCGGATGTGCACATAGTGCTGGGCCACGTCGGACTGTTCCGCTTTCAGCTCAAGGCTGCGGCGCATCAGCGTCTGGCTTTCGGCAAACCGCTTGTCCTGCTCCAGCAGGCGCGCCATATTGTTCAGCGCATGCAGGCGCAGCTCCAGCGGGTCGGAGCCGACGGCATCCAGCGGCAGCGTCAAGTCGGCCACCGCGCGCCATTCGGCCAGCGCCTCCTCGGTCTTGCCCAGATGTTCCAGCTGGTGGCCCAGATTGAGCCGGGCTTGCGTGAAGTTGGGTTTCAGCGCCAGCGCCTGGCGGTAAACCTGCTCGGCCTCGGCATGGCGCAGCAGGCCGCCCAGCACCGTGCCCAGGTTGTAGCAGGCCACCGGCACATAGGCGCGGCTGGACGCCGGCGCCCCCGCGATCCAGGCCTGATGGAGCTGCACCGTGGCCTCGGACAAGCCTTGCGCTTGCAGGCTGTTGGCGGCTTCCATCAGCTCGGGCAGGCCCAGGCTGCCGGCACGCGATGCAGCCAGCAGCTGTTCCCAGCGCGGCAGAAGTGCGGCGGGAACACTGAGGGTCTGAGGGCTGGGCTGGGACATGTCCATGACGATAGGGGCCAGGTCGGCACGAAGCTGTGGCTGATCTCGATGGTAGTGGCGGGCCTGCTGCCGAGGCCCCCGATTAGGCCGGCGAAACCCACCCAGTTCCCGGCATGGCACCGAGCCTGCGGCGGCCGTGGCATCGATCACATCCCGCATGCCCTGCCGGATCTGGGGCGGCAAGTCCGCGCTATTCAAGCCTTCAGCCGCGGGTGGCTTTGCCGAAAATCAAGAGGCAAGGTCGGCAATGCCCGGAGGTCAAGGGGGCTCGACCCAAGACAGAACAAGGCTCAAGCCATGCTGAATGCACTATTGACTCGTTGGAGGCGGCCGACCGAGGCCCGCCAGGACCTGGGGGAAAGCACCTTGCCCAGCGCGCCCATGCCGCTGGCACAGCCGCGCTCGGGAGATTCGCTCCTGCAGAGCCTGCTGCGCTGGCTGCCCGGCGAGCCAGACCCCTGGGGCGGACTGTCAAAATCGAATCTGAAGCCTAGCTTGCTGCCCCAACTGCGCAGCGAGTTCTTGGCCTGCCTGCGCGGCCTGCAGGACACCGATGAACTGGAGCGCAGCATCGGGCGGGCCCGCTGCCTGCGCGACTTCTGGCACCTGCGCGGCTCGGTCTATACCGAAGTGGCGCGCCATTACAGCCAAGCCGAGGCCGAAAGCCGCCTGGCCGCCCTCGCCCCCTTCTTCCATGACTACCAGGCGACATTGCCGCCCGGTGCCAAGCGGCACTGAAGAGATCCCCAAGCCCGTGAGCCCAGCCGTGATTGAACTGACCCTGCGGGAGATTCCGAACTTCCCGCCGCCTTGGAGCTATGTCTGTGCCCAGCGTCCGGAAGACCGGCGCGGGCGCCTGGCCGCACGCCAGGCCTTCGTCAGCCTGAAGCTGTGCTTCACGCGCGCCGCCGCCGAAGCCCGGGGCAGCGCCTCCGAAGAATTGCGTCGCTTGGTGCGCCAGGCCTGCGAGCCCATCGAGCTGTGGCTGTTGCGCGCGCCGCTTCTGGCCGCACTGCCGGACGACATCGATCAGGTGGAGCAGCACAGGCTGGCCATCGAGCAGGCGTTGCGCCAGGTCTACCCGGGCCGGCAAGGCCAGGCCTGAAGCCAGCGCCCCTCCTGCCCCGGGGCCTGCTCCCGAATGAATGTGTAGCGGCATGTTGCTCTGCGGCAGACCCCGATGTCGGGCGGCCAAAAGGCAGGGCAGAATGAGCCGCAGCACACCATGAACATCATCATCCTCGACGACTATCAGGACGCCGTCCGCAAGCTGCGCTGCGCCGCCAAGCTGGATGCCCTGAATGCCAAGGTTTTCACCAACACCGTCAAGGGCATCGGCCAGCTGTCAGTGCGGCTGCGCGACGCCGAAGTGCTGGTCCTGATCCGCGAACGCACCCACTTCCCGCGTCAACTGCTTGAAAAACTGCCCAAACTCAAGCTGATCGCACAGACCGGGCGGGTCGGCTCGCACATCGATGTCGAGGCCTGCACCAAACTGGGCATTGCAGTGGCCGAAGGGGTCGGCTCGCCGATCGCGCCTGCCGAGCTGACCTGGGCCTTGATCATGGCGGCGATGCGCCGCCTGCCGCAGTACATTGGCAACCTCAAACATGGCGCCTGGCAACAGGCCGGGCTGAAGGCGGCGTCGATGCCGCCCAATTTCGGCGTCGGCATGGTGCTGCGCGGCAAGACCCTGGGCGTCTGGGGCTACGGCAAGATCGGCAAGCTGGTAGCGGGCTACGGCCGCGCCTTCGGCATGCAGGTGCAGATCTGGGGCAGCGAGGCCTCGCGGCTGGCCGCCCAGAGTGATGGCTACCAGACCGCTGAAAGCCGCGAAGCCTTCTTCGAAAGCAGCGATGTGGTCACCATGCATCTGCGCCTGGGCGAGGCCACGCGCGGCATCGTCGGCGCAGATGACCTGGCGCGAATGAAGCCGACCGCCTTGTTCGTCAACACCTCGCGCGCCGAGCTGGTGTCGGACGGCACGCTGGTCTCGGCACTGAACCGCGGTCGCCCCGGCATGGCCGCCGTCGATGTGTTCGAGAGCGAGCCCATCCTGCAAGGCCATCCGCTGCTGCGGCTGGAGAACGCGGTGTGCACGCCGCATATCGGCTATGTCGAGCAGGACAGCTACGAGCTCTACTTTGACGCCGCCTTCGACAACATCCTTGCCTTCATCCGTGGGGAGCCCAGGAACCTCGTCAATCCCGAGGCGCTGAAGGTTCTGCGGTGATCATCGGCGGCGCGTCAGCCGCGCCAGCCTCGCTGAGCGAGCTGTTCTGGGCCTTCTCGCGCCTGGCGCTGCAGGGCTTTGGCGGTGTGATCGCGGTGGCGCAGCGCGAGCTGGTCGAGCGCCTGGGGTGGATGACTCGCGAGGACTTCGTCGAGTCCCTGGCGGCCGCCCAGGTGCTGCCTGGCCCGAATGTGATCAATCTGTCGCTGATGATCGGCGACAAGTTCTTCGGCCTGCGTGGCGCCTTTGTCGCGCTGGCCGGCATGTTGTTCTTTCCAGCGCTGATCGTGCTCGGCCTGGCCGCCCTGGCTGGCCACTACCTGGAACTGCCCCAAGTGGCCGGTGCGCTGCGTGGCATGGGCGCCGTGTCGGCCGGATTGATCATCGCTACGGCCGTGAAGCTGCTGCCGGCCATGAAAGCCAGCCCGCTGGGCATGCTGCCGGCGCTGCTGCTCGCCGTGCTGGCCATCGTGGCGATTGCCGTCATGCGGGTGCCGCTGATCTGGGTGGTGCTGGGCCTGGGCGGTCTGGGCGTCCTGCTAGCGGCGCGCCGCCTGCGCCGTGACAAGGCCAGGCCATGAACGCCAGCGCGCTGTCGGCGGCCGACTTCCTGGCGCTGTTCCTGCAATTCCTGTCGCTGTCGCTGCTGTCGATCGGCGGCGCGATCAGTACCGTGCCCGAGATGCACCGCTTCCTGGTGCTGCAGAAAGGCTGGCTCAGCGAAACCCAGTTCACCAGTTCGATCGCACTGGCGCAGGCAGCCCCTGGCCCCAACATCCTGTTCGTCGCGGTGCTGGGCTGGAACACTGCCGGCTGGCTGGGTGCTGCCGTGGCCATGCTAGGCATCATGCTGCCCTCCACCACCCTGGTACTGGCCGCCACGCGCTGGGCCGAAGCCAACCGCGAGGCGCTGGCCGTGCGTGCATTCAATGCGGGCATGGCGCCACTGACGCTGGGCCTGCTGTGGGCTACCGGCTGGCTGCTGGCCCAGCCCTATCTGGCCGATCCCGCGCACCGCCTGACTACGGCGGCGTTGATCGCGCTGACGGTGCTGGGCGTGCTGCGCACCAAGCTCAGCCTGGTGTGGATGGTGCTGGCAGGCGGGGTGCTGGGGGCGCTAGGCTGGGTTTGAACCCGCCCGCCCTCAGCCTTCTTTCGTCCCGAATATCTTGTCGCCGGCGTCGCCGAGGCCGGGGATGATGTAGCCCTGCTCGTTCAGATGGCTGTCAACCGCAGCCGTCCAGCAGCGCACTTCGGGATGAGCAGCCTGCAAAGCTGCCACACCCTCGGGTGCCGCCACCAGCACCAGTGCGCGAATGTCCTTGCAGCCACGCGCCTTGAGCAAGTCGACGGTGGCGATCATCGAACCGGCCGTCGCCAGCATGGGGTCGACGATCAGTGCAGTACGCTCGTCCAACTGGCCGACGAAGCGGTCGAAGTAGTTGACCGGCTTGAGCGTCTCATGATCGCGCGCCAGGCCGACCACGCTCACCTTTGCGTTGGGCATCATGTCTAGCACGCCGTCCAGCATGCCCAGGCCGGCACGCAGGATGGGCACCACGGTGACCTTGCGGCCAGCAATCTGGTCGACCTCGGTCGGGCCGCTCCAGCAGTCGATGGTGGTCTTCTCCAGCGGGAAGTCGGCGGTGGCCTCGTAGGCCAGCAGGCGCGCGACCTCGCCAGTGAGCTCGCGGAACTTCTTGGTCGAGATATCGGCCTCGCGCATCAGGCCGATCTTGTGCTTGACCAGGGGGTGTTTGACTTCGATGACGGGCATGGTGCGGCCGCTTCTTCTTGAATGCTGGGAATGGCCGGGATTATCCGCGCTGGCGCAGGGCCTCGAACAGGCACACGCCGGCCGCGACCGAGACGTTAAGGCTCTCGACCGCGCCCTTCATCGGGATGCGCACCAGCTCATCACATGTCTTGGCGGTCAGCTGGCGCATGCCCTCGCCCTCGGCACCCAACACCAGGGCCACAGGGCCCTTCAGGTCCAGGTCGTAGATCGATTTCTCGGCCTGGTCCGAGGTGCCGATCACCCAGATGTCGCGCTCCTTCAGCTCATTGAGCGTGCGCGCCAGATTGGTCACCATCAGATAGGGCACGGTCTCGGCCGCGCCGCTGGCCACCTTGGCCACGGTGGCGTTCAAGCCCACCGCGTGGTCCTTGGGTGCGACCACCGCATGCGCGCCAGCGCCATCCGCCACGCGCAGGCAGGCGCCCAGGTTGTGCGGATCGGTCACGCCGTCCAGCACCAGCAGCAGCGGCTTGTCGCCACCGGCGTCGACACCGTCCAGCACATCGTCCAGTGAATGCAGCTGGGCGACCGCATGCACCCGCGCCACCACACCCTGGTGGCGGTGCGTGCCGCACATGGCTTTCAGGCGGTCGTCATCGCTGTCGACCATCTTGGCGCCGGCGGCTTGCGCCCGCTCGACGAACTGGCGCATGCGCTGGTCGCGGCGGGTGGCGTCGACGTGGATCTCGACGATGGAGGCAGGTGCGGTCTTCAGCCGCACGGTGACGGCATGGAAGCCGAAAAGAATCTTGGGAGCGCTACTCATGCTCGCATGGTAGCGCCCCCGGGGCGAGGCTCAATAGCCGAGCTGCTTGGCGTAGGCCGCCCGAGCCGCCAGGGCGGTGTCGGGGAAGTCCGAGAACAGGCCGTCGATGCCGGTGCTGTAGAACAGCTGGTATTCCTTGGCAGGATCGCCGCCGAAGTCGAAGGCCAGGCCGCCCTTTTCATTGCGGAAGGTGTAGGCGTGGACGAACAGACCGGCCTTGTGGGCATCAGCCACCAGGCTGGTGGCCGGCGTGCTGGAGGCATCGGCCCAATCCACCTTGCCGTCGCCGTTGACGTCCTTGCCGCTGCCGTCAGCGTTCAGCGTCCACTTCAGGCTGGCGATATAGGGCTTCCAGGGGCCGATGCCGTCGGCATAGGTCTTGATCTCGGCCAGGCCGGCCGGCGTGACCATGGCGCTGTAGAGGCGCTTGTCACCCGCCTTGGTCCAGTCATATGGGCGGTCCCAGGGCGCGGCAAAGGTCAGGTTGCCGGTCTTGAAGTCCACCCAGTCGGCGTCGATCAGCTGCACCATGCGGGTGTTCAAACCCTTGCCGCGCATGTACTTCAGGCTGCCCGGCTCGAAGCTCTGCACGAACGCCGGCGCCGTCTTGCTGTTCCAGCCGGCCGCCACCAGCGTCGCGATCAACTTATCTTCCAGGCGCAGCCCCTGCTCGACATGGAAAGTCGGGTGCTTGGTTTCCGGATAGACCGCGATGTTGCGGCCCTTCTCCTGGCTCTTGGCCTTGGCCAGCGCAACGATCTCGTCAAAGGTCGGCACCTTGAACTTGCCGTCATTGGCCTGCGGGCGGCTGGCCGGGGCGATCTTGGCGCCCAGCGTCTTCAGCTCGGCCAGCGTGAAGTCGCCGACGAACCAATCGGTGGTGGCGATGCCGTCCATCATCTTGGTGCTCTTGCGGCTGGCGAACTCGGGCTTGTCGGCCACATTCGTCGTGCCTGACAGCATCGGCTCGTGGCGGGCCACCAGCACGCCGTCCTTGGTCATGACCAGGTCCGGCTCGATGGCATCCGCGCCCTGCTCGATGGCCAGCGTGTAGGACTCGATGGTGTGCTCGGGCAGATAGCCCGATGCGCCGCGATGGCCCACCACCAGCGGCTTGGCACCGTCCAGCGTCAGATAAGGCTGCGGGTCATCGCCGCCGCCGCAGGCAGCAAGCAGCGCCGCTGCAGCCAGGACAGACAGCACAAGGCGGGATGGAACATTGAAAACGGCGTGGCTCATGTTTGATTTCTTTCTCTGTCGTCAGCGACCTGCCTAGAACATGGCGACGATCTCACCAAAGCATGACAAGCGCGTGAAGCGCCCTCCTCCTCAAGAAGGAAGAACCCTGCGAAGCAGCCATAGCGCGCCGATCAGCACCGGCTGATGCAGCATGTAAAAACTCAGTGACCAACGCCCCAGAACGGCCAAGGGCTGAAACAAGCCGCTCACCTGACCCGCCAGCAGCCCAGGCTGCGCCTTCAGCAAGAAACGCCCCAAGACAAAACCCCACAGCATCACGCCCAGCCAGGGCAGCAGCGGCACATAGTCTTCGGTGACGGGCTTGTGTGTCACCAGGCCGAGCCAGTTGGTCAAGCGGCTGTCGAAAAAGGGATGCGCAAACACCTGCGGCACCAGCAAGGCTGCAGCCCCCAGCAGAAGCAAGGCCCAGGCCGGCAGGCGCGGCCCCAGCAGGCGCAGCAGGATCAGCATCACGGCCATCGCATGCAGCACGCCGAAGCTGATGAAGCTGCGCGGAAACATCAGCCAGGAACCCAGTGAGACCAGTAGCGCGCAGGCCGCCACCTGGGCCCAGCGTCGCCAGAAGCGCGTCCAGCTCTGGCCTTGCTGCACCGCCACCGCCTGGCCCAGTCCGGCGCACAGCAGGAACAGGCTGACGATGGCGCTGCGCTGCCAGGTCCAAAAAGGATCGCGATAGAAGTCCGCCGCAACAAAGCGGAAATAGTTGAGATCGAAGATGAAGTGGAACAGCGCCATCCAGACGATGGCGCCGCCGCGCAAGACGTCCAGCCGGTCGAAGCGGCCGCTCGTGCGGGGGTCAGGGCTTGCCTGGGCGTGCTGTATCGTCGTTCCTGTCATCGCGGCCGAAGTCTAGGCCACTTGAAGGCCGCGCTTTCGTCCACACCTGCCCTTTACCATGTCGATCGCCCAGCCCACTCCGAACCGCTTGCGTCTTCTTGGCGCGCTGACCCTGGGCGCAGCGCTGCTCCTGGGCGGCGCCTGGCTGTGGCCGGGCCTGGTGCAGGGCAAAGGCGCACCGGGCGCCCAGCCGCGCGCCGTGCAGGCCAGAGGCCCGCTGCTGGCGGCCGAGCAGACGCATATCGACGTGTTCCGCCGCAGCTCGCCCTCCGTGGTGCACATCACCACGCTGGCGCTGCAGCGCGACATGTTCTCGATGAACGTCACCGAGGTACCGCGCGGCACCGGCTCGGGCTTCATCTGGGATGAGAGCGGCCACATCGTCACCAACTTCCACGTCATCCAGGGCGCCAATGCCGCCAAGGTGACGCTGGCCGACCAGAGCAGCTATGACGCCGAACTGGTCGGCGCTTTCGAGGACCGCGATCTGGCGGTGCTGCGCATCAAGGCGCCCAAGGACAAGCTGCCGCCGATCCCGCTGGGCGCCAGCCGCGACCTGCAGGTGGGCCAGCAGGTCTATGCGATCGGCAACCCCTTCGGCCTGGACCAGACCCTCACCACCGGCATCGTCTCGGCGCTGGGCCGCGAGATCGAGTCGATGAACCGGCGCAAGATCCGCGGCGCCATTCAGACCGATGCGGCCATCAACCCGGGCAACTCGGGTGGGCCGCTGCTGGACTCGGCCGGCAGGCTGATCGGCGTCAACACCTCGATCTACAGCCCCAGCGGCGCCAGCGCCGGCATCGGCTTCGCGATTCCTGTCGACGAGGTCAACCGCGTGGTGCCGCGCCTGATCCGCGACGGCCGCTTCATCCGGCCGGCGCTGGGTGTGACGGCCGGCCCGCAGCAACTGCAGCAGGCGCTACGCCTGCCCAAGGGCGTGGCCCTGGTGGAAGTCGGCGCCGGCAGCCCGGCGGCCAAGGCGGGACTGCAGCCCTTCAAGCGCGGCCGCGATGGCCGTGTCGTCAACGGCGATGTGATCACCGCGGTCAACGGCCAGACCGTCGAGGACATGGACGACATGCTGGCCCAGCTGGAAGCGCGCCAGATCGGTGATCAGGTGACGCTGACGATCTGGAACAGCGGCAAGACACGCCAGGTGAGCGTGGAGCTGGGACGCTCCAGCAACTGACCCCACCGCCGACCTGCTCAGGCGGTCGCCTGGCGGGAAGGCTTGTGATACCGTGGTGAAAAACCGCTGAAGGCGCCGCAGTCCATGCCCCCCTCGCCGGCCTTTGCTCACCGCTCGACACCTCTCGTCGCCTACTGGCCGGTCTGGCTATGCTTGCTGTTGAGCCTGCCGCTGGGCCTGCTGGTGCAGCGCCAGGAGCAGCAGGCTTGGCGTGCGCAGCAGCGCGAAAGCGTTGAAGAGCGGCTGACCGTCCTGCGCGACCGGCTTGAGGCCGCGGGCCAGGCCACTTTTGCGCCGACCCAGAGCCTGGCCACCATGATCCAGGTTGACGGCGGGCTGAATGAACTGCGCTTCGCCCAAGCCATCGAACGCGCCTTGCCTCTATTGCCGCATCTGCGCAGCGTGGTGGCCGCACCCGACAACATTGCCCGGCATGTCTACCCGCTGGCGGGCAACGAGGCCGTGCTGAATCTCGACTACCGGACGATTCCGGCGCAATGGGCGCAAATCGAGGCGGCGCAGCGACTGGGCAAGCCGATGCTGCGCGCGCCGGTGCCGCTGGTGCAAGGCGGCCTGGGTGTGATTCAGCGCAGCCCCGTCTACCTCCGCACGCCGGGCGCCGAACCGCGCTACTGGGGCACGGTGTCAGCGGTTGCGGACTTGCCCCGCTTCATCGCCAGCGCGGGTCTTGGCGACGAGGCCAAGCTCGAGCTCGCGCTGCATGAACGCACTGCCGACGGACGCGCGGGCGCCAGGATCTGGGGTACGACTGCGCTAGACAAGCTGGCGGAACAAGACCGGCTGAGCCGAATGGTCCGGCTGCCTGGCGCTGAATGGCTGTTGCTCGCTCGACCGGCACAGGGCTGGGAACGGGCCAGCTTCTGGAGCCCGATGTTGGCAACGCTGTGGGGCGGCTGTGCGCTGATCACCCTGCTGGTGGGCTTGCTGACCCGGATGTGGCGCATCCAGTGCCGTGACAACGAAGCGCTCAGCCGCGAGGTCGAGCAGGGCCTGCTGATGAGGACAGAGCTGGAAGCCTCGCAGGCGCGCTTTCGCTCCCTGGCGGTCCTGGCCAGCGACTGGGTCTGGGAACAGGACGCCGACCTGCGCTTCACCTACATCTCCCGCGTGGCCGAGCAGGCCAGCAACACGGCCAGCAATCTGGTGCTGGGCTACACGCGCTGGGAATCTCCTGCACTGCTGCCCGGCACCGACTGGGAGGCACACCGGCGCACCCTCGAGCGGCGTGAAACCTTCCGGGACTTCGAGTACGCCCAGGTCTCGGCCGACGGCACGACGCGCTACGTCAGCGTCTCAGGCGCCCCGGTCTTTGATGCCGACGGCGTGTTCACCGGCTACCGCGGCACAGGACGCGATGTGACCGTGCAAAGAAGGGCCGAGGCGGCGCTGCGCGCCTCCCAGGCCGAGTTGCAGTCGGCCCGCGACCGGTTGCAGGCCGTTCTCGATGCCGCGACGGAGGTGGCCATCATCGCCACCGATGCCCAGGACAGGATCACCGTCTTCAGCCGAGGCGCCGAACGCATGCTGGGCTACGGCGAGGCGCAAGTCCTCGGCCAGAGCCCCCGCCAATGGCATCTGGCCGACGAAATCGACACCCGCGCTGCATCCTTGAGCCGGCACCTGGGTCGGCCCGTGAAAGCGGGTGAAGCCTTCACTGCCCGTGCGCTGGACGAGGGCAGCGACACCCAGGTCTGGACCATGGTGCGCCGCGATGGAAGCCGGCTGGAGGTCTCCTTGACGGTGAGCGTCGTCTATTCGCGCGAGGGGGAGTTGATCGGCTTCCTGGGCGTCGCCCGGGACATCAGCGCGCAGCGCCAGGCAGAGCGGGACCTTCGCGCCCTGAACACCGAACTGGAGTCGCGCGTCGCCGCACGAACCTCCGAGCTGGCCGATACCCTGAACACACTGCAGCATGCCCAGGTCGAACTGCTTCGGGCCGAACGCATGGCTGCGCTGGGCTCGCTGGTGGCGGGCGTCGCCCACGAACTCAACACCCCGCTGGGCAACTGCCTGACCACGGCCTCAACACTCGAAGCCCGCAGCGTGGAGGTGAAGAACGAGTTCTCCAGTGGCGCGATGCGCCGTGCCACGCTGGAGCGATATCTGGACGACACCAGCACCGCCACCAGCATCCTGCTGCGTGGACTCACCAGTGCCTGCGATCTGGTTCAGCACTTCAAGCAGCTTTCGGTCGACCAGACCAGCGAGCAGCGCCGCAGCTTTGCGCTCGAAAGCGTGGTCGCTGATGTCCTGGGTTTGGCGCGTGCCCGCTGGAAGATCACGCCCTACCGTATCGAGACTGCTCTGCAGGCGCTGCCGCAAGCACTCGACAGCTATCCGGGACCGCTGGGACAGGTGCTGTCCAATCTGATGCAGAACGCCCTGATGCACGCCTTTGAAGGACGCAATGAAGGCATGCTGCGGATCAGCTGCAAGCCCCTGGATGCACGGCATTTCGAGCTGCGGGTCGAGGACGACGGCGTCGGCATGAGCGAGGAGGTGCGCCAGCGCGCCTTCGACCCCTTCTTCACCACCAAGCTTGGCCGTGGCGGCACCGGCTTGGGCCTCAACATCGTCTACAACATCGTCAACGATGTGCTGGGCGGACGCCTGGAGTTGAAGCAGCGTGAGGGAGGCGGCACCTGTTTCCACTTTTACCTGCCCTATGTGGCGCCGCAACTGCGCCCCACGGGGACAGAGCGACGCCGCAGCAGCGAGCCCGAGGAGCACACCGATCCGCAGCCTGCGGCAGGGCAAGACAGGCCGCACTGAACGGGGCTTTCGCGCCAAGCCCCATCGCGGGAACTCGGGGCCGGCAGTGAGCATGCCCCTGTGCCAGCAGGCAGTGGCCCAGAGCGCCTAGACTCGCCCCATGAGTTTGCTCCCGTTATCCGTTCTGGACCTGGCCCCCATCGTGGCCGGCAGCGATGCCGCCACGGCCTTGCACAACAGCATTGCGCTGGCCCGCCACACCGAGCGGCTGGGCTACCAGCGCTTCTGGGTGGCTGAGCACCACAATATGGACGGCGTGGCCAGTTCGGCGACAGCCGTGCTGATCGGCCAGATTGCAGCGGCCACGACGCAGATTCGCGTTGGCTCGGGCGGCATCATGCTGCCCAACCATGCACCGCTCACCATTGCCGAAGCTTTCGGCACGCTGGCCACCCTCTTCCCCGGCCGCATCGACCTGGGCCTGGGCCGCGCGCCCGGCACCGATCAGCCGACGATGCGCGCGCTGCGACGCCATCTGAGCAGCGCGCAGGAGGACCGCTTTCCAGAAGACGTGCTGGAGCTGCAGACCTACCTCGGCCCAGCCAAGGAAGGCCAGTTGGTGCGCGCCATTCCCGGCCAGGGCACCGAGGTGCCGATCTGGATCCTGGGCTCCAGCCTTTATGGCGCGCAACTGGCAGCCTACCTGGGCCTGCCATTTGCCTTCGCATCGCACTTCGCGCCCGATCTGCTGATGCAGGCACTGGAGATCTACCGTGCCCAGTACCGCCCCAGCGCCCGGCATCCCAAGCCCTATGCGATGGTTGGCCTGAATGTCGTCGTGGCCGACAGTGACGACGAGGCTGCGCGCCTGTTCACTTCGCTACAGCAGCGCTTTCTCGGCATGCAGCGCGGCCAACGCGGCCCTCTGCCGCCGCCGGTGGACGATATGGAGGCGCGGTGGAGCCCCGCCGAGAAGGCCGGCGTGGCGCGCATGCTGGCCGAGAGCGTGGTCGGCTCACCGGTAACTGTGCGTGCCGGCCTGCGCGCCACGGCCGAGCGCACCGGGGCGGACGAGTTCATCGTCGCTTGCGCAGTGCATGATTTTTCGGCGCGGCTGAGGTCGTACGAGTTGCTGGTGGAGCTGGCTCGATAGACCGCTTGGGACTGCGGCGACCGAGCGTGGGGCAGGTGGTGGCGCTGGCCGGATGCGCAGGGGCCATTCGCGGTGTACTCGCTCCTCGCAATAGCTGGCTCGTGTTGATGGAGTGACCGTCGATCCGTTCCGTGGCCGCCCGCGAGCGTGATCCCGAAGCAGCCGGCCAGCGCCACCGCGCCGGTGCTCAGAACGTAGCACTGCGATCAGCCGGACAAGGCCGGCAGCAGGGCCTTCAGCTCCGCAGCAGGAAAAGCGCTCGTCTTGCTGACGTTGACGAGCCGCCGCGAGAACTCGGCAAATGCCAAAGCAAGCGGCGCATGCCGCTGGAGTACCTCAAGGACAGAGCCGGAACAAGCGTCCACACGCGCCAAGAACTCCGGATCGCTCAGGCTGGCGCGCCAATCCGTGCCGCCGCCCAGTGCTTTGACGATGCAAAGCACCAGCGCCAGAGACGAGCGACAGCGGTCGTAGTCCGCATGCTCAGCGAGGAATTGGCGCTCGTCAGCGTCGAGTTCAAAGCGGCTGCATGAGGCGAGGCCGAAGTCGCTGAGGTAGAGGCCATGCCCGTCGGTGAGCATGTTCTCGAAGTGCGCATCGAAGTGAACAAAGCCCTGCGCCGACATGAAGCGCAGAACCCGGTCGAGCTCGCACTCGACAAGTTCGACGCCAAGCTTTGCGCGCTGTCCGCCGTGACGGAGCTCGGTGTGCAGCCAGTCACGCAGGTTCGACGGAAACCACTCGATGAACAGCGCCAGATGCGCCGGCGCGTCATCGAGTGAAGCAAAGCGCCTGTTGACCTGCTCGACACCAGGAAGCTCCAGGCTGCCCTCGGCAAAGTAGCCATCTGCTTCATTGCTGCGGAGCACGCCGCCAAGGCCTGGCAGCACACGCCAGTGATGCAGCAGCGGGAATTGCGGGCAGGCCTGCAACCGCACCCAATCGCTGGCCATCTGCTGGGCAGCCAGCTCGCGCCAGGCACCGAAGCCCACCGAACCGATGCCGTACTGGAAGTAGCCGGGCAGCTCGAAGAGATTGGCCGTCGATTGCTGGCTCACTTGCCGCAGCTCCAGGTCGCTCAGCGGCAGCAGCTTCACGAACACGGGCTGGCCGCCAAACTCTATGAGCACCGAGCCGGCACCTATGCCCGCTTTGCCTGCGCTGGCGGATAGCCGCGATTCGATCTGCGCGGCAAGCTGCTCGGTAGTCGCCGCCGCCAGCGTCTCAGCGATTGGCGCGTGGCTCAGCGCCCTTCGCTGCGCGGAAGCAAGGCCGTCGTCGGCGCCGGGCTGGGCAGACGACGGCAAGCTCAATCAGCCCACCCACTTGCGCGCATTGCGGAACATGCGCATCCACGGGCTCAGCTCTTCAACGGCGCCCGATGTCCAGCTCATCTGCGCGTTGCGGAACACGCGCTCCGGGTGGGGCATCAGCACGGTGAAGCGGCCGTCGGCGGTGGTCACCGAGGTCAGGCCCTCGGGGCTGCCGTTGGGATTGAGCGGATAGACCTCGGTGGGCGCGCCGATGTTGTCCACATAGCGCATGGCGCGGGCCACCTGGGCCGCATCGCCGCGCTGCGAGAAATCGGCATAACCCTCGCCATGAGCGACCGCGATTGGCAGGCGGCTCCCGGCCATGCCTTGGAAGAACAGGCTGGGTGACTCCAGCACCTCGACCATGGCCAGGCGCGCCTCGAACTGCTCGCTCTTGTTGCGGGTGAACTTGGGCCAAGCCTGAGCGCCCGGGATGATGGGCGATAGCGCGGCCATCATCTGGCAGCCGTTACACACACCCAGCGCGAAGCTGTCGCTGCGCGCGAAGAAGGCCTTGAACTGATCGGCCAGCACTGGGTTGAACATAACCGAGCGCGCCCAGCCTTCGCCGGCACCCAGCGTGTCACCATACGAGAAGCCGCCGCAGGCGACGAAACCCTTGAACTGGTCCAGCGTCACTGCGCCGGACTGCAGATCGCTCATGTGCACGTCGAAGGTGTCGAAGCCGGCCAGCGACATCGCGTAGGACATCTCCACATGCGAGTTCACGCCCTGCTCGCGCAGGATGGCCATGCGGGGACGGGCTCCGGTGGCGATGAAAGGCGCAGCAACGTCGTCCTTCGGATCGAAGCTCAGGCTGACATGCATGCCCGGGTCCTCGACACGGCCGGCCTGGCCATGCTCCTGGTCGGCGCAGGCGGGGTTGTCGCGCAGCTGCGTGATCTTCCAGGACACCATGTCCCACTGCTGGTGCAGCTCGGCCAACGGCGCGCTGTAGACGTTCTTGGCGTCGCGCCAGACCTCGACCTTGCCGCTGGTGTTGGGCTTGCCCACCACATGCGAATGCTTGGCCAGGCCGTGTTTGCGCAGCACCTGCATCGCCGCGTCACGGTCGGCCGTCTTCACCTGCAGCAACACGCCGAGTTCCTCGTTGAACAAGGCCTTGAGCGTCAGCTCGGCGCGGCGGGCGCCGACCTGGCTGGCCCAGTTCTTGGAGTCGCCCACATCGGCGCGGCTGTCGGAAACACCGTCGCCTTCGGTGACCAGCATGTCCACGTTCAGGCTCACGCCCATGTGGCCGGCGAAAGCCATCTCGCAGGCGGCCGCCCACAGGCCGCCATCGCTGCGGTCGTGATAGGCCAGCAGCTTGGCGTCAGCACGCAACTCGTTGACCGCCTCGACCAAGCTCTTCAGCAGCGCCGGGTCATCCAGATCGGGCACCGCGCCGCCGAACTGGTTGAGCGCCTGCGCCAGGATGGAGCCGCCCATGCGGCTCTTGCCCTGGCCGAGGTCGACGAGGATCAGGCTGGTGTCACCCGGCTGCAGCTGCGGCGTCAGCGTGCCGCGCACATCGGGCAGCGTGGCGAAGGCCGAGACGATCAGCGACACCGGTGCCGTCACCTGGCGCGTTTCACCCTCGGCAGACCAGCGCGTGCGCATGGACAGGGAATCCTTGCCGACCGGGATCGAGATGCCCAGGGCCGGGCACAGCTCCATGCCCACAGCCTTGACGGTGTCGAACAGCGCAGCGTCCTCGCCGGGCTCGCCGCAGGCGGCCATCCAGTTGGCGCTGAGCTTGACGCGTGGCAGCTCAATAGGCGCCGCGAGCAGATTGGTGATGGCCTCGGCCACGGCCATGCGGCCGGAGGCCGGCGCGTCGATCGCCGCCAGCGGCGTGCGCTCGCCCATGCTCATCGCCTCGCCGCGCAGGCCCTTGAAGTCGGCCAGCGTCACTGCGCAATCGGCCACCGGCACCTGCCAGGGCCCGACCATCTGGTCGCGATGGTTCAGGCCGCCCACGGTGCGGTCGCCGATGGTGACCAAGAAGCGCTTGGACGCCACCGTCGGGTGGCGCAGCACATCGACCGCCAACTGGCTCAGGTCCACATCCGCCAGGTTCAGCGTGCCGCCGTCACGCGCCACGCGCTCAACCACACGGTGCATCTTGGGCGGCTTGCCCAGCAGCACGTCCATAGGCATGTCGATGGCGCGCTCGCCACCTTCGCCGTCTTCCAGGATCAGCTCGCGCGCCTCGGTCGTGACGCCCACCACCGCAAACGGGCAGCGCTCGCGCTCGCACATGCTCTTGAAGAGCTCCAGGCTCTCGGGTGCGATGGCCAGCACATAGCGCTCCTGGCTCTCGTTGCACCAGATTTCCTTGGGCGCCAGGCCCGACTCTTCCAGCGGCACCTTGCGCAGATCGAAGCGCGCGCCGCGGCCCGCGTCATTGACCAGCTCGGGGAAGGCATTGGAGATGCCGCCTGCACCCACGTCGTGGATGGCCAGGATGGGGTTCTTTGCGCCCATGCCCCAGCAGTGGTTGATGACCTCCTGCACGCGGCGCTCGATCTCAGGGTTGCCACGCTGCACCGAGTCGAAATCCAGATCGGCCGTGTTGGTGCCCGCCGCCATCGACGAGGCCGCGCTGCCGCCCATGCCGATGCGCATGCCGGGTCCGCCCAGCTGCACCAGCAGGCTGCCGGCCGGGAACTCGATCTTCTGCGTCTGATCGTCGCGAATGGCACCCAGGCCGCCGGCGATCATGATGGGCTTGTGATAGCCCCGCGCAACGCCGTCCACGCGCTGCTCGTAGACGCGGAAGTAGCCGTTCAGATTGGGTCGGCCGAACTCGTTGTTGAAGGCGGCACCACCCAGCGGGCCTTCGATCATGATCTGCAGCGCGCTGGCGATATGGCTGGGCTTGCCGATCGGGCTCTGCTCCCAGGGCTCGGACAGGCCCGGCAGGTGCAGGTTCGACACCGAGAAGCCAGTCAGGCCGGCCTTGGGCTTGGAGCCGCGGCCAGTGGCACCTTCGTCGCGGATTTCGCCGCCGGCACCGGTCGAGGCACCGGGATAGGGCGAAATCGCGGTCGGGTGGTTGTGGGTCTCGACCTTCATCAAGACGTGCGCCAGCTCCTCGCGTGCCTCGTAGCGCGGCGCGCGCTGGTCACCGGCAGGCATCCAGCGCTCGATGTGGTGACCTTCCATCACCGAGGCATTGTCGGAATAGGCCTTGACCGTGTGCTGCGGGCTGAGGCGCTCAGTGTTACGGATCATGCCGAACAGGCTCAGGTCCTGATCCTGGCCGTCCACCGTGAACTTGGCATTGAAGATCTTGTGGCGGCAGTGCTCCGAGTTCGCCTGCGCGAACATCATCAGCTCCACATCGCTGGGGTTGCGCTTCAGGCCCTGGAAGGCGTTCACCAGGTAGTCGATCTCGTCGTCTGAGAGCGCCAGGCCGAAGGTGCTGTTGGCCGCCTCCAGCGCCACCCTGCCCTGGCCCAGCACGTCCACATGCTGCAGCGGCTGGGCCTGCTTGGCGTCGAACAGATGCGCCGCATCCTCGCGCGCCAGCAGCACGCTCTCGGTCATGCGGTCGTGCAGCAACTCGGCGCAGGCGATCAGCTCAGCTTGGCTGAGCGTCTTCACGCCGCCCAGCAGGCCGGACTTCAGCGTGATGCGGTACTCGGTGACGCGCTCGACACGGTGGATGTTCAGGCCGCAGTTGTGCGCGATGTCGGTGGCCTTGGACGCCCAGGGGCTGACCGTGCCCAGGCGCGGTGCCACGACGATCAGGCTGCCCTCGCTGCTGCCGGTATAGGCATCGCCATAGTTCAGCAGCGCCGTCAGCTTGGCCTTGGTATCGTCGTCCAGGCTGGTGTCGCTCCAGACCCAGTGCACATGGCGCGCTTGCACGCCATTGATCCGTTCATTGACCGCCTGCAGTCTCGGCAGCAAGGCCTGGGCACGGAAGACGGAAAGGGCGTTGCCACCCTCGAAGTGAAGCAGCTGCTGGGTCGATGCCATGGAATCCCGAGGTGCGCACGCGGCGCGCTTGAGGTTGCGGCCCGGGGCTGGGCCGGACCGTGGAAACCCGGGATTTTACCGAGGCCTGGGCCATTCCCGGCACCACGAACGATGTTTGCGCAAAGAAGAGCCCCCAAAGCCCCGGCGATACTGCGCCGCATGAGCGACTCCGACCCCAAAGCCATCTGGAATGGGCGCTATGCCCGCCAGGCGCTGGCCTGCGACGAAGACTGGCTGCAGGCCTGGGATGCGCTGCTGCCCCGCTCCGGCACGGCCCTGGATCTGGGTTGCGGCGACGGCCTCGAAACCACGCGCCTGCTGGATCGGGGCCTGGCCGTGACTGCCGTTGACATCTCCGTGCAGGCCTTGGCACGCGCCCGCCAACGCAATCCGCAAGCCCAGCACAGACGCGCTGACGCCCGCGAACTGGTCGGGATGGCGGACAGCAGTTTCGACCTGGTGCTCGCGCATCTCTCGCTGCACTACTTTGACCGTGCCGACAGCCTGAGAGCCTTCGCGGAGGTCGCCCGCGTGTTGAAGCCGCAGGGTCTGCTGCTTGCCGGGCTAAACGCGGACGACGATGTGAACTACGGCGCGCCAGCCGACGCGAGCGGATGGGGCCTGACGATGGTGGACGGCCTGCCCAAGCAGTTCTTCACCGAAGCGAAGCTGCTGGAGTTGCTGACCGCCACCAGCTTGCAAGCCGTGCAACTGCGCAAGCGGGAAAGCCTGCGCTACGGCGCGCCCAAGTCCCTGTGGGAGCTGGTGGCGCGCAAGACCGGCGCTTGAGTCACAGGTCCTGGGCTCAGCGCTCCGTCTTCATGCGGGTGACGATCTCGTCAGCGCGCGCCAGCAGCGCGCCCTGGTCGATGGTCTTGAGCTCGCGCTTCTCCAGCACACGGCGGCCGCCGACCCAGACGTCGGAGACATGCTCTCGGCCGGCCACGTAGACCAACTGCGCATCGGCGTGATAGACCGGGCGGCACTCCAGCGCCTCCAGCGAGACGGCCACCACGTCAGCCAGCTTGCCGACTTCCAGCGAGCCAAGATCGGCAGCGCGGCCCATGGCCTTGGCGGCGCGGATCGTGGCCATCTCCAGCGCGGTGCGGGCCGAGACGGTCAACGGGTCGCCCGTCACGCCCTTGGCCAGCAGCGCGGCGGCGCGGATTTCGGCAAACATGTCCTGGCGGTTATTCGACGCGGCGCCGTCAGTGCCCAGCACGGTGTTGACGCCCGCTGCCTCCAGCGCCTTCAGGGGCGCAATGCCCGACGCCAGCTTGAGGTTGGAGCTGGGGTTGTGCACCAGGTGCACGCCCTGCTTGGCAATCAGCGCGATCTCGGCCTCGTTCAGATGCACCATGTGCACGGCCATCAGACGCTCGCTCAGCAGGCCCAGCTTGTGCAGTCGCTCCAGGGGCCGCATACCGAACTGCTTGACGCTGCCGTCCACCTCGTCCTGCGTCTCGTGAATGTGGCAGTGGATCTGCAGATCATGCGTCTCGGCCAACTGGCGCAGCTTGATGAAGGTCTCGTCCGACACCGTGTAGGGCGCATGCGGCGCGCTGGTCCAGTCCAGCAGCTTCTCACCCTTGAACTGCTCATAGGCCGCCAGGCCCTTGGCGATGTAATCGTCCGGCCCCGAGGCATAGCCGGTGGGGAAGTCGATCACATTGATCGACACACCGGCGCGGATGCCCGCATCCAGCGCCGCGCGCGCCATCGCGGTCGGGAAGAAATACATGTCGTTGAGGTAGGTGACCCCGCCTCGCAGCGCCTCGGCGGCGGATAGCAGCGAGCCCTGGTAGGTCCAGTCTTCGCTGACCCACTTCTTCTCCAGCGGCCAGATGTGGTTGTTGAGCCAGTCCATCAGCGCCAGGTCATCGGCCACGCCGCGCAGCAGCGACATCGCCGAGTGCGTGTGGGCGTTGATCAGGCCGGGGATCAGCACATGCTGGCGCAGCTCCACGCGCTGGGCTTGCGGGTAAAGGGCTTCGGCTTCGCTCCAGGGCAGCACGGCGGCAATGCGCTCGCCGTCCATGACCAGCGCATGCTCGGTCAGCACCGGGCTGCCGGGCTGCATCGTGACAATCCAGCCGGCCTTGAGCAGGGTTGGGGTCGAACTCATTGCGGTACTCCTTCTTGCGAATTCTTGAACAGCGAGGCGAACAGCTTGCGCACGCCTTCGGCATCCACGCCGACGCAGACCTGCTGCGGCGGGCAGGCACTCCAGGCGTTGGGCTCCGCCCCGGGCTTGCGGTGATCCTGGATGGTCTGGCCGCAAGCGATGCCGTCCAGCACCACCCGCACCGGGCCGCGGCGCTGGCGGAACAGCGCGGGTGCCACGATGTAGGCCGCCGCGCTGGCATCGTGCGAGAAGATGCCGCCGATGCCATGCAGGCCATCGTAGAAATCCTGGTAATGCCGCGTGGCTTCCCACAGGAAATCACCTGCCGGGCTGCCGCGCAGATCGCCCAGGAAGTCATTCGTCATCACCACTTCCTGGGTGACATCCAGACCGATGATCACCACCGGCCAGCCGGCTGTGAAGACGATGTCGGCGGCTTCGGGGTCGTTGATGATGTTGGCCTCGGCCACCGGCGTGACGTTGCCGCCGTGGCCGTAAGTGCCGAAGGCGCCGCCCATCACCACCACCTGGCGCACCTTGGCAGCAATGCCCGGGTCATGCCGCAAGGCCAGCGCCAGGTTCGTCATCGGGCCGACCGCCAGCAGCGTGATCTCACCGGGCGCGGCATTGACCATCTCGCAGATCAGTTCATGCGCCGGGCGCGGGTCGAGCGCGCGCGCAGCCGCCGGCAGGCGATGCACCATGCCGCCCAGACCGTCGTCGCCATGCACATGGGCAGGCGCATCGCGTTCAGCACCGACCCGCAGGGGACCACCGGCACCACTGGCGATCGGCAGGTCCAGGCCGTAGAAGGCCGCCAGGCGCTGCGTATTGCGCGTGGTCACCTCGATCGAGGCATTGCCGAAGACGGTGGTGATGGCGCGCAGATCGATGTCCGGATGGCGCGCCAGCAGGTACAGGGCCATGGCATCGTCGATGCCCGGGTCGGTGTCGAAGATCACCGAAATTGCACTTCTCACGTCAGGCTCCCAATTTCGCTGCGCCGTGGCATGGCAGATTGCACGCCGCTGCGGCTGACTGCAAGGGTGGCCGCTGCCAAGCCCAGCTGAATGGCTGCCGTTGGCGCCATGCCTTCCGCCAAGCCGGTGACCAGGCCACCGACAAAGGTATCACCTGCCCCCACGGTATCCACCGCATCGACGACCTGCGCCGGCAGATGCTGCGTGCCAGCGGCATCACAGAGCAAGGCGCCCTGTGCGCCCAGCGTCACCAGCACGCGGGTGGCACCGCGGGCGCGCAGGCGCTCGGCTGCCTGCGCGATCTGTGCCAGGTCGGCCACCGGCGCACCGGCCAGCTCGGCCAACTCGGTTTCATTCAGCACCAGCCAGTCGGTCTGCGCCAGCAGCGTGTCCTCCAGCGCCAGCGCCGGCGCGGCATTGAGCACCGTGGCCACGCCTGCCGCACGCGCCAGCGCGAAACCGCGCGCAATCGCCGGCAGCGGCACCTCCAGCTGGGCCACCACGACGCGGGCCGCCTGCAGCAAACCCGCTGCGGCCTGCACATCCTCGGGGGACAGCATCGCGTTGCTGCCCGGCACGTAGACGATGGAGTTCTCACCACCGTCGCTGGCCACCATGATCACCGCGATGCCAGGTAAGGCCTGCGGATCGGCGACCACCCCGGCGCAATCCACAGCTTCGCGGCCCAATGCCTCCAGCAAGTCGGCGCCGTGCAAACGCGTGCCCAGGCGGCCGACGAAAGCGGTGCGGGCGCCCAGGCGTGCAGCCGCCACCGCCTGATTGGCGCCCTTGCCGCCCGGCGCCATCTCGAAGGCCTCGCCGACCAGAGTTTCGCCGGGCGCCGGCAGGCGTGCCGAGCGCGCCACCATGTCCATATTGATGCTGCCGATCACCACCACCTGGGGCGAACGGGCGTCTGGTCCTTGCTGCTGCATGAGCTCTCTACCTCTTGTTCCAGTCCTCAGGCGCGCGGTGCGGCCGTGCTCTCACGCAGCACCAGGCGTGGCGTCAGCTGAACGTCCTTCAGCGGCGCGCCCGGGTTCTCGATCCGATCAATCAGCACTCGGCCAGCCTCGCGGCCCAGCTCGCGGATCGAACAGCCCACCGTCGTCATGCCGGGGAACACGTAGCTGCTCAACTCGATGTCATCGAAGCCGACGATGGAAAGCTGCTGCGGCACCTTGATGCCTTTCTCAGCCGCGGCGCGCAGCGCGCCCAACGCCATCAGGTCATTGCTGGCGAACAGCGCAGTCATGTCTGGGTGGGCGTGCAAGAGCTGGCGCGCCGCTTCATAGCCGCCTGAGCTGCTGAAGTCACTTTCGATCAGCAGTTGCTCGTCAGCATTGAAGCCGCCCTCCTCTTGCGCGCGGCGCCAACCTTCGACGCGCTCCTGCGTCACCTCGAACTCCGCCGGGCCGCTGATGCAGCCGATCTTGCGGTGGCCCAGCTCCACCAGATGGCGCACGGCCTTGGAGGCGCCGTCCAGGTTGTTGACGCTGACGCGATCAGCGCGCGCGCCGGGGACCAGGCGGTCCACCGTCACGGCCGGCACCGTGGCCAGCTTGAAGATGCGCGCCAGCGCCGCGGCATCGCCGGCGGAAGACAGCAGCAGGCCGTCGACGCGCTTCTCCAGCAAGGTGCGCATGTACTGCTGCTGACGCCTGGGATCGTTGTCCGAGTTGCACAGGAACACCGAATAGCCCGCCAGGCGGCAGCACTCCTCGACGCCGACCACCAGTTCGGCGAAGAAAGGGTTGTTCACGTTCGGGACCAGCACGCCGATGATCTTGGTTTCGCTCTTGCGCAAGGAGCGCGCCACGGCGCTGGGCAGGTAGCCGATTTCCTCGACGGCCGCCAGCACCCGACGACGCGCATCCGCACTGACTGGGCGGGTTTCGTTGAGGACGTGGGAAACCGTGGTGAAGGACACGCCCGCCAGGGCCGCGACGTCTTTGATGGTGCTCACGAATTCAGGCTCGGAACGCTGAGGTGCCCGGTGGGCTTTGATGCCGCCACGTCGGGTGGGATCCCGCCGTGCAACGCTTCAGTCGGCAAACGTTTGCTGACAGGGGCATAGCATAGCCGAAAGCCCCTGCAGCACACCACTTAGACCGCCTGGCCCGCACGCCATGCGGGCCAGAAACAAGCAAGCCCCGCGGCAGGCAGGCACGCGGGGCTTGGAATGGACCGCGGCAGTGCACGCGGGCCGGTCAGTCGATCAGCGCTGAGCCAGCGGCTTGACGTCGCGAGCGGTGGCGCCCACGAAGAGCTGGCGCGGACGGCCGATCTTGTACTCGGGGTCGCCGATCATCTCGTTGAGCTGGGCGATCCAGCCCACCGTGCGAGCCAGCGCGAAGATCGCGGTGAACAGCGGCACCGGGATGCCGATGGCACGCTGCACGATGCCGGAGTAGAAGTCCACGTTCGGGTAGAGCTTACGGGCAACGAAGTATTCGTCTTCCAGAGCGATCTTCTCGAGTTCCATGGCCAGCTTGAACATCGGGTCGTTGTGCAGACCCAGTTCACCCAGCACTTCGTGGCAGGTCTCGCGCATCAGCTTGGCGCGCGGGTCGTAGTTCTTGTAGACCCGGTGGCCGAAGCCCATCAGCTTGACGTTGCTGTTCTTGTCCTTGACCTGCTTGATGAACTCGCCGATCTTGGCCACGCCGCCCTGCTTCTGGATGTCGGCCAGCATGTTCAGGCAAGCCTCGTTGGCGCCACCGTGTGCCGGGCCCCAGAGGCAGGCCACGCCGGCGGCGATGGCTGCGAAGGGGTTGGTACCGGAGGAACCGCACAGGCGCACAGTCGAGGTCGACGCGTTCTGCTCATGGTCGGCATGAAGCGTGAAGATGCGGTCCATCGCGCGCACCAGCACGTCGTTGGGCTTGTACTCCTCGCAGGGCGTGGCGAACATCATGCGCATGAAGTTGCCGGCGTAGCTGAGGTCGTTCTTCGGGTAGATGTAGGGCTGGCCGATGGTGTACTTGTAGGCCATCGCCACCAGCGTCGGCATCTTCGCGATCAGGCGAATCGCAGCGATCTCGCGATGCTCGGGGTTATTGATGTCGGTGCTGTCGTGATAGAAGGCCGACAGTGCGCCCACCAAGCCCGTCATCACCGCCATCGGGTGTGCATCGCGACGGAAGCCGCGCAGGAAGAACTGCATCTGCTCGTTGACCATCGTGTGGTTGGTCACGCGCGAGACGAACTCTTCCTTCTGCGACGGGTTGGGCAGCTCTCCGTACAGCAGCAGGTAGCAGGTTTCCAGGTAGTCGCAGTTGACCGCCAGCTGCTCGATGGGATAGCCGCGATACAGCAGCTCACCCTTGTCGCCGTCGATGTAGGTGATGGTCGAGTTGCAGGAGGCCGTCGACAGGAAGCCCGGGTCGTAGGTGAACTTGCCCGTCTGCGCGTACAGCTTGCGGATGTCGATCACATCCGGGCCGACCGTACCCTTGTAGATCGGCAGATCCATCTGCGGGCTGCCGTCGGAAAACGACAGGGTGGCTTTGACGTCGGACGGTGTCATGGGCGTTCCTTGTGACTCTTTGGGGATGGTTAGACGGGGACTCTGAGCATGGCCAGCACGGCGCGCACATCGGGTCGATCCTGCTCGCCTTCAGGCTCCTTGCGGGCCAGGAAAAGATCGAGCAGGTCGTTGTCGGCCAGCTCCATCAGCTGGCGCAGGCCTTCGGCCTGGAACAGGGTCAGGCTCTGCTCATGACGCGCAAAGAAGCGCTCGATGAAGAGGTCGTTCTCCAGCAGTCCGCGGCGGCAGCGCCACTTCAGCTTGGACAAGGCCCTCTCGTCGATCAGTTCGGTCGTTGCATCGGTGAGCATGCTGAGCCTGTCGATCAATCAGACGGCGCGACGCACCATCAGTTCCTTGATCTTGCCGATTGCCTTCGTGGGATTCAGCCCCTTCGGGCAGACATCCACGCAGTTCATGATCGTGTGGCAACGGAACAGACGGTAGGGATCTTCCAGGTTGTCCAGGCGCTCGGCGGTGGCTTCGTCGCGGCTATCGGCGATGAAGCGGTAGGCCTGCAGCAGGCCAGCCGGGCCGACGAACTTGTCCGGGTTCCACCAGAAGCTCGGGCAGCTGGTCGAGCAGCTGGCGCACAGGATGCACTCGTACAGACCGTCGAGCTCTTCACGCTCGGTCGGCGACTGCAGGCGCTCCTTGTCAGGCGGCGGGTTGTCGTTGACCAGGTAAGGCTTGATCGAGTTGTACTGCTTGAAGAACTGGGTCATGTCGACGATCAGGTCGCGCACGACAGGCAGTCCCGGCAGCGGCTTCAAGACGATCGTGCCCGACAGGGTCCGCATATTCGTCAGGCAGGCGAGGCCGTTCTTGCCATTGATGTTCATCGCATCCGAGCCGCAGACGCCTTCACGGCAGCTGCGACGGAAGCTCAGCGTGGGATCCACGCCCTTGAGCTTGATCAGGGCGTCCAGCAACATGCGCTCGGAGCCATCCAGCTCGACCTCGAGGGTCTGCATATAGGGCTTGGCATCCTTGTCAGGGTCGTAGCGGTAGATCTGAAAGGTACGCTTTGTCATGTCTATTCCTCTGTGCTGCGACCGTCAGAAGGTACGAACCTTCGGCGGGATGGACTCGGCGGTCAGCGGCTTCAGCACCACCGGCTTGTAGTCGAGGCGATTGCCCTCGGAATACCACAGTGTGTGCTTCATCCATTGCTCGTCGTTGCGGCCATTCGGGTGGGCCGGGGTGTCGCCGTAGTCGTCCACCGTGTGGGCGCCGCGGCTCTCGGTGCGAGCCGCTGCCGACACGATGGTGGCCTGCGCCGCCTCGATCAGGTTCTCGACCTCCAGCGCCTCGATGCGGGCGGTGTTGAAGATCTTGGACTTGTCCTTCAGCGTGATGTTGGCCACCCGCTTGGCGATCTCGGCAACCTTGACCACACCTTCGTTGAGCATGGCCTGGGTGCGGAACACGCCAGCGTGCTGCTGCATCGCAGCGCGCAGGTCGTTGGCCACATCCTGCGCGTACTCGCCGCTGGTGCTGGCATCCAGGCGAGCCAGACGCGCCAACGAACGGTCAGCCGCATCGGCCGGCAGGTCCTTGTGCTGCTGCGCCTTCAGGCCCGCATCTGCGATGTGGTTGCCGGCTGCACGGCCGAACACCAGCAGGTCGAGCAGCGAATTCGTGCCCAGGCGGTTGGCGCCGTGCACGCTCACGCAGGAGCATTCGCCCACCGCATACAGGCCGTTGACCACCGCGTTATGGATACCATCCTTGGGCACGACCACCTGACCATGGATATTGGTCGGGATACCGCCCATCTGGTAGTGGATCGTCGGCACCACAGGGATGGGCTCCTTGGTGATGTCGACGTTGGCGAAGTTGTGGCCGATCTCGAACACCGAGGGCAGGCGCTTCATGATGGTCTCGCCGCCCAGGTGGGTCATGTCGAGCTGGATGTAGTCCTTGTTGGGACCGCAGCCGCGACCTTCCTTGATCTCCTGGTCCATGCAGCGCGAGACGAAGTCGCGCGGCGCCAGATCCTTCAGCGTCGGCGCATAACGTTCCATGAAGCGCTCGCCGTTGGAGTTGCGCAGGATCGCGCCCTCGCCGCGGCAGCCTTCGGTCAGCAGCACGCCAGCGTTGTGCACGCCGGTCGGGTGGAACTGCCAGAACTCCATGTCTTCCAGCGGGATGCCAGCGCGCGCTGCCATGCCCAGGCCGTCACCGGTGTTGATGAAGGCATTGGTCGAAGCCGCGAAGATGCGGCCTGCGCCACCAGTGGCCAGCAACACGGTCTTGGCCTGCATGATGTGGACCTCGCCGGTCTCCATCTCCAGCGCCGTCACGCCCACCACATCGCCTTCGGCGTCGCGGATCAGGTCCAGCGCCATCCACTCGACGAAGAACTGCGTCTTGGCCTTGACGTTCTGCTGATACAGCGTGTGCAGCATCGCGTGCCCGGTACGGTCAGCGGCCGCGCAGGCGCGCTGCACCGGCTTCTCGCCGTAGTTGGCCGTGTGGCCGCCGAAGGGGCGCTGATAGATCGTGCCGTCGGGGTTGCGGTCGAAGGGCATGCCGAAATGCTCAAGCTCGTACACGACCTTGGGCGCTTCGCGGCACATGAACTCGATCGCGTCCTGGTCACCCAGCCAGTCCGAACCCTTGACGGTGTCGAAGAAGTGGTAGTGCCAGTTGTCCTCGGACATATTGCCCAGCGAGGCACCGATGCCGCCCTGCGCCGCCACGGTGTGCGAGCGCGTCGGGAAGACCTTGGACAGCACAGCCACATTCAGGCCGGCCAGCGAGAGTTGCAGCGAAGCACGCATGCCGGAGCCACCGGCGCCGACGATCACGACGTCGAACTTGCGCTTTGCGAGAGTCGATCCGATTTGCATTTTCAAAGTCTCCACAGCACTTGGATCGCCCAACCGGCACAACCCACCAGCCAAACCAGCGTGAACACATGCAGCGCAAGGCGCACTCCCACCGGCTTGACGTAATCCATCCAGATGTCCCGAACGCCGATCCAGGCGTGATAGGCCAGGGAAATGATCAGCGCGAAAGTCAGGAACTTCATCCACTGCTGGCTGAAGATACCCGCCCAACGCTCGTAACCGAGTTCGCCCGGCATCAGCACCTGCACCAGCAGGACGATCGTGAAGAGGGCCATCAAAACTGCAGTGATGCGCTGGCCGAGCCAGTCACGCAGGCCATAGTGCGCACCGGTGACGATGCGCTTGGAGCCGAAGGTACTCATTGTTGTTGTGCCTCTTGGGTTCGCGAATCAGTACAGACCGAACAGCTTGGCACCAAGAGCCAGCGTCAGGGCGACGCTTGAGGCCAAGGTGATGATTGCGCTGCTGTGGCCTTGCGCCTTGGACACGCTGTGGGTTGCATCCATCCAGAGGTGGCGAACGCCAGCGATGAAGTGGTGCAGATAGCCCCAGATCAGGCCCAGGCTCACCAGCTTGATGAACCAGCCCGGCACGAAGCCGATGCCGGCCACAAAGGCGTTGGTGAAGGCGCCGTAGCTGATCTCCGACGTGACGCTGGTATCGAACATCCAGATCACGAACGGCAGCAACACAAACAACAGCATGCCGCTGATGCGGTGCAGGATCGACACGATGCCTGCCGGCGGCAGGCGATACGAAACGATCTGCGACACGTGGATGTTGCGATAGACCGGTCGTTTCTTAGCAATCTCTGTCATAGCCGACCTTATGTAATCAATACGAAACCGAGGGATTTTATTGCAACGCAGCACGCCCAAGGGGCACTCTGTGCGGGCTGCGATGAAAGCGACAGGGTCAATTCAAGTCGTTGCGATAGAAGTGCGTCGAGGTGTTGTACAAACCCCGGCGCAATTCAACCGGCTTGTCCCCATAGGTGTAAGAAAGCCGCTCGACGCTCAGCAAGGGCGAGCCCACAGGCACTTGCAGCAGCGCCGCGCTGTCAGCGTCCGCCGCAACCGCACGAATTTTTTCCTGTGCACGAATCATGTGGACACCAAACTCCGTCTCGAACAAGCCATAGAACGGCCCGCGATGGCGATTCAGGCGCTCGGTGGTCAGTCCCTTGAAGAGATCGCCCGGCAGCCAGATGTCATCCAGCACCACCGGCCGACCCTCGCTCTGCAGGATGCGACGCACCTCCACCATGGCATCGCCCGCCCGCATGCCCAACTGACGGGCGATCCAGGCTGGTGCGCGCTGCCGCCGGCAATCCAGCAATTGCCGCCCCAGGCCCGACTGCTGCCCCTCGTCGGGCATCAGGCGGAGAAAGCGGTATTGCTGCTGCTGTTCGGCATGCGTGGCCACAAACGTGCCCTTGCCCTGGCGCCGGACCAGCAGATTCTCGGCGGCAAGTTCGTCTACAGCCTTACGGACCGTACCCTGGCTGACGCCAAAGCGGCCGGCCAGCTCGATCTCGCTCGGGATCGCTTCGCCGGCCTTCCACTCGCCAGCCTGCAAGCGGGCGATCAACAGACCCTTGATTTGCCGATACAAGGGGCTGAACGACGGGCCGGAATCGGCACGCATCGCATCGCTCGGGGAGACTGGGGAGACGGACATCGCCCGGCATTGCAGCACAAGCCGCGCAGCCAGTCCAGCGATTGCCAGCAGCTATCTTCTATAAGACATAAGACTGTCAGATTTGTGCAAAGCAGCACGGATAATCTGGCCGTCCGAGCGATTTTGCAGCGCGGTCAAGTCGGGAAAGCCCAGGCTCTGTCCTACACTTGCCCCACCTGCGCCGGCAGGCGCTACGCCCCGCCAATCGCGCATCGAACAGCTTTACTTCCTTCCTTTTCGGAGACCTCCATGAGCAAGAAACCCGTTCGCGTTGCCGTCACCGGCGCCGCAGGCCAGATCGGCTACGCCCTGCTGTTCCGTATCGCTTCCGGCGAAATGCTGGGCAAGGACCAGCCCGTGATCCTGCAACTGCTGGAGATCCCGGACGAGAAGGCCCAGAACGCGCTGAAGGGCGTGATCATGGAGCTGGAAGACTGCGCTTTCCCGCTGCTGGCCGGCATCGAAGCCCACAGCGATCCGATGAGCGCTTTCAAGGACACCGACTACGCACTGCTGGTCGGCTCGCGCCCGCGCGGCCCCGGCATGGAGCGTTCGGAGCTGCTGGCTATCAACGGCGCCATCTTCACTGCCCAGGGCAAGGCCCTTAACGCCGTCGCTTCGCGCAACGTCAAGGTGCTGGTCGTCGGCAACCCCGCCAACACCAATGCCTACATCGCAATGAAGTCGGCGCCGGACCTGCCGGCCAAGAACTTCACCGCCATGCTGCGCCTGGACCACAACCGCGCTGCCTCGCAGATCGCTGCCAAGACCGGCAAGGCCGTGGCTGACATCGAGAAGCTGGCCGTCTGGGGCAACCACTCGCCGACGATGTACGCCGACTACCGTTTCGCCACCATCGGCGGCGCTTCGGTCAAGGCCATGATCAATGACGAGACCTGGAACCGCGAGACCTTCCTGCCCACCGTCGGCAAGCGCGGCGCGGCCATCATTGCCGCTCGCGGCCTGTCTTCGGCTGCCTCGGCCGCCAATGCAGCCATCGATCACATGCGCGACTGGGCCCTGGGCACCAACGGCAAGTGGGTCACGATGGGCATCCCGTCCAATGGCGAGTACGGCATCCCCAAGGAAGTGATGTTCGGCTACCCCGTCACCTGCGACGGCGGCGAGTACAAGATCGTCGAAGGCCTGGAAATCGATGCCTTCTCGCAAGAGTGCATCAAGAACACCCTGGACGAACTGCTGGGCGAGCAGGACGGCGTCAAGCACCTGCTGTAAACCGGCGCGACCGGGCCGCGTCCTGCGCGACACTCCGAGGGCCGGCTTTGCCGGCCCTTTTTCATTGCACGAGCCACGCATGCACACCACCCCTCTCCCCCCGAAACTGGCCCTGTTCGAGGAAGGCGATGCCGCCACTTTGTTGCCCGTGGTCGACCACTACTGCGGCGTCGAGGCGCGCATGCTCAAGAGCCTGGAACTGCAAGGCGAGATGGGCCCGGTGTTCGACATCACCCTGGACTGTGAGGACGGCGCCCCGATCGGCGGCGAGGCCGAACACGCCGCCATGGTGGTCGAGCTGGTCAACAGCGCCGACAACCGCTTCGGACGCGTCGGCGCCCGCGTGCATCCGCTGGGCCATCCGGCTTTTGAAGCCGATATCGAGGCCCTGGTGGGCGGCGCCGGTCAGCGCCTGGCCTACCTGATGGTGCCCAAGCCGCGCAGCGCTGCCGATGTGGACGCCGCCTGCCGCTTCATCGATGCCGCCAGATTGCGGCATGGGGTGCAGCGCAGCATCCCCATCCATACCCTGATAGAAACCCATGGCGCCCTCCACGAGGTCTGGCAGATCGCGGCTCATCCGCGCATCGAATCGCTGTCCTTCGGCCTGATGGACTTCGTCAGCGCGCACCGCGGCGCCATTCCGCGCGCCGGCATGAGTGTGCAAGGCCAGTTCAGCCACCCGCTGGTGGTGCGCGCCAAGCTTGAGATCGCCGCGGCTGCGCATGCCTGCAGCAAGACGCCCTCGCACTGCGTGGTCACCGAGTTCAAGCACAAGAGCGCCATCCAGGAAGCCGCCGGACGCGCAGCCCGCGAGTTCGGCTACACGCGCATGTGGAGCATCCACCCCAGCCAGATCCAGCCCATCATCGACGCCTTCGCGCCCAGCGTGGCCGAAATCGACGAAGCGATCGAGATCATCCAGGCGGCCCAGGCCGCGCACTGGGCGCCGATCCAGCATCGCGACACCCTGCATGACCGCGCCAGCTACCGTTACTTCTGGCAGCTGCTGGAGCGCGCGCACGGCACGGGTCAGTGCCTGCCGGTTGAAATCGTCAGCCGCTGGTTTGGCACGCATTGAGCCCAAGGTGCATCATGCGGCGCGTGCATACGGTCTGTTGCAGAAATGCTGGCAAACGCCAGTGCGCTTTTCTTCGCAGGCGCGCAAAATGAAAGGGTTCCCACTTGAGCGAAGCGACCCCATGAGCCACCGCCGCCCTGCCCTGCTGTGTTCTGCACTCCTCGCCAGCCTGCTGGTCATGCCCGCCTGGGCCGCCGTTGACGACAACGCCAAGCCGCGCAACCGCCTGGCAGCCAAGGTCAAGCCGCAGCCGGCCCCGCAGCCTGCGCACGACGATGACGCGGAGTTGAGTGCCGATCAGCTGGCCGTCGCACCGCGGGTCCATCACGGTGAAGCGCAGTGCGAGTTCAACCAGAAGGTGCATCTGACGCCCCACCCCGAGAAGCCCGGCCGCTTCCGCCTGCACTTCAACAAGGTGGTCTACAACCTGTCTCCCGAGCCCACCACCACCGGTGCTGTACGGCTGGAAGACAAGCGCGCTGGCGTGGTCTGGCTGCAGATCCCCAGCAAGTCCATGCTGATGAACAGCAAGATCGGGCAGCGCATGGTCGACAGTTGCATGCATGCCGAGCAACAACCAGTGGCCAATGCCGCGCCCAGCGCTGACACCGGCATCGGTATCGCGCCGAACGGCAACAAGCAGTAAGCCGCCGCCGAGCTTCTCGGCAGCGCGCGCAGGGAGGCTCAAGGCCTCCCTTTTTTCTTTATCCCGGGCTCGGCAGTCGGACATCTTTCACGCTTGGTATGGCGAGCGAAGTACGTATAATCAATGCATACTTTTCGAGTCGTACCCACATGTCCCGACCGGAGCCCGCCATGGAAGCCACAGTCGCCGAACGGGGGCAGATCACCCTGCCCAAGGCCGTGCGTGATGCACTGGGCCTGACCAAGGGCACGACGCTCAAGGTCGAGCTCGAAGGCGGCCGCATCATCCTGCGCAAGAACGTCGACGACGCCATCTCGCGCGCGCGCGGCAAGTTCAAGCTGGATGGCTTCGAATCGGTCGATGACGCAATGCGCGCCGTGCGTGGCCGCGCTCCCGGAGACCCGGTCGAGCGCTGAGCGCCGACCCAGCCGCCTCCGCCATGATCGCCATAGACTCCTCCGTGCTCGTGGACCTGCTCAGCGACAGTCCGCGCGCCGACCTGGCCGAAGGCGCGCTGCGCGAAGCCTTGTCCAAAGGCCCGGTGGTGGTCTGCGCTGTGGTGGTCTCCGAGGTCTGCTCCTCGCTGCACGACGGCGACCAGGCCATGCAGGTGCTGGAAGACATGGGCATCGTCTACAGCGCCGTCGAGCAGCGCGCCGCGGTGCGCGCTGGCGAGATGCAGCGCCGCTACCGCGCGCGCGGCGGCTTGCGCCAGCGCACCGTTCCTGATTTCATCGTCGGCGCGCACGCGCTGCTGCAATGCAGCGGCCTGATCACCGCCGACGATTCGTTCTTTCGCGATTACTTCAAGGGTCTGAAACTCATCGTGCCAAAAGCGGCAGGATGAGGGCCGGCCCGTCGTCAGCTCACCAAGGAGAAGCCATGTTGCAAGCCTATCGCCAACACACCGCCGAGCGCGCCGCGCTGGGCATCCCGCCGCTGCCGCTGGACGCCAAGCAGGTGTCGGCGCTGATCGAGCTGATCAAGGCCCCGCCCGCCGGCGAAGAGGCTTTCCTGCTGGATCTGCTGACCCACCGCGTGCCCCCGGGCGTGGACGATGCCGCCAAGGTCAAGGCCAGCTTCCTGGCCGCCGTTGCGCATGGCGACATCAAGGTCGATCTGGTTTCCAAGGCCAAGGCCACCGAGCTGCTGGGCACCATGGTCGGCGGCTACAACGTGCATCCGCTGATCGAGCTGCTGGACGACGCTGAAGTCGCCGGCGTCGCCGCCGAAGGTCTGAAGAAGACCCTGCTGATGTTCGACTTCTTCAACGACGTCGCCGCCAAGGCCAAGGCTGGCAATGCCAAAGCCAAGGAAGTCATGCAGAGCTGGGCCGACGCCGAGTGGTTCACCTCGCGTCCGGAAGTCGAGAAGAAGATCACTGTTACCGTCTTCAAGGTGCCTGGCGAGACCAATACCGACGACCTGTCGCCTGCGCCCGACGCCTGGAGCCGCCCGGACATCCCGCTGCACTACCTGGCAATGCTGAAGAACACCCGCCCCGACGCGGCCTTCAAGCCCGAGGAAGACGGCAAGCGCGGCCCGATGCAGTTCATCGAGGACCTGAAGAAGAAGGGCCATCTGGTCGCCTACGTGGGCGACGTGGTCGGCACCGGCTCCAGCCGCAAGTCGGCCACCAACTCGGTGGTCTGGGCCACCGGCCAGGACATCCCGTTTGTGCCAAACAAGCGCTTCGGCGGCATCACGCTGGGCGGCAAGATCGCGCCGATCTTCTTCAACACGCAGGAAGACTCGGGCTCGCTGCCGATCGAAGTCGATGTGTCGAAGCTGGAGATGGGCGATGTGATCGACATCCTCCCCTACGACGGCAAGATCGTGAAGAACGGCCAGACCGTCGTCGAGTTCAAGCTCAAGAGCGAAGTGCTGTTCGACGAAGTGCGCGCCGGCGGCCGCATCAACCTGATCATCGGCCGCTCGCTGACAGCCAAGGCGCGCGAGTTCCTGGGCCTCGCTGCCTCCACCTCCTTCCGCCTGCCCCAGCCGCCCGCCGCCACCAAGGCCGGCTTCACGCTGGCGCAGAAGATGGTCGGCCGCGCCGTCGGTCTGCCTGAAGGCCAAGGCGTGCGTCCGGGCACCTATTGCGAGCCCAAGATGACCACGGTCGGCTCGCAGGACACCACCGGCCCGATGACCCGCGACGAGCTGAAGGATCTGGCCTGCCTGGGCTTCTCGGCCGACCTGGTGATGCAGAGCTTCTGCCACACCGCCGCCTATCCGAAGCCGGTGGACGCCAAGATGCACCGCGAGCTGCCGACCTTCATCAGCAACCGCGGTGGTGTGTCGCTGCGTCCGGGTGACGGCGTGATCCACAGCTGGCTGAACCGCCTGCTGCTGCCCGACACCGTGGGCACCGGCGGCGACAGCCACACCCGCTTCCCGATCGGCATTTCCTTCCCGGCCGGCTCCGGCCTGGTGGCCTTCGGCGCCGCTACCGGCGTGATGCCATTGGACATGCCTGAGTCGGTGCTGGTGCGCTTCAAGGGCCAGATGCAACCGGGCGTCACCCTGCGTGACCTGGTGCATGCGATCCCGCTGTACGCGATCAAGGCCGGTCTGCTGACCGTCGCCAAGGCCGGCAAGATCAATGCCTTCTCGGGCCGCATTCTGGAGATCGAAGGCCTGCCGGATCTGAAGGTCGAACAGGCTTTCGAGCTGAGCGACGCTTCGGCCGAGCGCAGCGCTGCCGGCTGCACGATCAAGCTCAATCCCGAGCCGATCAAGGAATACCTCACCAGCAATATCGTGCTGATGAAGAACATGATTGCTGACGGCTATGCCGACGCCAAGACCCTGGCTCGCCGCATCGAGAAGGTCGAAGCCTGGCTGGCCAAGCCCGATCTGCTGGAAGCCGACAAGGACGCCGAATATGCGGCTGTGATCGAGATCGATCTGGCCGACATCAAGGAGCCCATCGTCTGCTGCCCGAACGATCCGGACGACGCCAAGTTCATGTCCGAAGTGGCCGGCACCAAGATCGACGAAGCCTTCATCGGTTCGTGCATGACCAATATCGGCCACTTCCGTGCGGCGGCCAAGCTGCTGGGCGGTGCGCGCGACATCCCGGTCAAGCTGTGGGTCGCCCCGCCGACCAAGATGGACGAGTCCGAGCTGATGAAGGAAGGCCACTACGCCAACTTCGGCGCCGCCGGTGCGCGCACCGAGATGCCGGGCTGCTCGCTGTGCATGGGCAACCAGGCGCAGGTGCGCGAAGGCGCGACGGTCATGTCCACCTCGACCCGCAACTTCCCCAACCGTCTGGGCAAGAACACCAACGTGTACCTGGGCTCAGCCGAGCTGGCCGCGATCTGCTCCAAGCTGGGCAAGATCCCGACCGTCGCCGAGTATCAAGAGGCGATGGGCATCATCAACAAGGATGCCGCCAGCGTCTACAAGTACATGAACTTCGACCAGATCGAGGAGTACGCCGAGGTCGCGAAGAGCGTCTGAAGCGCGTCGATCAGCCCCGGCTGATCACGACCAAGGCCCGCCGCGTGCGGGCCTTTTTTTCGTTCGCGCGCAGACGCGCAGTATGGCGACTAGCGCAGCGCTTGCGCCCTAGCCTGCAACAGCGCGCGCTCGCGCTCGTTGCCCGTCAGCGCCGCCGCAAGCAGAAAGGCCTCCCGCGCCTCGGCGCGCCGCTCCAGCCGAAGCAGCAGATCGCCGCGCACCGCAGGCAGCCAGGGATAGCGCGCCAGCGCCGGCTCGCCCATCAGGGTCTCGACGATGGCCAAGCCCGCTGCCGGCCCGGCATGCATGGACACCGCCACCGCGCGGTTGAGCTCGACCACCGGCGATGGAGCGATGCACATCAGCTCGGCATAGAGCGCGGCGATGCGCGCCCAATCCGTGTCCTGCGTGCGAGCTGCGCGCGCATGGCAGGCCGCGATCGCCGCTTGCAGCTGATAGGAACCCGGCTGCTCGGCCAGCCGTTCGGCCTGGGCCAGCGCCTCCAGCCCGCGGCGGATCAGCAACCGGTCCCAGCGGCTGCGGTCCTGTTCGGCCAGCAGCACCGGTTGCCCCTGCGCATCGCTGCGGGCGGCACTGCGCGAGGACTGAACTTCCAGCAGCGCCAGCAGCCCCCAGACCTCAGCGTGCTGTGGCGCCAGCCGGGCCAGCATGCGCGCCAGGCGCAGTGCCTCCTCACACAGCGTGGGACGCATCCAGTCGTCGCCGCGCGTGGCGGTGTAGCCCTCGTTGAAGATCAGGTAGACGACCTCCAGCACAGTGCCCAGGCGCTCGGCCAGCGCCTGTTCGCCCTGCGGCAGCTCGAAAGGCACGCGCGCCTCGGCCAGAGTGCGCTTGGCGCGCACCAGGCGCTGCGCCAGCGTGGTCTCGCTGACAAGAAAGGCCCGCGCGATCTCCTCGGTCGTCAGTCCGCCCAGCACCTTCAGCGTCAGCGCCACGCGCGCCTCGGCACTGAGCACCGGATGGCAGCTGCAGAACATCAGGCGCAGCAGATCATCATCCAGCATGGCCGCGCTCTCGCGCCGCGCATCAAGCGTGTCGCTGTGGTCATGCTGCCGGTCTTGCTGCATCGCGATCAGATCCTGCGCCAGCGCCTGCTGCTGGCTGGCCGCCATCTCGCGATGGCGCAGATGGTCCAGCCCACGGCGCTGCGCCACCGTCATCAGCCAGGCGGCCGGGTTCTCCGGCACGCCCTCAAGAGGCCAGTGCTGCAGCGCCGCCAGCCAGGCCTCCTGCGCCAGCTCCTCGGCCACGCCAATATCGCGCACGCGTCGCGCCACCGTGGCGACGATGCGGGCCGACTCGATGCGCCAGATCGCGTTCAGCGTGTCGCGGACGGTGCTGCTGCTGCTGCTGTTACTCATGCCGCAAGGCGGGTCGCGCGGCCACTTGCTTCACATCTGCGCCGGCGCGGCGCTCTCGTCCATGTAGAAGACTTCCCAGAGATGGCCGTCCGGATCGGCAAAGCCGTGCTGGAACATGAAGCCGTAGTCCTTGGGCTCGGCGTAAGTGACACCACCAGCGGCCACCGCCTTGGCCACCAGGGCCTGCACTTCCTCGCGGCTGTCGCAGGACAGCGCGATCAGCACCTCGGTCGCTGCGTTCGCATCGGCCACCGGCCGCGGCGTGAAGCCCTGGAAGAAAGGCTTGACCAGCAGCATCGCGTAGATGTTTTCGGCGATCTTCAGGCAGGCCCCCTGCTCGTTGGTAAAGCGGGGATTGAAGGACAGGCCCAGGGCCTCGAAGAAGGCGCGCGAACGCGCCATGTCAGCGATAGGCAGGTTGACGAAGATTTGGCGTAGCATGATGTCGGTGTCTCCTGGGTGGGGTTCTCACGTAGGTTTGCGCTCGGCGTCGAGCTGGCGCATGCGCTCGATTTCAGCGCTGGGCGGAAACTCGTCCAGCTCGATCAGCTGGCGCAGTTCGATCACCGCTTGCTTGCCCGCGCCTGCCGGGTTGGGAAAGCGTCGTGACCATTCCAGCGCCTCCTCCCGCGAGCGCACCTGAATGAGGGTGTAGCCGGCGATCAACTCTTTTGCCTCGGCGAATGGGCCGTCGACGATGCGCCGCCCACCGGGGCCGGCGTCGGGCCCGTAATGCACGCGCCAACCCGTGCGGCTGGGATGCAGGCCAGAGCCATCGAGCAAGGCACCGGCGCGCGCCAGTTCCTCGTGGAAGGCGGCCATCTCGGCCAGCAGCTCGGGCGGCGCCTCGGGCTGGACCTCGGCCTCGAACTCGGCACAGGATTTCACAATGATCATGAAGCGCATGCTGGTCTCCCCATCGAAGGCTGCAGCAGGCTGTTGCGATTGCCCTCGGTATCGACGAAGGACAGATAGTCGCCCACGCCGGGAATGGGCATCGGTTCGCCCATCAGCTCACCGCCAGCGGCCATGACGCGTGCCATCGCCGCACGGATGTCCTCGACACCGATCACCACCGAGGGCTGCTGCATCGGCGATTCGGGATTGAAGGGAAACAGGCCGCCGTTGATCGTGCCACGCGGCACATCGGGCCGGCTGTCCGCCGTGGCGGTGCTAGCCATCAGATAGTTGCCCATCTCGGCGCCCAGCTGCTGCATCTGCCAGCCGAAGGCCTCGGCATAGAAGCGCGCGGCACGGGCGGCATCGCGATAGGGCATCTCGAAATGGATGACGGGGCAAGGGCTGAGGCTCATGGGCTTCTCCTGTCGAAAGGTGGCATACATCCGACACGACGGACAAGGTCTGCCAAATTCGACAGCGCCGCGCTCAGTACAAACCCTCGGCCCACCCGCGGCCGACGCAAAGCGCGGCCGCTCAATCCTCGAAACAAGGCGCCAGCGGCCGCACCTCGACCGTCGCCCACTGAGCCGCCGGGCAGCGCTGCGCCCAGGCCACAGCCTGCTCGCGCGTCACATTCTTCAACAGGAAGAAGCCTCCGACCATTTCCTTTGCCTCAGCGAAGGGGCCGTCGAGCACGCGGCCCTGCTGCACGCGGGTGGCCTGGTTCAGCGAAGCCAGCGACTGCACGGCTTCCAGATGCCCTTCGGCCGCAATGGCCTCGCCGAAACGCTGCATCTGCGCATAGGCTTCGCGGCCTTCGGCCTCGCTGCGGGTGGCGCGCTGGCCGACGGGTTCGATGATGAGCAGCAGGTAAGACATGGCACGAGCTCGAAGCTGGGATGGCGCTGATGCTACATCGCAGCATGCATGGCCATGACTACACTGCCTCGATGACCGCCGCCCTGCCCCCACCGTTTTTCTCGCCCGCTGCCGAGCGCAACAAGCAGCCGCTGCTGAAAGCCCTTCAAACCCTGTTGCCGTCCAGCGGCCACGCGCTGGAGATCGCCAGCGGAACCGGCCAGCATCTTGAGCATTTCTCGGCTGGGTTCCCGGGCTGGAGCTGGCAGCCTAGCGAGTTCGAGCCCGAGCGTCGGGACTGGCTGCGGCAGCTCCGGCGAAGCTGGCCCGCAGACCAGCAGCAGCGCGTGGCCGAAGCGCTGGCACTGGATGTGAGCGTCCTACCCTGGCCAGTCGAGGCCGACACATTCGACCTGGTGTTCTGCGCCAACCTGCTGCACATTGCGCCCTGGAATTGCTGCATCGGCCTGATGCAGGGTGCCGCACGAGCGCTGAGGCCCCAAGGCTGCCTGCTGACTTACGGCCCCTATCTGGAAGACGACGTGGTGACCGCGCCAAGCAACCTGGCCTTCCATGCAGACCTGCGGCAACGTAATCCAAGCTGGGGGCTGCGGCGCTTGGCCAATGTACAGGCCGAGGCCGCCAGGGCCGGGCTGCAACTCGCGCAGCGCCTGGCGATGCCAGCCAACAATCTTCTGCTGGTCTGGCGCCGACCTCAGGCCTGAGCAGCGCCCCACAGGCGCTGCGCCCAGCGCTCGGCGTCGTTGTCGAAACCGTCGCAATTGCTGAGCATCACCAGCGAAACACCCTGCGCCGGATTGCGCAGCAGCAGGCATGTAAAACCCCCATAGCCGCCGCCGTGGAACAGCAGGCGCTGGTCGCCCACTTGCAGCCACTCCAGTCCGAAGCGGTAGGGACCGTCAGCAGGCCCGTAGTGCTCGTCTGCGGCAGCGCAGCGCGCCCACAGGCTGCGTTCGCCCTGGTGCTGCCAGTCCTCATGCCAATACCGCTCGGCACGCAGCTGGTCATTCAGCGTCGACCACAGCCCGCCATCACCCCATGTACCCAGCGGCACCGGCAGTTCCTGCCAGCCCTGCGCTTCAGCTGGCTCGGCAGCCACGCGGCCGTAGCTGCGGGCGCGGCGCTGCAGCACCCGCCAGGGATCGGCTTCGAAACTGCTGGAGCCCATGCCCCATGGCGCAAAGAAGCGGCGCTGTGCCAGCTCAGCCAGCGTCAGACCGGACTGCTGCTGCAGCAGTTCGGCCAGCAGCAGATAGTTGCTGTTGCTGTATTCATAGCGCAGCCCGGGCTGGAAGCTGCTTTCACCCGCCTGGGCTATCAGCGCCAGCGCCTGCTCCCGGGCGATGAAATCATGCTCGTGGCGGCCCAGCTGGGTGCCCCAGAGGAACAGATAGTCCGGGATGCCGCTGGTGTGGCGCAGCAGGTGACCGGCGCACAGCGGCTGCTCATACTCGCTCAGCGCTGGCAGCACCGGGCGCAGGTCGGTGTCCAGAGCCAGCCGTCCTTCGGCCACCTCTTGCATCACCAGGGCCGCCACCCAGGGCTTGGATTCAGAGGCCATGTAGTGGCGCGCATCGCCATCCAGCGGCTGCGACCAGGTCAGATCGGCAAGACCGTGATGCACCTGGCGGAGCACGTCGCCCTGGGCCAGCAGGGCGAGGTTGAAGCCCGGCCCGTCGCCTGGATAAGCTGCGCGCAACTCGTCGATAGCGCCATCCAGGCGCTCAAGCAGGAGGTTCATGCTCATCGCAGGCTCAGGCTAGCGCCAACCGGGCGGCCTCTGTGGAACAGTATTCAAGCTCGGACGCGCAACACACAGGTCAGTACGCCCCTCAGAGCAGCCTAGCCACCAGCCCACCCTCGGCCGGCAGGCCCAGCGGCACCCAGACGCGCACCGGGTCGCCCGGCGCCACCTGCACCGGCTCACCATCGAGGTTCTGCATCTCCTTGAGATCGACCACGCGGTTGCCGCTGGGGTGGATCAGCTCGACGCGGTCGCCCACCGAGAAGCGGTTCTTGGCCTGCACCTGCACCCAGCCATCCTCGCGCACGCCGGTCACTTCGCCGACGAAATGGCTGCGGTGCAGCTCGCTGTGGCCGCTGATGTAGTTCTGGTAGTCCTGCGCCGGGCGGCGCTCCAGCAGGCCGCCGGTGTAGCCGCGGTTGGCCAGGCCTTCGAGCTGCAGCAGCAGATCGGGGTTGAAGGGCCGTCCGGCCACTGCATCGTCAATCGCGCGGCGGTAGACCTGGGCGGTGCGCGCCACGTAATACAGGCTCTTGGTGCGGCCCTCGATCTTCAGCGAATCAACGCCGATCTTGGCCAGGCGCTCCACATGCTCGACGGCACGCAGGTCCTTGCTGTTCATGATGTAGGTGCCGTGCTCGTCTTCCATGATGGGCATCAGCTCACCGGGGCGGCCCTTTTCTTCCATCAGGTAGACGCGATCGGCCGCCGGGTGGCGCTGGCCGCTGCCACAGGTGGAGAAGCTGCTCTCGGCCTCGGCCTGAGCCTCGGCGAAGTTGAAGTCGCTCTCCATTTTGGCCACCGGAATCGCCTCGCCGCTGTCAGAGTCCTCGGTCGCGGCCTGGGTGCCATATTCCCAGCGGCAGGCATTGGTGCAAGTACCCTGATTGGGGTCGCGGCGATTGAAATAGCCCGACAGCAGGCAGCGGCCCGAGTAGGCGATGCACAGCGCGCCATGCACGAAGACTTCCAGCTCCATGTCCGGGCATTCATTGCGGATGCCCTCGACCTCGTCCAGGCTCAGCTCGCGCGACAGGATGATGCGGGCCACGCCCAGCTTCTGCCAGAACTTCACCGCCGCCCAGTTGGTGGTGTTGGCCTGCACCGAGAGGTGGATCGGCACCTCGGGCCACTTCTCGCGCACCTGCATGATCAGGCCGGCATCGGCCATGATCAGCGCGTCAGGCTTGAGCGCGATCACCGGCTCGATGTCGCGCAGATAGGTGCGCACCTTGTCGTTGTGCGCGATCAGATTGCTGGTGACAAAGAACTTCTTGCCGCGGGCATGGGCTTCCTGGATGCCCTGGGCGATCTGCTCCAGGCGGAATTCATTGTTGCGGGCGCGCAAGCTGTAGCGCGGCTGGCCGGCATAGACCGCATCAGCGCCAAAGTCATAGGCGGCGCGCATCTTGGCCAGCGAGCCGGCGGGCAGCAGCAATTCGGGGGACTTGATCTTCATGCGCCGTATTGTCCCTGCTTGCGCGGCTGGCGTCACAAGCCCCCGAGCAGCCACTGCCTTTCGTCAGGCCGCCAGATCGGCCGCGCGCAGCGGCAGGCACCGCAGCCGCTTGCCCGTCAGCGCGAACAGCGCATTGGCCACAGCTGGCGCAATCGGCGGCGTGCCGGGCTCGCCGACACCGCCGGGCGGCGCACTGCTGGGCACGATGTGCACCTCGATCTTGGGCATCTGCGCCATGCGCACCACCTCCTGGCTGGGGTAGTTGCTCTGCTCGACACGCCCGCCCTTGATCGTGATCTCGCCATACATCGCGGCACTCAGGCCGAAGACGATGGAGCTCTCCATCTGCGCGCGCACCGTGTCCGGGTTGACGACGATGCCGCAGTCGATCACGCAGACCACCCGCTCCACCCGCGGCTGGCCGCCCTCGCCCAGCGAGACCTCGGCCACCTGGGCGCACCAGCCGCCGAAGCTTTCGTGAACGGCCACGCCGCGCGCGCGCCCCTTGGGCAGCGGCTGGCTCCAGCCGGCCTTGTCGGCGGCCAGCTGCAGCACCGCGCGGTGGCGCGGCTTGTCGGCCAGCAGCGCCAGCCGATAAGCCACCGGGTCCTGCCCGGCCAGATGCGCCAGCTCGTCGATGAAGCCCTCGGTGAAGAAGGCGTTGTAGGAATGGCCCACGCTGCGCCAGTAACCCACCGGCACTGGTGTCTTCACTCGCAGCTGCTGCACGCGCAGGTTGGGCACCGCATAGGCCAGATCGAAAGCGCCTTCGGCCTGGTTCTTGTCGGGCATGTCGGCGGCAAAGGTCGGCATCAGGCGTTCGCTGGTGGCCAGGCCGAGCGAGGGCGCGGCCACGCGGTTGAGCCAGGCTGCCGGGCGGCCCTGCTCATCCAGCACCGCGGCAAAGCTGGCCATCGCCACCGGGCGGTACATATCGTGTTGCATGTCCTCCTCGCGGCTCCACACCAGCTTGACCGGTTGCCCCTGCGTGCGCAGCGCGATGCGCGTGGCCTGTTCGACCATGTCCACCTCCAGGCGCCGGCCGAAGCCGCCGCCCAGATAGGGCACGTGCAGCGTCACCTGCTCGATCGGAATGCCCGCGGCCTGCGCGGCCTTCCAGCGCGCCAGCAGGGCCACTTGGGTCGAGCACCATAGCGTCAGCGCGCCGTCCTTGTACTGCGCGCTGCAGTTGATCGGCTCCAGTGCAGCATGGGCCAGAAAAGGCGCCTCGTAGACGGCCTCCAGCTGCTTCGCCCCGCCCTGGGCCAGCCGAGAGCGCGCATCGCCGATATCGCGAAAGGCAAAACCACCCTCGCCCTGCAAGGCCGTCTGCAGCTGCCCCCGAATCTGTGCGGAATCGAGCTGCGCATTCGGCCCTTCGTCCCAGCGGATCTCCAGGCTCTCCAGCGCGCTGCGCGCACGCCAGTAGCTGTTGGCCAGCACCACCACTGCGCCATGCTCGGCCAGCGTGAACACGTCGACGATGCCGCGCTTGCTGCGCAAGGCTTGCGCGTCATAGCCGGCCACGCCGCCGCCGAACACCGGGCATTGGCGGATCGCCGCATAGAGCAGGCCCTCGGGCTGCACGTCGATGCCAAAAACCGCGCTGCCATCGACCTTGGCCGGAATGTCCAGCCGCGCCACCGGCTTGCCGATCAGCCGGTAGGCCGAGGCGGGCTTGGTGGCCAGTTCGTCGGATGGCGCGAAGCTGGCTGCCTCGGCCGCCAGCTCGCCAAAGCCGGCACGCCGGCCGCTGGCCTCGTGCAGCACCACGCCGGATGCCACCTGGCAATCCGCCACCGGCACGCCCCAGCGCTTGGCCGCCGCCTGCAGCAGCATGGATCGCGCTGCGGCGCCGGCCAGGCGCATCGGCTCCCAGGCATCGCGGATGCTCGACGAGCCGCCGGTCAGCTGCAGCGACAGCGCATGGCCGGCACGCATCAGCGTGCGCCGCGCCAGGCGCGCGCCCAGGCTCTGGTCTTCGCCGTCGATGGGCAGCACATTCAGCAGCAGCGCGGTGTTGGCATAGACGCGCTCGGGTGGCGCCTGCTCGGTCTGTACCCGTGACCAATCAGCATCCATTTCGTCGGCCACCAGCATGGCGAGCGCGGTCTGCACGCCCTGCCCCATCTCGGCACGTGGCAGCGCCACGATCACCTGCCCGTCGGGGCGGATCTTCACCCAGGCGTTAAGCCCGATCTGGTCGGCCTGCGGACGGAAGTCCTCGGCGCGGCCCAAGGTTTCGCCGCGCGACAGCGGTCGCGTCAGCGCGCCGACGCCCAGCAGCAGACCGCCGCCCAGCACCGCGCCGGTGATAAGGAAGCCACGGCGCGACAGTCCCTGCTGCGACACACGGCGGCTCATCGCTGGCCTCCCTGCGTCGGCGCTGCTGCCGCCTCGTGGATGGCCGCGCGGATGCGCTGGTAGGTGCCGCAGCGGCAGATATTGCTGATGCTGGCGTCGATCTCGGCATCGCTCGGGCGTGGCGTCTGGCGCAGCAGACTGGCTGCCGCCATGATCATGCCGCTCTGGCAGTAGCCGCATTGCGGCACCTGCAGCTTGATCCAGGCCGCCTGCAGGCGCTGCACCAGAGGATCGCCGCCGGCCTCGATGGTGCGGATGGACTTGCCCTCCAGCGCGCCCACCGGCATCACGCAGGAGCGCGTGGCCACGCCGTCGATCTCCACCGTGCAGGCACCGCAGCTGGCCACGCCGCAGCCGAACTTGGTGCCGGTCAGGCCCAGCTCGTCACGCAGTACCCACAGCAGCGGCATCTCCGGCTCTATATCGAGCCGGCGCAACTCGCCGTTGATCTTCAACTCAGGCATACGGTGTCTCCCAGAACGGTTCGCGCCAGTCTTGCTCAGGCGGGCGGATGCTAAGCTTCAAGCCTACTTGAATGTCAACCCGGAACAACGCGTGAAGATCGGCGAACTCTCGGCGCGCAGCGGCGTGGCGCCCTCGGCCATCCGCTTCTACGAATCCAGCGGACTGCTGCCACCGGCCGAGCGCGGCGCCAACGGTTACCGCGTCTACGACGACTCCACGCTGCAATGCCTGCTGGCGATCCAGTTGGCGCAGCGCCTGGGCTTCTCGCTGGAGACACTGCGCAAGCTGGCCGCGCACAGCGCCGCCGAGCTGCCACACGAGATGGTGATGCAGAGCCTGCGCGAGCGCCTGGCCGAGATCGAGACCATGCAGCAGCAACTGGCCCGCCAGCATGAGGAAACGCAGGCGCTGATGCGGCAGTTGGAAGCCGAATGGCGCGAAGGCCGCTGCCTGAGCCTGGAGCCGGCCACCGCCGTGCACCGCAGGCGCCCGCGGCAATCGGCTCGCAGCGCCTGAGAGCCAGCCTCCGCCACGCTTTGCAGCTAGCATCACGCGCTTCCCGTCTGTCCTGCGCCACCACCATGTCCGCTCTGCCCCTGTTCCGTCCCACGCTTGTCCTGCTGACCCTGGCCGCCGCTCTGCTGGGCCCGGCCGACGCCGCCGAGCTGAAGCTGCGCATCCTGCAGACCGCCGACGTGCACATGAACTTGCTCAACTACGACTACTACCAGGACAGGACAACCGACGAATACGGGCTGGCCAAGACCGCCACGCTGATCAAGGCAGCACGCGCCGAGGCGCCCAACAGCCTGCTGTTCGACAACGGCGACCTGCTGCAGGGCAACCCTCTGGGCGATGTGGTGGCCCGCATCAAGCCGCTGCCCCGCGGCGAGGTGCACCCGGCCTACAAGGTACTGAACCGCCTGGGCGTGGACGCCGCCAACATCGGCAACCACGAGTTCAACTACGGCCTGCCCTTTCTGCGCCAGGCCATCAGCGGCGCGCAGTTCCCTTATGTCAGCGCCAATGTGGTGGAAGCCGAGGGCGGCAAGCCAGCTTTCACGCCCTATGTGCTGCTGGAGCGCCAGTTCAAGGACGAGAGCGGCCAGCCGCAGCGGCTAAAGATCGGCGTGATCGGCTTCGTGCCGCCGCAGATCATGCAGTGGGACCGCCAGCATCTGCAGGGCAAGGTGCAGGCGCTGGACATGGTGGAAGCCGCCCGCCGCTATGTGCCCGAGATGCGCGCCAAGGGCGCCGACTTGGTGGTGGCGATCGCGCACAGCGGTATCGAGAAGATCGAGCAGCCGCGCCTGGGCGAGAACATGGCGGTGCAGCTGGCCCAGGTGCCCGGCATCGACGTGCTGCTGCTGGGCCATGCCCATGCCGAGTTCCCCAGCAAGACCTTCGAGGGCTTCCCCGGCGTGGACCTGCAGCGCGGCAGCATCCACGGCGTGCCGGCCGTCATGCCTGGACGCTGGGCCGACCACCTCGGCCTGATCGATCTGAAGCTGGATAGCGCTTCAGGTCGCTGGCAGGTGGTGGACAGCCGCAGCGCGTTGCGCCCGATCTTCGACCGCGCCGCGCGCAAGCCGCTGGTCGACGCCGACCCGATGGTGGGCGAGGCCATTGCGCGCGAGCACGCCGACACGCTGGCCTATGTCCGCGCCCAAGTCGCTGAAACCACCGCGCCCATCCACAGCTATTTCGCACAGGTGATGGACGACCCCTCGGTGCAGATCGTCGCGCAGGCCCAGCTTGCCTATGCGCGGCGCGCCGTGCAGGGTACGGCTTATGAAAAACTGCCGCTGCTGTCGGCCGCCGCGCCCTTCAAGGCGGGCGGGCGCCAGGGCTGGAACAACTACACCGACATCCCGGCCGGGCCGATCGCGATCAAGCATGTGGCCGATCTGTACGTCTACCCGAATACCATCAAGGTGGTGAAGCTGAGCGGCGCCGAGGTGCGCGAATGGCTGGAGATGTCGGCCGGCCAGTTCCGCCAGATCGACCCCAAGGGCCCGGCCGAGCAGTCGCTGATCGACCCGGCCTTCCGCTCTTACAACTTCGACATGATCGAAGGCCTGAACTACGAGATCGACGTGACCCAGCCCGCTCGCTACAACGCCGAAGGCAAGCGCAGCGCCAGCCAGGCACGACGCATCGTCAACCTGCGTTACCAGGGCCAGCCGCTCGACGACAAGGCCGAGTTCCTGGTGGTCACCAACAACTACCGCGCCAATGGAGGCGGTGGCTTCCCCGGCTTGACGGCTGAGCGCATCGTGATCGATGCGCCCGATGAGAACCGCGAAGCGGTGGCGCAGTACCTGGCCAGCGCCAAGCGCTTCAATCCGAGTGCGGATGGCAACTGGCGGGTGCTGCCGGTGGCGGGCGTGCGGCTGCAGTTTCTGTCGGCGGCCAAGGCGGCAAGCCTGCTGCAGCGTACGCCTCAACTGCGCCTGGTCAAAGAGAACGCCGACGGGTCGGCAGTCTTCGAGCTGGCGGACTGAGCACTCGCTGCGGCCGTCAGCGCGACGCCGAACTCCACAGCAGGCGCGCCGGCCCCGGCACGCGCGTGCCAATCGCGTGGGCCTGCACATCGCGCCAGGCGCGGCGGGCAAACCAGTCCCGGCGCAGCTCGCGCTGGAACTCTTCATCATGGGTCTGGGCCCAACTGGTCAGCAGGCTCTCGATATCGGTGGGAAGTTGTTCCAGCGGCAGGCAACGCACGCGCAGCCAGTCCTTGAGAGCCAGATTCTCGAAGCGTCCGCGCGCCTGGCGAATGCGGCGATTCCACACCGTGCGCCATGAAGCCAGCGACAGCAGCGGACGGCGCGGCACGCTCCAGCTGGGACGGTCCACCACATGAATCCGGCCCGGCACCCAGTCGGCATGGGGATCAAGCCGGATGGCCAGAAACGCGCCCATCAGCCCGTCACCGCGGTACAGGCCGCAAGGCAGTCGAATGCCGCGCTGCCGCAGCTCGCGCACGGTCGAGGCCTTGAGACAGCACAGGTTGCCGTGCATGCCGCCGTCCTTGAGCATCGCGCGCCGCACGGCTGCATCGCCACGGCCGCCGCTGGGCGTCGCAGTGCCGCCGAGCGCCTGCGTGTCGGCCAGAACTTCACGGCCCATCACATCCAGTGCACCGGGCAGCAGCGTCACATATCCGTCTATGAAGAAGGCCAGCTCCTCGCCGTCCCAGACCTGGTGCAATGCGGCATTCCAGGTGTTGGACTTGTCGCCGAGCGGTGCAAACCAGACCCGCACGCGCGCCTGCGCCGAGGGCCAGCTGCGCTGCTCGACCAGCGCCGCCAGCTTGCGGGCTAGCGACTCATTGCCGTTGACCATCACCTCCAGGTGCACCGGGCGCTCGCGCACGGCCTGGCATGCCGCCTCGATGGTGCGCAGCAATTCCTCGGTGCTCTCGCGGGCCGCGAAGATAGTCACTGACCAGGCGCCCGGCCCGCCAGCGTCTGGCGCGACGGCTGCACTGCCCGAAGCCGATTCAATCCCTGCTGGCGAAAGCCGCTGTTGCATTCCCGATCCCGAACGAATTGCCATTGCCATGCCGCCGGCTATGTCACGCAGAGCCATGCCGCAAATGGGCTGCATGGTAAGCAGCCGGGGCCTGCCGCGCACAGCGAGCCCAGCCGCAAAGCCCAACATAATCACGCCCAGAACATCCAGAAGCATGCTGCGCCACCTCAGTGGCGCACGCACCAGAGCCGCATGAACCGACCGCTTGGCATCGCCACCGTGATTGCGCTGATCTGCGCGGGCGCTGCATTGCTTGCCAAGGATCTTAGCTCGGCCTCCCCGGCCACTCTGAGTCGAACACCCGGCGAATTGATCCGAGCCGTGCACGGTCAGTTGGCTGGTTATGAAACGCTGGACGCTGCCGCGCGGACACTACTCGACCCTCTGCAGCGTCACTTCGAGCGCCCCGTCCCGCCAGATGCTCTGCCAGACCTGGGCAAGGGCGCGGGGGGCGCAGCTACACCGGCACCAGCGCCGGTGCGAGCCTTCCAGGTCGCCTCGACTGCACAACTCGTTGACGCGCTGGCGCAGGCCCGGCCGGGCGATCAGATCACGCTGCAGCCCGGCGTTTACCGGATCGAGCAGCGGCTTGCAGCGCAGCGTGGCGGGACGGCGAAGCAGCCCATCGTGCTGCGCGCCGCCCGCCTGGGCGAGGCCAGACTGGAGGTGCTTGCGGGTACGGGCGTGCTGGTCAGCGCCCCGTTCTGGCGCTTCGAGAACCTCAAGCTTCACGGTGCCTGCAACGCGGACGACGACTGCGAGCACGCTTTCCACATCGTCGGACAGGCCCGTGGCACCGTGCTGCACAACAACGAGATGCGGGACTTCAGCGCCCACATCAAGGTCAACGGGCAGTCCGGCCATTGGCCCGATGACGGTGCCGTGACACACAACAGCCTGCTCAACAGCCGCCCGCGCGTCACCCAGCGCCCGGTCACCGCCGTCGACATCGTGGGGGCCAGCGGCTGGGTGGTGGCGGACAACCGGGTGCAGGAATTTGGCAAGAGCGCCGCCAGCCACACCAGCTATGGCATCTTTATGAAAGGCGGCGGATCGGGCGGCCGCATCGAGCGCAACCTGCTCATCTGCAGTAGCGCCGACATCTCGGCGCCCGGCACGCGGGTAGGCATCTCGCTGGGCGGCGGCGGCACCGGCGCGCCCTACTGCCGCAATGGCCAGTGCCTGCACGAACACAGCCAGGGTCTGATCGCCAACAACATCGTCGCCCACTGCAATGACTCGGGCATCGACGTCAACCGCTCGCAGCAGGTGCTGGTCGCGCATAACACGCTGGTCAACACCGCCGGCATCGATGTGCGTGGCGCCGGCGCCAACGCCGAGTTGCGCAACAACCTGCTCGAAGGCCGCCTGCGGGCGCGCCAGGGCGGCTCGCTGCAGGCGCAGGGCAATGCGGTCGGCCCGCTGCGCGAATGGCTCGACCTGGCCGACCGGCTGAACCTGGCCTGGCGCGAGGCGCCTGCCGCTGTGCCAGCCCTGCCCGCGCTCCGCCAGGACTTCTGCGGCCGCCTTCGCGACGCGCAGACCAGCCCGGGTGCCGGCGCAACGCCCTGCCCCACGCCCGCCCCCTGATTCAGGGGTTCCGTGTTGAATGCTGCCGCACTGGGCGCCGCACGGCGACTTTGGTGACAGTTCGCGCTGCTAGACTGCGCCGTCCCGGCTTCGGCACGCTGACCGCCCGCATGAGCGCCACACTCAAGACACTGCTGTTCTCGACCTTGTATCCCAGCAGTGCGCGACCGGTCCACGGCATCTTCATAGAGACCCGCCTGCGCGAGCTGCTCAAGAGTGGTCAAGTTCAAACCCGGGTCGTCGCCCCCGTGCCCTGGTTCCCGTCCAGCCACCCGCGCTTCGGCAACTATGCCGCGATGGCAGCAACGCCACGCCTCGAAACGCGCAACGGTGTGCAGGTCGATCATCCACGCTATGTGCTGCCGCCCAAGATCGGGCAGAACATCGCGCCCTATGTGCTGGCGGCCGGCGCTCTGCCCACGCTGCGGCGCCTCATCCGCGAAGGCTTTGACTTCGACCTGATCGACGCTCACTTCTTCTACCCCGACGGCGTCGCGGCCTCGCTGGTCGCCCGTTGGCTCGGCAAGCCCTTCGTCTGCACAGCGCGCGGCTCGGACATCACGCTGTACAAGCAGTTCGGCGTGCCTCGCCGCCTGATCCAGCGCACCTTGCAGGCCAGCAGCGCCAATATCGGCGTCTGCGCCGATCTGGTGGAGCAGATGGTCGAGCTCGGCGCGCCGCGCGAGAAGTGCCATGTGATCCGCAATGGCGTCGACCTGCAGCGCTTCGCCGTGATCGACCGCCAGGCAGCCCGCCAGCATCTGGGCCTCGCGCACGAGGGCCTGATGCTGCTGTCGGTCGGCCATCTGGTGGAGCTCAAGGGGCACGACCTGGTGATACGGATGCTCGAACAACTGCCGCAAGCGCGGCTGGCCATCGTCGGCGCCGGGCCCGAGCGCGAGCGCTTGCAGGTACTGGCGCAATCGTTGGGCGTGGCCGAGCGCGTGACATTTGCTGGCCAGCAGCCGCAGGAAACGCTCAAGCACTGGTTCAGCGCGGCCGATGTCCTGATCTTGGCCTCCAGCCGCGAAGGCTGGGCCAATGTGCTGCTGGAGGCCATGGCCTGCGGCACACCCGTGGTGGCCACGCGCGTCAATGGCACACCCGAAGTTGTTACCGGGCCGGTCGCCGGGCAACTGGCCGCGCAGCGCGACGTGCCGCATCTGCTGGCGGCCTTGCAGCGTCTGCAGGCTGACTATCCAGCCCGCGCGGCGGTACGACAATATGCCGAGGGCTTCTCCTGGGAAGAGACCACGCAGGCGCAGATCCGCTTGTTCACTGCGATCCGCGATGGGAACTCCCACGCCGGGCGCTGAGCCGCGGCCAACAAGAAAGAACCATCCAATGGACGTGTCCGCAGTCGTTCTCTCCTTCAACTCCAAGCGCTACATCGAGACCTGCGTGCGCAGCCTCGTCAAGAGCTACGACGAGTGCGCGCTGCAAGGCGAGATCTTCGTCGTCGAGAACGGCTCGCTGGACGGCAGCGTCGAGATCCTGAAGGGCTTGCAGGCTGAGTTCGGTGCGCGCCTGAAGGTGATCTACCTGTCCGAGAACACCGGCACCACGCGCTCGCGCAATATGGCCCTGCGCCAGGCCAGCGGCGAAGCCGTGCTGATTCTGGATTCGGACGCCTACATGAACGCTGGCGCCCTGCGCGCCATGCTCGACTACCAGCGCTCACAGCCGCGTGCCGGCATGATCGCGCCCAAGCTGATTTATCCCTCCGGCAAGTTCCAGCTCAGCGTCGACGTCTTCCCCACCATCGCCCGCAAGGCTCAGCGCTACCTGGCGTTACGCCAGCTGGAGGCGCGCGAGCCGCCGGCTGCGGCCGGCCCGGTGGACTACGCCATCTCCGCCTGCTGGCTACTCAGCAAGGCCGCCGTCGAGGCCACCGGCCTGCTGGACGAGCGGATCTTCTACTCGCCCGAGGATGTGGACTACTGCATCCGGCTGTGGAAGGCGGGCTACCAGGTGCACTACTTCCCCGCCGTCTCGGTGGTCCACGACGCGCAGGAAATTTCGCGCCCCAAGGGCCTGGCGATCAACAAATTCACCGTGCGTCATGCCAAGGGACTGCTCTACCTGTTCCTCAAGCACCGCTACGGCCTTTTCCTCGGCGGGCTCTACCGCCGCATCGGGCGCTTCGCCTGAGCTGCCGGCCTGCCCACATCCTCATGAAGATCCTTCACGTCTTTGACCACTCACTGCCTTTGCAGGACGGCTACTCCTCGCGCAGCTGGGCCATCCTGCAGGAGCAGCAGGCGCGCGGCTGGACCGTGCTGCCGATGACCGGCCCCAAGCAGCACAGCAGCCAGTCAGATGAAGAGCTGGTGTCCGGACTGCGCTTCTTCCGCACCGCCGACCGCAGCTCGCTGTGGAGCCGTATCCCGGTGCTCAAGCAGTTCTGGACCGTCTGGCTGATGTACCAGCGCCTGGTGGAGCTGATCCCTCGCCTTAAGCCTGACCTGCTGCACGCGCATTCGCCCGCACTCAACGGCATGGCTGCGGTCTGGGCTGCCCGCAAGTACGGCCTGCCGCTAGTCTACGAAGTGCGCGCCTTCTGGGAGGACGCGGCGGTCGACCAGGGCACCAGCAAGGAAGGCGGATTCCGCTACAAGCTGACGCGGGCGCTGGAGAACTATGTGTTCCGCCGCGCCGGCCGCGTTATGACCATCTGCGAAGGGCTCAAGAAGGACATCGAAGCGCGCGGCCTGTGCAAGGCTCCGGTCACGGTGATCCCGAATGCGGTCGAGTACGAACGCTTCGCCAAGGAACTGCCGCGCGACGAGACGCTGGCGCAGCAGCACGGCCTGAGCGCCGGCAACACGCTGGGCTTCGTCGGCTCCTTCTACGACTACGAAGGCCTGGACCTGCTGATCGAGGCCATGCCAGCCATGATCGCCCGCAATCCCGCGCTCAAGCTGATGCTGGTGGGTGGCGGCATGCAGGATGCCGAGCTGCGCGAGCAGGCCCAGCGCCTGGGCCTGAGCGAGCGCGTGATCTTCACCGGCAAGGTGCCCTTCGCCGAGGTGGAGCGCTACTACTCGGTGATCGACGTGCTGGTCTACCCGCGCAAGTCGATGCGCCTGACCGAGTTGGTCACGCCGCTGAAGCCGCTGGAAGCCATGGCCCAACGCAAGGTATTCGTCGCCTCCGACGTGGGCGGACACCACGAACTGGTGCAGCACGGCGTGACCGGCGTACTGTTCAAGGCGGACGACGTGCCGGCCCTGAGCGCCGCCATCGAAGCCCTGATTCCTGACCAAGACCTCCAGCAGCGCCTGAAGTCCAACGGCCTTGCCTTCGTCAAGGATGAACGCAATTGGCGGCGCAGTGTCGAAGGCTATGTCGGCGCCTATGAAACCCTGACTCTCCGATAAACCCCCAGCCTGGAACCGCGGCGGCACAGACCTGAGTCTGCGCCGCCAGCACTCTCATGATTCCCGGATACCTTCACGGCATCGACAGCCTTCGGGCGATTGCCGTTATCGGCGTGGTGATCTTTCACCTCGACCCCAGCTTACTCACCTCCGGGTTCACCGGAGTCGACATCTTTTTCGTGATCTCCGGCTACGTGGTGGCGGGCAGCCTGATGCGCGAGCGGCCCGAATCCTTCGGCCGCTTCGCGCTGACTTTCTATGCGCGCCGCTTGGTGCGCCTGTACCCGGCACTGGTGTTCTGCCTGCTGGGCAGCATCCTGGCTGCCGCGCTGTTCATCCCAGCTTCGTGGCTCAGCACCAGCACCTGGCAGGTCGGGCTGCTGGCCTTCGCCGGGCTGGGCAATATGGGCTTGCTGCTGTTGAGCGATGGCTACTTCTCGCCCCGTGCCGAGTTCAACCCGTTCACCCACACCTGGTCGCTAGGTGTCGAAGAACAGTTCTACCTGCTGTTTCCCTTGCTGGCTTACGGCTGGCTGGCCTATCGCAAGCGTGCGTCGGGCCTTGCGGTGCTCGGACTCACGGCGGCGTCGCTGCTCTACTGCATCTGGGCGACCACGGCCCAACCGGATTGGGCGTTCTACACGCTTGCCAGCCGCTGGTGGGAGCTGTCCGCCGGGGTCCTGCTGCTGATCCTGCACCGGCGCGGCCGTTGTCTGCCGCGCAGCGCCGGCATGCAATGGGCCAATCTGCTCGCCGGTGTCGCCCTGATGGGCGCAGCCCTCACGCTACGCGGCGAAGCCAACTTCCCCTGGCCCTGGTCGCTGAGCGCTGTGGCCGGCGTCATGCTGTGCCTGTGCGCCATCGCCAGTTTGCCGGCCAAGGAGAACCGTGGCCTACGGGCCTTGGTCGAAACCCGTGCCCTGACCTATGTCGGTCGCATGTCCTATTCGCTCTACCTGTGGCACTGGCCGGTGTTCGTGCTGGCACGCTGGACCGTCGGCCTGGAATCGGTCGAGTGCCGGCTGGCGGCCGTTCTGCTGGCGCTGCTGATGGCCATGTTCTCGTACCACTGGGTCGAAGCGCCGACCCGGCTTCGTTGGCAACGTCGCGCGCCAGGCGCCGGTCGAACGTTGGTATGGGGTTGGCTCGCCGTAGGCATTGCAGTCGCCGCAGCGGTGCTGGTGGTGCAGAGCCGATACGCACTAAGCCTCTCGCGCGTGGTTCAGGAACGCCACGACTGGTATCCAGACGCCAGACAAGCCGGCACGCCGGCGGACCTGGCTGCGCGGATGGACAGTCCACTCAATGGCTTGCGCCTTTGGGTGATCGGCGACTCGCATGCCGGCGCCTACGCACCCCTGTTCCAAAGGCTACGGGATGAAGACGGCGTCGAAGTCCGAGTGCTCTGGCGAGCGGACTGTGCGATGGCCAAGCGCCAGTCCTTGATGCCGAAAGACTGCGCCGCCTTTCTCGAGTCGGCACAGTCACGTGTGCTGAGCAAGGCTCAGGCAGGTGATGTGCTGTTTCTGCCCGGACTGCGTGTGGCACGAATTGCTGATCAAGGGAGCAAGGAGAATCTGGACGCTGCTATTGACGACGAGCTGGCACCCGGAGCGAGGCAGGAGCGGATTGAAGCCGGAGCTGCGGCAAAAGCACTGGCCGTGCTTGCCCAAGCCCGTGGTCTTGAACTGCTCTACGAAGCGCCCAAGCCCGTGCTGCGGGCGCCGCCATTCCGCTGCTCTGACTGGTTCAACCACATGAATCCCAGTTGCAGCGCCGGCACCTCAATCCCACGCGCCGCACTGGATCCATTGCTGGCTCCGACGCGGGCGGCACTGGATGCGCTGGCTGCCAGCCCTGGTGCGCGCGCCACTGTCTGGAACCCGTTCGAAACACTTTGCCCGGGGGCGGTCTGCGCGGCTTTCAGCCCGAGCGGCAAGCCCCTGTTCTTTGACGCCGACCACATCAGTGCATACAGCAACGATCTGCTTTACCCGAGTTTCAAGGCCATGCTGATGCAACTCGTGCAGCGCCATCGCGCTGCGCGCCAGAGCGGTTCCTGAACGTACGAACACAGCCAGGCAGCGCACAGCCGCACCCCAGCCATAATCGGCGCGCCCCAAGCCCATCGGCTGCAGGGGGTAGAAGAAAGGCCTATGTCCTTGCTGAACACCTACCGCCAGGCAGCCCACGTTTCCGGGCGTTCACTGCCAGCCTTGCTGATCGAGGCGGCCCGCTTGCGACTGGGGCCGCAGCGACTCGGCCTCTCCGAGTACATCGACTTCCAGCTGTATCAGAACAATCTTGACTGGCCAGCCAAGGCCGCGTTTGGGGGCCTGCGCGCGCAGCAGGTGCTGAAAGACATCCTGGTGGACGACTATTTGCGCTTCCTCAGCCAGGACAAGCTCAGCATGTACGCGTTGATGCAAGGCTTCGGCCTGCCGATCCCACGGCTGCGTGCCATGTATCGCACGCTGCGCCCGTCGTCCGTGCTGCAACTTCCCACGCCGCAAGCGCTGGCGGCCTATCTGCGCAACGCGGCTCACCTGCCGGTCTACCTGAAGCGTGCCTTCGGCTCCTACGGACGCGGCAACGCGCTGGTCACCGCGGTTGACGGCGACCAGGTCGTATTGGGCAACGGGCAGAAGGAAACGCTCGACGATTTCTGTGCCTCGCTGGACGACGGCCGCGGGCTCGGATGGATCCTGCAGGACCCGCTGCAAGCCCACGGGGAGATTGCGGCGCTCACCCGCTCATCCAAGATTTCCGGCTTGCGGGTGCACAGCTTCCGCACGCCCGGCGGCGTGCAGATCACCAAGGCCATCTTCAAGGTCAATGCCGGTCTGCGCGACTCCGACAACTTCGAACATGGCGCCAGCGGCAACCTGCTGGGCACCGTCGATATCGAAACCGGCCGTGTGACGCGCGCGATTTCCGGCGTCGGCTTCGATCAGCAGGTGAACCCAAGCCACCCGTTGACAATGGCACCGCTGGTGGGATTCAACGTGCCCAACTGGCCCGAGGTGAAGCAACTGGTGGCGGACTCCCACACGGCGTTTCCCGGCTTCCTGTGCCCCGGCTGGGATATAGCCCTGTGCGCCGACGGCCCGAAGATCCTGGAGATCAACGCCTTTGGCGACATCGACCTGTCGCAACACGCCTATCGGCGCGGCTTCCTGGACGAGAACTTGCGCTCACTGATGAACGAACGCGGCCTGCTGCCACTGCTGAGCGTCGGTCCGGGTCAGAACGAGCGATCACCCATCAACCACCGGCTGGGCAGGCGCAGGCATCACTGGCCTTGGTAGCGGTAGGCCCAGAACCTGCTAGCTGTTGTTAGGCAGGGTCCCTCGTCCGTCCGAGAATTGTCGTATCCGGATGCGATCATGTTTGGGAGACTCCACCTGAGAACGAGGGTCGAGGCAGTTTTCGTAGCTAACATGGTCGCTCGGTGGGGACAAGCATGGAAGCACGCCCGACAGGTCAAGCAGAAGGTAAAGCACATCATGGCCAGCGAAACGAACACCGACCAAGCAATTCAAGGCCCAGCCACGGACGAGGCAGACAACTATTGCGACTGGAAGGCTTGGGACCTCGACTCCTTTGGTCGTCCGACGCATGACTCATCAAAGTACTTCGACGCCGAGATAGCTCCTTACCTCAAGGAACTAAGTCAACCTCACGTGCTGGAACTTGGATTTGGGAATGGTGAGTTCCTGGGATGGTGTCGCGACAAAGGAATCAAGTACTGCGGTCTTGAGTCCAATCCGATATTGGTCACTCGCGCCAGGGATCTTGGCGCGACAGCTTTTGCAACTATCAAGGAATCAGCCCTACCCCCAGCCACTTTCAACTGCGTCGTCGCGATTGATGTGCTTGAGCACATTTCCCACGCCCAACTTCGGGAGATGTTTCAGGAACTTCACGACGCGACCCAACCGGGTGGCTACTTCATTGCGCGGTTCCCAAACGGTGACAGCCCTCTGGGCCGTCCTTATCAGCACGGTGACATTACCCATGTCACGACCATAGGCAGCCTCAAGCTGTCGCAAATTGCAAAGGCGACAGGCTGGAACCTAGTTTCAGTCGGCGCACCAAAGATACCACTTGAAGGCACAGGTCTACTTACAAAGATCAAGATAAAAGCCGGCCTAGCCTGCCGAGCACTAATTGAGAAAACTGCGTCGACCCTATACTACTCGGGGCAAAAGATAAACTTCTCGCCCAATTGCATTGCAGTGCTGCAGCGCAGCAAGTGACGATCGATAATTTGATTATTCAGAATCCAGCCCCATAGCCACGACCATGCCAATTCTGGCCACTCAACGAGTCAACATCATAACGGGCGGGACTCGTGGACTCATGCGCGATGCTCACGTTTTGGCAAACGTGCTTCGGGAGCATTGGCCCACTCAGATGCATTTCTCACGCCAGCGGAATTTGCATCTTCTTCACAAGCGAATAATTTGCAGCGGATTGGGAGTCCTTTCGCAGAATGAGCCTATCTCCATTTTTTCAGAGATACTCCCTACACCTTGGCTAAGGCTAAGCAAGAAGACGGTATTCATACCAAACCAAGAGTGGATACGCCCCGAGGTCGAGGCCAATCTCAAGCACTGCAAGCTGGTTCTTTGCAAAACTCATTATTGCAATAATATATTCTCCGAAAGAAATATAGCCGCACAGTACATCGGGTTTTCAACCGAGGATGCCTACGACCCTTCGGTAAAGAAAGACTACAGCAAGGCCATTCACATCGCGGGCCGCAGCCACCTTAAAGGCACCCGCGCCATAATTCAGGCATGGAACTCTCGCCCCGAATGGCCGACACTGAAAATAGTCACCACGCACCCGGAGTTTTCAGAAATCGCGACAGGCAAGAATATCGAGGTGTTCGTCGGCGACATGTCAGATGCCGATATTAAGTATGAAATGAATTCCGCCGGCATTCATCTATGCCCATCAGAAACAGAGGGGTTCGGACATTACATCGCTGAGGCTCTCTCAACCAAAGCTCTTGTAATAACTACGAACGCACCGCCCATGAATGAACTGGTCGCTAGCGACTATGGGCTTCTCGCTGACTACTCGAAGTCCGAGCGGATGAGTTGGAGTGAGAGATTCTTGGTCGACCCCGACGCTCTCGCCGTGGAGATTGAGTCTGCGTTTGCGATGAGTGTTGAAGAGAAGCAGGCTCGCGGTGATCGAGCCCGTAATGCGTTCCTTCAGAAGCGATCCACGTTCGAAGGCAACGTCGTGGCAGCCATTCAAAGCCTGACGTTGCCATCGAACTAGGCTCAGCGAATCGCCCTCACACAAGCACCTCCACCACCGCCTCGTGCCCGAGGACAGCCTGCGGCCTGGCACTGGCGCCATAGGCGCCTGACTGGAACGCCACGGCCATCCCGCCCTCGCCGGCGCAGTGTAGATCCATGCGAGCGGCCAGCAGGTCAAGCAGCCTTACCAGCAGACCGATGCCTAACGGTGCAAGGTTCCCCGCCGCGTCCAGCACTGCGTTTGATGGACAAATGGCGGGCCAGCGCATGCCGCTCGGCTGCATCGGCTCATCCCTGCCATGTAGACACCGAAACAGCTGTGCTCATCGTGCCGGCATCACGAGCCAGCGCCGTGTCATGCTCGATATGGAACAAGGGCCGTCGCTTCGTCTCGACATAAGTCTTGGCGAGGTACTCGCCGATGATGCCGATGCACAGCAATTGGATGCCGCCGAGCAAATAAATCGGCACAACCGTAGAGGTCCAGCCAGGCACGGAATGCTCGGTAAAGAGCCGCACCCACAAAGCCCATAAAGACACGCCGAAACTGGCCAGCGAGATCAGCAACCCCACACTCGTGATCAGACGCAGAGGCATAGTTGAAAACGAGGTGATGCCCTGCCAGGCCAGCGCCAGCATCTTGCCAAGCGGGTACTTGGACTCACCTGCGAAGCGCTCCGCGCGGTCGTAGTGAACTTGCGCCGTGTTGAAGCCCAACTGGGGAATGACGCCGCGCAGGAAGAGATTGACCTCACGATACTCGCGCAGGGCCTCAATGGCACGCCTGCCAAGCAAGCGGTAGTCCGCGTGGTTGAAAACAATCTCCACGCCGAGTCGGGAGAGAAGCCGGTAATAGGCCTCGGCCGTGAAGCGCTTGAAAAAGGTGTCGGACTCGCGCTTGCGGCGGACGCCGTAGACAATCTCGGCACCGGCTACATGGGCGCTGAGCATCTCAGAGATGGCAGCAAGATCGTCCTGCAGATCTGCGTCGACGCTGACGACAGCGTCGCCGCGTGCCATCAGCAGTCCGGCCAGCACCGCCTGCTGGTGTCCGCGGTTGCGAGAGAGTTTGAGCCCCCTCACCCGTGTTGAGGACTGCGCGCCCTGCTGGATCAGCGCCCAGGTTCGATCACGACTACCGTCATCAACAAAGATGACCTCGCTGTCGACTTCGATGCGGCCAGCACACAACAACTCGTCCATCAAGCGCAGCAGTCGCGCCAGGGTCTCAACCAGAACCTCTTGTTCGTTGTAGCAAGGAACGACGATAGACAGTCTCATTCATCCACTCCTTGAATGCGCCGACATCGGTCAAAGGCCCAGAACTTGGCCAGAAGGAAGTTGTTGAACATCACCAAAGCAGTGCTGACGCCCTGGGCTGGCAACCAGTGCCATTCCAGCCAGACCGTCCCCAGGTGCAGCAGCATGCTGTTCAACCCGAGGCCGACGACAACAATCACCGCAAAACGCAGACCGGCCACTGCATGCCGGGCTTGGCTGCGAAACACGAATCGCCGGCTCAGTAGGTAATTGAACACAGCACTACCGACGTAAGCAAGCGCCCCTGCGGGCAAGGCTTGCCAGTCGAACCCATGGATCATCACGGCCATCAGAACGTACTGCAGGCCAGTTGCCACAATGCCAACCAATGCGAAGCCGGATATCTGGGTTCTCCAGTTCATGCGCGCCGCTCCGATCCCGAATAGACGAACATCAATGGCCGCTTCACAAAGGGCATCCGGCACACCACCAGGCTGCGCTCAGCACACCATACCTGAGGCGGTAGCTTGCTCAGTCGCCTTTCAACCAGCCACCGCACTGCGTCTCGCGCTGTGTAGCGGCCGAAGCACGGGATGTGTGGCGCCAGTATTGCACCTAACTCGTTAGCACACTGATCGTCGACGCCCTATTCATTGACCGCGCCAGGCTTAGTGCGTCTGCTGTGATGGCTTGACGGCTCGGTTCGAATCACCTGACGCGCCAGGCTGAATGAGTCGATGCAGACCCTTCAGAGACGCTGGAAGCAGGAGCACCAGGACCATCATGTGCGCTCTTACTTCCTCGTAGTTCGTCAACAGGAAGTGGATTAGAGACAGCGCAAACGCAAAGGCCACGGAAACACGCTCCACACGCGATAGAACCGACCAGGCGAGTGCCGCCAGAACCATCGGCAGCCCGTGCACGATGAGCGGTGGGTAGCGCAAGTGCATGGCCAGCATCTTCCCCACATTCAGGTCCACCTGTGCCCAAATTCCGCTCAGGGCGAATCGCGACGCTTCGGCCGGATCGCCAAACAGCTGGCCCAGTGCCTGGTTGCAGGCCCAGGCGATGAAAGCCAGCAAAAGGGCCTCTAGCGCAACACGCGAGTATGAGTGGCGTGCAGCGTGTACGGCAAAGTACATCGCCGGCAGCAGCAAGGTGTCGAACTTGACAACGACGCTGAGGGCAAGCACGGCAGACAGCAGAGCCAAACGCCTCGCTTCAAGCAGAGCCAACAGGACAATCCACAGGAAGAGCTGAACGCGGTCCCAAGGATGGAACAGCTGGAAGAAGTAGGTCAGCGGCAGTACCGCACAGAAGTAGAGCAGACCGACCAGTGCAAGGGTTTCGCCAAGCTTGCGCCGCAAGACGACGAAAAGGGCGAGCATGCTGAGCGCCAGGAATAGCGTGTCGATTGCCTTGTAGACCTTGCCGATCGGCCAGGCGGTAAGGAGGCGCATGCTTTCCGCCAGATAGACGACTCCGACTCGCCTCTGCACCGAGAGAGCGCCCCACTCGGCCCAAGTCCGCCCCTCGGGCGCCTGGCTTTCAAGAATGCCCTGGTGCAAGGCACTGCGTGCCGACTCCAGTGCATGCGCATAGATGGTGCGATCACCGACCCAGGACTGCAGAGCCAAGGTCAGCGTCAGGATGAACCACAGCAGTAGCGCGACGCGCAGGGACGGTCTTACTTGGTGAAAGATCAGGTTGCCAGCCATATCGTGCATCCGAGCCGCTGGCAACGGCCTCTCACACCAGCACCTCCACCACCGCCTCATGCCCGAGGAAAGCCTGCGGGCTGGCGCTGGCGCCATAGGCGCCTGACTGGAACACCACGGCCAGGTCGCCCTCGCCGGCGCAGGGCAGATCCATGCGGTCGGCCAGCAGATCCAGCGGCGTGCACAGCGGCCCAACGATGGAGGCCGTCTCGCGCTCTAGCGCATCGGCCTTGTTGCCGATGGTGGCCGGATAGTTCTTGCGGATCACCTGGCCGAAGTTGCCGGAGGCCGAAAGGTGGTGGTTCAGGCCTCCGTCCGTCACCAGATAGACCTGGCCACGCGAGACCTTGCGGTCGACGATGCGCGTCACGTAGACGCCGGCCTCGCCCACCAGATAGCGGCCCAGTTCGATGACTATCTCGGCCTCGGGCATTTCGGTCTTGGCCCGCGCCTGGATCTGCGCCAGGTTCGCGCCAATGGGGGCCAGGTCCAGCCGGCTTTCACCGGGGAAATACGGAATACCGAAGCCACCGCCCAGATTGAGGAAACGCACCGGCGCTGGCGCGTGCTCGGCCAGACGCAGCGCCAGTTCGTAGGATTTCTGCTGCGCTTCGCAGATGGATTCGGCGCGCAGGTTCTGCGAGCCGGCAAACAGATGGAAGCCCTCGAAAGCCAGGCCGGCGCGGCCAATGTCCTTCAGCAGCTCGGGCAGCGCCTCGGCATCGACGCCGAACTGCTTGGGGCCGCCGCCCATCTTCATGCCTGAGCCCTTGAGCTCGAAGTCGGGATTCACGCGCACGGCCACCCGTGCCGGCACGCCCAGCTGCTGCGAAGCCGCCTGCAGCACCGCGATCTCGCGAGGCGATTCGAGGTTGACGAGCACGCGCGAGGCCACGGCCTGGCGCAGCTCGGCGTCGCGCTTGCCGGGGCCTGCAAAGCTAACTTCGCGTGGATCAGCACCGGCGTCCAGCGCCACCTTCAGCTCGCCGGCCGAGGCAACGTCGATGCCGTCCACCAGACCTGCCATCCACTGCACCACCGCCGGCATGGGGTTGGCCTTCATCGCGTAATGCAGCTTCACGCCAGGCGGCAGGGCCTGGCGCAACTCGGCCACGCGCCGGCTCAGCAGGGCCCGGTCGTATGCGTAAAACGGCGTGCGTCCGACCCGCGCGGCCAGCAACGACAGGCGCTCGCCTCCCACCACGAGTTCGCCCTCGCGAATCTCAAACTGGCTCATTTCCGCGTGGACCGGCAGGCGCTTGGCGCCAGCTGTGCTCTGTTCGTCCGACATCTGTGTTGTGCTTTCTCGTGCGTTCTCGCGCTGACGGGCTCAGCCCGACGTTGCTTCGCTCTCGGCTCGCTGCTGCAACCAAGCGGTTGACAGCAGCTTGCGGTCGATCTTGCCGTTTGGATTGCGCGGCAGCGGGCCGGGCTGCTCCTCTATCCCTGCCGGCACCATATAGGCAGGCATGCGCTGGCGGCAGGCCGCCAGCAGCGCCCCGGCATCCAGAGCCGCAGCGCCTTCCGGGGCGGTGGCAATCACCTGGATGCTCTGGCCGAGCATCGGGTGCTCGACCCCGAAGGCCACGCATTCGCCGACCAGGCGGGTGGCATACAGCACCTCTTCCACCTCGGTCGGGCTGACGCGGTAGCCCGAAGTCTTGATCATCTCGTCGCGCCGCCCGATGAAGTACAGGAAGCCTTCAGCGTCGCGGCGCACGTTGTCGCCCGAGAACACCGCGTACTCGGGCAACTGCAGCCCGGCTTGGCGGCCCGGCGCATCGGCAGGCAGCAGCTTGTAGCGCTCGGCGGTTTTCTCGGCGTCGTTCCAATAGCCAAGGCCGACCAGCGCGCCGCGGTGCACCAGTTCGCCCGGCTCATCCACATCACAGGGCGTGCCATCCTCGCGCAGCACCAGGATTTCGGCGTTCGGGATCGCCTTGCCGATCGAGTCTGGGCGCTTGTCCACTTCGGACGGTGGCAAATAGGTTGAGCGGAAGGCCTCGGTGAGTCCGTACATCAGGTAGGGCAGGCTGCGCGGCGCACGCTGGCGCAGCAGCGCCAGCGTCTCGCGCGGCATGCGACCGCCGGTGTTGGCGAAATAGCGCAGTTGCTCCACCACGGCGGCCGGCCACTCCAGTTGCGTCAGTTGGATATAGAGCGGCGGCACGGCGGTCAGGCCGGTGATCTTCTCGCGCTCCATGGCCTTGAGCACGTCGCGCGGCAGCAGGTAGTTCAGCAGCACCACGCGCGCGCCCACGTGGAAGGCCGTGGTCAGCTGGCTGAAGCCGGCGTCGAAGGACAGCGGCAAGGCCGCCAGCAGGCTGTCCTGCGCGTTGTTCTCGAGGTAGCTGGCCACGCTCTTGGCGCCCGCCACCATATTGCGATGCGACAGCACCACGCCCTTGGGCCTGCCAGTGCTGCCCGAGGTGTAGAGGATGGCCACCATGTCGGTGTCGATGACGCGGTGGCCGGCACGCGCCGGGCTGTCCAGCAAGGCCTGCCAGCTCAACACCGGCAGCGCGCCAGCTTCTGCAGCCGCCGGCGACTCTTCGGTCAGCACCAGCTGGCGCAGGCTCGGGCACTGGGCCAGCGAGGGCGCCAGCTGAGCCAGGCGCTCCGGCGAGGTGATCAGCACGCGCACATCGCAATCCTGGGCGATGAAGGCCACCTGCTCGGGCTTGAGCAAGGGGTTCATCGGCACGAACACCGCGCCGGCCGCGGCGGCGCCGAAGCTCGCGATCACGCCTTCGAAGCGCTTTTCGAGATAGACCGCGACGCGCTCGCCGCGCTGCACGCCCAGGGCCATCAGCCCGGCCGCGAAGGACGTAACGGCCTGGTGGAGCTCCGCATAGCTCAGATGCGCGCTGCCATGGGTCAAGGCCCGGGACTGCGGGCTGCGCCGGGCTGAAACGGCGATCAGTTCATGGAGCAGCGTCGATTCGGTCATGTGCATGGGGGTGGAGTCGCCGTCAGGACGTGAAAGCGCGGCAGTGCGAGCCAGCAAAAAGTATCGCACGCTGCCCTGCCGCAGACAGGCCTCCGTATGGGTGGTGGCACGGCCCACAAAGCCCGTCGCTGGCCGGCGGCGTCAATACTTCACAGCGCCTTGGCCAACATGGGGCCTGAGGGCCGTCCAGCCCCGCGAAAGCAGGGTGGGCGCCCTGGGGATCGAACCTACAATGACCCGTTCCAAAAAATTGAACCACAAGGGATGATGACGATGGATGTCAACAAAGAGGTCTTGCGCCTGCTCGACGAGGTCTTGAGCCTTGACGGCAGGGCCCAGGCCTTCGCGCTTGAAACCCCGCTGCTGGGCGCTATCCCCGAGCTTGACTCGATGGCCGTCGTGAGCCTGATCACCGCGCTCGAAGAGCAGTTGGGCATCTCCGTCGCCGATGACGAGATCGATGGCGAGACCTTTGCCACGGTCGGCTCGCTCGTGGCCTTTGTCGCTGCGCGCGTCTGATCCACCGATGAGCGCAGCGACTGCGCCGGGGGCCAGCGCCGGTCGGGCGCCCGCCCGCGAAACCCTGTTCGTCCCGGCTGGCGACGGGCAGCGTCTGTATGTCCACCGTCCAAGCCGCGCAGCCAGGCCCTTGGGCCGGGTGCTGCATGTCCCGGCCTTCGGCGAAGAGATGAACAAGTCGCGCCGCATGGTGGCGCTGCAGGCCGAGCGTTTGGCCGAAACCGGCTTTGCCGTGCTTCAGCCTGACCTGCTGGGCTGCGGCGACAGTAGCGGCGACTTCGGCGATGCCAGCTGGGAGGCCTGGATCGAAGACCTGCTGGCGGCAGAGCGCTGGCTGGCCGAACGCGCCCCCGGGCCGCTGTGGCTGTGGGGCCTGCGCGCCGGCTGCCCGCTGGCGGTCGCGGCAGCAGCACGCCTCAGCGAGCCCTGCAACTTCCTGTTCTGGCAGGCCCCGGCCTCCGGCAAACTGCTGATGCAGCAGTTCCTACGGCTGAAGGTGGTCGGCGAACTGCTGGATGGCGCCGCCAAGGGCGGCATGGAAGCCATGCGCCAGCAGTTGGCAGCCGGCCAATCGGTGGAGGTGGCGGGCTATCCCCTGGCACCGCCCCTGGTGCAGGGCATGGAGGCCGCCACCATGGCGCCGCCGGCAAACGGCAGTGGGCGCCTCGTCTGGCTGGAACTCAGCACCCGAGAGGACGCAGCACTGATGCCGGTCTCGGCCAAGACGCTTGACCAGTGGCGCACGGTGGGTTACCAGACCCAGGCTCAGCTGGTGCAGGGCCCGAGCTTCTGGCAGACCACCGAAATCGAAGACGCGCCGGCGCTGCTTGATGCCACCGTCGCCACGCTGAAGGACGGTGCACCATGACCGGCTATCGCGAATCGGTGCTGCCCATCCGATGCGCAGACAGCTGGCTCACCGGCGTCTTGGCTGCGCCGACCGGAACCGAGAAAGCGCCCGAGACAGCCGTCCTCATCGTGGTGGGCGGGCCGCAATACCGCGCAGGAAGTCACCGCCAGTTCGTGCTGCTGAGCCGCAGCCTGGCCGCGGCCGGCCATCTGGCGTTGCGCTTCGACTACCGCGGCATGGGCGACAGCGGCGGCGAACTGCGCAATTTTGAGGATGTCAGCGCGGATCTCGGCGCCGCGATTGACACCGTGCAAGCCGCTCACCCAGGCATCCAACGCTTTGTGCTGTGGGGGCTGTGCGATGGTGCCTCGGCCGCCCTGCTCTATCTCAACGCAACACGCGACACCCGCGTGGGCGGCCTGTGTCTGGTCAATCCGTGGGTGCGCTCCGAGTTGAGTCAGGCCAAGACGCAGCTCAAGCACTACTACCTGGCACGGCTGCGGCAGCGCGAGTTCTGGCTCAAGCTGCTGAGCGGCAAGGTCGCCGCCACCGCCTTGCGCGAACTGCTGCAGAACATCCGCATCGCCCGTGCCGGGCCGGCGCCTGGCGGCCAGGACAGCAAAGCCAAGCCCATAACGCAACAGCCCTACCAGCAGCGGATGGCCCAAGGGCTGAGCACTTTTGCCGGTTCGACGCTGGTGCTGCTCAGCACGAACGACTACACCGCCAAGGAATTCCTGGACCACAGCCGCTCCGATGCGGCATGGTCACAGGCGATGCAGCACACTCGCGTGGGCGTCCGTCAGCTGGAAGGCGCGGACCACACCTGCTCGGACCCGGCAGCGCAGACCGATCTGGAGAACTCGACCCTTCAATGGCTCGGCACCCTCTAGGCCATCGTCCGCGGCGGGTGCGCGGCGCATGCAGCTGCACCCGACCTCTATCGGCAAGACATTCAAGGCGGCTGATGCCCCACTCGACACACAACACTGCAGCATGAGCGCCCAGAACTCGTTCATCTCCGGCCTGCGCTGGGTGGCGGCGGGTCGCCTGTCTTCGCAGGTGATCTCCTGGCTGGGCACGCTGTTTGTGATGCGGACCCTGCTCCCGCAGGACTATGGCCTGGCGGCGCTGTGCTTCAGTGTGACGGCCATCGTGGCCATCATTGCCGAGTTCGGCATGGGCGCCAGTGTCATCCAGGCCAAGACGCTGAGCGAGCCGCAACTGCGCAGCATCTTCGGCGCATCGATCATCTTTTCCTTGGGGTGCGCGCTGCTGCTAGTCCTGGCGGCACCGCTGGCGGCCTGGTTCTTCCGTGCACCGGAGGCGACGAATCTCATCCGCGCCATGGCATTGAATTTCGTCATCGGCCCGCTCTGCACGATCCCGGACGCCATGCTGCGACGGGACCTGAAATTCCGCGGACTGTCGATTGTCGATTTCAGCTGCGCGATCCTGACCAGCGTGGCCACCGTGTGGATGGCATGGCAGGGCTGGGGTGCCTGGGCCATCGTGCTGGGGCCCACTGCAGGTTCGATCGCGCGGGTCTTCTTCATCAACTATCTCGCCCCGCAGCGACTCTGGCCGAGCTTTGATCTTCGCCCGGCGATGAGCATGCTCGACTTCGGGCTCAAGGTTGCCTCCTCCCGCCTGGTGGGCACAGTGTTTGGCCAGAGTGATGTGCTGATCGCCGGACGCTTCCTGAGCAAGCCCGCGCTGGGTGAGTATTCGGTGGCAATGACGCTCGCGATGCTGCCGGTCAGCAAAGCCATGAGCATCATCAACCAGGTGGCTTACCCGACCATCGCGAAGATCAACCGCGAGTCAGACGACATGCAAGGCGTGCTGCTGGGTGGTTTGCGCCTGTTCGGCTACGCGCTCATCCCGCTGCTGTGGGGCATGGCCGCAGTGGCGAACTGGCTGATTCCTGCGCTGATCGGACCTAACTGGGAGAATGCGGTGCTGCCGCTGCAGATCGTCTGCGTCGCATTGCCGATCCGCATGATCAGCGTGCTGCTCTCGAGCGTGCTGCACGGCCTCGGTCACGCTGGTATGGAAATCAAGTGCACCATGACCGGCGTCGTCCTGCTGCCGATCTGTTTCCTGGCCGGTGCGCCGTTTGGCGCGGTCGGGCTGGCTTCGGCCTGGCTGATCGGACTGCCGCTGATGGTGGCCATCAACCTGCAGCGCGCCAAGGGCGTGCTGGGCTTCGGACAGCTGCAGGTGCTGCGCGCGCTGTCCAAGCCCGTGGTGCTGAGCGCCTGCATGAGCGCAGTGGTGCTGGCACTCGGGCACGCCATGGCGCCGCACGTGGCGGTCTGGATCGTCCTGGCGGCCATCATCCCGACCGGGGCCATCACCTATCTCGGCCTATTGTGGGCGCTGGATCGCTCCAACGCCAGCAAGCTGCTGGCATTCTTCAAGATTGGCAGCTAGTCCAGGGGCCTTGGCACCTCCTTCACTGGAAAGATCGACATGGCGATATTCATCAGCGCAATCGCATTGGACGGCTCCCCGTTGGCGGCCTCGCTGGCACACAGCCTGGTAGGCGCGCTGGCGCCTGCCGGCCAGGCCGAGTTGCACCAGGACAGCAGCTGCGCGGTCGCTCACATCGATCTCGGCGTCTGGCCCGGAGCGTCCACCCGGCTGTCCGACGACCGCTTCGCCGTCATCGCCGCCGACCCGGTTCTGGTCGAACCCGATGGGCGCGCCTGGGCACGCCCCGCAGGCATCGACGTACTGACCGAGCGTTTGCTCAGCCGTGGCCCGGATGCCTTGCGCGATGCCGAGGGCACCTATGCCGGCCTGCTGATCGATCGCAAGCGAGGGCGCGTTCACGTCTTCACCGACAAGCTTGGCGTGCGGCCCGTCTATTGGGCGCGCACCGACAAGCATGTATTCTTGTCCTCGACCTTCTGGGCGCTGCATGCGCTGACGGAACTGGCGCTGCGCCCCGATTGGCGTGCAGCTGCCGAGACGGCAGCTTTCGGCTTTCCGATGGGCGACCGCACCCTGGTCGAGCCGATCTCTCTGCTGGCGCCGGGCCACTGCCTGACGCTGGATGGCGCCGGCCTGAGCCAGCAGGCCTACTGGCGCTGGGACGAACTGCCGCAGCAAGGTCTGACGGGCAAGGCCTTGCTGGAGCATGTCGAACAAGCCTTCCATGGAGCCGTGGACCGACGCATGCAGGGCCAGTCCAAGGTGATGGCCTTCCTCTCCGGCGGCATGGACTCGCGTCTGATCACGACCCGCCTGCGCCAGCAAGGCGCGCGCGTACACAGCCTCAATTTCGCGCCGCCCGGCTCACAAGATTTGGTGTTCGGGCGCCTGGTGGCCGAAGCCACCGGCTGTGAGCATTTCGAGTATTCGCAAGGTGCGCTCGACTTCAGCCTGCGCCAGACCGAGGCGCTGCACGCATGGAAGGCCAGCCACCCCGACCCGGCGGACGCGCCAGAGCAGCCTGGCCTGATCTGGTCCGGTGACGGCGGCAGTGTGGGCCTCGGCCACGTCTACCTGACCCGTGATGCCGTTCAGATGGCGCGCGATAAGGGCACGCCGGCCGTGGCGCGCAAGCTGCTCACTGACAACAACATCGGCCTGTCGCCGCACCTGCTGCGTGCCGATCAGCGGCAGTTGGCCGAGCTGCCGCAGCGAGCCATTGAAGAGGATCTGAACTCGCGTGCTGGCGCCGTCGAGCCAGGACGCAACTGCCACCTCTTCTTCATGCTGAACGACCAGCGCCGTCATCTGGCCAAGCATTTCGAAACACTGCATCTGCGCCGGGTCGACTTCGTGCTGCCCTTCTTCGACGGTCGACTCCTCACTGCCGTGCTGGCAAACCCGGTCGATGACTTCCTGGAGCACCGGCTCTACAACGAGCTGATGGCACGCCTGCCCATGGGCGCTGGGCAGATCCCGTGGCAGGCCTACCCCGGACATGCCCCCTGCCCCATTCCGGTGGACAGCAATCTGCGCCGCCAATGGCAGGACGGCTGGTACGAGCGCAGCGACGCCCGCGCCATCAGCAGTGCGCTGATGCGGCGGCTGCTCGGGCAAGTCGTGCAGTACCCAGCAGTCGGGCAGGTTCTGTCACGGACCAAGCTGGCGGCAGTCTCCACGGCCAGCCTGCTCGGTCTGCGCGACTATCAGTATCTCGCCGAGCAGTGCCAGCCCTTCCTGAATGCAGCGGCGCTGGCTGATCGGCGCTAGGCCAGGCACAGACAGATGCAAACCCCGATCAACACGCCCTTGCGCAGCACTCGGCCAACAGACGCTGTCCTGAGCGAGGCCCCTTCACGATGAGCACCGTCCAGGCCCATCCGGTCGCCACGCTCGGGCAGCTGTTCTTCCCTCCGGCCAACGCCGGGGCTGCGGCGCTGCTGGCAAGCCCTGACCTTGAACTGAGCTACAACGCCCGCGGCGCGCTGCTGCAGGTGAGCCGCGAGCTCGGCGCCGCGTTGGGCGACGAGGTGCTGGTGCCGGCCTACCACTGCCCATCAGGCGTGATGCCACTGATCGAGGCCGGATTGCGCCCGGTGTTCTACCGGATCCGCCCCGACCTCAGCATCGACCTCGACGATCTGCGCGCCAAACTCGGGCCGCGCAGCCGGGCGGTTATCGTCATCCATTTCTTCGGCTTCGCAGTCGACCTAGCATCGTTGCAGGACCTGCGTTCCAAGGGCATTGCGCTGATCGAGGACTGGTCGCATTCCTTCCTGCAAGGCAGCCCGGCGCATCTGCCAGCCTTGCAAGGCGACGTGCAGGTCTTCAGCTTCTGGAAGCTCGTGCCTTCCGGCGTTGGCGGCGCCATCCGGCGCGGGCCAAGCTGGCGCGCCGCCCCGGCGCAGATGCGCAGCCCGCCGCCCTGGCGCGACACCGCAGTGCGCTTCAAGCGCATGCTGGAAAGCGCCATCGAGCACTCCGAGCACCGGCGTACCAAAGCCTTGATGCGGGGGCTGGAACGCCTGCGGCTGGCGCTCAAGCCAGGCGCTGCCAGTGCGTCGGCCGAAGCGCGGCCGCCAGCCGATGCCGATGCCGATGAACTGCGCGAAAACGCGCCGCCTGTCGCGGCCGACAGCGAGCGCGGCGAAGACCACTACGTCTTCGATCTGCGTCTGGCGCAATCTGCCATGCCGGCCACCGCGCTGCGCATCCTGCGCGCGGCGGACCTGACTGCTGTGGCGCAGCGCCGGCGCGACAACTACGACCGCTATGCCGAGCTTCTGAACGGAAACACGCCCGTGCAGGCGCTGTTTGCGCAGCGGCCCGCAGACTGCTGCCCCTGGGTGTTCCCAGTGCTGTTGCCGGATCGTGACCGCATCGATCAGCACTGGCGCCGGCATGGCGTGGCCCTGCACACCTTCGGCATCCATCTGCACTCGGCGCTGTACGCCAGTGGCGATCCGGCCATGATTGCCGACGCCCGGCGCCTGGCGCAGGAGGTCTTGTGCCTGTCCATCCATCAAGACCTGAGTCCGGACCAGATCAGCGCCTCGGCGCATCTCATCCGCACCCTGCCGCTGCCGACTCAATCCCCATGCCCAGAATGACCGAATTCACGACCGAAGTGCTGTGCGACGCGGCTGCCCTTGCGGCCATCGCGCCAGAGTGGGACGCCCTGGTGCGCGAAGACCAGCTGGCCTGCCAAGGACTGGACGCTACCTCTACCTGGTGCTGGTTCGACGCGCTGGCCGCATCTTTCCCCGCGGCGGCCAGCGCACGGGTGGTGACGGTGCGCGCAGATGGCGCCTTGGTCGGCTTGCTGCCCCTTGTCGAGGTGGCGCGCAGCCCCTTCGGCAGCGAACTGCTGGTGGCCACCGATCTGAACGGTGGCCGGAACGGCCTGATCCTTGCGGACAGGGCTGAGCCCGCCGTTCTGCAGGCCCTGCTCAAAGGCTTGACTCAGGCCTATCCGGGCTGGGCGACGCTCAACTTCACGATGCAGGCCCAGACCCGGGATGCCGCGCTCTTCAGCGCCGGCTGCCAGGCGCTGGGCTTTGCGCTGCGCAGCTACAGCACGGCGGCCTCCCCCTACTTTCCGCTGCGTGCCAGCGAGGAAGAGTTCCGCCAGGGCGTCTCCAAGAGCGTGCTGCAGACGCTGCGCACCAGCCGCAACAAGGCCTCCAAGCTCGGCGAACTGAGCTACCGCGTGTTCGATGCTGCCGCCGACGCACCCGAGTTGATTGAAGCCGTGCTCGACATTGAGCGCCAGTCCTGGAAGCATGAGGCCGGCACAGCGATCACGGTGCAGCCCCAGCAACTGGCCTTCTACCGTGCGCTGTTCCCGCGGGCTCTGCAGCAGGGCCTGATGCTGGCGCTGGTGCTCTATCTTGACGGGCGGCCGATCGCGCACAACTTCGGCCTGCTGCGCGGCCAGGTCTTCTCTTGTCTGAAGCACAGCAATGTGAGCGAACACGACAAGCTGAGCCCCAGCTACCTGGTCGCGGCCGAGCTCTTCGATCGGCTGCGTGCCCGTGGCATCCATACCTTCGACTTCATGGGCCTGCCCGAACCCCACAAGCTGCGCTGGTCGGCCGACAACGGCTTCTACCATCGCGAATGCTTCACGGCCTACAACGCGAACTGGCGCGGTCGCGGCCTGGCGGCAGCCCGACGGCTCAAGGCCCTGCTCAAGCGGCCCGGGTCGCCCGCGAAACCGGACCCGGAAGGTCCAGAATCTTCATCATCATGAGCAAACGCGTCCTCCTGCTTGCCTTTCACTTCCCGCCCATCAAGGTCAGCAGTGGCCTGGAGCGCACGCTGGCGCTGACGCGCCACCTGCCCCGGCACGGCTGGGAGCCGCTGGTGCTGACGGCTTCGCCCAAGGCCTATCCGGCCGTCAGCGAAGAAAGGATGGGCAGCATTCCGCAGGGCACGGTCGTGCGGCGCTGCTTTGCGCGCGATTCGAGCCGGCACTTCGCAATTGCAGGACGCTACCCGGCCTGGTTCACCTTGCCGGACCGCTGGCAGAGCTGGGCCCTGGGCGCGATCCCTGCCGGGCTCTCGATGATCCGGGAGTACAAGCCGGACCTGATCTGGAGCACCTACCCCATCGCCAGCGCGCACATCATCGGTTGCGCCCTGCACCGCCTGAGCGGCGTGCCCTGGGTGGCGGACTTTCGCGATCCAATGGTGGAGTACGACGCGCGCAGCGAGCAGTGGTTTCCGACCTGGCCGGCGTTGCGCAAGAGCCGGCTGTGGGTGGAGGGCCTGGCCGCACGGCATGCCACAGCGCTGAGCTTCTGCACCGAAGGCGCGCGCAACATCTACGCCGAGCGCTATCAGCAGGCCGATCAGCGCCACTGGTCGGTGATCACCAATGGCTACGACGAGAGCGCATTCCAGGCCGCCGCGCAGCGCGCACCTGCCGAGCGCAACGACGATGACATCGTGCTGCTCCACAGCGGCACCATCTACCCCAGCCCGGACCGCGACCCCAGCTACTTCCTGCGCGCATTGCGCCAGGTGATCGACCAGCGGCCGGCCGGCGCGCGGCGGCTGCGGGTGGTCTTCCGGGCCTCGTCGGTGGAAACGCTCTATGGCGGCCTGCTGGCCGAACTGGGACTGAACGACAACGTCAGCTTTGCACCGGCCATCCCCTACGAGGCCGCGCTGGCCGAAATGATGCAGGCCGACGGCGTGCTGGTCTTCCAGGGCTACACCTCCAACCCGGCCATCCCGGCCAAGCTATATGAGTACTTCCGTGCCGAGCGGCCGATCCTGGCGATGGCCGATGATGAAGGCGATACGGCACGACTGATCCGCAAGCTGGGCGCCGGCACGGTCGCGCCGCTGGACAGTGTCGAGCGCATCGCCGGCAGCCTGACGCATTACCTGGCCGAGATCGAGTCCGGCCGATGGCAGCCGATGGCACGCGAGCAGTTCTCGCAGTTCGAACGGGCGCAGACAGTGGCGCATTTCGCGCAACTGTTCAATACCGTGTCATCCAGGCAGCCTTAGGCCTTTTCAGAAGGCCGCTAGTGACCGATAAAGACGAAGGCCGGGTACAGGGACCCGCACCGCAACACCAAGACTATATGACCAACAACAAGAAATTGCAGTGGAGCAAGTTTCCGGCGCGTGCGCTGGCTGCCGACACTGCGCTTGCAGCCGAATGGGATCGGCTGAACCACTGCCGGCGTGATCTGCCGTTTCTGAGCGCCGTGCAGGTGAGCGCCGCCATCGAGAGCTTCGGCAGCGGCGCGGAACTGCTGCTCAGCGGCCGCGACGCGAGCGGAACCACGCGCGCCATGCTGGTGCTCACGCCCGAAAGCGCCGGCAAATGGCGCACTTTCCAGCCCTCGCAGATGCCGCTCGGCCCTTGGGTATCGGACGGCAGCATGAGCGTGGCCGAGATCGCCCGGGATGTGCAGCGCCGCGCCTTGAGCGCCTGTCTGGTGCTCTCCATCACCCAGATCGACCCCTGGGTGGAAGCCCGGCCACAGCCCGAGAGTGACAACGCCGTCAGTGACTACATCGAGACCGGCTGGATCGAGCTGCAAGGCAGCTTCGACGATTACTGGGCCTCGCGCAGCAAGGACCTGCGGCTGAACCTGCGCCGGCGCCGCAACCGCCTCACCGAGGAAGGCGTTGCCACCGAGCTGAAGATGCTGACTGGCGCACAAGACATGGCCCCCGCCATCGTGCGCTACGGTGCGATGGAGAGCTCAGGCTGGAAGGGCAGCCAGGGCACGGCCGTGCATCCGGACAACGCTCAAGGACGCTACTACGCCCGCGCGCTGGAACTGGCTTCAGCCAGCGGCGAGGCCAGCGTGCACGACTACCGCTTCGGCGAGAAGTCCGTCGCCATGGACCTGTGCATGCAACGCGGCGACATGTTGGTGGTGCTCAAGACCAGTTACGACGAAAGTCTGAAACAGTCCTCGCCTGCCTTTATGCTGCGCGAGGAGCAACTGCAGCAGCTGTTCTCCACAGGCACCATCCGGCGCGTCGAGTTCTACGGGCGTTTCATGGAGTGGCATTCGCGCTGGACAGACAAGAAGCGCTCTCTCTATCACTACACGCAGTACCGTTGGCCACTTCTGAAAAGCCTGTCCTGCCTGATCAAGTCCCTGCGAAGCCGGTCGGCGCCGGCGCAAGCGCCAGCGGTACCCAGCCCCACGCCAGCCGCAGCGCCGGCTTCGGCTCACTGAGCGGCGGCAGCGCTCGCAACACCATGTCAGGCAGTTGGTCAGTTCACAAACTCGACGGAACCCTGGGCGGTTTCGCGGCCCAGTGGGACCAGCTCAACGCCAGCGAATTTGCCTGCCACCCATTGCTTGACAGCCGCTTCGTCGATGCGCTGCTGAGGCACTTTTCGCAGGACATGGAGTGGCTGGCTGTCCATCGGGTGGACGGCCGGCTTGCTGCCATGTGTATCGTCACGCGGCGCCGGGCAGGCGTCTGGCAAACCTTCCTGCCCAGCCAGGCGCAGATCGCCCCCTCCTTGCTGAAAGAAGCAGCGCTGGGCCGCAGCCTGATTGACAAGCTGCCAGGCTTCGTCGGCGTGCTGGATCTGCTGTGCCAGGACCCCGCCTTCTCGAAGCCTGCGCAGGCGCCGTGGTTTCGCAGCACCTTCGAACACCACGCGCTGACGATCTCGATTCCGCTGCGGGGCAGCTTCGACGACTACTGGACCGCGCGAGCGAAGAAGCTGGCATCCAATCTCCGGCGCTATGAACGTCGTGCTGCGGGCGACTTTTCCAAGGTTCGTTTCGCCCATGTCACGTCGGCCGCCGAGATGCCAGCCGCCGTTGCGCGTTATGCAGCACTGGAATCAAGCGGCTGGAAAGGTGCGCAAGGCACGGCACTGTCGCCCGACAACGAGCAGGGGCGCTTCTACAGCGAGCTGATGACAAGCTACGCCGAAAGCGGTGGGGCTGCAGTCTTCGAGCTCTGGTTCGACCAAGATCTGGTGGCCTCCCGTTTGGTGATTCGTGGCGGCGGCACTGTGGTGTTCCTGAAGACCACCTATGCCGAGCACTATGCCAAGCACGCCCCAGGACGGCTGCTGCTCAAGCACACCATCGAGCAGATGTTCAGCGACTACGCCGGCCAGACGCTGGAGTTCTACACGGATGCTGACCATGAACTGCAATCATGGGGAGCCGAATCCCGGGTGATCGGCCATATCAGCCTCTACAGAAACTGCATAGCTGCTGTCGCCTATCAACTGCTACGACGAGCGCGCCAGTCCCGCGGCGGGCGTGAAGTTGCCACGCCGCATGCCGAGGAGCAGAACACCGTGTCGCAGTTCACTGCTTTGGATTCGGCCCACATGCCTTTGCTGAACGAGGGGCACCAAGGAAAGGACAAGTCTTCATCATGAGCGAGCGTTTCAATCACCACCAACCCCGGAGTCTCAAGGCTCGCTTCCTGCACTCCATGCTGGTCATCGTGATCGGCGCCGGAAGTGCTGTCACCGCGTTAGCCGCGCCACGCATCACCTCGGCGGAAATGTCACGCTTGCCCCCCTACTGTGCAGACTCCGAGGCGGCGCCCGGCTACGAGCGTGGTGGACCGCGCTATCAGTACTGGGCGGCCCGCATGGGTGGCACATTCAATGCCATCCACCACTACTGCTACGGCTTGGTCGAAGCCATGCGAGTCCGTTCACTACCAGCGGGCGACCAGGCACGTCGTATCGGGCTGCGCCGGGCAATCATGGAGTTCAACTACTTTATCGAAGGCGGCGTGCCGATGAGCTTCGTGCTGATGCCGGAGATCCTTGTCAAGCGGGCGGAGGCTGCCGTCCTGCTGGAGGACTGGCTCTTGGCCTATGACTCGTATGCCCGGGCCAGAGCTATCAAGCCAGACTACTGGCCGGCCTACCTGCAGTGGGCTGAAGTGCTCGTAAGGATCAACAAGCGTGACGATGCCAAGGCCCTGCTGAAAGAGGGCCTGACCCACGCGCCGAACCAGGAGCGCATGCGTCAGCTCTATGTGCAGCTGGGTGGTTCGCTGCGGGACATCCCTGAGCCCGCTGCAGCGCCGGCATCTGCACCGGCATCCGCGCAGGGGCCGGCGTCAGCAGCAGCCTCGGCAGAGCCCGCAGCTTCGGCCGCATCCAAGTGACAGCCGCCCACCTGGCGCTCTGCCGCGCTGCAGACCGCCAACGGCGCCACCTGCTGCTGGCCGGGATGGGCAGCATGCTGGCGCCGCCTGCCATCGGCAATCAGACGGCTTCACCGCCACCGGCTGACAAGACCAGCACACTGCGGGTCGGTCCAGGCCGCAGCTTTTCGCGCATCGGTGATGCCATTCGTGCCGCGCGTCCGGGCAGCACCATCGTGGTGGATGCCGGCAGCTACCCCGGTGACACTGCCACCGTGGACAAGGACGGTCTGAGCCTCCGCGCCATCGGCGGCAGGGTCGACATCGCGGCCGCTGGCCGTGCCGTGGAAGGCAAGGCAATCTGGGTCGTGCGGGCACATCGCATCAGCATCGAAGGATTCGATTTCCGCGAGACGGTCGTGCCTGACCGGAATGGCGCAGGCATCCGCTTCGAGCGCGGCAGCCTGCTGTTGCGCGACTGCGGCTTCTTCCACAACCAGACCGGTCTGCTGAGCGGCAATGACGGCCTGGCTGTGCTGGAGATCGAGAACTGCGAGTTCGGCTGGAACGGTTATGGCGACGGCCAGTCGCACCAGCTCTATGCCGGCAAGATTGCCAGGCTCTCAGTCAGCGGCAGCTACTTCCACCATGCCAACGAAGGTCAGCTGATCAAGTCGCGCGCCGCCGAATCCTTGATCCTCTACAACCGGCTGAGCGATGAGATTGGCGGTGAGGCCAGCTACGAACTGGAGTTCCCGAGCGGCGGCCGGGCCCTGGCGGTCGGCAACCTGATCCAGCAGAGCTCGACGACGCGCAACAGCACCATGGTGTCCTTTGGTGTCGAAGGCTACGCCTGGCCCGTCAACGAACTGCGCATGTCGCACAACACCCTGATCGACAAGCGGCCAGCAAATGGCATCTACCTCTTCGTCAAGCCCGGCCCATCGCAGGCCTGGGCTGTCAATAACCTGCTGGTCGGCGGAGCAGCGCGGCTGACGACTGCCAACCTGGTTGCTGCCGGCAACGTGCGTGTGGACTGGGACCAGCTCGCACGGCCGACGCGCGAGGACTACCGACTGCGCGCCGGAGCGCGTGCCGTCGGCCAGGCCATCGCAGCGGCCTCGCTGCCCGACGCATCCATGGTTCCGACCCGCGAATACCAGCACCCGCGCAACTCGCGCGCCCTGATTCATCCGGCCCGACACCCCGGTGCCTTGCAGGAGCTCGCCCCCGTTTGAGCGCCCTGCCCGCCTCGCCAGCCGCTTGCGGCTCGGCGAGAATCCGCCCCGAAAACCACAAGCCTGAATCGAATGAGCATCGAAACCGCACCGGCCGCCCATCGCCCCCATGCCACTGTCAAGGGACGGCCGCGCATGCCAGGTCCGATTGACGGCGACAGCGCCTCGGCCGGCCCCCTGCCCGATGCGCTGGTCAACCGCCTGCTCGACCCAGGCCTGCCCGCCGGCGAACGCAGATCGCTGCTAGCCAGCCTGAGCGGCCCGTTCTCGATGCATCTCTCGGACGGTCAGGGTCGGCACCTGATCGCCGTCGACCGTTTCGCCATCGAGACCCTGTGCTTCCGCAGCGAAGCTTCGGCGCTGCACTGCGCCGAGCGTGCCGATGATCTCGGCAGCGCCGCGGATCTGGACCTGCAGGCGGTCTTCGACTATCTCTACTTCCACTGCATCCCGTCGCCGCGCACGGTCTTCAAGAATGTTCAGCGACTCCCGGCGGCGCATTACGCCTGGTTCGACCAGGGGCGCCTGCTGGTCGAACCCTACTGGGTGCCGCAGTTCAAGCCCGACGCATCGACGAACTTCGACACGGCGCGCAGCCAGTTCCTCGCGCTGCTGGAGACCGCCGTGTCGCGCCAGCTGGACGCAGGCAAGGCGGCCTGCTTTCTGAGCGGCGGCACCGACAGCTCGACCGTTGCGGGCATGGCGGCGCGAGCCTCGGGTGGGCAGGCCGCGACCTACTCGATTGGCTTCGACGCGCAGGGCTATGACGAGATGGAGTTCGCCCGCATCGCGGCGCGCCACTTCGGCACAGACCACCACGAGTACTACGTGACGCCGCAGGACCTGGTGGCCGGCATCCCTCGGGTGGCGGCACACTACGACCAGCCCTTCGGCAACTCGTCCGCCCTGCCGGCCTACTACTGCGCGATGAAGGCGCATGACGACGGCTTCACCCACATGCTGGCGGGCGACGGCGGCGACGAGCTGTTCGGCGGCAACTCGCGCTACGCGAAGCAGCGGGTGTTCTCCTGGTGGAGCCAGGTGCCGGCACCACTGCGCAAGCACCTGCTCGATCCGCTGTTCCTGAGCGACTTCGCGTCCCGCACCCCCGGGCTGAAGAAGGGCCACAGCTATGTGGAGCAGGCGAATGACCCGATGCCGCACCGCCTGCAGGCCTACAACCTGATCCTGCGCCTGGGTCCGGCCCAGGTGCTGACGCCGGCGTTCCTGGCCCAGGTCGATCTGCAGGCACCGCCGCGGCACCAGCAGGCCGTCTGGTCGGCAGTGCAAGGCGCCAGTGAACTGGACACCACCCTGGCCTTCGACTGGCGTTACACGCTGGGTGAAAGCGATCTGCCCAAGGTGCGCGAGACGACCCGGCTGGCCGGTGTGTCGGTCGGCTTCCCGATGCTGGACGACGATCTGCTGGCCTTCTCGATGTCGCTGCCGGATGCCTACAAACTGCGCGGCTTGAAGTTGCGCTGGTTCTTCAAGGAAGCGCTGCGCGGTTTCTTGCCGGACGAGATCCTGACGAAGAAGAAGCAGGGCTTCGGTCTGCCCTTCGGCGTCTGGACCTTGCAGCACGAAGGCCTGCAACAGTTGTCGCAGGACGCAGTGCGCTCGCTGGTACAGCGCGGCATCGTCAACGCGCCCTTCGCCGATGCCCTGCTCGGCCGCCTGCTGCGCGAGACGCCGGGCTACTACGGCGAGATGATCTGGATCCTGATGATGCTGGAGCAGTGGCTTCGCGCCAAGGCGCCGGACTTCCGCCTGAGCGCCTAAGCGGGCGCATGCGGCCCGCCCGTCGGGGGCGACCTCACTGGCTTTGGCCTGGACTCGCAGCCCGCGAACGGGCCGGGATCAGTGGCGCGCCAAGTGCCGCGCCATGCGCAGGCCGAAGCGCCAGCGCGACGGGTCCCAGGGCGTGAAGCGAGGCAGTTCAAAGCGATCCGTATCGCGCCGTGCGACCCCGTGCTGCGTCGAGACCGCCGCATCGAAGCCACAGGCTCGCGCCACGGCCACGCTGGCCGGCGAGTAGTCGACGCCCGGCTTGCCGTTCGGATAGGCGAACAGCCCGACGCGTTCGTCCAGCAGAGCCTCCAGCGTCAGCTTGCTGCTGAGGATTTCCTGGCGCGCCTGCGCATCATCCAGCCCGGCAAGAATCGGATGGTTGACCGTGTGCGCACCGATGACCATGCCGCGGTTGCGCATTGCCCGAACCTGATCAGAACTCATCATCAGGCGGGTCGAGGCCTGCACGCCAGCACGTGCCAGCACAGCCTCAACCAGGGCCAGGCGCGGCTCGGGCGCCAGGTATTTGGCGCGGCCGATCAGGGCCTGTACCGCCTGGCGGCGCTGGTCCCAGGAGCCCACCGGCATCCGGGGCAGATCGGCCAGGGCTGGCGCCAAGTCGCTGACATCCAGGTGTTCGAGTCGTGTGTGTCGGACCGCCTCGATCAGGCTGTCATTCCACATCCGCCCGCCATCGAGAAAACCAGTGGCGATGAAGAAGCTGGCGTTCATCCCCGCCTCTTCCAGCAGTGGCATCGCGATGTCGTGGTTGTCGGCGTAGCCATCGTCGAAAGTGATTGCCGCGGCCCGGGCCGGAAGGCGGCCCTGGTCCTGCAGACGGATCGCCTCGTTCAGCGGCAGGACATTGAACCAGTCGCGCAGCCAGCCGAGCATGCGCTTGAATCGTTCGGCATCAACCTCGCCCGGAAACAAGGGATCGGGCTCAGCCAGCACGCGGTGGAAAATGAAGATGTTGAGGCCGGCCCGCGGCCCGGCAGGGGACAGGGCCGAGAAGGCCAGCGACAGCGGGCTCATGCGAGTTTGGCTTTCTTCTTTTTGCCAAAACTGAAGAACTCGACTTTGGCGGGCTCAGTCAACCATTGCTTGTTGTCCAACCATCGGTTACCCAAGACGACCAGGGCCATGATGTTGTACGGTAAGTCCCAATAAGAAAGGCTGAGAAAGGCTCCGCCGACGGCATAGCCAGCCAGACTCACCTGACACATCGCCCCCAGGTCAGAGAGCCACTTGGTTTCAGGCTGCAAGCGCCCAAGCTTGCGCAGCCGCCCGGCCGAGAACCAGGTCAGCACGAACAGCAGCAGGAACAGGAACAAGCCGACGAAGCCATGCTCGCCCAGCACCATGAAATAGATGCTGTGGGCCGCGTGCATGCGATCCGGCTCGGGCGCATAGAGCAGGAACAGGGCGCGCTTGGTGACCATGAAGCCGCCACCGAAGAAGTTGTCCAGGGCCAGGTTCCACGCAAAGATCCAGGCATTGATGCGCCCCAGCGCCGAACTGTCATCCTGGTAGGTCTTGATCGTGCCCATGCGATCCCACCATGCTTCGGGCATGAAGGACAACATCGCCACCGCAATGACGGGCAACAATAGCAGGCCGAGCATGCGCCGCTCGCTGCGCCACCACATGACCACCAACATCGCACTGATGGCCAACAACGCGCCGCGCGAGTGCGTGCCAAGTGCGGCAATGGCGCACAACAACATGATGCCCGTCAGCGCCCGCCTGCCCCACTTCCCCTCGACCGTAGTCTTCAGGAACATCAGCAGGGGAATGATCATGACCAGCGCCAAGCCGATTTCGTTGTTGCCCTCGATGTAGCCACCATCAGGACCCCAGACCTTGTAACTTCCGCCGTGCGCCAGTGTGAAAAGGCCGCCCTTGACGCCATAAAAAGCCAGCGATAGCGCGACGATCCAGGCGAACGCCATGATGTGCTTACGCGTATAGAGCACCGCTAGCGTCAACAGTAGCATCACATCGATCTTCATGACTCGCTTCCATAGCTCGAAGCTGTCGTTGAAGAAGAACGAGAACGGCAGTGTGATGCACATCCAGGCCATGAACAGCATGAACACGACCGTCTCACGTGTGATCACAAACTGCTTCTTGTCCTTCGACACCAGAAGGCCGGTAAATGCGCTGAGCGCAAAGACTTGAGCCACTGGGAAGTCATGGAACCTCCAGCTGTAGGCATGCGGGTTCATCATGCTGATCCAAGTCCAGCCGATGATGGCAACCCAAGGCGCACGGATACCGTACAGCACGCCTGCGAGCAAGATGCCCCCGAAAAGCAAGTCACGCACGCTCAGCCCCCTCTAGATAGTTGCCTGCGCACGTCTGCGAACGATGCTGATTCAAGCGGTTGGCAAGCATGCCTGCCCGCGGACGGGGAACGCCCCTCATGCTCAGGCAGCCCTTGCCAGTTCGTTGTCGCGGCTCTCCAGCTTCGCATCGCCCAGCACATTGCGCAGGAAGGCCTCGAACATCAGCAGGCTCCACAGCGGCGCGCTGTAGTCGCGGGCACCTGAGAGGTGTGCCTCGATCAGGTGCTCCAGATAGGCACGGTTGAACCAGCCTGTCTCGGCCAGCCGCGGGCCTAGGATAGCCTCGCGCATGCGGTCGCGCAGCGGGCCGCGGAACCAGCGGGCCAGGGGCACCGCGAAGCCCATCTTGGGACGGTACAGCACATCGTCGGGCAGCTTCGGCTCCAGCGCCTTCTTGAGCAGGAACTTGCCCTCCTGGCCGCGGATCTTCAGTGACGATGGCAAGGTGGCCATCCACTCCACCAGCTCATGGTCCATCAGCGGCTCACGCACTTCGAGCGAGTGCGCCATGCTGGCCCGGTCGACCTTGGTGTTGATGTCACCCACCAGGTAGGTCTTCATGTCGAGATACTGGATCAGGGCCAGCGGGTCCTCGCTGTCGACACGCGCGGCGTGGCGATCGAACACTTCCAGTGCCGAATAGCCGCCCAGCTCGGCCTTGAAACGATCACTGAACAGCTCGGCCCGCATCGGATCGCGCATCAGCGACATGGTGTGAAAGTAGCCTTCCACCGAGGTGCGGGCGATGCCTTCGAATGTGGTCTTGGCCCGGAACACACGCGGCGCCCAGTCGGCCTTGGGGTACAGACGGCCCAGCATGCCGAACAGCGGGCGGCGCAGCGCCTGTGGCATGGCTGAGCGCATGCGCTCTTCCATCAGGTGCATGCGATAGCGTCGGTAGCCGCCGAAGGTCTCGTCACCACCGTCGCCGGACAGCGCCACCGTCACATGCTTGCGCGCCAGCTGGCAGACGCGGTAGGTGGGAATGGCCGAGCTGTCGGCATAGGGCTCGTCGTACAGGCGGGCCAGGGTATCGATCAGGTCAAAGTCATCGCTCTTGACTGTCTCCACCGAATGGGCCGTGTGGTAGCGGTCGGCCACCAGTTGGGCAAAGGCCGATTCGTTAAAGGCCGGATCGTCGAAGGCGATCGAGCAGGTGTTGACGGGCGTGTCGGACAGGCCGGCCATCGTGGCCACCACCGCACTGGAATCTACGCCACCAGACAGGAAGGCCCCCAGCGGAACCTCCGAGATCATGCGCAGCTTGACGGACTCCTGCAGCCGGTGGTCGAGCTCGACGCAGGCATCGGCAAGGCTGATATTGTTTTCCAGGCTGAAGCGGAGATCCCAGAATTCGCGCGTCTGGCCAACGGGCTCGCCACGCCGAACGCACAGGCTGTGGCCGGGCGGCAACTTCTTGGCCTGACGGAAGATGGTCCGCGGCTCGGCCACATAGCCGAGTGCGAAGTACTCTTCTACCGCCAGCGGGTCCAGGTCGCGGCGCAGACCGCCGTGGGCCAGCACCGACTTGAGCTCGGAGCCGAACAGCAGCTGTCCGTCGTCCAGCAGCGCATAGAACATCGGCTTCACGCCCAGGCGGTCGCGCGCCATGAAGAAGGTCTGCTGGTTGCGGTCCCATAGGGCGAATGCAAACATGCCGCGGAAGCGCTTGACGCAATCCTCGCCCCAGGATTCCCAGGCATGCACGATGACTTCGGTGTCGCTCTTGGTATGGAAGACATGGCCGAGCGCCTGCAGCTCAGGAATCAGCGACTGATAGTTGTAGATCTCGCCATTGAAGACCACCACGACCGAGCCGTCCTCATTGAACAGCGGCTGCTGGCCGGTGGCCACGTCGATGATGGACAGGCGGCGGTGCCCCAGGCCGAGGCCCGGCTCCAGATGGACGCTGCCCTCGTCCGGGCCGCGATGCTGCTGCGACTCGTTCATGCGCTGCAGCGCCGCGGTGTCGATGCTGCGCTGTCCGCGTGTGTCGAAGATACCGGTGATTCCACACATGGTGTCAGAGCTTTCGATGAGGGTTCAGGTTCGGCGCGGGCACGGTTTGGCCGCGGGACGAAGCCAGCAGGCTGTCGTACATCGACCGGTAGGCATCAACCATAGCAGGCAGGCTGAAGGTATCGACGGCACGGCGGCGCCCGGCATCGCCCATCCCGGCCGCGCGCTCGGGGTCCGTCGCCAGGCTGAGCAAGGCACTCGCCAGCGCCTGCAGGTCGGCCGGCGGCACCAGCAGACCGGTGCGTCCCTCTTGCACCAGTTCCGGGTTGCCTCCAACCGCTGTCGCCACGACAGGCAGGCAGCTGGCCATGGCTTCAAGGATGCCGTTGGAGATGCCTTCGGCCAGCGAGGGCAGGACGAAGCAGTCCAGAGCGCCCAGAATGGCCGGCACGTCGCTGCGATCACCCGGCAACCAGGCCAGATGCGCCACGCCGGCCGAGTCAAGCACCGCCTGAGCCTGAGCGCGAAGGGGCCCGTCGCCCACCATGACCAGGCGCAAAGTTTCCGCCAACGCCGGCTGCTGCTGAAGCAGCAGCACAAATGCTCGCGCGAGTTGCACCGTGTCCTTGACTTCCTGCATCCGCCCAACAGTACCCAGGCACCACAGCCCAGGTGACGCAAACGGGAAATCGGAAGGAGCCTGCGCACCGCCAGCGTCAAAACGCGTCAGATCAACGCCGTTGTAGATCTGCGCGATGCGCTCGCCAGGCACGCCGACCTTGTTTTCAAGGTAGCCTGCCAGATCGCGCGACAGCGCTACATAGCGATGCACGAAGGGTCGATAGACGCGGCGCAAGCGCTGGTAGCGGACATTGCTGCCGTCAAGATCGCCCACGTCACGCCCATGCTCGCCATGGATGCGAACCGGCACACGTGCAGTCCATGCCGGCACTTGCATCTCCAGCGCGGCCAGATTGCGGGTGTGCACGATGTCCGGCCGCAAACGCCGAAACAGCGCGTGCACTTTCGGATATAGCCACAGGCCCTGCCCTGGCGGCTTGTGCAAGGAAACAAACTCGACGTCACGTCGCACGATCCGCTCGCGGAACGATGTGACCTCGGTCAGCGCCACCACAGCATGCCGATAAGTGGACTCCGGCATTTGATTGATCAGGTTGACGATGCCGTTCTCGAGCCCGCCAGTATCGAAGCGATAGAGCAGGTGGAGGATCAGCGGCCGGCAGTCGTCAACCATGGTGGCGATGGATCAGCTCAGGCAAGAATCACAGACGCCAGAGCTTGTAGCCGGCAGCCTGGATCGCCTCGGCGTCGAAGGCAGCCTTGACGTCAATGAAGGCCCCGCCCTTGACCATCTTCTTGCCCAGGTCGTCGACAGACAGGGCCTGGTACTCCCGGTGCGAGACGGCTGCCACCACAGCATCCGCGCGCGGCAGGTCGTCCCAGGACAGCAGGCGTACGCCGTATTCGTGCATGGCCTCCTCGACATCAGCCTGCGGGTCGGTGACAAACACTTCGACGCCATAGGACTGCAGTTCCTTGATGATGTCGATCACCTTGGAGTTGCGCAGGTCGCCGCAGTTTTCCTTGAATGTCAGGCCGAGCACGTTGACGCGGGCGCCCTTGATGTAGCTGCCGGCGGCGATCATGTGCTTGATCGTCTGCTCGGCAATGAACTTGCCCATGCCGTCGTTGATGCGACGGCCGGCCAGGATGACTTGCGGGTGGTAGCCCAGCATGTCGGCCTTGTGGGTCAGGTAGTAGGGATCGACGCCGATGCAGTGTCCACCCACCAGACCGGGCTTGAACTTCAGGAAGTTCCACTTCGTGCCGGCCGCCTCCAGCACCTCAGAGGTGTCGATGCCCAGCTTGTCGAAGATGATGGCCAGCTCGTTCATCAGCGCGATGTTCAGATCGCGCTGGGTGTTCTCGATCACCTTGGCGGCCTCGGCTGCCTTGATGCTTGAGGCGCGATGGACACCGGGAACGATGATCTTCTCGTACAACTCAGCCACCTTGTTCAGCGTAGCCGGCGTGTCGCCCGAAACGATCTTCAGGATCTTGGTCAGCGTGTGTTCCTTGTCGCCCGGGTTGATGCGCTCAGGGCTGTAGCCGACAAAGAAGTCCTGCTTCCACTTCAGGCCGGACTCGCGCTCCAGCACTGGAATGCAGACCTCTTCAGTCGCACCGGGATAGACGGTGCTTTCGTAGACCACGATCGCACCCTTCTTGAGGTTGCGGCCCACGCTAGTGCTGGCGCCAACCAGGGGCTTGAAGTCGGGAATGTGGGCTTCATCGACCGGTGTGGGCACGGCGACGATGACGATATCGGCTTCCTTCAACATCGCCGGATCGGCGGTGTAGATGGCCTGCGTCGCCGCCTTGACCTGATCGTCGGTCAGCTCGCGCGACGGATCCACACCTGCCTTGCAGGAGTCGACTTTCGACACCGCGATGTCAAAGCCGATGGTTTTCATCTGCTTGCCGAACTCCACCACCAGGGGCAGGCCGACATATCCAAGACCAATGACTGCAACGGTACTCATCTGATTGTTCCGTTAGTTGATTGCAATATCGTCGCCGCGTGTGCGGCGTAGCTGTTTTTCTATGACGGAGAGATTCTCACGCACAAATGTCGAAAGAACCTGCTGCGCGCCAGCGGGAGAAGCTTTGTCTGCGTAGAAAACTACCGAAGCTCCATCGTCGCCACGGCCCATCAAGCGATGTAGCGCGCCGAAAAGCTTGGCCTGCGCATTGCTGTGTGTCCAACTTCCATTGACCCAGTAGAGCTGCCACAGAATCAGTCGCTGTTCGCTGCCCATGATCAATGCCGTGCGCAACTCGCTCTCGTTGAACTGCAGCGGCGCACCGTCAAGCTCGACGCGTGCCGAGCCGCTGTGCATCTGGGTCCAGCGTTCGTTCTTGCTGCGTACCAGCATGTTCTGCGAGCTGACCAGCTTGCTACTGCTGTCCTGATTCCGGTAATAGCCGACATACAGGCCGACGGTGGCACCACCCTCGCCCTTGAAGGCCTGCTGCAACACGGCCGCAGGCGGCAGGAACTCAGGCTCCCAGGGCGTGCCGGGCATGCCATCCAAGGGCTGCCAACCCGTCGACAAGGTCTGCAGCGCAGCCAGCCTGGGCTGCGCGGTCGATTCAGTGCGATGCAGGCCCGCCATGACCAGATGCGGAACGGCCAACACTGCCGCGGTCGCCAAGGTCAACAGCAAGAGCGCCGAGGATGAGGAAGATGCTCTGGCCTGCGAGACCGGCACCTGCGCAGACGCGGTCACCGCCGCCTCGGGCTGTCCGTTGTTGTCGGCAAAGCGGCTGCCGATCACGAACATCAGCAGCATCACCACACCGAAGAAGACCCAGCCATAGATCAGGTGGTCGACTCCAACCGCGAGTTTGTTGCCCGACAGATGGCCGATCATCACGATCATGTAGGCGCGCACCCAGTTCGCCAGCAGCGGCACGATGATGGACACACCGAAGAACAGCAGCCGCTTGCTCAGGCTGCGGTAGTTCAGGTAGCCGAACAGCGCGCCCACCATCAGTGATGCAATCAGATAGCGCAGACCACTGCAGGCCTCGATGACCGACCAGTTGCCCGAGGGGATGACGAACTGGAGGCCTTCGCGGTAGACCGGCACACCGGTAAGACGCAGCGCAGCGACCGTGAAATCGGCTGTGGCGTCCATCATCACCGGGAACAGGAATTCGCCAAAGGGCACGGCGAAGAACAGGAAGGCGAGCGGGAACACCAGAAGCTTGGCTACCTGCAGGCCGAGCACCGCAGGCACCAGCGTCACCAGCATCAGGACCACCGTGAAGTGGGTGAGTGCATTGGTCTGACTCAGATCGCCAACCAGCCAGGCGAGCGACAGTGCCAGCAACAGGACAAGGAACCACGGCGATGGCGCAGGCGACATGGCCAGCAGTTCGCGCCGGCGTTGCCAGATCAGCCACAGCGAAATGGGCGGCACCACAACGGCATGCGCGTAGTTCTCGGAGCCCATCCACAGGCCGACCATGCTGCTGAAGCTGCCCCAGTACAACGCAAAGAGCGCCACCAGCATGAGCAAGAAAGCCGGCCCTGCTTGCCGCCAGGCACGCGCGATGTCGGTCGACTCGGACTTTGGATTCAACACTGGGCAACTCCTTCAGGCAAAGACAGCCCCAGATAACGATCAAGCGGTTGCAACTGGGTATCCCAGCGGCAGTGAGAAAGCACGAACTGACGCGCGGCCTGTCCAAGCTGTCGGGCCTGCGCACTGCCACGCTGAAGCACCAGGTCGACCTCCTTGACGAAGCCCTCGGCATCGCTGGCACGCAGCAAGCCCTGAGCTTCCGTAGCACCGACAGCGTCAGCACACGAGGGCGTCGTGACGACGGCTTGTGCCATGGCCATCGCCTCGAGAATCTTGTTCTGAATGCCACGAGCCACGCGCAACGGCGCGACCACGGCACGCGCATGTTGCAGGTAGGGGCGAACGTCATCAACCGTGCCGGTCACCACGACGCCATCGCTAGCCAAGGCCTGGACCTGCCGCACCGGGCTGCGCCCGACGATATAGAAGCGCAAGGTCGGCCAGCGCTGCCTCAGCCGCGGCAGCATGTCTTGCGCAAACCAAGTCACCGCATCGACATTGGGCCAGTAGTCCATCGCGCCGGTGAAGATCACGGGCACCTCCTGAGCGGCATAGGGACTGGCGCGGCTGTCCAGGGGCTGGAAGTAGCTGGAATCGACCCCATTGCGCAGCACTTTGGCGCGACCGCGGCACTCCGGCGCATGGCTGTCGAACAGGGCCAACTCATGCGGCGTCACGAAGAAAGCATGTTCAGCTGCCGCTGCCACCTGTCGTTCGTAGTCGAGCAGCACCCGGCTTTCACGCTCATAGACCCAGGACATGGGCCAGGAGTGCGCCGGCGCAAACTGGGCCCACTTCGCGGAGTCCAGGTCGACGAAGTCGACCAGCATCGGCACGCCCGCCGGCGCGTACTGCGCCATGGCCGACGAGAACACAACGGTCTTGTCGATGTGGTGCTGGGCCATCACCGAAGCAACCCAGGCGCTCATCGAGCGATCCCGGTAATAGCCCAGTGTCATCGGCTCGCGGCGAAACAGGCTGCCCAGGGAGCGCAGTCGGGCCGTGCGCGCGTCGATGCGCGCGACGAACAGATCCGGGCACAGGGTTTCCATTTCTGGCAGATGCTGCTCGTCGGCCGGATCGTCGATAAAGGTCCCCAAAAACACGCGGTGCTCCTGCTGCAGGTGGCGCAACAGATGATAGGAGCGGACCTTGTCGCCCTTGTGGAGCGGATAGGGCAGCCGATGCACGAGGAACAGCAAGGTGGCCATGCCTCAACCCAGGTTCCGCACCAGCATTGGCCCGAGCAGTTCAGCCACTGGAAGCGGCAGCCGCTTCCAGCCTGCGATCAACAAGCGGTACTTCTTGTTCATCGGATTGTTCTGGGGAATGCTGTCGCGCGTGATCAGGTCGTACTGATAGTGCAGTTGGTGCGGCTCGAACTCCCACAGACGCTTGAACTCGAAAGAACCGGTGCCCTTCTTGCTGCGTCCCAGGTCAAAAACCTGGCAGCCGCGCTGGGCAGCACGGCACATCAACGACCAGTACTTGAGGTCATTCGCAGCGGTATTGCGTGCCGCCAGCGACTCGCCAGCGTAGTAGGCCAGCACCTCGCCTTTGAAGTAGAAACACAGGATGCTGGAGATACAGCGCCCTTCGGCGTTGTGAACAGACTGTATCTCGCAGTCGGCCCCGAACTCCTGCTTGAGGCGTCGGAAATAGCGCGCCGGCAGCACCGGCGTACCGTGGTTGCGCGCGTTCTCGGAAAACACCGGGTAAAAATTCTCGAGGCTGTCGTCGACTACAGCGCGCAGGCCCAGCTTGAGGGCCTTGCGCACCATGTTGCGCCGCTTCTGCGGAATGCTGAGCATCTTGTCGTCCAGCACGGCAGGGATCTGGCGCTTGAAGGTCACATACAAGTCCTGCGTGGGCCAGTTCTCGTGGCGCAGGCTCTGGTTGCGCAGCTCAAGATAGTCGGTACCCAGCTCGCGGGCCAAGCGAGAGGCGGCCTGCTCAAGGGCCTCAGCAGCTACCGAGTCGTCAGCAGCAACGCCGCCATAGGCTGCAAAAGGCAGCCCGATCAGCGACTTGCCAAACAACAGGCTAGAGATATGCGCCAGCGGCAAGACGCCGACGATGTCCCCGGCGGTCGATTCGGCGAACAGAAAATAGGTCTCATGCCCGAATGCATCGCGAATGACGGCCTGCCAACCCGCGCGATGAAAGAAGCTGCTCTGGGCATTCGCCATGACAAAGGCATCCCACCGCGCCGCTGTCGAAGCATCATCCGCAAGCAGTCGCTTGATGCGAAGCCCGGAGCCGTCAGACAAACCGCACCTCGTTCGCGTGCGAGGGCAGGAAGATTTCGTCCATGCGCCCCCAGGCGAAGTCCTGCAGCAACTGCGCGATGCGAGCCTCGGTGCGCGCAATGTTCACGTAATGTCGGAAGCGCGTCTTGGCATCGATGCCGGCAATGCGTGGTTGCTCTGAGTCGATTTCCCAGGGGTGGAAATAGAACACCGCCGATTGCTGGTCTCGGCGGTTGACCTGCTCGATCAGCCAGCGCGACAGCGCATAGGGAAGCAGGCGGAAATAGCCCCCGCCGCTGGATGGCAGATTCCGACCGCCCAGGCGCAGCGTGGTCACCGGCACCTCCAGCAGGCCTTCGCGCACCGGATAGGCAAAGCGCGGCGAATCAGGCATGCCGTAGTGGTCATGCTGGATCGGGTAGACGCTGGAGCTGTAACGGTGCCCAGTTTCCAGCAGCACATCGAAGGCCCACAGATTGCTCTTGCCGATCGAGAAGCTCGGGGCGCGGTAGCCCAGAACCGGCTGGCCACCCAGATCCTCAAGCAAGGCCTTGGCTCGGCTGACGTCGGCACGGAAGGCCTCGGGTGTCAGGTCACTGGCACGCTCGTGCCCATAGCCATGGCTCGCCAGCTCGTGCCCGCCCGCCACGATGCGCCGCACCAGGGACGGGTAGCGTTCGGCCACCCAACCCAATGTGAAGAAGGTGGCATGCGTCTTGTTGTCCGCCAGCAGCGCGAGGATGCGGTCGACATTGCGCTCCACGCGGCACTCGCGGGCATCCCAGTCACCGCGGGCGATGTAGGGCGCGAAGGCCGACACCTGGAAGTAGTCCTCCACGTCGATCGTCATCGCGTTGCGCAGCAGCGGCTGTCGAGTCGGCATCAGCATGGCAGCAGATCCTCAGGCACTCGCCGGGGTCAACCATTGGTACAGGTCGGCAGCAATGCGCTCGGCTGCATGGCCATCCCAGAACTCGGGAACGCGCCCTTGCTTGCCCTTGCCGGCCAGGATCTCGGCCACACCCGCCAGCAAGGCGGCACCGTCCAGGCCGATCAAGGTGTTGGTGCCCTGCTCCACCGTGATGGGTCGTTCGGTGTTCTCGCGCAGCGTCAGGCAAGGCACGCCGAGCGCAGTGGTTTCTTCCTGGAGGCCGCCGGAGTCGGTCAGCACCAGCGTGGCGCCGCCCATCAGGCCCTGCATCTCCAGATAGCCCTGCGGCGGCAACACAGCCACGCGCGCCGGGTCGAGCAGTGCCTGCAAGCCGAAGCGTTCGATATTGCTGCGGGTGCGCGGATGCATCGCGAAAACCAGCGGCAGGTCACGCGAGACCTGGGCCAGCAGATCCAGCAAGTGCTTGAGCGTCTGCGGATCGTCGACATTGGACGGCCGATGCAGCGTCACCACACCGTAGCGGCCGGCCACCAGAGCCGGATCGAGCGAATGATCACGCAGCGTCTGTGCCGCCGGTCGGGCATGGGCGCGGCTGGCTTCGACCGAGTCAATCATCACATTGCCGGCAAAGCAGACCCGCGCCAGATCAATGCCCTCGCGCGCCAGGTTGTCGGCGGCGCTGCGTTCGGTGGTGTAGAGGCGGTCAGCCACTTGATCCGTCAGCAGCCGGTTGATTTCTTCCGGCATCTTGCGGTCGTAGCTGCGCAGGCCCGCCTCAACGTGCGCCACCGACACGCCCTTCTTGACCGCCACCAGCGTGCAGGCCAGCGTCGAGTTGACGTCGCCGACCACCAGCACGCAGGACGGCTTGTGTTCGTCCAGCGTCGGCTCGAAGCGCTTCATGACTTCTGCCGTCTGCACGGCATGGCTGCCGGAGCCCACCTCAAGATTGATGTCCGGCTGCGGCAGACCCAGGTCGACAAAGAGCTTCTTGCTCATGTCGGTGTCGTAATGCTGGCCGGTATGCAGGAGCAATGCGGGAATGGGCGGCTCATGCGAGGCGAGCGCACGCAAGATGGGCGCCATCTTCATGAAATTGGGCCGCGCCCCGACCACGCACATCACGGGGGCCAGGGTCTTCACTGCTTCGGTCATTGCTTGTTCTCGGTCGATGAGGAACGCGTGACAGCGTCCACGAACTTCTGCATCAGCGCCAGGGTCTGCAGGTTCATGCGCTCAAGGCGCACCAGGCTGCTTTCCATACGTGCCAAACGGTCGGCCAACTGATCCTGCCCCAGGGCGCCGATCTCGGCAGACAAGCCGCCCAGGTCTTCAAGCTTGAGTCGGGACAGATCCAGGTCCAGCGCTGCACCATGCAGCCCATGCTGTGCAGCATCGGCGTTAGTGGCCGGCGACTTGAGCGGCACTTCGCTCTCCTGCGCCATATCGAGCAATACTTCCTGCACATCGTCGAGCGTCAGGTGGGCTCGCCCCGCCATGAAGCCCAGGAGCAGCAGACGGTCACACAAGGTGTTGATGCGCCGCGGGATGCCGTTGGTGGCACGGAAGATCGCCGGAAAGGCCTCGACATCAAAGGTCGGCTTGCCGTTGCTGCCGGCGCACTTGAGGCGGTGCTCGATATAGCCCTTGGTCTCGTCCTCGTCCAGCGGGCCGATATGACAGGTCGCCGCGACACGCTGGCGAAACTGCTCCATCTCCGGGCGCTGAAGGATGTTGCGAAACTCTGGCTGCCCAACCAGAAAGGTCTGCAGCAGCGACTGGTTGCCGAACTGAAAGTTCGACAACATGCGCAATTCCTCGACCGCCCGGGCAGACAGGTTCTGTGCCTCGTCCACCACCAGCAGGCAACGCTTGCCTTGGCTGACCTGGCTGACGAAGAAGGCCTCCAACGTCATCAGCAGCTCGGACTTCGGCAGGTCCTTGACCCGCACACCGAAGGCAGCGCCGACCATGCGCAGCGTGTCTTCCGCGTCGAGTTGGGTCGTCACCAGGTTGCCAATCACGACATTGCTGCGGTTCAGGCTGTCCAGCAGGCCGCGCAACAGCGTGGTCTTGCCCGCACCGATCTCGCCAGTGATGACGATGAAACCGTCATTGCGCAAAACGCCGTAGTCGAGATAGGCCTTGGCGCGGCGATGCTGCTTGCTGCCGAAATAGAAATTCGGATCAGGACTGAGCTGGAAAGGCTTGCTGCTCAGCCCGTAGAAAGCTTCATACATGGGCTAGAACTGCTGAATGAAAGTGGCAAACACGGAGTTCTCGCGGTAGCGGCGCGAGACGCTGTCGAAGTTGCTGTGCCGCGATCCCAGCTGGATTGACGAACGCCGGCCCAGCTTTGCATTCCAGTTGGCCGTGATCGACTTCAGGTCCGTCGCCTGGCTGGACAGATCTCCACGGCTTTGTGTCTGCTGAAGAGTTGCCGACAAGGTGTGCTGCGGATTGAGCCTGTGCGCCAAGCTCAGTGAATAGCCGCGCTGCAGCACACCCGATGACCGCGACAGATCGTCGGCCGTACCGTCATTGGGATCGAGTCTACGGCTGTTGCTTTGATTGACACTGAGGGTCACGGTGGTCAACTGGTTCTGCCAGGACATCGAGAGGTCCTGGCGCCGGGTCAGATTCGAGGAACTGCTCAGGAAGCCCGTCGTGGTGGTGGAGCCTGAACCCAGGCCGAGGCTCTGCAAATACTGTCGCACCAGGATGTCGCGCTTGACGGGATCGGGTTCGATCGCCGCAAACTGCAGGAACAGCAGGTCGTAGTTGCTTTGAGCGCCGCTACCGCCTTGAAACGCAGTCGTCACGGCTCGCGTGTCGGAGTAGCGCCAGACGGTCCTGGCCATCCGGTGCTCGAACACAAATCCATGCGTGCTGCCGTACACCTGGTGAGACCAGTTCATGTCCAGCTTCGTGCGAGGCCCCGGCGTCCATACGGCACTCAGGCCATAGGTCGGGCCGGTGCGGGCCGCCGCACTCTGCAGGTCGCTGCGCTCGCGCCCAGCGTTCGCACCCAAGCGCCAGTCGATGTCAGGGCGATAGGTGAGTCCCAGGCTGGCACTTAGGGTCTGCGTATCGCGGCCGGAGCGCGGCTGCGACTGCTGGTCGCGCAATGTAGCGCTCCAGTTGAGCGCACGACCATCTCCGACACCCTTCAGGCTCAGCAAGGCGCTGCGCGTGCTTGCATCGCCAATCTGGGTGTCCTTGGCCCGCGTCTCGAGAGTCTCCGAACGCAATTCGTAGTCAACCAGGCCCGCAGCACGCCCACGCACATAGGGCGACAAGCTCAGACTTGCGACTTCAGTGCGGTTGGCGTTCACCAGATTGGAGTCGGCCGCTGCCACGCCGAAGGCCGAGATCGCCTGCTGTCCGATGCTCGCCCGGCCATCGATGAAGAACCAGTTCGGCACGGCTTCTAGGGTGGCCTGCGCGCTGAGCGCTTGCTGGACTTGGTCGCGCTGGGCCGTCTTCATGTACAGCAAGCCGTTGAGCGAGTAGTCCAGTGAACCGCGCAAGAAGCCGGACCGGCTCACCACGTTCAGCCCTGGCGAAACAGTCGTGATAAAGGCCTTGTCCTGCTGCGATTCATCGCTCAGCCGCAGGTTGTCCGTGAAGGACTGGGACACGGAAAGTCGTGCCTGGATACTAGACCCCACCGGAGCAGCCCCGACTGACTGGCTCGACTGCGCCCAGACGGCACTCACGAGCAAACCAAGAGCCCCGCCGAGTGCGACGCGACGACCGCCGTGACCGAACCGCCGCACAGTGCCGTAATCAAGCTTTGCTGGCTGCATCTTCATGCCCGTAGCCATAACCATAGCCTTGGCCATACGAATAGCCGTAGCCATAGCCGTAGCCTGAACCAGCCGTTGCACGGGCGCGGTTGAGCAACATCATCTTGACCGGGCAGGACTCGATGGTCGACACAGCCTGCTGCACCGCGCTTTGCGCGGTCTTGTCCGCGTGCACGACGACGACGATCTGCCCCATGTGCGAAGCAAGAACACGGGCCTCGGTGGTGAGCAACAGGGGCGGCGAATCAAAAATGATGATCCGGTCGGGATAGCGGTTCGCCATGTTCTCCAGCAACTGTGTCATCGCGTCGCTGGCGAGCAACTCCGTTGCCTTCGGATGAGGCGTGCCACTGGGAAGAATGGTCAGCTTGTCGACGTTGGTGCGGAGCAGCACACTGGCCATGTCGACAGAATCCTCCAGCACATCGAGCAGACCAGGGCCTTGCGGCAATCCCAGCATGCGAAGCACGGAAGGACGTGCGACATCGGCGTCAACCAGCATCACCGTATTGTCCAACTCAGCAGCAATGCTCATCGCCAAATTCAATGACGTAAAGCTCTTCCCTTCCCCGGGTAGCGCGCTCGTCACCATGATCAGATTGGCGTGGTTGATCTTCGAGGGGCCTTTGCCCATCGCGTTCTTGATCAGCGGCCGCTTGATCACGCGGTACTGGTCAGCCATCTGAGTGCGTGGTGCATTCGGCGTCAGGAAGCCTTGAGCAGCTAAAGCCTCAAGATCGAGCTCAACACGCTTGGACTGCGCCTGCGGATCCGGCTCAACCTGGGGGACCGCCGCAGCAATTGAGGGCGCCGGAATCTCAGGCAATTGCGCCTGTTCAGGCAGGACAACGCCCGCCTGACGCAGTTGCTCCAGCCGCTGGGCGGCTTGTTCGATAAGACTGCTCATGCTTAACCCACCTGCCTGCTCATCATGATTGCCATGGCTGCGAGCCCCAGCACGAACACACCCACGAGACCACTTGAGCCCGCAGCAAACCGGATCAAGTCCACGCGCTCACGACGCTTGTCAGCTTCGCTCGAAAGCATGGACACCACACCCAAGACCGGCAGCTCAGTACGGAAACGAAGCTCGCTGGCGTCATGAAAAACAGGGCGCAACTGGCTCGCAGCGAATGCGGCAAACAGGCCCGCCGCAATCGCCGCGAGCATGGCCCCAAGCAGCAGCAGCAGCCGATTGGGCGCCACAGGCTTCGGCGAGGCACGCGGCGGGTCGATCAAGCGAAAATCCGCGACGCCAGACGCAACGTCCAGTTCACCAGACATGGCTGCCGACTCGCGCCGCGCCACCAGATCCTCGTAGTTCTTCTTATGAATCGCGTAGTCGCGGTTCAACTGTGCAGCTTCAGCCTCGAGCTGAGGTGCCGTTTTTAGCGCCGCAACCGCCTGAGCATAACGAGCCGAGTACTCGTCAACTCGGGCGCGAAGGCCTGCAACTTGCACCTCCGCCGCCGCCAGCATGCGACTCATGTCCTGTTGAACCAAGTTGCCGCCGCCTGTAGTCGGCGGGGCAGCCAAAGCGGCTTTGCGCAACTCAGCGACTTCCTTGCGCTTTTGCTCTTCGAGGTCCTTGATGAGCTTGCGAGTACTGATGATGTCAGGGTGCTGCTCCGTGAAACGTTGCAGCAAGCCATCGAGGTTTCGCCGCAGGCCGTCAATCCGCGCATCGATTTCCGGCGTCGCGAATGACTGGCCTGGCTCCTGCAGAAGATTCGGAAGCTGGCCGGACGCACCGGCTCGTTCGCCAGCAAGCTGCTGCTTCGCCGCATCCCGTGCGTTCTGCGCTTCCCGGAGTTCCAGGCGAGCCCGATCCAACTGCGCACTCATCTCGGCCAGCCTGCCGGCGGAATCCTTGCCATCCGCGGCCATTGTTTGAATATTGCGCAATCGGAATTCCTTGAGCCGCGACTCTGCCTCCTCAAGCTTGCCTTCGTAGCTCTTGATCTGCTCATTGATGAACGTCGTCGCTGTCGCCGTGTCCTTGCGACTTGCGCCCAAGCTTGATTCGACAAAGATCGAAACCAGCGCCTGCACTACGCGCTTTGCTGTTTCCGGGTCCCTGTCCCGATACGCCAACGTATACAAGTTGTCGCGCGCCGTGCTCTGGATCGAAAGCGTCTTGCTCAGCATTTCAATCGTCGCTTCCTGCTCTGCCTTGGTCTGATTCTTCAGATCGAGGTCAGCCATGCGAACCAGTTTCTCCAGATTCGGCCGACTGATCAGCGTGCGGCTCAGCATCACAACCTGTTGCTCAACGTTCGGCTGCACAGCCAAGCCAGACATCAGTGGCTTCAGGATCGACTGAGTGTCGACATAGATCCGCGCGCTTGCCTCGTAACGATCAGGCATGACCACAACCACGGCCGCACCGATAGCACCAGCGACCCAGGCAACCAGCAATCCCGGCCAGCGGTACTTCCACATGCGCTTGGCGATGGAGAAGATTTGAGCGATCAATGCGTCCATGTAGAAGGCTTGTTACTTCGTGCTTCGAGAGGCGACATCAACCCGCCGGAACGGCAAGCCACGTCACAAGTGGGCCGAAAGCCGGCCAACAAATAGTTCAGAAAAAGCTCTGCGGGATGATGAGGATGTCGCCCGGGCGCATCTCAACGTTGGCGGACACGTCGCCGCGCTTGAGCAGATCCTTCAGCCGCACGGAATACTGCTTGTTGCCCTCGCTGGAGCGCAGAATGGTGGCCGAGTTTCCGTCAGCAAAATCAGTCAGGCCACCGGCGGCAATCATCACGTCAAGCACAGTCATCTTCTGCTTATATGGAAGGAACTGCGGCTTGGCCGCCTCACCAACCACGCGAATCTGCTCGCTATACGGCCCCACGAAACTGGTCACGATGACCGTAACCACCGGATCGCGAACATACTTGCCGAGCTGCTTCTCGATATCACGAGCGATTTCGACCGAATTCTTGCCCTGCGCGACCATTTCATCGATGAGGGGCGCAGAAATCTTGCCGTCAGGCCGCACTGGCACCGACATTGAGAGTTCAGGATTTCGCCAAACCATGATGTTGATGCTGTCACCGGCACCAATGATGTAGCTGTAGTCCTGGCTCGCCGCCGTGGCAGGCGCTGCAGGGAACTTGCCGCCACCAATGCCTGCACACCCGGCAAGCCAAGTCACCAACAAGCCCAGGGACACCGCACGCACTCCACGCACAGCAGATTCAAATCCGATCTTCACAGCAGATCCTCTCAAGAGTCGTCCTAAATGGAACCTTGGTGTCGGCAAAGCTTGCCCCAGATTCAGCCTCGCAAGGCCACGGCCAAAGCGAGCAGATGATGCCATGCGTATCGGCTGCATCTTCTGAACATTCAGGCCTACAGCTGCGGCCCACGTGATCTATGCACGTCGATTTCACCCCAGCAGGCCGACACCCGTTAGCATCGTATTGCATCGCAATAGTGGCTCCGCAGGAACCCCTCGTATCGGGGCACGACAAAGGCCCGGAGTGCCACCAGGCGGGCAACAGGTTCGCACGACCCCAAAAGCCCCCCAAGACGCGTCGGAAAGTTTTACAGCCCCGCCAAGCAAAGAATCCAAAACCTAATAAAAACAATGGCTTACGGACCTGGCACAGGAGATGCTTATACAAGCCAGGCGACCAGCAACTGATCGCTTCCAAATTTACTCAGGAGAGACTCATCATGAATCTGAAGCTCAAAATGATCAGTGGCGCTGCAATGCTCGTCGCCGCTGCGGCCGCCCAAGCCGGCCCGTTCTACATGAACATCGGCACCGACTACGGCAACACTGGACTGGCTGGGGGCAAGGTCTGCGCGACCTGCACTTCCATGAAGGAAGAATTCACCTTCCTGTACCAGTCGAAGACCACCATTTTCGACACCGCCAACACCGCGGCCAACGCGATCAGCGCAGGTGATCTGCTGACGACCGATGCCGGCCTGAACGTCACTGGCGATCTGTCCAAGAACCAGTTCAACGGCTTCAACCCGAACGAGACCTTCGGCAACAACAGCAACAACGGCTACGGCTCCGCCAATTGGCTGGTCACCTTCAAGATCTCTGGCTTGGCTGGTCAGGTGACAGGCGTCACTGGCGCTGGCGTCCCCACGTTCGGTTATGGCCCGGGCTTGCTGGAGTTGTTCGTCACGACGGACGGTGTCAACTTCAACAACTTCATGGACATCAAGATCAGCGGCGGCGGCTCCACCGGCGTCAGCACGATCCTGATGGGCGACGTTGACTTCACCAATGTGGACGCAGGCTTCAACAACCTGGTGAACTCTGGCGAATACAGCTGCGGCAGTTCTTCGGGCTTCTATGACATCTGGGCCAATTGCGGCGCCGGCGCTCTGAAGGGAATCAAGATTGGCTTCGAGTCGAGCTTCGACACGAACGTCCTGGTCTCGCAGTTCCAGTACAACGCAGGCACCGACTCGTTCAGCCTGACTTCCAACCACGACGGTAGCGGCACGTTCAACGTTCCCGAGCCAGGCACGCTGGCTCTGGCCGGTCTCGCCCTGATCGGCGTTGCAACTGCACGTCGCCGCAAGGCCTAAGTTCAAGATACATGGGCAGCGTCTTCGGATGCTGCCCGGTGCTTGAGAAGGGTGCGCAAGAAGCCTGTCACGTTGTGACAGGCTTTTTTCGTTTCTAGCCCACCCTCGCACGGCGCAGCATGCGCTTGATGTACCAGAACATAAAGCGCTGAAGCGGGTTGCGATTGCCCATTGGCCGCCATGTCTTCAGAAGCGTGTTCCGATACGCATCAAAGTGAAGGCCTCTTGGCGCGACCACCACGTCACCTCGCCCCAGCAGCAGCTTGGCGGCATTCGCGCAGGCCACACCGGCCGCCAACTCAATGCCTATCGCCGTGGACGGCACCTTCTTCTCGAACAGATTGACCGATCCGCGATTGAGCAGATAGTGGCGCTGCTGCATGGATGGAGACACGCCCACAATGAACTTCAGGACTTGATCTTCAAACCCAAAACCGTCGAGGCTGAAATAGTCCTCAAAACTCATCCCACCCGGCCGGAACGCCAGGAACGCCGTGCCCATACCCATCGGAGCAGCGGTCACTGCCGGAATCCCCAGCTCCCAACAGCGTGCAAAGACTTTACGTCGGACGTCCAGCGCGAATATGTCGAGGCTGTCCATGTAGAGGTCTGCGCCGGCTAGAAACTCGTCAATATTCCCGGGATTGATCCCTCCCGGCATCAGGTGCAGATCGACCTCCGGATTGATGTCGGCAAGTGTTGATGCCAGGGTGTCCAATTTGGGCTGCCCAATCGTCGACGCAAACGCGCCCGCCTGACGATTCATATTGGGCCAGTCAAAGGTGTCCAGATCGGTAATGGTGAACTTGCCGATCCCCATTCGACCGAGCGTGATTGCATGGCTACCGCCAACCCCACCTAAGCCACCGATTGCGACCCTGCAATTGCGTAACCTTTCCTGTTCACTTTCCGTGAACCATCCAATGTTCCGCGAGAATGCAGACTCATATGAGAAACGAGTATCGACGGACATGGCGAGATCCTACTGACGGTTGACCTGACACGACCCAACAACAGGTAGAGCCCCCCCCGGTCAGGTAACTTTCGAACGTATCGTCCGCCCAACCGCAGGCCAAGCGAAGAATACAGTCGCATTCTGGCTCGAAAATGTTGAAAGTAGGATGTTTCGGCGGCCTCTTCCCGTAGCACGGCTGGCCGGAGTCCCTCGTAACGAAGGGACTTCAGACGAAAAAACCGCCTGGAGATCGTCCAAACCCTTCAGTTCGGCGGGCTGGCTGCGAACTCAATCGAAAAATCTGCCGGATCGTAGACCTGCAAGCGGGCTTTCCAGCCAGGCTGGTCGCCGGGAACGGGCCTCAAACCCGTCTGCGATTGGATGTCAGTTCAATTCCCAATTCCGGAATCGAACCCGCGTCCGCATGGTGGTTCAGACCGAGGGTTCGGCGGCGGGGTCGGTGAGTCGCCGAATCGTCAGGGCGCAGCGTTGTTCAATCAAGGTATTGATTTGCTCAACCACGGCATTGCCAGCAAAACTGTGTCCGGGGTCAGACTGGAGCTTGTGCGCCGTCGCTGGCAGTAGCTTTGCCAATTCCAGAATGCGCCGTTTGGCCTGAGCCTTGGTGAAGCCGACGCCTTCGGCAAACTGCTCCCAGTGCCGCGCCTGGACTTCGCTGAACTTGTACTTGCTGCCGATTTTCATCGCCATCTTTTGTGTCAGTGTTGGATACACCGCCGTCGACAGCGTGTCGTAGAACGGTGCCAGAACGGGGGCCTTGCCTGAGTACAGCAGAGAGAAATTCTTGGCGTGCGCATCATGATTGCCGATCAACGCATTGAAGATCACGTAGTCGAGCAGTCGCAGGACATGCGGCGCACTGGGGCGCGTCGCACTGCGCACCAGATCAAAACACAGCGTCAGATCCGGACCACCTTCATTCTGGTACTTCATTTCGGGCACCACGCCAAGTGCCTGGCAGAAGTCCTCTTGATGAAGCCGTTGCCGGTGCCCCTGGACGTCAATCAGTCGGTCGTAGCGCTCAACTAGCAGAAACGAGCGACCCAGCACAAAGTGAATTTTCGATTTCGCTGGCTTGAGTCGCATGGCCTCAGCCAGCGCCATGCAAAACCCTTCGTTGATCACACTGTCTTCAACGGCGTGGATGGCCGGTTTCAGGATGTGGGAGCTGGGCGTGCCATTAAGGGGTAGCCCAATGCGGGCACCATCGAAAACCACTGGCAACTTGTCCTGGGCACCAGCCAAGGAAAGCCGCAAGCCGTCTTGGCCTGCCAGCATGGGGCGACGCGGCAATTCATCCAGGATGGCAACGACTTCGTCGTCGCTCAGCCATTGAACGTCATCGCTGCGTGTCGGCACAGGCCAAGCCTGCCCCGGCTCAAGGAAGGTCACGGCCCCGGCGCATTCGCCGCCGATGTGGTCCAGCAGCGCAAAGTCGTTCTGGCCAGACACCTGAAACTGCTGTGCAATCAGGCGGCGCATCTGCCCTTCAGGCAACAGACCAGCAAAAAAGGGACGCGCTTTGCGATCGTCGAACGGCTCCGCTTGCAGGGGCAGCGAGGCTGACAAGGCGACGGCATTTGGACGCGACAGCCAGTCGGATGCATAGCAGTAATTCAGTCGTCCATCGACCAGGGCCAGCGTGCCGACGCGATCGGCAAAAAGCCAGACTTCCAGCTCATGCGCCATGGTCGGAGTCTTCTCTTCGATCTTCGATTGCAACGGCCGGCAATCCGCTCAACTGGATCTCACCACCCAAGGCATCAATGACCCGCAGTACGTTTTCCAGTCTTACGGTGGGTTTGCCTGCTTCAAGGTCGACAATGAAGCGCACACCCACCCCTGCTGCCAGCGCCAACTGGGGTTGGGTCAGCCCGAGCTGCTTTCGAGCGGCACGTAGTGCATCGCCGAGTTGTTGAGGTGATCGAATGGATGCCATGGCTTTCGCAGTTTCCCGTTCGGGAAATTATAAGCCACAACCGGAGTATGCACAAGCGATATTTCCCGATCGGGAATTCTGCATGCGATTAGGTCATGGATTGACAGAATACTTACCGATCGGGAATTATTGGTGTATCTCGCTTCCAAATTGACACCCGTTTACACCCAATGTGGCGGTTTTCAGACCTGTGCCAATTGATTGTGCAGTTCACGATATGCACCGAACCACAGCAACCATGATGCAAGCCCTTGGAGTCCTGCCCGACATCATTGATCGCTGCCAAAACCATGTACTGGCCGGCAGCCGAGTGCGGCGGCGCTACATGCATCATGACTACGCAATCGAGAAACGGGATGCATTGCCTCGACTGGGGGCAAGGCTGGAGGCAATCCTGAATGACAGCGGAACGAGCGCTTCCGACTAGGGCTGATTTCGACGACTCCACCTCCTGTAACCTATGTCTGGACGTTGAACGGCAGAGGCTGGCCGACGCCCGGGCTCCCCGGAAACAACACCGCAGCGCAAGGCAGAAGCGAATTCTGGATTTCGTTGACCTTGCGCAGTTCGCGGTTCTCTCGCTTCAGCTCCTTGATGTCCTGCGCTTCGGCTGTCGAGACGCTTTCGCGCTGGCCGGCATCAAACTCATGCTGGTGGACCCAGGTGTGCTGCGTCTGCGGCATACAGCCAATCTTGCCGGCGATGGACTCCACGGCGGCCCGCTGCGACGGATGCTCGTGACGGCGCTCCAGCATCATGCAAACGGCGCGCTTGCGCACCTCGGGTGAAAACTTCGGGGACTTCTTCATGGTTCCATTCTCCAGAATCGGAGCCTCCTCGAAACCCGGGGTGATTCACTAACGAGACGGAGGACGATCCTTGTGCCGATATCCTCGTGGGCCAAGCTCGTTCGCCGCCGCCTTGAATCCGGCGAGACAGAGAACTGGGACAAGCGGCTACTAGGCCCCTGAGTGGCAGGCTCAGTCGTCCCGCGTCAAGGCATCGCGCATCAGGCGCAGCACGCGGTGCCAATGGCCGGGTTGCGCATTGGGCACCTGCCCTTTCAGCAGATCGCCGATGTCCAGCGTGGCAGGCCCCTTGATGAGCAAGACCTCCTTCACCGCTTTGTCAGCGTTGAGTTTGGTGAAAATATTCTCAGCCTTGCCCTGTGAGGTAGCCAGTACACCTTCGTGTGGCGAGTCTGTGAGCGCCGGAGTTTCGTCAAAGGTGTGCTCTGAATAGCCAAAAAACGTAACGGGCAAGTCGACCCTGCGCTCTGCCAACCAGCGCTTGATGTAGTCCGCCGTTTTCACCAGGCTGCCGCCAGTGGAGACATAGTCGATCAGAACCAGCGGCAGCCGACGCTCCAGCGCGGGGCGCAGCGCCGTATCGAAGTAGTCGCGAATAGGCGCAGGCAAGGCGCCACTGCCTATGGACTCGGTGACCTTCTCGCCCACCGGCGTGGTCAAGCCGCCCAGCGGCAGATGCACCGCTGCCTCGTCGTAGCCTTTCACCAGCAGCCAGGCCAGCAACGGTGCTGGGCTGTTGCCCATCAGCACATAGGTGAATCGATCTGATGGGTGCGTCTCCAGTAGCACCTCGGCCAGGCTGTCGACGGCGCTGACCAACTCAGGACCCAGCCCACCGTGCTCCCGCGCAGCGCCCAGCTCCTCAATTGCATCGTCAATTCGCTGCTTAGCATGCAAGATGCTTTGCCGATCTTGCGGCGTTTTGGCTCTATCTGCTGCCTTGCCGCGCCCCGAGCTCAAGGTGGCGTAGAGCTTTTGCTTCTTTGCGATATTGACGTCCGCTTCAGCGTCCAGCTTGGCCTGGTCTACGGCAGTGTCCACCGTGTTGCAATACCGAATGATGCTGGCCTGCTGTCGCTCGCTGAGCTTAAATGGCTGCTCGGCCAGCCATTTCTGGAATCGCTGGGTATCGTCCTCGTTCAGCGCCAGTTGCGCCACGGGCTGGCGCTGAAGTACGCGCCGAGGCTGCGAGGCCTGGTGCTGCGCCACGGTCTGTCGCCCCAAGTGCCAGGCCGGGCCAGGTGCTGCGGCCCGCCCTTGAATCTGTGCCATTGCTTGGCGCTGCACCGCTTGGCGAGGGCTGACATTCACTCGCCGTGCGTAGGCGCTGGGTGCTCCACGCGCCTCGCGCTGCCCCGATTCCAGCGATTGCGCACTGGGCATGCGCTGTGCTTTTGCGTGAAGCTCGGCAGCAGCTCGTTCTCTCATCGGCCGGTTCCCTGATCTTCTAGCGGGGACGCACAATCTCCGCAACTTAAAGTAAGAGTGGCCGGATCACCATCAGCAAAATGCTGATTTTTCGGATGGGTAACCCTGCCGCCGCCGACCAAAGACGGCATCCAGCTGATCGTGTGAATATCCGCATCCCCCACCGAACTTCCGTTCCTGGCCGGAAGCCGCGGATAACGGGCTGAAGAAGCCGCCTGCCTGTGTCCGCTCCATGGGAGAGCCGGACGACCTAGCGACCTGCCTGTGAGCATGCCTAAATGCTCTGCAAAAATCGTTAACGATCCGCACACATCACGTGAGACGGTATGGATGAGTTCATCACTGGCGTTCTGGGCGTCATAGCTCGACAGACCGGGCGAGTCGTCGTCTGGTTCGTTTCTTTTGGACGATGGCGTGGCGAGAAGTCGCTTGGAGATGAAGGGCAGTAACTCCTGGCGCACTTCGTGTGCTTTTTCCAAGTTACTGTAAAAATTACTGTATTGCCAGCCGAACCTACGGGGTTGCCATGGGAGACCGCGAGCAAAAGAAAAAGGCCTAAGTGCTTGATTCACTTAGGCCTTTCGGTTTTCTCAGGACCGTCTTGGACGTCCTGAGATCGTTGGATGGTGGAGCCGGCGGGAATTGAACCCGCGTCCGCAAGCCATCACCGGGCAGTTCTACATGTTTAGCCGTCTGATTTGAATCTCGCGTTCAGGTCGTGCAGCGGCACACTACCTTTCCCGCCAGTCACTTAATCTTGTTCCCTACCGAGTGACCCGACAGGAAACCAGCCAATGTGAATGTCTTCTCAGCTTTCGGTCTTGCGACTTGAGCCCGGCCCATTGGCCTGCCGTTGAGAAGCTCGGCCGGTATTAAGCGGCGAGTGCGAACGTAGAGTCGTTTGCAGTTACTTTGTTTCCAGTGGTTTTACGAGCGGACTGGTGCTCGACATGCCCTACTTCGGATCCGCACCCACGTCGAAACCTGGTCGGCCCCTCAAGTCTGCATTTTAGGCCAGTCTCAAGGACTTCAAGAGCTGTTCCGGTCTTTCCACAACAATATCTGCACCCCAAGCGCCAACGGGCTCGCCTCGCCCGAGATAGCCCCAAGAGGCGGCAACCGTTGCCATGCCGGCCGCATGACCTGCCTGCACATCTCGGATGTCATCACCGACATAGACACAATGTCGAGGGTCAACGCCTACCCGACGTGCTGCCTCCAGCAAGGGACCGGGATGCGGCTTGGCGTGCGGCGTACTGTCACCAGCAATAAGCGCTGCCGCCCGCCCTCGAAGGCCCAGCGCTTCGGTTAAAGGGATCGCAAAACGCTCGGCCTTGTTGGTGACAATGCCCCAAGGCAAGCCTTGCGAACCAAGCGAGTCAAGCAGACCGTCCACAGCCGGGAACAGGGTGGTCGATCGGAGCATACGCAGCTCGTAGCGCCCAAGAAAGTCTTCACGCACCCGCTCAAAGTCGGCATGACCCGGCCCGATTGACAACGCGACGTCCAGCATGCCCCGAGCGCCGGTCCCAACCATCGGGCGAAGCAGTTCGTATGGCAATGCAGGCAAGCCGAAAACTGCCCGCATTTCGTTGGCCGCTCCCGCAAGATCCGGCGCGCTATCGACCAGGGTGCCATCGAGATCGAACAGCACCGCACGGATTTCGACATCCAGCGCTGCGCTCAATGGAGCGTCCCTCAAAGTAGCTTCCGACATGCGAACAGATAGTTGACGTCGGTGTCCGAGCCCAGCGCGTAGCGCTGCGTCAGCGGATTGAAACTCAGGCCACGGCTGGCGCAAAGCTCCAGCCCGGCGTCTCGACAGGCCTGTGCCAACTCAGAAGGCTGAATGAAGCGGGCGTACTCGTGCGTGCCGGTGGGCAGCATCTTCAGTACGTACTCAGCGCCAACAATCGCCAACAAAAAAGACTTCATATTCCTGTTCAAGGTGGACAGGAAGACAAAGCCGCCAGGCTTGACCAAGGCGGCGCAGGCTCTCACCACAGAAGCAGGATCCGGCACGTGCTCCAGCATCTCCATGCAAGTCACGGCGTCAAACGCTGCAGGCATCTCTTCAGCCAATGCCTCGACCGCGATCTCACGGTACTCGACGGACTCTGTGCCCGCCTCCATCGCATGGAGCCTGGCAACCTTCAATGCTCGACTTGCAAGATCAATCCCCAGCACCTGCGCACCACGTCGCGCCATCGAGTCACTGAGAATTCCCCCACCACAACCCACATCTACAACCGAACGCCCCGCTAGAGGGCACAGGCTGTCGATCCACGCCAAGCGAAGAGGGTTGATTTGGTGGAGAGGCTTGAACTCACTTTCTGGGTCCCACCAGCGGTGGGCCAACTCGCCAAATTTGGCAAGTTCCTGCGGGTCAGCATTCGTCATTCTGAAATAGTAGCCGAAGCGAAGAGCTCACCTTCGTGTATCGAGCAGACATGAAAAAGCCCCGCCTCGGCGGGGCTCTCGTAGAACTGACCGAAGTCAGTGCATTACTTCAGGTTGCGCGTACCGACAACTTCGATCTCGACGCGGCGATTCTTCGAGCGACCTTCAGAAGTCTTGTTGTCGGCCACAGGCTGCTTCTCGCCCTTGCCTTCGGTGTAGACGCGGTTCTTCTCGACACCCTTGGTCACCAGATAAGCCTTCACAGCTTCCGAGCGACGGACAGACAGCTTCTGGTTGTACTCATCCGAGCCCACGCTGTCGGTGTGGCCGACGGCGATGATGACTTCCAGGTTGATGCCGCCGGTCTTGCTGACCAGGTCGTCCAGCTTGGCCTTGGCTTCCGTCTTCAGGACAGCCTTGTCGAAGTCGAAGAAGGCATCAGCTGCAAACGTCACCTTCTCGCTCACGGGCTTCGGAGGTGCAGGCGGGGTCACCGGCTTCGGAGGCGCAGGCGGAGCGACCGGGGCGACCGGGGCAGCCGGCTTCGGAGCCTCAGCCTTGGGAGCCGGCTTCAGCGCGCCGTCGCAATCCTTGGCGGCAGTGGCCGGGGTCCAACCGGCATCACGCCAGCACAGTTCGTTCGTACCGTTCTTCCAGACGGTGCCGTCCGTAGCACGCCAGTTATCCACGGTCTGAGCAAAGACGCCAGAGCTGGCAACGGCAGCGACTGCGAAGAGCGACGCCACGCGATTCAGTTTCTTCATGATTCTCCTCTCAAGGAAGGCCGCAGTTGCCCTGCGTATATCCACAACTGGAACAAAAACCACAGGAGCAAACAGATACCTATCGGCCTCTCCTGGGGACTCGTCGATTGTGCCATAGGGCACCCAGACGAAAGCATTGTGGCTGCGCTCCTCGCCCGCCATCGCGACAATGTTGCGAAGCCACGACAGGCACGCGCAATTAGAATCCACGCTCCCGTCCATTTTGACGCTGGCGCGCATCAATCGATTCGCGCCGCGCCCCGCGCATGACCCAGTTCGCCAAAGAGACTTTGCCCATCAGCCTCGAAGAGGAGATGCGTCGCTCGTACCTCGATTACGCCATGAGCGTGATCGTGGGGCGCGCACTGCCCGATGCGCGCGACGGCCTGAAGCCGGTCCATCGGCGAGTGCTGTTCGCCATGCACGAGTTGAATAACGACTGGAACCGGCCCTACAAGAAGTCGGCCCGTATCGTTGGCGATGTGATCGGTAAGTACCACCCGCATGGCGATACCGCCGTTTACGACACCATCGTCCGCATGGCTCAGCCCTTCAGCCTGCGCCACATGCTGGTCGACGGCCAAGGCAATTTCGGCTCGGTCGATGGTGATAACGCAGCGGCGATGCGTTACACCGAAATTCGCCTGGACAAAATCGCGCACGAAATGCTGGCCGATATCGACAAGGAAACCGTCGATTTCGGGCCGAACTACGACGGCTCGGAGAAGGAGCCCTTGGTGCTGCCGGCGCGCCTGCCCAATCTGCTGGTGAATGGCGCAGCGGGCATTGCCGTGGGCATGGCCACCAATATTCCGCCGCACAACCTCAATGAGGTGGTCGACGCCTGCCTGCACACGCTGAAGAACCCGGATGTCTCGATCGATGAACTGATGGAAATCATCCCGGCACCGGATTTTCCGACCGCCGGCATCATCTACGGCATATCGGGCGTGCGTGATGGTTACCGCACCGGCCGCGGCAAGGTGGTGATGCGGGCCAAGGTGCATTTTGAAGACATCGACCGCGGCTCGCGTCAGTCCATCATCGTGGACGAGATTCCCTACCAGGTGAACAAGAAGACCCTGCTGGAGCGGATCGCCGAGCTGGTGCAGGAAAAGAAGATCGAAGGCATCAGCCACATCCAGGACGAGAGCGACAAGTCCGGTATGCGCGTGGTGATCGAGCTCAAGCGTGGCGAGGTGCCCGAGGTCGTGCTGAACAACCTCTACAAGCAGACCCAGCTGCAAGACACCTTCGGCATGAATATGGTGGCGCTGATCGATGGTCAGCCCAAGCTGTGCAACCTGAAGGACTTGATCACCGTCTTCCTGGAGCACCGCCGCGAAGTGGTGACGCGCCGCACGATTTTCGAGCTGCGCAAGGCGCGCGAACGCGGCCACGTGCTGGAAGGTCTGGCCGTCGCGCTGGCCAATATCGACGAGTTCATCGAGACCATCAAGAGCTCGCCCACGCCGCCGGTCGCCAAGGCCGCGCTGATGAGCAAGAGCTGGGACTCCTCGCTGGTGCGCGAGATGCTGTCGCGCGCCGAAGGCGGCAGCCAGGCCTATCGCCCCGACGGCCTCGGCATCGAGTTCGGCATGCAGACCGACGGCCTGTACCGGCTCTCGGAAGACCAGGCGGGCGAGATCCTGCAGATGCGTCTGCAGCGCCTGACCGGCCTGGAGCAGGACAAGATCGTCGGCGAATACAAGGACGTGATGTCGCAGATCGCTGACCTGCTGGACATCCTGGCCAAGCCTGAGCGTGTGACCGTCATCATTGGCGAGGAGCTGCTGCAGGTTCGCCAGGAGTTTGGCCAGACCAAGCTCGGCGCGCGTCGCAGCGTGATTGAACACAACGCCCAGGAGCTAGGTACCGAAGACCTGATCACGCCGACCGATATGGTGGTGACGCTCTCGCACACCGGCTACATCAAGAGCCAGGCGCTCAGTGAATACCGCGCCCAGCGCCGCGGCGGCCGCGGCAAGCAGGCCACGCAGACCAAGGATGACGACTGGATCGACCAGCTCTTCATCGCCAACACGCACGACTGGATCCTGTGCTTCAGC
>PNNH01000067.1 GCA_013824165.1 Methylibium sp. | reverse complement strand
AAGGCTCCAGATCGTGACGGTGTCACCCGCCGCGACCTGCTGGCCGGAGTGGCCTTCGCCGGCCTGGGCGGCGCAACACTGGCCGATCCGCTTGGCGACGCCGCACCGCAGCGGCGCCTGGACGGCCAGCAGCTGGCAAGTGCAGCCACGCTGCATGCCCGCGCCGCAGGTGCCGCCCCGCCAGCCATGCCGGACTTCGATGCGCAGCGCGACGAACACTACGACCTCGTCATCGTCGGCGCCGGCCTCAGCGGCCTGGCCGCCGCCTGGTGGTACCGCCGCCATGCCGGCCGGCCAGTGCGCATGCTGCTGCTGGAAGCCCAGCCCAATCTGGGCGGGCATGCGCTGCGCAATGAGTTCGTCGCACGCAACGGCCGCCGCCTGATCGGCTATGGCGGCTCGCAGTCGCTGGACTCGCCAGGCCTGTGGTCGCCCGCCGCGCGGGCCCTGCTGCAGGGGTTGGACATCGATCTATCGCAGTTCGAGTCCTGGTATGACCAAGGCTGGTCGCAGCGCCACGGCCTGACGCGCAGCGCCACGCTGTTCAGTGCCGAAGCCTGGGGCCAGACGCGGCTGCTGCGCCGCGAGCCCGCTATGCCGCCGGCCGCCACGCTGGACCAGCTGCCGCTGAGCGAGGCCGCCCGGCGTGATCTGCTGCAGCTGTGGACTGCGCCGCGCGACCCCTTCGCGGACTTGAGCCCGCAGGCCAAGCGCGCGCGGCTGGCCGCGATCAGCTACGACCAGCTGCTGACCGAGTCGCTCGGACTGGACGCTCATATTTGCCGTTATCTAGCCGACCGCAGCAAGGACTACCTGGGCGCCGGAACCGACGCGGTGAGCGCGCTGGATGCCTATGCGCTGGGCCTGCCCGGCTTCGAGGCAATGGGCCTGGGCCGCCTGCCCGACCGCTTGATGAGCCCCAGCGCACGCCAGCTGATGCTGGGCCGGGACGACTACATCTACCACTTCCCCGACGGCAATGCCGGCCTGGCGCGCGCGCTGCTGCGCAGCCTGATCCCGGCTGCCTTGCCGGGCACGGGCATGGAATCGCTGGTGCTGGCGGCGCGCGACGATCAGCAGCTCGACCGCCCGGGCGCGCCGGTGCGGCTGCGGCTGAAAGCGCCTGTGCAATCGGTGCGCCATGTCGGCCCGGTTGGCCAGGCCCGCGCGGTGGATATCAGCTACGAGGATGCCAGCGGCGCGCTGCAGACAGTGCGCGCCGATCAGGTGCTGCTGGCCTGCTTCAACCGGGCCATCCCGACGCTATGCCCCGAGCTGCCCGCCTTGCAGCGTGAAGCCCTGCTGGACCAGGTCAAGGTACCGCTGGTCTATGCCAATGTGCTGCTGTCCGACTGGCAGGCCTTCGCACGCGCCGGCATCAGTGGCTTCAGTGCGCCCGGCAGCTTCTGGCAGCGCGCGGCATTGGACTTTCCGGTCAGCGTGGGCCGCTACCGCTTTGCCGAAACGCCCGCTGACCCGATCCTGCTGCACCTGAGTGCGGTGCTGCTGGACGGCCCGGCCGGCAGCCCGCCGCGCCAGCAGGCCGCGGCCGGCCGGCGCCGGCTGCTGGTCCTGGGCTTTGACGAGTTCGAGGCCAGCATCCGCTCGCTGCTCGATCAGGCGCTGGGGCCGTTCGGCTTCGATGGCACGCGCAGCATCGAAGCCATCACGGTGAACCGCTGGCCGCACGGTTATGCCTATGAATACATGCGGCCCTGGGACCGATACTGGCCCGCCGGCCCCTTGCCGATCGAGACCGCGCGGCGACGCTGGGGCCGCATCGCCATCGCCATCGCCAATGCCGACGCCGGCGCCTTTGCCTATGCGCATGGCGCCATCGACCAGGCGGCGCGCGCCGTGAAGGACTTGCTGCCTGGCGCACGGCTGCCGGCCTGGCACCGCCGGCCCGGGCCGGGGCCGTGGAACAATGGCCGAGCCTCATGACGCCAGCACCACGAGACACCACGGCCGCATCGGCCAACCCGGCCGCTTCGATCGCTTCGACCGGATCGACCCATTGGGTCGTGCGCATGAACCACCGCAACCGAGCGGGTTCATGGCTGATGGCGTTCAGCATCCTGGCGCTGTACTTTCAGGAACAGGGCTACGGCCTGTGGCACTGGGGCTTCATGAGTCTGCAGTTCCTGGTCTATCCGCATCTGGTCTATCTGCGCGCACGCCGTGCGCCCGACCCGCTGGCCGCCGAGATCTGGAACCTGCGCCTGGACAGCTTCTGCTTCGGCATCTGGACCGCCGTGCTGGGCGCACCGCTGTGGATCTGCTTCACGCTGATCATCTGCGGCTGCATCAACCTGGCCGCCTTCGCCGCCGGCCGCGGGGTGCTGCAGGCGCTGGGCGCGGCCATGGTCGGCGCCTTGCTGACCCTGGTCCTCGGCGGCGCTGCCAGCGCCTTCAAGCCCGAAACCAGCCTGCCGGTAAGCCTGCTGTGCATGGCCGCACTGGCGGTCTACCTGATCCTGTTCGCGCAGGACGCGCAGCAGCGCACCGTGACGCTGCACAACACCAGGCAGAAGTTGCGCCAGAGCGAGTCGGCGCTGCAGGAGCGGCTGGAGGCAATCCAGGCCCTGCAGGCTCAGCTGCGCGAGCAGGCCAACCGCGACCCGCTGACCGGCTTGTACAACCGCCGCTATCTCGATGACACGCTGCAGCGCGAGCTCGACCGCTGCGCGCGCGCAGGCCTGCCACTGAGTCTGCTGCTGATCGATCTGGACCACTTCAAGCAGATCAACGACCGCCACGGCCATGCCGCGGGCGACGCGGTGCTGTGCCAGGTGTCGGCGCTGCTGCTGCAGCACATGCGTTCCAGCGACATCTGCTGCCGTTGGGGCGGCGAGGAGTTTCTGCTGGTGCTGCCCGGCGTGGGGCCAGACGCGGCGGCCGAGCGGGCCGAGCTGTGCCGCCGTGTCCTCGCAGAACAAGGCAACACCGAGACCCTGCCCTGCGCGGTAACGCTGTCCATCGGCGTGGCCACCTGCGCGGCCGAGGCCGGCACCGCACCGGCCGCGCTGATCGATGCCGCCGACCGCGCGCTCTACCGCGCCAAGGCCGAGGGCCGCGACCGCGTCTGCGTGGCCGCAGCCCAGGCCCTGCAGTGAGGCCCTGAGCCGGCCGGCGACAATCCCGCTCATCACGACCTTTGCCCACGGCCATGCCCCGCCTGCAGTTCGACATCCCCGCCCTCCTCGCCTTCGCCACCGAGATCCAGATCTACATCAGCCATGTGAACCAGGGCGGCCACCTGGACAACGCGCAGCTGCTGACGCTGGTGTCGGAGGCGCGGGTGCGCTTCTTCAAGTCGCTCGGCTATCGCGAGGGTGATGTCGCGGGGCATCCGATCGTGGTGGCCGACATCGGCGCGCAATACAAGTCCGAAGGCTTCCACGGCGAGACCATGCGGGTGGCGATGCAGCCCACCGACCTGAATCGGTATGGCTTCGACCTGCTGTTCCTGATGAGCGATGTCGACTCCGGCCGCGAGGTGGCGCGCGGCAAGATCGGTGTGGTCTTCACCGACCGCCAGACGCGCCGCGCCACGCCGATGCCCGAGGCTTTCCGCGCCCAACTGCTGGCGCTAGCCTAGATTCCACCAAGCGGGCAGCAAGTGCTGCACCTCCGGCCGCGCGAAGCGGTCGTCGATCAGGTGCAGCACACCCTGGTCCTCGGGCGTGCGGATCACCCGGCCGGCGGCCTGCACCACCTTCTGCAGGCCGGGATAGAAATAGGTGTAGTCGTAGCCGGCGCCGAAGAGCTGCTGCATGCGTTCGCGGATCTGTTCGTTGACTGGGTTGATCTGCGGCAGGCCCAGCGTGGCCAGGAAGGCGCCGATCAGGCGCCGCCCCGGCAGGTCCACCCCTTCGGCGAAAGAGCCGCCCAGCACTGCGAAGCCGATGCCCTGGCTGTGCTCGCTAAAGCGGGCCAGGAACTCGCGCTGCGCCGCCTCGGACATCCGCCGCTGCTGCGCCCACACCGGCAGCTGCGGGTCCAGGCGCTGCAGCGCTTCCAGCGCCTGCGCCAGGTAGTCGTAGCTGCTGAAGAAGGCCAGGTAGTTGCCCGGCCGCTCGCGGTACTGGCGCGCCATCAGCTCGGCGATCGGCGCGAGCGAGCGCTGGCGGTCGGAATAGCGGGTGGAGATGCGGCGCGCGATATGCACCTGCAGCTGTTCCGCCTGAAAGGGCGAGCCCACCTCGATCTGCACATGGCTGGCCGGCAGGCCCAGCAGGTCGGCGTAATAGGCCATGGGCTGCAAGGTAGCCGAGAACAGCGTGCAGGTGTGCGCGTCCTCAAACCGCGGCTTCAAGAAGGGCGCCGGCACCACATTGCGGATGCAGACGAGCGATTGCCCCGGCTTGTGCAGCGCCTGCGCGCGGCTGACATCGACGAGCGAATGCGCATCCAGCAGCTCGGCCATGTGCGCCAGATGCAGGGCCTCGAAGTAGAAGGCCTGCAGCGCGGCATCGCTGTCGGCTGGGTGTTCGCTGAAATGTTCGGTGATCGCGCTACTGCACTGCTGCAGCGCGGCCAGCAGTGCGGGCGGGAACTCGGGCTGCAGCGCGTAGTCGGCGCTCTGCGCCTTGTCCAGCGCCACCCACGCCCGGCGCACTTTGTCGAGTGCGCGCTTGAGGACGGGCGTGGACTTGGCCGCCTGGCCGCGCCGGGCCTGCGCCAGCGTGTCGGGCAGCAACTCGGCCGTGAACATCTTGCGGCCGCGCTCCACCAGGTTGTGCGCCTCGTCCACCAGCAGGCCGACGCGCCAGCCATTGGCCAGGGTAAGGCCGTGCAGCAACGCGCCGAGATCGAAGTAGTAGTTGTAGTCGCCCACCACCACATCGGCCCAGCGCGCCAGTTCCTGGCTCAGGTAATAGGGGCAGACCTGATGCGCCAGCGCCAGCTCGCGCACACGGGCCTGGTTCAGCAGGCCGCCGGATTCAGCGCAGGCAGCGGCACGTGCTGCCGGTAGGCGCTCGTAGAAGCCCTGCGCCAACGGGCAAGATTCGCCGTGGCAGGCCAGGTCCGGATGCTCGCAGGCCTTGTCGCGCGCCACCAACTCCAGCACGCGCAGCGGCAGCGGGCTGCTGCTCAAGTGCGTCAGCGCATCCAGCGCCGTCTGCCGGCCGGAGGTCTTGGCCGCGAGAAAGAAGACCTTGTCCAGGCGCTCGGCCGGCGCCGCCTTCAGCAGCGGGAACAGCGTGCCCATGGTCTTGCCGATGCCCGTAGGCGCCTGGGCCAGCAGGCAGCGGCTGCTCAGCGCGGCCTTGTAGACGCCTTCCGAGAGCGGCCGCTGGCTGGCGCGAAACTCGCCGAAGGGGAAGCCCAGCGCGCGCAGCGCCACATCGCGCTGCTTTCTGTGCACCAGCTGCTGCTCGGCCCAGCCAAGGAAGCGCTCGCAGTGGATCTCGAAATGCTGCTGCAAGGCCTGCGCGCTGCAGTGCTCGCTGAACACGGTTTCCTGCTGGCTGCCGATGTCCAGATAGACCAGCGCCACCTCCAGCGCCTCCAGCCCTTCTTGCTCGCACAGCAACCAAGCATAGACCTTGGCCTGCGCCCAGTGCAGGCAGCGGTGCGACTCGGGCTGGCGCTCGAGCCGGCCCTTGTAGGTCTTGATCTCCTCCAGCCGATGGCGCTGCGGGTCGTAGCCATCGGCGCGGCCGCTGACGCGCAGACACTTGTAGACGCCGCTCAGGCGCAGCTCAGCCTGGTAGCCGGCGCCTCGCCGTGAGGCCACCAGCGCGTGGCCGGCCATGCCTTCCTGCGCGCTGGGCGCTGGGGTGAAGCGCAGATCGAGATCGCCCGATTTGGCGCTGAACTCGCAGAGCTCGCGCACCGCCACCGCATAGCGTGCGATGTCAGCCGTGTCGGGCGGCGCGGCAGCTTCGTTCAAGCGGCATCCTGCAGCGGCTCACCCAGCTGCGCTTGCGCGGCGGCCGGCGCCGCCGCGTCATCGGGTTCGCTGCGCAGCGGCGTGGCCTTGGCCAACGCCAGCCAGACCGCAAAGGGCAGCTTGCAGGGCTGGTGGCGCGCCGGCCGGGCCAGCTCGAATTCGCCACTGTCCACGCTGCCGTGCAGCAGCCAGATGCCGAACTGCTCGGGAATCTCGTTGGGCTTGGCCACCCCCGCCGGGAACAGGTAGTAGCACTCGCTGCACAGCCACTCATAGGCCTGGCGCTTGGCGGCATGGCGCAAGTCGGACAGCAGGTCGGCGCGGCTGAACTTGACCTCGTGCACCATGGGCTGCAGATAGGCCTCCACCGAGGTGTGGCGCACCGAGAACAGATCGGGCCGCGCCATGCGCCAGATATGCGGCATCGGCGCGGCCGGCGCCGGCTGATCGTCCAGCAACGGCAGCACGGGCAGGGACAGTGCTTCAGTGCCCGGCGCCTCCAGCTGCGCCCGCAGCGCCAGCTCGCGCCAGACGATGCGGCCAGCACCCAGCAGCACCTGCTCGGCAAAGCGCTGCGCCAACCGGTCGTGCGAGCTGGCCGCACGGGCATGGCGTTGGCGGGCCTGGGCCAGCGCGGCAATGCCGTTATCACTGAGCCTGAGCGTCTCGCGCCCGCCGGCGTCCAGCTGCAACTGCAGCAGCCCGGCGGCCAACAGCTCCAGCTCGACCTCGTCCTTGCAAGGCCAGCCGGCCGAGCGCCAAACCTGCATCAGGCGGCTGCGATGGACTCGGGACAGGGAAGGCTCCGCCATGGGTTCTCAGACAAACTGGACGAAGTACTGATTGTATATACAGTACCAGAGATCCACTCTGCTTTGGATTGACCATCGGCCAAATGCAGCGCCACACTGCAGCACAACAATCCATCGCCTCAGGGAGCTCGGCATGGCCACATCGACAAGGAAACCCAAGGCCGCACGGCCCGCAACGGCCGTGGAGCTGCGTCTGCCGGGCGACGCCATGCCGATCAAGCTGCGGGCGGTGCCTGCGCTGAAGGCGTTGGCCTGGCGCTGGAACTACGCGCTGCAGAACCGCTCGCGCTGGGCCAGTCGTGGCGAAGCCGCCAAGCGCCAGCGCGACGAGGTGCGCGAACTGGTCACGCAGCTGGGGCTGACTGACGCCGCATTGACGCGCATCGTCGACAGCGGCCTGGTCGAGGTGTCAGTGCCCTTCCAGCGCGAGGACGAGGGCTGGGAGTTCCGCATCTTCCCCTGGGAATATGTGCTGGCCACCGCCACGCGCTCGCGCCGCATGGCGCTGCAGAGCGAGCTGACGGTGGTGCGCCATCTGGATCGCGGCAAGCAGCCCAAGGACCGCTGCCAGGACCGGTTTCTTTACGTCGAGAGTGCGCCACCTGGTACCGTGGCCGAACGCTATGACTTCGCGGACGAGCGCCGACTGGCACGCAGCGCGGCCGAGAGCGCGGGGCTGGAGTTCGTCTCGCTGCCCAACCCGCTGCTCAGCGAGCTGGCCGAGACCGTCGCCCGCCTGCGGCCGCGCATCATCCACCTGGCCGGTGTCGACAACCACCAGGCCCGCGCGATGCGCCACCAGAGCGGCGACGACAGCGCGGCCACCGCGGTAGACGGCTACTACATGCGCAATGACCGGCGCGACGGCCGCGGCGCGGCCGTCGAGGTCGGCGCGGTCGAGCTGGCGCGGGCGCTGTGCGCCGACGGCACACGGCCGGAGCTGGTGTGCTTCAACCTCTACAACTCGGCGGCGCGCATGGCGGCGCTGTGCGTGGCCGAGGGGGCGGGCGCGGCTATCGGCTTCCAGGACAGCTTCGACGATGCGCTGGCCGAGCTGTTTTTTTCCACCCTCTACCGCGCCTGGAACCTGGCCCAGCATGACGTCACCTCGGCCTTCCGCTATGCCTGGCAGCAGCTGCGCGAACAGGGCCGGCGCATCACCGGCACCGGCCTGGTGCTGTGGAATGCCGAGTCGATCGCTTCTGCCGCGGGCCGGACAGCTGCCGTGCCGGATGCGGTGGCCACCATCGCGCAGCGCTGGCGCGAGGGCAGCGCCAGCCGCGTCACGCCGGAGACCGCCCGCAACGATCTGCGCGTGACGGTGGACGAGGTCAAGCAGCTGAACTATTCGATGCTTCACAACAACCGGCCGCTGTTCAACACCTTCCGCATCGCCAAGCGCGGCGACGACATCGGCGCCGTGCACGGCATCGAGGTCAATGTGGAACTGCATGTGGGCCGCGACAGCTATCCCTACCGCCTACAGGTGGAGATTCCCGACACCCTGCCCAGCATCGACATCGCCGACCGCATCCGCGTCTCGCTGGCCTCGACGCTGAGCCGCGCGGTGCGCGAGAGCATCCACACCAGCTTGCTGATCGAGGTCAGCTTCCAGGACACCGTGCTGTTCCGCGAGACGCGCCGAGTGACGCTGCTGCCGATCGACGAATGGGAAGACTCGGACGCCAACCGCAAGTGGCTGCCCTCCTTCGTGCTGCCGCGCGACCCGGCGGTGGCGCGCGTGATCGACGCCGCGCAGCGCTATCTGCAGGCGCTGCGCGACGACCCCACCGCCGGCTTCGACGGCTACCAGAGCGTGCTGATCGAGGACGACAAGAAACGCCGGCGCTTCGACTGCAGCGGCGTGGACCGCCAGGTGCAGGCGATCTGGTGCGCGCTGCTCTACGAGCTGCCGCTGTCCTACATCAACCCGCCGCCCACCTTTACCGACGCCTCGCAGCGCCTGCGCTCGCCCTCCGAGGTGGTAGACGGCCGCCGTGGCACCTGCATCGACCTGGCGCTGCTGCTGGCTTCCTGCCTCGAGTACGTCGACATCTATCCGACCATCGTGCTGCTGCAGGACCATGCCTTCCCCTGCTACTGGCGCGCCGCCGAGCACTTCAACGATTTCGCACTGGCACATTCCGACAGCGTCGGCCGTGTCGTCGCGCCTGACCAGGCCGGCGCACCCGCGGCGCCGCTGCAGCCCGACAGCTGGTATTTCGTCAAGGACCACTTCCGCGAAATCATGGGCGAGATCGCTGCCGGCCGCCTGGTGCCGCTGGAAGCCACCTGCCTGTGCTGGCGCAACAGCTTCGCGCAAGCTGCCGAGCAGGGCCGCAGCAATCTGGCGCGGCGCAGCCGTTTCGATTCGATGCTGGACATCCGGGCCGCGCGCATCGACGAAGACGCGGCGGTGACGCCCCTGCCCATGCTGCGTGGGGAGAACTGAGATGACGACCGCCGCCCCCACCCTGGATTCCGTGCGCCGGGCCCTGGCCGAAGTCTCGGCCGACGCCGCTGCGCTGGATATGTTTGGCAGCGATGCCGCCGCGCCCGGCCTGCCCACCGCCAGCCAGCGCCGCCGCGCCACCCGCCGCGGTGAGCCCGATCCGTTGCATCGCGCCTCGCTGTTTCTCAACGCCGATGGCGTGCTGGAGTGGCACCTGGACGCCGCGCTGGACGGCGCCCCCGCCAAGTCCGGCGGACGCCGCGGCTTGTTCAACAACGACGACTTCGAACTACCGGACGGCGAACTGGTCGACGTGTTCGAGTTCGAGACCATTGGCGCCAACTCGGTCGGCGCCTTTCTGCAGCGCGTCGACGAGCGCCTGAACCCGCGTCTAACCGAAGCCGCGCGGCTGTGGCGGCTGCTGCCGGCCGATGCCGGCGCGGGCCTGATAGCCGTGCCGCTGGATGCACCGCCGCAGGGCGCCAAGCGCCGGCTGCTGCTGGTGCACGGCACCTTCAGCAAATCGCAGGCCTTTCTGGACGGGATCAGCAAGGCGCCCAATGGTGCGCAATTCTGGACCCGCGTGTTCGCCACCTATGACGAGGTGCTGGCCTTCGAACACCCGACGCTGGCGGTCAGCCCGGTGATGAACGCACTCGACCTGCAGCGCGAACTGATCGGCATCCAGGGCACGCTGGACATCATTGCCCACAGCCGCGGCGGCCTAGTGACGCGCTGGGCGCTGGAAGCCTTCGGCCTGCCGGGAGCCAGCGTGCGCGCAGTGCTGGTGGGCTCGCCGCTGGGCGGTACCAGCCTGGCCTCGCCGCCGCGGCTGAAGGCCACGCTGGGCCTGCTGTCCAACTTCGGCAGCGCGGTCAAGGCGGCCGGCGGTCTGGCCACCGCCTATCTGCCCTTGCTGGTGGCGCCGCTTGCCATCATGAAGGTGGCCACCAGCGTGGCCGGCGTGGTCGCAAAGACGCCGGTGCTGGACGGCACCATTGCCATGATCCCGGGGCTGGCCGCGCAATCGCGCATCTCCAACAACCCCGAACTGATCCGCCTGCACCGCCTGCCGGCCGCTGCCCAGGTGCAGTACTGCGCCATCACCAGCGACTTCGAGCCGACCGAGCCGGGCTGGCGCTTCTGGCAATGGTTCCGCGGCAAGCGCTTCAGCAACGCGGTGGCCGACAAAGTGTTCCCTGGTTCCAACGACCTGGTGGTGGACACCGAATCGATGAGCGAGGGGCCGACGGCCATCGCCGCGCGCCACGACTTCGGCCGCAATGCCGAGGTGCACCACACCAACTACTTCGAGCAGCGCGAAACGCTGAACTTCATCATCAAGCAGCTGGGCCTCTGAACTCCGTCTTCTACAGTTGCTTGTGAAAGAAGGTGGTGCCACAAGGCGAGCCATCGGGCATCAGCGCGTAGTTGGGCACCACGCCGACGCGCTGCCAGCCGGCACGCTCGTAGAGGCGCTCGGCATCGCCGCCGGTGACGGTGTCCAGCACCAGCACGGTCTTGCCGGCCTGGCGCGCCGCAATCTCAACCGCCGCCATCAGGCGCTGCGCAATGCCGCGCCGCCGCGCCCGGCGGTGCACCAGCATCTTGGCCACATCGGCGCGGTGCGGCTGGTTGTCGGGTTGGGCGACCACCAGCTGCACGGTGCCGAGGATGGCGCCGCCCTCGTCTTGCGCCACCAGCAGCACGCGTTCGCCGCGCCCCACGCCGTCGGCCACACCCTGCCAGAAGGCCAGCGCCTTTTCGTCAGACAAGGGCGCCATGAAACTGACCGAGGCGCCGCCATGCACGCAGTCCAGCAGCACCTCGGCGAGTTGCGGCAGCGCAGCCTGTGTCTGGGCCGCATCCAGGCGGGCGATCGTCACAGACTCTTGCATCAGAAACTCCTTTCAGGGCTGAAGGGCAGACTGGCCAGGGCCACCAGATAACGCGCGGCCTGCCGGCTCGGATTGCGGTAGACGATGGGGCAGTTCAGCCGCATCGACAGACAGTCGCCCTGCTCGAGCAGCCAGGGCGTGCCGTCCACGGTAAGCTCCATCTGGCCCTCGATCATCCAGACCTGCTGGTAGACATCGGCATCACGCGCCGAGGTCTCGAATGCCACACGCTGCCCGGCGGGAAACAGCACGTCCACCAGTTGCAGCGGCGAGCGCGGACTGCTCGGCGAGACATTGCGGCGCACATAGCCCGAGGCCGGATCGGTCCAGACCGGCTGCTCGTCTACGCGGGCGAGCGGCGATGGTGCGGCGGCGGCTGCGCCCGCGCGGCCATCCTCGAACAAGGAAGCCACGGTGACGCCCAACCCGGTGGACAGCTTGTCCAGCACCGTGGCCGTCGGGCTGCTCTGGCCGCGCTCGATCAACGAGATATTGGAACGGCTTACACCGCTGCGTTCGGCCAGCGCATCGAGCGAGAAGCCCTGGGCCTCGCGCAATTCACGCATCCGTCGGGCAATGAGAAGATTGATATCCATGCGTCCAGTTTACTGGATATTCCATCCATTACTCTGGAAATGGGCACGTCACGGCCTTGACACGCTGGCGGCCGATGCTTCGCACATGAAAGCTGATCTGCCCCACCCCCTGCCCACCTCTTCCGCTGGCGCCAGCCTGCCTCTGGCCGGCCTGCGCGGCCTGGTGCTGGGCCTGGCCGACGCGCACAGCATTGCCTATGGCTGTGCGACAGCCGCCAAGGCCGCGGGCGCCGAGCTGGTGCTGTCCTGCGTCAACGACAAGGCGCATGCGGCCGTGCTGCCGCTGGCCGACGGGCTGCAGGCGCCGCTGCTGACCTGCAATGTCGAGGCGGAGGGCGCGCTGGAACAACTGGTGCAGCAGGCAGCCGAACATCTCGGCGGTCTGGATTTCGTCATCCATTCGATCGCCTGGGCCCCGCTGGCCGATCTGCATGGCCGCGTGGCCGACAGCTCGGCCGCCGGCTTCCAGCGCGCGATGGAAATCTCCTGCCACTCCTTCGCCCGCTTGGCGCGCTGCACCGAGCCGCTGATGCGCGAGCGCGGCGGCAGCCTGATCACGATGAGCTACGTCGGCGCCCAGCAGGCCGTGCCGCACTACGGAATGATGGGGCCGATCAAGGCCGCGCTGGAATCGATGGTGCGCTATCTGGCTGTCGAACTCGGCCCCTCGAACATCCGCGTCCATGCCGTGTCGCCGGGACCGATCCCGACACGCGCGGCATCGGGGCTGGAGTCCTTCGACGAACTGATGCTGGACGCCCAGCAGCGTTCGCCGCTGCGCCGCCTGGTCACGCTGCAGGAGATCGGCGCGCTGGCCACCTTCCTGGCCAGCCCGGCTTCCTCCGGCATGACGGGCCAGACCCTGTTCGTCGACGCCGGCCACCACGCCTGCCACTGAGGACACCCCGATGAACGCCCCGGAACCGATTTCACAAGAATGGCTGCGCAACCACACCTATGACGAGCTGAGCCTGGGCCAGAGCGCGCGCCTGACGCGCACGCTGACTCAGCAGGACATCCAGGCCTTCGCCTGGGTCTCGGGCGACGTCAACCCGGCGCACCTGGACGACGAATACGCGCAAGGCACCCGCTTCCACGGCGTGATCGCGCATGGCATGTGGGGTGGCGCGCTGATCTCCTCGGTGCTGGGCACCGAGTTCCCCGGCCCCGGCACCATCTATCTGGAGCAGACGCTGCGCTTCTCGCGCCCGGTGCGTATCGGCGACACGCTGACCGTGGTGCTGACCGTGGCCGAGAAGGACGACGCCGCCGGCCGCGTCAAGCTCGACTGCGAAGCCATCAACCAGAAGGGCGAGCAGGTCATCAGCGGCGTGGCCACCGTTCTGGCCCCGCGCCACAGGATCGAGCGTCCGCGCCCCAGCCTGCCGGCCATGCATCTGTTCGACCCCAAGGCCAGGCTGGACGCCTGGATGGCAAGCCTGCAACTGCCGGAGCCGCTGGCCTGCGCCGTTGTCCACCCCTGCGATCTGGAGTCTTTGCAAGGCGCGCTGATGGCGGCCGAGCGCGGCCTGATCGCACCCTGGCTGATCGGCCCCGAGCACCGCATCCGCGCGCTGGCCGAGCAGCATGGACTGGATCTGAGCAGGGCCCGCATCGAGGCCGTGCCGCACAGCCATTCCGCCGCCGACCGTGCCGCCGCGCTGGCCGCCGAGGGGCAGGTGCAGATGCTGATGAAGGGCAGCCTGCACACCGACGAGCTGATGCACGCCGTGCTGAGCCAGCCCGCGCTGCGCACCGGCCGGCGTCTGTCGCATGTGTTCCGCTTCGACATCCCCAGCTATCCCAAGCCGCTGCTGCTGACCGATGCCGCGATCAACATCGCGCCGGGGCTGGAAGAGAAAGCCGACATCATCCGCAACGCGCTGCAACTGGCGCATGCGCTGGGCGTGCCGCAGCCTAAGGTGGCGCTGCTGTCGGCGCTGGAGACAGTCACCGAGAAAATCGCCTCCACGCTGGACGCCGCCGCGCTGTGCAAGATGGCCGATCGCGGCCAGATCGTCGGCGGCCTGCTTGACGGGCCGCTGGCCTTCGACAACGCGATCTCGCTGGAGGCGGCGCGCATCAAGGGCATCAGCTCACCGGTGGCCGGTGACGCCGACGTGCTGATGGTGCCCGATCTCGAATCCGGCAATATGCTGGCCAAGCTGCTGGAGTACATGGCCGGCGCCTCGACCTGTGGCGTGGTGATGGGCGCGCGCGTGCCGATCGCGCTGACCAGCCGGGCCGACGGCGCGCACTCGCGCATGGCTTCGGCCGCGCTGGCGGCAGTGGCGGCGGCAGCGCAGGCGCGCGACTGAAGGGCGGCGCGGCCGCCGCCCGCCAAGCCTCAGCCCGTGCTGCGCAGTCGCTCCAGCGCCTGCAGCAGCGCGGTGTCATCGCGCCACTCGGTGCGTGCGGCGCCTGCATAGATCAGCCCCTCATTGCCGTCCAGCGTTAGCAGATCGCCTTCCGCCAGCACCTGGCCGGCCAGCTGCAGCTCGCGCCGCGCCTCATCGATCTGCAGGCTCTCGCATCCCACCAGGCAGACGCGGCCCATCTGGCGTGCCACCACCGCGGCATGCGAGGTGCGCGCGCCATGTTGCGTCAGCAGCCCGGCCGCATGTTCGAGCGCGGCCATGTCCGAGGTCTCGGCATCGCGCCGCACCAGGATCACCGGGGCGCCTGCCTCGTGGCGTGCCCGCGCCCGCGCCTCATCCAGCGCGATCTCGCCCACCGCCACGCCGGCGCTGGCGCTGGCGGCCTGGGCCAGCGGCTGCAGCGCCTCGCCATCGGCCGCCAGCACCACCTGCAGACGCAGCGACTGCGCGTCCAGCGCGGCGGTGCGGGCCTGTGCCGTGCCCGCATCGATAACGCCCTGCGCCAGCAGATCCAGCGCGATGCGCGCCGCCGCGCGCGGCATGCGCTTGCCGCTGCGCGTCTGCAGCAGGTAGAGCCGGCCGTCCTGCACGGTGAACTCGAAATCCTGCATATCGCCAAAGGCGCGCTCCAGCAGCGCAGCCGCGGTTTGCAGCTGCGACCACACCTCAGGCAGGATCTCGGCCAGCACCGCATGGCCATGTGCGCTGCGGCGGCCCGAAACCACATCCTCGCCCTGGGCGTTGAACAGAAAATCCACCCACAGCTGCGGCGCGCCGCTGGAGGGGTCGCGCGTGAAGCCCACCCCCGCACCCGAATGCGCGCCGGCATTGCCGAACACCATGGACTGCACCGTCACCGCCGTGCCTAACGTGTCCGCGATGCCATGCGCCGCGCGATAGGCGCAGGCCTTGTCGCTCTGCCAGGACTTGAACACCGCGGCGATGGCCTGGCGCAGCTGCTCGCAGGCGTCTTGCGGAAAGTGCTGGCCGGCGACGTCCGCGTACACCGCCAGAAAGCGCCGGGTCAGCGCGCGCAGCTCGGCAAAGTCCAGCTCGCGCTCACTGCGACCGCCGGCCAGCGCCTGCAGCTCGCCTTCGAAAACTGCGGCCGGCAGGCCGGCCACCACCTCGCCGAAACCCGCCACCAGTCGCCGGTAGGCATCCCAGGCCAGGCGCGGCTGGCCGGTCAGGCGCACAAAACCGTCCAGCGTGGAATCGCTCAGACCGATGTTCAGCAAGGTTTCCATCATGCCGGGCATAGACACCGGAGCGCCGGAGCGCACCGACAGCAGGAGCGGCCGGCGCGCATCGCCGAGCTGCAGGCCACTGGCTTGCTGCAGCGCTTGCAGCGCCGGGCGCCAGACCGCTTCCGAAGCGCCCTCGGCCTGCGCATTCGCACTGGCGCAGAAGCCGGTGCCCAGCACAAAGCCCGGCGGCACCGGCAGGCCCAGCAGGGCCATGCGCTGCAGGTTGAAGGCCTTGAAACCCAGCCGCTCGGGGCTTGGTTCTACCAAGGGACCGGGCGCCTCGCAGCCAAAGCAGAACAGATCCGGATGCCAGGCCGAGACAGGCGCCTCGGCACGCAGCAGCTCGTTCAATTCAGCCGGCCGGTTCATGCCTTCACCCCGCTCTTGCTGAAGGCCAGCTCGCGCAAGCCATAGGCGCTGGCCAGCAGGCGGTCCGAGGCAAGCTCCAGCTGCGTGGCCAGATCATTGGCCAGCATCAGCGAGGCCGGATCGCTGATGCAGTCCAGCATATGGCGCTTGGCCTCGCGCAGCAGCTCGTCGCATTGGCGCTCGGCACGCAGCACCTTCCAGGTGGCGGCGATGAAGGCGTCGTGGTCCTCGGCCTCGCTGGCCGCGCCCAGGCCGCGGGCGATCGCGAGCGCCTTGACCTGCTCCTGCGTGGCCTGCAGCACGGTATCGGCCAGCTGAGCCAGCGTCGCGCGCAGCTCCTTGCTCCAACCCTTGTGATGGCTGGCGATCAGGCTCAGCACGAAGGCGCATTCCTCCAGCGCATCGGCAGCATCGTCCGACTGCTCGGCCAGGCGCGCGAACACCCGCCAGCGCGGCTGGTGCAGCGCGCGCTCACGCGCCTGCATCACCAGGTGGTCGGCCTGGCGTTCCCAGTTCTTGGCCTGCTGGGCCCGCTGTGCGGCCGCGTCGCTATGGCCGGGCGCGTGGCTGAGGGCCTCGCTGATCATGGCGGCCAGCGCCTCACAGTAGGCAGCATGCTCACCCAGCAGATCGAACTCCGGACGGCGCTGCTGCAGCTGGCGCGCCAGCAGCAGGCGGGCCTCGTCGGCCACCAGCGCGGCGGGCTGCTGCTGGCGCATCGCGGCGGTGGCCAGGTGCATCAGCTCCAGCAGGTAGGCGCGCGCGCCGTTCTCGCCCAGCACCACATCCAACCGGTCGCCAATACGAAAGGCATCGTCACCCAGCGCCTGCATCGCATCGAAGACCAGGCGCTCGCCCCCGCTGAGAAGCCAGCCCATATGGCCGATCTTCAAGCGTGCCGCCTCGGCCAGCACGGCCACCGCGCCTTCCTTGCTGACGAAGTTCAGCAGGCGCTTGCGCGCGCGGTTCCAGTCGATCAGGAACACGATGCGCGCGCCGATGCCTTCAAGCTGCTGCTGCAGCGCCGCTTCATCGGCAGCCTCGAAGCGCGCGGTGCCCAGTTGGTAGGCCTCGCCATGGTTGAGCGTCGCATCGACATGCGATTCGGCCGACGACCACTGCGCGCCCACCTGCACAAGCTGCTGCTGGAAGAACTGGAAGCGGCCGCGATGCAGGTCCGAGTAGGTCAACGAGATCTGCAGGCCGCTGACCTGGATCACCAGCACATGGGCGTCGTTGGTGCCGATGTCGTTCTGGATCAGAAGCCGCTCGCCATCGCGCGTGGCGGCCGTGTCCAGCCCGGGGTGCTTGAACTTCAGCGCGGCCGTGCTGTGCAGGCCGCGCATGAAGGCAGCCACACGCGGGCGATCCGCCTCGTCGAGCTGCCAGACATGCGCGCCATCGATGAGTTCGCTGCTCAGGCTGGCCGACAGCTGGTTGAGCTGCTTGTGCAGATCCATCACCAGCAGGTGCAGGCTGTCATCCTCAGGCTTGGCTGCGGCGCCATGCTTGGGGCGATGGCCATGCGTCAGCGCCAGCAGCAGGGCCGGGCTCAGCACATCGTCCTGCACCGACGCCAGCCGACCCAGCCAGCGCTCGCAGCGCTGGCGCGTGGCCGCATCGGTCTCGGTCTCCAGCAGCGGCCGCGCCATGATGGCCAGGTCCTGGGCCAGCTGCGCGCACAGGCGCGGCAGCTCGGGCAGCAGCACATCCTCGGCATCGCGGCTGGCACTGGCGGCCAGCTCGCGCAGCCAGGGCGCGTCCAGGCCCGCTGCCGCCATCTCGTGGCGCAGATCCGGCAGCGCCTGCTGCGGCGCCAGCGCATGGGCGGCGGCCGCCTGCAGCACGGTCAGCACCAGCTTGAGCCGGTCGTTGGCGCCCAGCGCCGCATTGACCCAGGCCGGCAGCAGCAGGCTTTGCTGACCGAGAGAAGCGATTGCACCCGTCTTTTCCATGTGGCTCGTGCCCGCGGGGCACGCCAGAGTCGCTAGGGACGGTCAGTGTGGGCAGCGCTGTGTGACGCGCTGTTGACAGCGCCTGCGGCCGTCAACGCGACCTGATCTGGCTCAAGATTCAGCCGCATTGCCACATCGGCTACTTGTTGATGCGGTACACCTGCAAGCCTCATCTTTGCCTGCTCAGGACTCGAACATGCGCGCTCCCTGGCCCGTCTCCCCTGCCCCATCCGAACTCGACGATGCGCCAGATGCACAGGCCGATGCGCTGCAGGCGGCCTCCCGGCTGGATCGCCAGTGGCATGCTTTGCAGGCGCGAGCCGGCGCCGGCTGGTCGCCGGTGTCGATCAGCCTGGCCGCCATGGACTGGAGCCTCAACTGGGCCAACTCTCCGGCCACCGCCGCGACGCGCCTGCTGCAGTGGCCGGCCGCGGTGCTGGAGGCCTGGTCGGCCACCCAGGCTGATGCAGCGCCTGAGTCAGGTGCCGGTGCCCAGCCCGCTGAGCCGCTGCGCCAGCTGAGCCAGGCCCTGCTCGATGGCAGCCAGGCCTGGTGGCAGCAGTCGCTGGCCCTGCCGGGCGTGAGCCCGCACCACCGCGAGGTGATGCGGCTGCTGAGCAGCCAGGCCAGCAACTTCATGGCCGCCGCGAGCTGGCCGCTGACCCAGCCCGAGGTGCTGCAGACCGCGGTGAGCAGCCAGGGCCAGAGTCTGCTGCGCGGTGCCCGCAACAAGCTGAACGACTGGCGCCTGCGCCACGGCCTGGAGCCGCTGCCCGCGCCGGCTGAGGCCGAAGCAGCCACCCCGCCGCTGGCGCCCGGCCAGGGCCTGGCGACCACGCCCGGCGAGGTCGTGTTCCGCAATGATCTGGTGGAGCTGATCCAGTACGCGCCCAGCACGCCCAGAGTTCATCGCGAGCCGGTCTTCATCGTGCCGTCCTGGATCATGAAGTACTACATCCTGGACCTGTCGCCGCACAACTCGCTGGTGCGCTATCTGGTGTCGCAGGGGCACACGGTCTTCATCACCTCCTGGCGCAACCCGGATGCTTCGGACGCGCTGCTGGGCATGGACGACTATCTGCAGCTGGGCGTGTTCGAGCCGCTGGCCGAGGTACACGCGATCACCGGCGAGCCGGTGCATGCGATGGGCTATTGCCTGGGCGGCACGCTGCTGGCAATTGCTGCTGCCGCGCTGGCCGCAGCGGAGCGCCGCCCCGGCCTGGAGGCGATGCCCGAGCTGCGCAGCCTGACCCTGCTGGCCGCGCAGGTGGACTTCACCGAGCCCGGCGAGCTGGGTGCGCTGATCGACGCGCACCAGGTGCAGTGGCTCGAAGACATGATGGCCGAGCGCGGCTATCTGAGCGGCCGGCAGATGGGCGAGTCCTTCCAGTTCCTGCACTCGCGCGAGCTGATCTGGCAGCGCGCGATCCGCGAATACCTGCTGGGCGAACGCGACAGCGGCAATGACCTGATGAGCTGGAATGCTGATCTCACCCGCATGCCGGCCACCATGCACAGCGAATACCTGCACAGCCTCTACCTGCGCAATGACCTGGCGCAAGGCCGCTACCCGGTGGCCGGCGAGCCGGTGTCGCTGCACGATTTGCGCCTGCCGGTGTTCGCGGTGGGCACAGTCACCGACCATGTCTCGCCCTGGACCTCGGTCTACAAGATCCACCAGCTGACCCAGGCGCCGCTGCACTTTGTGCTGACCCGCGGCGGGCACAACGCCGGCATCCTGTCCGAACCCGGCCATCCGCGACGCAGCTACCAGGCCCTGACACTGGCCGCCGACGCGCCGCGGCTGACGCCCGAGCAATGGCGCCAGCACGCGCCCAGCCACGAAGGCTCGTGGTGGCCGGCTTGGTCAGACTGGCTGATCGCACAGGGCAGCGGCGAGACCGTGGCGGCGCGGCTGCCGACGCATCTGCCGGAACTCGGCAGCGCGCCCGGCCACTACGTGATGCAGCGCTACAACGACTGAGCCTGCACACGAGGTCCGGCAAGACCTCGTCGGCCGGCGAAGGCCAGGCGGCGATACAAGCCGCATGGCTGAGCCTGGGCATGAGGTCCGGAAGGACCTCATCGGCTGGCGAAGGCCAAGCAGCGCTACAAGCTGCTTGGCTGAATCCGCAATCCAGCCCTAATGGGGCTGGAACGCGGCTTAGTTGCCCTTCTTGGGCCGACCGGTCTTGACCGGGGCCAGGCGCTCCAGCGCCTGCAGCAGCTGGGTTGGCGCCAGCGCGGCCAGCGCCTGCAGGCCGGCACGCAGCAGCTCGCTCTTCTTGGCCTGGCGCTTCAGTTCCAGCGCACGAGCCTTGAGCTGATCGAGCAGCGCGAAGTCCATCTCTGGCATCGTGAAGCTGTCGCGTACCAGCTTGGCGCGCGGCTTCTCCGCAGCCTTGGCCGGCTTGGCCGCCTTCTGGGCCTTGGCAGGCTTGGCCGCCTTGGGGACCACGGCCTTCTTCACCGGCTTGGCCCCTGCAGCCTTGACCGGCGTCTTCACCGGCGTCTTTGCCGCAGGCTTGGCGGCCTTCTTGGCGGCAGGCTTGGCTGCCGCTGCGGCTTTGGCGGCTGGCTTGGCAGCAGTCTTGGCAGCGGGCTTGGCCACAGGCTTGGCCACAGGCTTGGCCACAGGCTTGGCGGCTGGCTTGGCAGCGGGCTTGGCGGCCGCTTTGGCAGCGGGCTTGCTGGCCGCCGCCTTCTTCGCAAGCGGCTTGGCCGTAGCTGGGGCTGCGGCCGGTGCGGCTTGGGTGCTGGCTTCAGAAGCGATCATGTCAAGGGTCTCCATAAACTGTATATACCGTTTATACCATTCAAGACAAGCAACACAAGAGCCTGACATCAAACCGACATGAAGCCGCTCTAGCATCGCTGCTTGGCCCGCGGTCTTGCTGTCGCCGAGACTGAGCGCTGCCCTCACCCACCACCGATGCCTGACCCAAGCTCCCCGTCCGCCCGGCCCGCGCTGACCACGCCCAACTACGGCGCGGACGCGAACGGACTGATCTGCGGCTACCGCTTCCGCCCTGACGCCGCGGGCGAGCCGATCGATTCTGACGAGGCCGCAGCCTGGCTGCGCGCGGGCGGTGCGGCGCAGGCGGCCGCTGATGGCAGCTTCGTCTGGCTGCACTTCAACCTCTCACATGCGCGCTGCGAGCAGTGGCTGCGCAGCCTGGCGGCGCTGGGCGACGAGTTCTTCGAAGCGCCGCACGCCGGCTCGCGCTCCTCGCGCATCGAGCGTGAGGGCGATGCGCTGTTTGCCGTCATCAACGATGTGCTGTTCGATTTCAGCTTCGATGCCAACGATGTCTCCACGCTGTGGGTGCATCTGCGCGGCGGCCTGGTGGTCAGCGCGCGGCGACAGCCGCTGCGCTCGATCGACCGGCTGCGCGCCGACGTCAAGCGCGGCGAACGCCTGGCCACACCGGTGGCCCTGCTGGACAACCTGCTGCGCGACCAGGCCGACGAGCTGCAGCGCATCGTGCGCAGCGCCACCGAGCGCATCGACGATATCGAGGATGCGGTGCTGGCCGGCACGACCGGCGGCCACAGCGCCGAGTTGTCGCGCCTGCGCCGGCTGGCGGTGCGCCTGCAGCGCTGGCTGGCGCCCGAGCCTGGCGCCCTGATGCGCATGCTGGCCAACCCGCCGCCGTTTGTCTCATCCGGCGATGCCGAGCGCCTGCGCCAGGCAGGTGAGGACTTCGCGCTGGTGCTGCGGGACATCGCGGCGCTGCAGGAACGCATCCGCCTGCTGCAGGACGAGGCGGCCGCGCGCGTGGCGGTGGAGAACAACCGCAGCCTGTTCATGCTCAGCACCGTCACGGTGATGGCACTGCCCATAAATCTGATTGCCGGCCTGATGGGCATGAATGTGGGCGGCATCCCGCTGGCCGAGCATCCGCATGGTTTCGTCTGGATGGTCTTGGTCGTGGTCAGCATCACCGCCCTGCTGGGCTGGCTGATCTGGCACCGCATGCACCGCAATTCCTAGTTCCCCGCCGACACCACCCTGTCACCAGTTCTTCACGCGGCCTTCATCCGAGGCGGCGATGCTGCACCCCCATGGCCCAGCGCGCATGGCGGCATCAGGACTGCGATCAAACGCCCGGCGAGCCTGCGCTTCCCGCGGCTGCAAGGCCGCGCCTGCCGCGCGGCTTCCATGCCCTGATCGGCACGCAGTTCCTGTCGTCGCTGGCCGACAACGCCTTGCTGATCGTCACCATCGCGCTGCTGATCGAGCGTGGTGAGGCGCCCTGGCTGGCGCCGCTGCTGAAGTTCGGCTTCACGCTGGCCTATGTGCTGCTGGCGCCCTTCATCGGCGCGCTGGCCGATGCCGTGCCCAAGCACCGCCTGATGCGCTGGATGAATGCGCTGAAGATGCTCGGCCTGCTGGCCCTGATGCTGGGCCTGCACCCGGTGGCCGCCTTTGCCATCGTGGGCCTGGGCGCTGCCGCTTATGCGCCGGCCAAATACGGTCTGCTGACCGAGCTGGTGCGGCCGCAAGCGCTGGTGGCGGCCAATGGCTGGCTGGAGGTCTCAGTGGTCGGGGCGGCGCTGGCGGGTGCGGTGCTGGGCGGCCTGCTGGTGGCGCTGTTCTGGCTGGACAGCGCGCTGTCGATGGGGCTGATGGCCGCGTTGTCCGACCCGGCCTTGCTGCTGGCGGCGACGCGCTACCTGCCCTCGCTGCTGCTGATCCTGGGCCTCTATGCTGCGGCCAGCGCGCTGAACCTGCGCGTGCCCGATAGCGGCGTGCGCTATGCCCGACGCAGCTTCCATCCCCTGGCCTTGCTGCGTGGCTTCGCCGTCCAGCAGCGCACCCTCTGGCGCGATGCCGAAGGCGGGCTGTCGCTGGCCGTGACGACGGTGTTCTGGGGCCTGGGCGCCACGCTGCAGTTCGCCGTGCTGCGCTGGGCCGAAGACCGGTTGGGCCTGCCGCTGGCCGAGGCCACGCTGCTGCAGGTGGCGGTGGCGGTGGGCGTTGTGCTGGGCGCGAGCGCGGCCGGTCGCTGGGTGCCGCTCAGCCAGGCGCGGCGCATGCTCGGCTTTGGCGTCGCCTTGGGTCTGCTGATTCCGCTGATCGGCCTGACCCACAGCGTGGCCGCCTCGCTGCCACTGCTGGTTCTGGTGGGCGCGGTCGGCGGCCTGCTGGTGGTGCCGATGAATGCGCTGCTGCAGCACCGCGGCCATGTGCTACTCAGCGCCGGCTGCTCCATCGCCGTGCAGGGCTTCTATGAAAACGCCAGCGTGCTGGCCATGCTGGCGGTCTACGCGCTGCTGCTGCGCGAAGGCGTCAGCATCGTCCTGCTGATGAGCGGTTTCGGCGGCGCGATTGCGCTGGGCATGGCGGGCTTGATGTGGCGGCAGCGACAGACCCGGTGAAACAACCGTCCGCGCCGTGTCAGTCGAAGATATTGCTCAGCCATGACTTGTGGCGCTTGCCGTGGGGGCTTCGGCCGTGCTCGTAGTCGGAGTCAACAAACTGGGGTTTCGAGCGCTCGCCCCGATGCTCCTGCACGGGTGGCGGCGCCTGTTCGGCCGAGCGCGCGATCAGCTTGTCGAGCTCGCCGCGGTCCAGCCACACGCCGCGACATTGCGGGCAATAGTCGATCTCGACGCCTTGGCGATCGCTCATCACGAGGACAGCATCACTACAGCTGGGACATTTCATCGGGTGCTCCTGAGGGTGTTGGGTTGAGTGTGGAAAAGCCGGCTTGACCGGCAGGCCGCGGGCTGCGGCGCTGGCCCGAGTTCAGAAGTCCTGACTCAGCAGGCGCTGGCGCAACCGGCGCGCGTCATGGCTGCGACGCCACAGCCGCAACAGCAGACGGGCGGCACGATCCAGGGCGCTGTCCAGCGCGGAGCGCCAATCGCGGGCCACGGCGGCCACCACCACCGAGCCGGCGCCATCGGTGCGGAACTCCAGCTGGCAGCGCTTGTCGATGCCGCCACGCGGGCCGTTCACGTCCGACATCTGCACTTCGGCACGCGGCACCAGCCAGCGCAGGCGCCGCAGTGCGAAACGCACGCGGCGTTCGGCCAACTCTCGCAGCTCAGAGGCTTGCGGATCACGCGACTTGAACAGGACTTGCATCACAGGTCTCCAGCGGTTGACAACCATTTCAATGTGGGGCTCGCTGAGCTTCCTAAAAAGCAGCCTTTCGTGAACTTCAGCATCCGAAAAAGCTGAACATGGAACATGCTTCCGGCGGCACACTGGCCTGTCTTGAGGCAACGCTTTGCAGCCGCTGCGAAGCGGCCGCCTTTTCCTGTTTCACATGCCGCCTTGCCGAGACTGCCACCCATGCCAAAGACCCGAAGCGCCAATGCCGTCCGCCTTGAATTCACAGCCGGCTCGCTGGTTCACGCCAACCTGTCCGGCGCTGCCTTCACCGGTGACTGGCTCTGGGTGGCGGGCGACGAAGCCTGCGGCCTGGACCGGCTGCGCCGGCTCGAACCGGTGGGGCAGGAAACCCTGCGCTTCGGCGAGGTGCAGGACTTCCCCTTGTCCGAACTGCTGGAGCTGCCCGGCACGGCCGAGGAAGAGGCCGACCTGGAGGGCATGGCCGTGACGGACGGATTCCTGTGGGTGGTCGGATCGCATGGTCTGAAGCGCAAGAACGCCAAGCCGGACCGCGACCATGCCGAGAACGCCAAGCGGCTGGCCAAGGTGACGCTCGACCGCAACCGCCGCCTGCTGGCCTGCCTGCCGATCGAGAACGACGCCAAGGGAGCGCCCTGCCTGGTGCGTCAGGCTGCCGATGGCCGCCGGGCGCTGCGCCTCAAAGGGGATGCGCAGACCAATCAGCTCACCCGCGCGCTGGCTGACGATCCGCACTTCGGGCCCTATATGGCGATCCCAGGCAAGGACAACGGCTTCGACATCGAAGGCCTGGCGGTCGATGGCCGCCGCCTGCTGCTGGGCCTGCGAGGCCCGGTGCTGCGCGGCTGGTCGGCGCTGCTCGAAATCGAGGTGGAGACCCGCGGCGACCAACTGCGCCTGGTGGCGCTGGACGAAGCCGGCACGCTGGTGCGCAAGCACTTCCTCCAGCTCGACGGCCTGGGCATCCGCGACCTGCACTTCTCCGGTGACGACCTCTACATCCTGGCCGGACCGACGATGGTGCTCAACGGAGAAATCCGCGTCTTCAAATGGCCGGCAGCCAAAGCCCTGCTGGCGGCCAACCGCGAGCCGGTGCGTTTCGAAGCGGCCCTGACCGAATCGGTCTCGCTGCCCCACGGGCGCGGCAGCAACCGTGCCGAGGCAATCTGCGATGTACCGCCGCAGTGGTCGGGCGGCCAGCCGAACTGGCTGGTGCTTTACGACGCGCCGGGGGCGGATCGCAAGGATGGCGAATACACAGTCTTTGGCGACCTGCTGCGCCACGCCTGAGCTCGCTCAGCCCGACCCGCCCGATCGGCCCGCCCTGCAAGGACCATGTCTGCCTGCCCCGCCATCGACCCCGCGGCGCCGCTGCAGTTCGTCATCAACTCGGCCTCGGGCAGCCATGACGCCCATCGCAAGGGCGAGATCATCGAGCAGGCGCTGCAGGCTGCCGGGCGGCGCGGCACCTTGCGCTTCAGCCAGCCGGCCGAGCTGGCCCAGGTCGCGCAGCAGGCGGCGGCCAGCGCCAGCGCCGAGCGCACCGCCGTGGTGGCCGTCGGCGGCGACGGCACGCTCAACACCGTGGCGCAAGCCGCGCATGCGGCGGGCTGCGCGATGGGCGTGGTGCCGCAGGGCACATTCAACTACTTCGCCCGCACGCATGGCATCCCTGGCGACCCGGCCGAGGCGGCGCGCGGCCTGCTGGGCTGGACGCCGCTGCCGGTGCGGGTGGCGGCGATCAACGAGCGCGTCTTCCTTGTCAACGCCAGCGTGGGGCTCTACCCGGACCTGCTGGAAGACCGCGAGGCCTACAAGGCACGCTTCGGACGCAGCCGCTGGGTGGCGCTGTGGTCGGCCGCGGTAACCCTGCTGCGCGCGCAAAGGCAGCTGCGCCTGCACATCGAGCAAGGCAGCTCGGTGCAGGATGTGCGCACGCTGACCCTGTTCGTGGGCAACAACCGGCTGCAGCTGGAACAGCTGGGTGTGCAGCCGCTGGTCCATCCGCTCAGCGACGCCGCGCAGGGGCCTGAAGACGACTGCATCACCGCCGTGATGCTGCGCCCGATCGGCATGCTGTCGATGCTGCGGCTGATGCTGCATGGGGCGATGGGCACGCTCGGCGAGGCGCAGAGCGTGCAGCGCTTCGAGTTCAGGCACATGGTGGTGCGGCCGACGCTCGCCCATGGCCGCCGAGGCGTCAAGGTGGCCTTCGATGGCGAGGTAACTCGCATGCGCGCACCGCTCGACTTCCGCGTGCTTGAACGGCCGCTGTACCTGCTGATGCCGCAGCCCAACAGCACCGACAGGATCGCCGAATGAGCGTCTTGCTGCAGATCTCGGATACGCACTTCGGCACCGAGCAACCGCCCGTCGTGGCCGCGCTGCTGGCGCTGGCGCGGCAGCAGCGGCCCGAACTGGTCGTGCTCTCCGGCGACATCACGCAGCGCGCGCGGCCCGCCCAGTTCTTGGCGGCCCGGGCCTTCACCGAGCAGCTGGCGGCACCGCTGCTGGCGATTCCCGGCAACCACGACATCCCGCTGTTCGACCTGTGGGCGCGCCTGCGCCGCCCCTATGCGCGCCATCGCGCCGCATTCGGTGCCGATCTGGAAACCACGCACGCGTCGGCCGGGCTGATGGTGCTGGGCGTCAACACGACGCGGCCCTGGCGGCACAAGCATGGCGAGGTCTCCCGCCCGCAGATCGAGCGCGTGGCCCAGGCCCTGGCCGGTGCCCGGCCCGGGCAGCTGCGCGTGGTGGTGGTGCACCAGCCGGTGGCCGTCACGCGCGCCGCCGATGCGCCGAACCTGCTGCGCGGCCACGCCGAGGCTCTCAGGCACTGGGCCGCTGCCGGTGCCGACCTCGTCATGGGCGGGCATATTCACCTGCCCTTTGTCGCCCGGCTGGACCACGATCTGTCGCGGCCGATGTGGGCGGTTCAGGCCGGCACGGCCATGTCATCACGCCTGCGCAGGGGCGTGCCCAACTCGGTGAACCTGCTGCGCTGGGGCGAGAGCTGCACCAGCCCGGGCTGCTGCCAGATCGAGCAGTGGGACTTCTCGGCCGCCGAGCAGGCCTTTGTCCGCATGCGGGTCACGGAAGTCCGGCCTTCGCGAGCCTGAGCCGCGTGATGCTGGCCTGTTAACGCGTCGGCAACAGCCCCCGGGCAAAAGGTTCGCATTTGCCGAATCTTCCATCACTGATTCACTGCTTTTTCCTACTGCCTTTCGAGTCCACATTCCAGCTTGTCGCAACTCTCTGAAGGCCTGAGCATGAATGCTCGTTTCAATCGCCAAGACTCCCGTCGCATGGGCTGGCTGCAGCGCGTCGCCGAAGGCCTGCAGCAGGCCTGGCAGCAACTGCAGCAGACGCTGGCGGGCGGCCCGCGCACTGCGGTGCTGCGGCCCATCCCGATCCGGACTGAGCCCACGCATCACGCGCGCCGCCAGCAGCGCCCGAGCCGGCACGACTGGCGCGATTGACGGCGCCCGACGGCTGACCACGCCCCTACACGGCCCGCTAGCCCTCCAGCTGCGGGCCACAGCAACACCGGCTCCCTCACGAAAGAAATCTGCCATGCGCTCCTACCCTCGCAACAGCCCCGAAGCCGCCGCCCGCATCGTGGCCCTGGTCCTGATCGCCGACGGCCATGTCTGCCGCTCGGAGTTCGACGCGCTGACCGATCTGGACGCGCCCGGCGAGCTGGGCCTGCCGGCCGATGGCCTGCCGCGCATCGTGCAGACGCTGTGCGAAGACCTGCTGATGGGCGACCCCGGCAGCAGCTCGATGCTGGGCGGCGTGGATGCCAGCGCACTGAGCGCGCTGATGGCCGAGGTGGACGAGCCCGCGCTGCAGCGGCGGGTGTTCCGGCTGGCGCTCGCAGCCGCGCATGGAGACCGCCATGTCGCCGATGGCGAAGCCCTGGTTCTCGACGCCGCTCGGCGCCATTGGGGCCTCGGGGGTTTCGACCTCGGCGCGCATCGGCACGTCAACGACGCACGCGCGGCCTGAAGCCGGCCTTTCAGGCGTGGGCCGCGGCCATCAGCTGCAGCACCAAGGGGTGGTGCTGACCGCGGCGTGATCGGATGGCGTGGATCTCTTCCTTCACGTCATCGCAGCGCCCGAGCAAGCGCAGGCCACGCATCAGGCCCACATCGCTGGCGCCGAGCCGGCTGACCGGGAACACCCCCAGCCCGCGCGCCGCGAACACCGCCAGCAACGCGCTGTCCTCAAACTCGCCCACGATGGCGGGCCGCAATCCCTGGCTGTCAAACCAGCGGTCCAGCGCGGGCCGCAAGGCTGAGTGCCCCGTCGGCAGCAGCACCGGCAGCCGGTTCAGGCATTGCGGGAACTGATCCACCTCCGCCTTGCGCACCAGGGCGGATGGCCCGTACCACTCGACCGGCGATTCAACCAGCCGTTCGCTCGTCAGACGCAGGTTCGGGTTGCGCGGCGCGGGCTGCCCGGCCAGCACCACGTCCAGGTGATGCAGCGCCAGTTCGGCCAGCAACTGCTCGAACTCGCCTTCGTGGCACACCAGGCGCAGCGAGGGTGTTTGCAGCACCGGCTCCAGCAACGCATGGGCCGCCAGCTTGGAAATGCCATCCGACATGCCGACAGCCAGACGCGCCACCTTGCCGCTGGCCGCCTCACGCACCTCCTCAGGAATCATCTGGCCCAGTTGGAAGATCTCCTCGGCGCGGGCAAACGCCGCCTGTCCCGCCTCGCTCAAGGTCACGCCCCGGCCGGCCGGCTTGAGCAGTTGGTGGCCCAGCGCCTTCTCCAACTCACGCACCTGGGCGCTGATGGTCTGCACCGCCATGTCCAGCCGTTGCGCGGCCCGCGCGAATCCGCCTTCCTTGGTGACGACCCAGAAGTAGTACAGGTGGCGGTAGTTCAGCATGGAGTCCTTCATTCGGCTTGACCTCAGTCTAGGGCCTGCTGACACGATCGCAGGGTGTCGAACGCCGGGCGCGCCGGCCCGCAGCCCGGTTCGGAAACTCCGAAGCTGAACTCATGCCTGGGCTGGTTCATCTGACGCGCCAGACTGGCCACACTGCGCCATCCTCATCATCACTTGAACCAAGCGCATGGAAGCCCTGAGCACATTGTTTGCCGCCGAGTTCCTTGGCACACCGACCTGGGTCTGGCTGACCTTCATCGGCATCGTCATCGCGCTGCTGGTCTTCGATCTGGGCGTCCTGCACAAGGACGACCACGAGATCGGCGTGCGCGAGAGCCTGCTGCTCTCGGCCGGCTACATCAGCGCCGCGCTGATCTTCGGCGCCTGGGTCTGGTGGTACATGGGCGCTCAGAGCGGCATGGACTACTACACCGGCTTCATGATCGAGAAGTCGCTGTCCATGGACAACGTCTTCGTCATCGCGCTGATCTTCAGCTTCTTCGCCATCCCGAGGCAGTACCAGCACCGCGTACTGTTCTGGGGCATCCTCGGCGTCATCGTGATGCGCGCCATCATGATCGGCCTGGGTGCCACCCTGGTCAGCCAGTTCAGCTGGGTGCTCTACCTGTTCGGCGCATTCCTGGTCTTCACCGGCATCAAGATGTGGATCATTGCCGACCACATGCCCGACATCGCCAACAACCCGCTGCTGAAGTACCTGAAGCGCCACTTGCGGGTCACCGACGGCCTGCGCGGCAATGCCTTCTGGGTGCATGAGACCGACCCAGCCACCGGCAAGGTCGTGCGCTTCGCCACGCCGCTGTTCCTAGCGCTGGTGCTGATCGAGTTTGTCGACCTGGTGTTCGCGGTCGATTCGGTGCCGGCCATCTTCGCCATCACCACCGACCCCTTCATCGTCTACACCAGCAACATCTTCGCGATCCTGGGACTGCGGGCGCTGTACTTCGCACTGGCTGCGATGATCCATCGCTTCAAGTACCTGAAGTACGCCCTGGCCCTGGTGCTGGTGTTCATCGGATCGAAGATCTTCCTGGTCGGCATCATCGGCAAGATTCCTGCCGTGATCTCGCTCAGCGTCACCTTCGGTCTGATCGCTGGCGGCGTGCTGTGGTCGCTGTGGAAGACGCGCAATGAGGCTGCGCTCGTCGAGTCGAAGTGAACTGCAGGGCCAGCCCGAGGTCTGGCCTCATGCAGAATCGGCGCGGCACAGGCCCCACCGGAGAGCACCATGCCCATCATCACGCCGTCCCAGCAGCACATCGAAGAGATCACCTACTTCCAGGACAAGGCCCCCAATCTCGAGTGCTGGATCAGCCAGCCAGGTGGCCTGACACAGTTCGGCGCCTTCGTGCAGCTGCTGCAGCCCGATACCCGCTCATCGATCAAGCACTGGCACAGCGATGAGGATGAGCTGGTCTATGTGCTCGACGGCGAGATCACGGTGGTCGAAGGCGAGCAGCAAACCCTCTTGCGCGCCGGCGATGCGGCGACCTTCAAGGCCGGCACACCGATCGGGCACTTCCTGTGGAACCGGGGCCTGCTTCCGGCCCGATGCCTGGTGATCGGCACACGTGCGCAAAAGGATCGGGTCACCTACCCCGACCATGACCGGCTGCTGCACCGCGACCGCTCGCAGCCTGAAGACATCTGGACCGACCTGAACGGCAAGCCAGCTTCCGACCCCTACGCCAGCTGAGCGTCGGGCTTCAGGCCATCCTGACCCGGGTCGGGCTGACAACACCCCCCTGGGCGTGGCTGATCACCCCGCACAGCACCGACTCGAACTGCGCGACGATCTGGCGCCAGTCCAGCGACAGCGCGCGCTGGCGCGCCGCCATGCCGTAGCCCTGCCATTGCGCGCGCGGCTCGGTCGCCAAGGCCAGCGCGGCGCGCACAAAAGCCGCGTTGTCGCCCAGCGCAACCAGCCGCCCCTCCACGCCTTCGCGGATCAGCTCGGCCGCGGCGGCGTAGTCGAAGGCCAGCACCGGCAGGCCGCTGGCCATCGCTTCGACGGTGACATTGCCGAAGGTCTCGGTCACACTGGGGAACATGAAGAGATCCGCCGAAGCGTAATGCGCCGCCAGGTCCAGGCCGCTGCGCTGGCCGGCGAACACCGCATCCGGGCACTGCTGCTGCAGCGCGCCGCGCAGCGGCCCGTCGCCCACCAGCAGCAACCTGGTGCCAGCCCGTTGAGTGCGGATGCGCTGGTAGGCCTCAATTAAGGTGTCCAGGTTCTTTTCCGAGGCCAGCCGACCGACGCAGAGCAGCACCGGGTCTTGCGGACCGGCACCCCAGCTCTCACGCAGCGCCGGGCTGCGGTGGGCGGGGTCGAACTGGCTGAGGTCCACGCCGCGCGACACCACCTGCAGGCTGTGAAAACCATGCCGCTGCAGATCGGCGCGCAGCGCCTCGGTGGGCACCATGGTGCAGTGCGTGCGGTTATGGAACTTGCGCAGATAGGCCATGATAGGGCGCTGCAGCCATCCCACGCCGTAGTGCTTGCTGTAGCTGTGGAAGTTGGTGCGGAAGTCCGAGCTGATGGGCAGGTGCAGCTGTGAGGCCGCTTGCAGCGCTGACCAGCCCAGCGGCCCCTCGGTGGCGATATGCACCACATCCGGCCGCTGGTGCGACCACAGTGTCTTCAGATACCGCCGGGCCGGCATGCCCATGCGCAGATTGGGATAGCGCGGGATCGGGATGCCGCGCATCAGCACCTGCTGCAGGCTGGACTCATCCGTAGCGTCAGCCACACCGCCCTCGGACGGCTGGCGCGGCCGGATCAGCTGCACATCGTGGTCAATATCGCTCAAGCCCTGCACCACGCGGGCCAGGGTCAGGGCCACGCCGTTCACCTCGGGCGGATAGGTTTCGGTGACCACCGCCACACGCAGACTGCGGCGCCTTGCGGGCAGATGGTCGACGACGATATGGGCGGCGCTGCTGTCTTGCATACCCGGATGCTGCCCGCCGCAAGCGACGATTGCGTGACAAGCCGGCTGACAGCGATCGGACATGGATCTGTCACGCCGTGGTCACTCAAGCTGCGCAGCATCGGGCCCGCGCCGGCTCCGTCTCAGCGACTCAGCCCTCGTGCGGCCTGCACTGGAACTCCGGCGACCCATCCACGACCGACACAAAGAGGACGCCCGTGAAGAACTTCCTTGAACTGCTCGCGATCCAGCGCTGGGACGACCATCGCTTCTACCACCAGAGCCGCATCAACCAGACCCTGCATCTGATCAGTGCGATCTCCTTTCTGTGTGCCTATGCGCTGCTGTTCGTCGATCCGGCGACGGCAGCGCTGGTCGCCTGGGGCGTGTCGATGACCACGCGCCAGGCCGGCCACTTCTTCTTCGAGCCGCGCGGCTTCGACCAGATCAACCAGGTCAGCGACGAGTACAAGGAAGAAGTGAAGGTGGGCTACAACATGCGCCGCAAGGTGGTGCTTCTGAGCGTGTGGGGGCTACTGCCGCTGGCCTTGTGGTTCTTCCCCTCGATGGGCGGCCTGATCGAACCGGCCACCGATACCAAGGGCTGGCTGCACGACGTGGGCATGGCCTGGCTGTCCTTGGGCGTCACCGCCGTGCTGCTGCGTGTGCTGCAACTGTGGGTGAAGGAACGCAGCCTGGTGCCCGGCATCGCCTGGGCCACCAAGATCATCACCGACCCGGTGTGGGACATCCTGCAGTACTACAAGGCACCCTTCTATCTGCTGAAGGGCGAGTTGCTTGACCCCATGCCCGAAGTGCGTCGGGGATAAACCCTCGGCCCTTCGGCGACTTTGCCTAGCCTCTGATCCGCTGCAGCACCTCCTTGAGAATGCTGCGGCGGATGCTGCGGTTGCTGGCCTTCTCATCGCACCACCACCAGCCATCGCCCTGCATGTCTTGCGCGGCGGCAACAAAGCGCTGCGCCACCTGCTCGAAATCCTCATCCGTGTAGTTCAGACTGAAGATGAAGCGTCCGCTGCCTACCCAGCTCAAGCCCAGGCCATGGCGGCGCAGATAGAACTGCAGCATCCAGTTGTAGCGCGAGGGCTGGGTGTAGAGCACGGTCCAAACCGTGCTCATATTGGCGACGCGCACCGGCAGGCCGACGCTCGTCAGGCGCTCGTTCAAACGGTCAGCGCGTGCGTTCCAGCGCTCGTCCATGCCCTCGTAGATCGCACGCACCTCGGGCGATTCCAGCCGGTCGAGAAAGGCCTTCATCGCACCCATCACATAGGGATGACTATTGAAGGTGCCGCGCGCGAAGCAGATGTCGGCCGGCCGTTCGTCGCGATAGCGCTGCATCAGGTCGGCGCGACCGCAGACCACGCCCACCGGAAGCCCGCCGCCCAGGGTCTTGCCATAGGTGACCATATCGGCACGCACGCCGAAGTATTCCTGTGCACCGCCCGGCGCCAGCCGGAAGCCCAGAAACACCTCGTCGAAGATCAGCACGATGCCACGCTCGCTGCACACCTCGCGCAGGCGCTGCAGCCACTGGGTGTAGGCCGCACGGTCGAAGCCGGCGCGCCGGCCGCTGTCCACCAGCGAGGAGTCGCCCGGCGCCGAGGCATTGGGGTGCAGAGCCTGCAGCGGGTTGATCAGCACGCAGGCGATGTCGCGGCGCGTGCGCAGCACCTGCAGCGCGCGCTCGCTCATATCCTGCAGCGTGTAGACATCGCGCGGCGGCAGCGGGTTTCCGGGGCCGGGCTGCACGTCTTCCCACCAGCCGTGATAGGCGCCGCAGAAGCGCACCAGGTGCGAACGCCGCGTGTGATAACGCGCCAGCCGCACAGCCTGCATCACCGCCTCGGTGCCCGACATGTGGAAGGACACCTGGTCTTGGCCCGAGATGCGCGCCAGGCGCCGCACATTGTCCAGCACGCAGGGGTGGTAGCTGCCCAGCACCGGCCCCAGCTCGCCCACCAGCGCCGCGCCTTCGGCGATGCAGGCCTTGTAGAAGTCGTAGCCGAACAGATTGACGCCGTAGGAGCCCGCCAGGTCATAGGCCTCGTTGCCGTCCACATCCTTGATCTTCACGCCGCTGCTGCTGTCGACGAAAGCGCTGAGCTTGAGCCGTTCGCGCAAATAGGGGCTGAACTGGAAGGGCACGCGGTAGCGGCTGGTGAACTGCAGATCCGGCAGCAGGCCGCGCGCTGCCGCGCTCATCTCGGCACCGCGGGCGTAGCGCTCGGCGAACTGGGAACACAGGCGATCAAAGGCGGCACGGCGGCGTGCCTGCAGCTCTGGCGGTGCGCCATCGGCGCCGAAGAAGCGCACCTCGTCGTAGGCATAGCCCGGCAGCAGGCCGGCCACGCGCTTGGCCATGCGCGAATGCCCGGCCAGCGAGCGGTGCTTGGCGCGCGACAGCTGCAGCCGCCGATGCAGGCGCGGCAGCGCCAGGCTCAGCGCGGCGCCAAGAGTGATCAGTGCAAGCGTTTGATGTTCCATGAGTGCGGCCGGTTGACGATGCCGCGTATTTACCAAGTTGCTTTGACAAGCGGATGACCACCCCATGAAGAGAATGCTGCGCCAGCTGCTGCTGCAGGAGGATCTGAACTTCCTACTGACCAATCGCGTGCCGCGCGCGCTGCTGACGCGCTGGATGGGCTGGTTCAGCCAGCTGCGAAGTCCCTGGCTGGCCCGGCTGTCGATCCGCATCTGGCGCCTGTTCACCGATCTGGACCTGAGCGACGCGCGCGAACATCACTTCGACAGCCTGCACGCCTGCTTCACCCGCGCGCTGGTGGACGGCGCACGCCCGGCCGACCCCGATCCGGCGCTGCTGGTCAGCCCCAGCGACGGCATCGTCGGCGCCTGCGGCCGGGTCGAGGGCACGACGGTGTTCCAGGCCAAGGGCTATCCCTATCAGCTGGCCGAGCTGTTCGGGCCCAGCCAGGACATCACGCCCTTCAAGGACGGCGTCTTCATCACGCTGCGCCTGACCTCCAGCATGTACCACCGCTTCCACGCCCCGCATGACGGACGGCTGGAGCATGTCACCTACCTCAGCGGCGATACCTGGAACGTCAACCCGATCGCGCTCAAACGCGTGGAGCGCCTGTTCTGCCGCAATGAACGCGCCGTGCTGCGCACGCGGCTGACGCGCGGCGGCCATCAGGTGGCACTGGTGCCGGTGGCGGCCATCCTGGTGGCCAGCATCCGCCTGCACTGTCTTGACGTGCTGCTGCACCTGCGCTGGCGCGGCCCCAACGAGATGCCCTGTGACGCCGCGATGCGCAAGGGCGATGAGCTGGGCTGGTTCCAGCATGGTTCCACCATCCTGCTGTTCGCGCCCAAGGGCTTCGCGCTGCTGGACGGCATCGAGTGCGGTGCGCGCGTCAAGGCCGGCCAGGCGCTGATGCGTCTGCCCGACTGAGCCACGTCACGAAACTGTCGGGGCTGCGTCACGCCACAGTCATCGCGGCCGCCGATGCTGCTGGGCATGGACGATCTGGCCACGCGCATCACCCTGGTCTACTTCGACGCCGGCGGAGGCCACCGGGCCGCGGCGCGTGCCTTGCAGCGCGTGATCCAGCAGCAGCAGCGCCCCTGGTCGGTGCGGCTGGTGAATCTGTTCGAAGCGATCGACCCCAGCCAGCGCTTCCAGCGCACCCTGGGCTGCGCGCCTGAGGACTTCTACAACCGCCGGCTGGCACGCGGCTGGACCTATGGCATGAGCCAGGAGCTGCGCCTGCTGCAGCTGCTGATCCGCGTCGCGCACCGCCCGCTGCTGCGCGCGCTGCAGCAGCACTGGCGTGCCACCCGGCCGCAGCTGGTGCTGTCGCTGATTCCCAATTTCAACCGCTGCCTGCATGAGTCGCTGGCCAGCACCTTGCCGGGCGTGCCCTTCGCCACGCTGCTGACCGATATCGCCGACACGCCGCCGAGCTTCTGGATCGAACGAGGCCAGGAGCAGCACATCATCGTCGGCAGCGCGAAAGCCCATCAGCAGGCGCGTGATGCCGGCTATGCCGACGGATTGATCTCACGCGTGTCGGGCATGCTGCTGCATCCTGACTTCTATGCGCCCTCGCCTTCAAGCGCCGAGCGGGCGGAAGCCTTGCGCGCACTGGGGCTGGACCCGGCGCTACCGGTGGGCGTCGTGGCCTTTGGCGGCCAGGGCTCGATGCAGATGCTGCGCATCGCCCGCGCGCTGCCGGAAGAGCAGCTGATCCTGCTGTGCGGCCGCAATGAAATCCTGCGCCAGCGCCTGGCGCGCAACCCTTCTTCCGGCCGACGCCAGGTGGCGCTGGGCTACACCGAAGAGATGGCCAGGCTGCTGCGCCTGGGCGACTACTTCATCGGCAAGCCTGGCCCCGGCAGCATCAGCGAGGCGCTGCACTGCGGACTGCCGGTGATCAGTTTCGATGGCCCCAGCGTGATGCCCCAGGAGCGCTACAACGCCCAATGGCTGCGCGATGAAGGCCTGGGCGTGCTGATCCGTTCAGTGGCCGAGATCCGCGACGGCCTGGACCTGCTGCTGGCCGAGCTGCCGCAATTCCGCCAGCGCGTTGCGCGCCTCGACAACCGCGCCGTCTTCGAGGTGCCCGACATCCTTGAACGCATCTTGCAAGAAGCGCCCCGCCAGGTCGACCGTCCCGCGCTGGAGGGCCAGCCGCCCCTGGCCGCGCCGCCGCTGGCCCGCCCCCTCCCCCTTGCCAACCGCCTGCAGGTGAAACGCCCATGAAAGTCTCCGTCTTTGGTGCCGGCTATGTCGGCCTTGTCACCGCGGCCTGTCTGGCTGATATGGGCAATAGCGTGGTCTGCGTGGATGTCGATCCGGTGCGTGTGGACCTGCTCAACTCGGGCGGCGTGCCGATCCACGAACCGGGCCTCGACGAGCTGATCCGCCGCAACGCCGCCGCGGGCCGCCTGCACTTCACGCTAGACGCCGCAAGCGGTGTCAACCACGGCACCATCGTCTTCATCGCGGTCGGCACGCCAGCCAGCGAGGACGGCTCGGCCGACATCGAACATGTGCTGGCGGCCGCGCGCAGCATCGGCCGCCACATGCTCGACTACAAGGTGATCGTCGACAAGAGCACCGTGCCGGTGGGCACGGCCGAGCAGGTGCAGCAGGCCGTGGCCGAGCAGCTGCGCGCGCGGGCTGCGGTGCTGCCTTTTGCGGTGGTGTCCAACCCCGAGTTCCTCAAGGAAGGCGTGGCCATCGAGGACTTCATGCGCCCAGACCGTGTGGTGCTGGGCTCGGATGATGAGCAGGCCACGCTCCTGATGCGCGCGATCTATGCGCCCTTCCTGCGCAACCGCGACCGCATGCTGGTGATGGACCGCCGCAGTGCCGAGCTGTGCAAGTACGTGGCCAACGCGATGCTGGCTTCGCGCATCAGCTTCATGAACGAAATGGCGATGCTGGCCGAACGCCTGGGCGCCGACATCGAGCAGGTGCGCCTGGGCATCGGCAGCGACCCGCGCATCGGCAGCCAGTTCCTCTACGCCGGCTGCGGCTGGGGCGGCTCTTGCCTGCCCAAGGATGTGAAGGCACTGCGCCACATGGCCGAAGGCACGGGCCTGCGTCTGGGCCTGCTTGACGAGGTGCAGCAGATCAACGAACGCCAGCGCCTGCTGCTGGTGGACCGCGTGGTGGAGCGCTTCGGTGAGCGCCTCGATGGCCAGACGTTCACTCTGTGGGGCCTGGCCTTCAAGCCCGGCACCGACGATCTGCGCGAGGCGCCCAGCCTCAAGATCATCGACGCGCTGCTGACGCGCGGGGCCAAGGTGCGCGCATTCGATCCGGTGGCGATGCCGGCGGTAGCCGCGCGCTGGCCCGATCGTGCCGGGCTGACGCTGTGCGCCGACCCGTATGACGCCGCCCAGGGCGCTTCGGCCTTGCTGCTGGTGACCGAATGGCGCGAATTCCGCAGCCCTGACTTCTCGCGCCTGCGCGAGGCGATGCAGACACCGCTGCTGCTGGACGGCCGCAATCTCTACGACCCGGCCTGGATGCGCGCGCAGGGCTTCGAGCATGTGGGCATCGGCCGTGGCGCGCTGCCCCCGACTGCGGCGCGGGTGGAGGCGCTGCTGGACTCGCCGCTGGGGCAGGCGCTGGTGGCTTGAACTTGGAACTGACTTCGGCGAGCTGAACCGGGCTCAGCGGCACAGCAGCAGCCTGGCCTGGCCTGGGGCCGAGCTTCGGCAAGGGAGCCGGGCCAAAGGCCTGACTTCCTTGCGGTGCTCGCGGCCGGGCGCGGGCGCAGAAGTCGCTTCTTTCACCTGCGGTTCGCTGCGCTCAGACAACCGCGCCCAGTCAGATCACGAGGCGCGCGCTCACGCAGACGCTGCGTCCGAGCACTGCGCTCCCCAGCCCCGCATAGGCGCCCAGCCCCAGGCCAGGCCACTGGCGTGCGATGTGCCGCACCAGTCGCTCGACCCGTCCCCAATAGTTCAGCGCTTCGCGACCACGCCTTGCGGCAGCGGCGCCGGTGCCGGCGCCGACGCGCTCGATGCCTTGGCTCGCGTCAGCGCATGCTGGGCCAACAGATGCGCGCTGTAGTCGAGGATCTCCAGCCGGCCGTCGGCATGTTCCACCAGTGCGGTGAGGCTCTCCACCCAGTCGCCATCGTTGCAGTAGAGGATGCCGTCGATGTCGCGCATCTCGGCATGGTGGATGTGGCCACAGACCACACCATGCACGCCGCGCTTGCGCGCCTCGCGGGCCACCGCTTCCTCGAAATCAGAGACATAGGAAACCGCGCGCTTGACCTTGAGCTTCAAGTAGCGCGACAAGCTCCAGTACGGCAGCCCCAGCCGCGCGCGCATGCGGTTGAAGTGGCGGTTGGCCCGCAGCGTGAACTCATAGGCCGCGTCGCCCACATAGGCCAGCCACTTGGCGCACTGGATCACGCCGTCGAACAGATCGCCATGCGTGACCCAGAGCTTGCGGCCGTCGGCGGTGAGGTGGATGCAGTCTTCCACCACATCGACACCACCGAAATTGTGCGAGACATAGCGCCGTGCAAACTCATCATGGTTACCGGGCACAAACACCACGCGGGTGCCCTTGCGCGCCTTGCGCATAATCTTCTGCACCACATCGTTGTGCGATTGCGGCCAGTACCAGCTGCGCTTGAGCTGCCAGCCGTCGACGATGTCCCCGACCAGGTAGAGCGTGTCGCACTCCACGTCGCGCAGGAAGTCGAGCAGGGCCGCGGCCTGGCAACCTGGTGTGCCGAGGTGCAGGTCCGAGATCCAGACCGTGCGGACCTTGATGACATGTGTGCTGGGTTCCTGGTTCATGGGGGCATGCTCCCGTGATGTCCTGGAAGGCCATGCTCGCCGCCACGTGTGACGCGGCCATGAAAAGACACAGCGCAGCCGAAGTGGCGGATATGCGCAACAGGACCCGATCCAGGCCCTCCCGCGACCTCGGGGTGCACCCGGCTCGGATCGCGCAGATTGGATAAGACAATAGCCAGCATGCCGGCCGTGAAACTCCCGACGCTGCTGTTCCGAAAACCCGCGCCCATCGCTGCACCGTGGGCGGAGCCCAGCCTGCGTGACTTGCAGGCGGAGCCCGCTTGAGCGCGCCCGACTTGCACGCACAGTCAGCGCCCGCCAGCGATGGGACGGCTGCCGCGACCGCGCATCCCGCCGAAGCCAATGAAGCCAAGCCCAGGCCGCCGCTGTTGGCCCTGCTGGTCTCGCTGCTGATCCATGCCCTACTGCTGAGCCTGAGCTTAGGCGGCGACGAACTGGGGCTGCCCGGTCTGAACCTGCCATGGAAGGACCGGAGGGTTGAAGTGCCGGAGTTGCGTGCGGTGATCCTGCCAACGCCCGCGCTGCCCCCTGCGGCAGCACCGGAGCCCGAGCCAGCGGCGAGTGAACCTGCCGCGGCTGCGTCAGCCGTGCTGGCCTCGGCAGACGAAGCTGCCCCCGCCCTGCCCGCTGAGGGCATGGGCGCCACCGCGTGGCTAGCGCCCAGCGCCCTGGCGGTGCCGGAGCTTGCTGCCGACGCTGCTGCTGCAGCGCCAGCGCAGTCCGATGCGACGGCGGACAGCAGCCCAGCCGCCCCAGCCGAGCCCGCCGTGATCGCCATCGCGCCGGCCAGGGATGCGCTGTGGACCGTGCGAGCCACCGCGGAAGCGCCGACCCCGGCTTCGGCACCCGCGCCGGCCGCAGCAGCCTCGGCACCGAGCGAGCCCAAGCCCGATCCGGCCGCAGCCGAACTCGAGCGCCAACGCCAGGAGTCCCAGAAGCTGGCCCAGCAGTTGGCCCAACAGCAAGCCGAGCAACAGCGTGAACTGGCCCGCCAGGCCGCAGCCCGACAAGAGGCCGCCAGGCAGGAAGCAGCACGGGCAGAAGCAGATCGCCTGGTCGCAACGCAACAGGCCGCAGACAGACTGGAGGCCGCCCGACAGGACAGCTTGAAGCAGGAAGCGCAGCGTCAGGACGCCGCGCGTGCCGAGGCGTCCCGCATGGAAGCCGAGCGCCTTGAAGCGGTGCGCCAGGCTGCAGCCAAGCAGGAGGCCGCCAGGCAGGAAGCGGTGCGGCAAGAAATGGCCCGGCAGGAAGCAGCCAGGCTGGAGGCTGAGCGCCAGGAGACAGCGCGCCAGGCCGCCGCCAAGCAAGAAGCCGCTAGACAGGAAATTGCGCGTCAGGAAGCTGCAAGGCGAGAAGCAGCGCGCCTTGAGGCCGAACGCCTGGAAGCCGCCCGACAGGCAGCAGCAGCGGCCGCGCGTCAGGACGCAGCCCGGCAGGAAGCCGCGCGCCAGCAGGCCGCGCGGGCCGAGGCAGAGCGCCTCGAAGCCGAACGGCAAGCGGCAGCGCGCCAGGCTGCTGCGGCTCAGGAGGCGGCACGCCAAGCGGCAGCACAGGCCGCTGCACAAGCAGCAGCACAGGCGGCCGCTGCGGCACAGGCCGAGTCCGCGCGGCTGGCCGGAGTGCAGGCTGCGGCGCAAGCGGCTGCACAAGCCACTGCTGAAAGCCGTGAGGCCCGCCTGCGCGCCATCGGCCGGCAGCTGGACGAGGAAGCAGCGCGGCGCGACGCCGCCGCCGCGCGCCAATCGCAGGGGCCTTCGGCCAGCCCGCTGCGACGCGGACGTCTGTTCGGGCGCATCGACAGCAATGCCGAGCTCGTGCTCTATGCCGAAGCCTGGGGCCGCAAGATCCAGCTCAACCAGACCTTCGAGATGGTGCGCGAGCTGGCCCACCCGCCCTACACCGATCCGGTGGTGACCGTGGCGATCCGCAGCGACGGCTCGGTCGAGTCGATCAGCTTCGTGCGCTCCAGCGGCAACCCTCTGCTCGACGAAGCGATACGCCGCGTGGTCAACAGCCAGGCCAACTACCCGGCCTTCTCGCCCGCGCTGGCGCGAGACTTCGATGTGGTCGAGATCCGCCGCACCTGGAGCTTCGACATGGCGATACGGCTGTACTGACGAGGCCCAGCGCGGCACTTGGGGCACACCCTGAGGCCGGCACGCAAGCTTGACCGAGGTCAACACAGCCTCGGTGCGAGTGCTCATCATGCGGAGCATTCGCCGCCGCCCGCCCCGGGGCGGTGGCCGGCGTCAATGCCCAGCGGGAGGTGATTCGATGAATCAGCAGACCAGCGAGTCGGCGCGCATTCCTGCGCGCCTGGTGAAGCCCAAGCCGCGCATCACGCCGCACCTGGCAGACCCTTCGGGCCCCAACGCCAGCTTCAGCTGGGATCAGGCGCAGGCGCACTTGAGCGGCCTGCCCGGTGGCGGCCTGAACATCGCCTACGAGGCGGTGGATCGCCATGTGGCCGACGGACGCGGCACGCGCGAGGCCATCCGCTGGATCGGCAAGACCGGCGCGCGCCGCAGCCTCAGCTATGCCGAACTGGCTGAGGCCACCAGCCGCTTTGCCAACGCCTTGCAGGCGCTGGGCGTGATGCCGGGCGAGCGCGTGTTCGTGCTGATGGGCCGCCTGCCCGAGCTCTACATCGCCGTGCTCGGCGCGCTCAAAGCCGGCTGTGTGGTCACGCCGCTGTTCTCGGCCTTCGGCCCGGAGCCGATCGCCACGCGCTGCGAGATGGGCGATGCTCGCCTGCTGGTCACGACGCCCGAGCTCTACCAACGCAAGGTGGCCGGCCTGCGCGAGCGCCTGCCGGGCCTGCGCCATGTGCTGCTGGTGGGCGATGCGACGGCCGAAGGCCCGGGCGTGCAGCGCTGGCATGAGTTGGTGGACGCGGCATCGCCGGTGTTCAGCACCACGGCCACCGATGCCGAGACGATGAGCCTGCTGCACTTCACCAGCGGCACCACCGGCCGGCCCAAGGGTGCGGTGCATGTGCACGGCGCGGTGCTGGCGCATTGGGCCACCGGCCACTACGCGCTGGACCTGCACAGCGATGCGCAAGAGAGCGATGTCTACTGGTGCACCGCCGACCCCGGCTGGGTCACCGGCACCAGCTACGGCATCATCGCGCCGCTGGTCTGCGGCGTGGTCAATGTGGTGGTCGAGGCCGAGTTCGACGCCGCCAGCTGGTACGAAGTGCTGGAGCGCGAGCGCGTCAGCGTCTGGTACACCGCGCCGACCGCGATCCGCATGATGATGAAGCTCGGCACCGAAGCGCTGCGCGGCCGCGATCTGTCGGCGTTGCGCTTCATGGCCAGCGTCGGCGAGCCGCTCAATCCCGAGGCCGTGGTATGGGGGCTCGAAGCCTTCGGCCTGCCCTTCCACGACAACTGGTGGCAGACCGAGACCGGCGGCATCATGATCGCCAACTTTGCGGCCATGGACATCAAGCCCGGCTCGATGGGCAAGCCGCTGCCGGGCATCACCGCCGCCATCGGCAGCCGCGACGCCGAGGGCCATGTGAGCCTGGTCGAGCAGCCCGATGTGCAGGGTGAGCTGCTGCTGAAGACGCCCTGGCCATCGATGATGCGCGGCTATCTGAACGAGGACGCGCGCTACCGCAAATGCTTCTCCGAAGGCTGGTACTTCACCGGCGATCTGGCCCGGCGAGATGTCGAGGGCTACTACTGGTTCGTCGGCCGCGCCGACGATGTGATCAAGTCCTCGGGCCATCTGATCGGCCCCTTCGAGGTGGAGAGCGCGCTGATCGAGCATCCGGCCGTGGCCGAGGCCGGCGTGATCGGCGTGCCCGACCCGACAGCCGGCGAGGTGGTCAAGGCCTTTGTCGCGCTGAAGCCGGGCTTCGAGCCCAGCGAGGCGCTGATGCGCGAGCTGCTGGGCCATGCGCGCAAGCGCCTGGGTGCCGCCGTGGCGCCCAAGTCCATCGAGTTCCGCATCGATCTGCCCAAGACGCGCAGCGGCAAGATTATGCGTCGCCTGCTGAAGGCGCGCGAACTGGGCCTGCCCGAAGGCGATCTGTCGACGCTCGAGAACGACGAGAAGAAATGAACCGCGGGAGCGCAGCATGACCGAGCACACCAAGATCCATCTCGACCGCGCACATCTGCAGCATCTGTGGCGCCAGATGCTGCGCATCCGCCGCTTCGAGGCCAAGTGCGTGGAGCTCTACCAGGCGCAGCAGATCCGCGGCTTTCTGCATCTCTACGACGGCGAAGAGGCGGTGGCGGTGGGCGTGTGCAGTGCGCTGGACCCGGCGCGCGATGCGGTGGTGGCCACCTACCGCGAACATGGCCAGGCGCTGGCGCATGGCGTGCCGATGGCGCCACTCATGGCAGAGATGCTGGGCAAGCTGGAAGGCTGCTGCCGCGGCCGCGGCGGCTCCATGCATTTGTTCAGCCGCGCGCAGCGCTTCTTCGGCGGCAATGCCATCGTCGGCGGCGGACTGCCGCTGGCTGCCGGCATCGCGATGGCCGACCAGCGCCTGGGCCGCGGCGCGGTGACCGCCTGCTTCTTTGGCGAAGGCGCGGTCGGCGAAGGCGTGTTCCACGAAACCATGAACCTGGCCGAGCTGTGGAAGCTGCCGGTGCTGTTCGTCTGCGAGAACAACCTCTACGCGATGGGCGTGCCGCTGGAAGACAGCGAGGTGGAGACCGAAATCTGGCGCAAGGCCAGCGCCTACCGCATGCCGGCCGAGCGCGTTGACGGCATGGACCCGGTGCAGATGGAAGCCGCGGCGCGGCGCGCGGTGGCGCAGATCCGCGCCGGTGGAGGACCCTTCTTCCTGGAAGCGCGCACCTACCGCTTCCGCGCGCACTCGATGTTCGACACCCAGGCCTACCGGGCGCGCAGCGAGGTGGAAGGTTGGAAGCCGCTGGACCCGCTGGAGCGGCTGCGCGCATGGATGGTGGCCAACCACCAGCTCAGCGACGCCGAGGCCGCTGCCATCGAGGCCGAGGTGGCGGCCGAGATCGCCAGCGCGGTGGCCTTCGCCGAGGCCGGCACGCTGGAGCCGGTGCAGGAGCTGGAGCGCTTCGTGCTGATGGACCGCGTGGTGCAGGACGATGCCGGGGTGGCCGCATGAGCGCGCAGCTACGCATCAGCTACCGCGAGGCCTGCCGCCAGGCCATCCGCGACGCCTTGATCGCCGACCCGCGCTGCTTCGTGATGGGCGAGGACGTGGGCAAGTACGGTGGCTGCTATGCGGTCACCAAGGGGCTGCTGGAGGAGTTCGGCCCGGCGCGCATCGTCGACACGCCCTTGGCCGAGAACGCCTTCACCGGCATCGGCATCGGTGCGGCGCTGGCCGGCCTGCGGCCCATCGTCGAGATCATGACCTGCAACTTCAGCCTGCTGGCGCTGGACCAGATCATGAACAACGCTGCCACGCTGCCGCACATGACCGGCGGCCAGTTCGCGGTGCCGCTGGTGATCCGCATGGCCACCGGCGGCGGCCGCCAGCTGGCGGCGCAGCATTCGCACAGCCTGGAAGGCTGGTTCGCCCATATCCCAGGGCTGAAGGTGCTGACGCCGGCCACGGTGGAGGATGCGCGTTTCATGCTGGCGGCCGCTCTGGCCGACCCGAACCCGGTGCTGATCTTCGAGCATGTGGTGCTCTACAACGGCGAAAGCGAGCTGGACCCAGCCGTGACGGCGGTCGATATCGCGCATGCCAAAGTGCGCCACACCGGGCGGGACTTGAGCCTGATCACCTATGGCAACAGCCTGCCGAAATGCCTGGCTGCCGCCGAGGCGCTGGCGCGCGATGGCATCCAGGCTGAGGTGATCGATCTGCGCGTGCTGCGGCCGCTGGACCTGCCGACAATCATCGAATCCGTCACACGCACGCGGCGCGTCGTGATCGTCGATGAAGGCTGGAAGAGCGGCTCGATCTCGGCCGAGATCGCGGCCCGGCTGGCCGAGGATGCGCTGTACGAGCTGGACGCGCCAATCCGGCGCGTGTGCAGCCGCGAGGTGCCGGTGCCCTATGCCGCCCATATGGAAGAAGCAGCGCTGCCGCGTGTCGACGACATCGTGGCCGCCGCACGCGCGCTGCTGCCAGGCCGGGGCTGAAGCGCGATGGCTGACTTCCTGATGCCCGCGCTGGGCGCCGATATGGAGACCGGCAAGGTGGTGCAATGGCTGGTGCAGGCCGGCGACCGCATCAAGTCGGGCGATGTGGTGGCCGTCGTGGAAACGCACAAGGGCGCCATAGACGTCGAGTGCTTTCTGGACGGCGTGATCGAGGCCCTGGTGCCGCTGGACACCGCGCTGCCGGTGGGCGCGGTGCTGGCGCGCGTTCGCGGCGCGGCCGGCATGGACGCCACCCGTCCTGCTGCCCCGCCCGCTTCAGCGCCTGCTTCAACGCCCACGGCTGCGCCACTGAAGGCCGCACCTTCCGCCGCCGTTGAGCGTCCGGTTCCCCCTGCTGCGCCGCCGCCTGCATCCGAGGCGCGCAAACGCATCAGCCCGGCCGCGCGGCGGCGGGCGCGCGAGCTCGGCCTGGTGCCTGACACGCTGGCCGGACATGGCGCCGACGGCGCGGTGACGCTGGCGGATGTCGAGGCGGCCGCGCTGGCGGCGCCTGCGCCGCGCGCAACACGCGCCGGCTTCGACCCGGCGCAGATGCGCCAGGCGATTGCGGCGGCGATGAGCCGCTCCAAGCGCGAGATCCCGCACTACTACCTGTCGACCACGGTGGACTTCACGGCGGCACAGGCCTGGCTTGAGCGTTACAACGCCGGTCAGCCGCCTGAGCAGCGCCTGCTGCCCGCCGTGCTGCTGCTGAAGGCGGTGGCGCTGGCGCTGCGGCGCTGGCCGCAGCTCAACGGCTTCTACGAGGGGGCGGGATTCCGCCCCGGGCCAGGCGTTCACATCGGCTGGGCCATTGCCTTGCGCGGCGGCGGCCTGGTGGCGCCGGCCATCCACAACGCCGACCGTCTGAGCCTGGCCGAGCTGATGACGGCGCTGCGCGATCTGGTGCAACGCGCGCGCAGCGGCGGCCTGCGCAGCTCGGAGCTGAGCGACCCGACCATCACCGTCACCAGCCTGGGGGAGCGCGGCGCGGAGAGCGTGCTGGGCGTGATCTACCCGCCGCAGGTGGCCATCATCGGCTTCGGCCGCGTTCTGCTGCGCCCCTGGGTGGTGGACGGCCAGGTACTGGCGCGCCCGCTGCTGAACCTCAGCCTGGCTGCAGACCACCGCGCCAGCGACGGCCATCTGGGCGGCCAGGCCCTGGCCCTGATCGATGAGGCGCTACAGGCGCCTGATTCCCTTTGATTCCGGAGACCCACTGATGAGCCCTGCTGACATCCTTGCCATGGCCGCCGAAGTGCTGGCCGGCATCGCGCCCGAGGCCGATCTGGCCACGGTGGGCGACAACGAAGACCTGCGCGAGGCGCTGGACCTCGACTCGATGGACTTCATGAACTTCGTGATCGGCCTGCATCAGAAGAGCGGCCGCGAGATCCCGGATGCCGATGCACCCCGGCTGGCCACGCGCCGGGGCCTGCTGGCCTACTTTGCCGACTGAGCGCGCACCTGATGGCCCAGCCGGTGCTTGGCCATCAGGCGCTCGCGCTGGCTGGCCTGGAAGTTGATGCGCTGCGGGTCGCGCCCGACCACGGCCAGCAGGCGCTCATCCATCAGCTTGAACCACAAGGGCGGGATATAGGCGATGGTAAACATGCCGAAATAGCCACTGGGCAGCTGCGGCAGGTTCTCAAAGTGGCGCAGCGACTGGTAGCGCCGGAGCGGGTGTGCATGGTGGTCCGAGTGGCGCTGCAGATGGAACACCGCCCAGTTGGAGAAGATGTGGTTGCTGTTCCAGGAATGGTGCGGCTGGCAGGGCTCGTAGCGGCCATTGGGCAACTGCTGGCGCAGCAAGCCGTAGTGCTCGATGTAGTTGGCCGAACTGAGCTGGAAATTGGCCCAGAAGGCGGTCGCCAGGATGAAGGGCAGCACCTGCGGCCCGAGCCAGATCATCAGGCCGCCCCACAGCGCCAGCGTGATCAGCGCTGGCTGAAGGATCTCATTCTTCAGCGACCAGACGGGCAGGCCCGCCTTCTGCAAGCGCGCACGTTCAAGTCCCCAGGCGCGCCGGAAGGCGCCCGGCATCTCACGCAGCACGAAGCGATAGATCGACTCGCCCATGCGTGAGGATGCCGGGTCCAGCGGCGTGGCGACATCGCGGTGATGGCCGCGGTTGTGCTCGATGTAGAAGTGGCCGTAAGCGGTGGTAGCCAGCACCAGCTTGGCAAGCCAGCGTTCCAGCGCCGTCTGCTTGTGGCCCAGTTCATGGCCCAGGTTGATGCAGAAGCCGCCGACCGAGCCGGTGATGATCACCATCGCCAGCATGCCATGCCAGGGCAGCGGGTACGCGGACACGAACCAGACGCAGAAGATGAAGGCCAGCCAGAGGATGGGCACCAGGGCATAGGTGATGCGGCGGTAATAGCGGTCTGCATCCAGCGCCGGCACGGCGGATTCGGGCGGGTTGCTGCGATCGGTGCCTAGCAGCCAGTCCAGCAAGGGCACGAAGCCGTAGAGAAAGGCCACCGGCAGCCACAGCAGCCGCGGGTCGCCGCTCCAGATCAGCAGCGCGGGGCCGAGGGTCACCGAGGCTGGCACCAGCAAGCTCAGCAGCCAGGCGTAGCGCTTGCGGTCGCGGTAGGGCACCACCTGCTCGGGCGGCTTGGTCTCGGGCGATGGCATCGCGAGGCTCATGGCTTGTCTCCTTATGTTTGCCGCAGTCTGGGCGCACCGGCTGCGCGCAAACACCGAGGCAAGTGGCAAGCTATCGTCATAAAGTGACAAGCAATGCCATCCTCCCAACGACCTCCCACGCCAGCCGACACAGCCCCTGAGGCAGCACTGCGCGTGACGGCGGCCAAGGTTCACCCCACCTATGCGCGCCTGCTGTGCATGTTGTTGCGCAACCTGGGGGCTGATGTGGAGCACAGCCTGGCGGCGGCTGGCCTGAGCTGGAACGAATTGGCGGTGCGGGAGCAGATGCTGGACTTCGCCGTCGTGCATCAGCTGGTGCTGGCGGCGCTGGCGGCCAGCGAGCGGCCGGCGCTGGGTCTGGACCTGGGCCAGATGGCGCAGATCTCAGCCCATGGCGCGCTGGGGTATTCGATGGTGGCGAGCCGCGATCTGCGCCAGGCTTTGGAGACGGTGGCTCGATTCGCCAGCCTGCGCAACGGCTTGCTGCGCTTCGAGCTGCAGGAAGACGCAGCGCAGGCCGTGCTGCGAGTACATGAGTGCTGCGATCTCGGCCAGGCGCGCGGCTTTGTGCTGGAGATGGTGCTGGGCACGGCACTGCGCCTGATGGAATCGGTGGTGGGGCATCGCGTGCCGGGCTTGCGCATCGAGCTGCCTTTCGCTCAATCCGCGGACCCACGCTGGCTGGCGCAGCTGCGCCAGCAGTTCGACGGCCCGCTCAGCTTTGACGCGCCGATGCTGGCCTTTCATCTGACGCCGGCGATGCTGAACCTGCCCTGCCTGACGGCCGATCCACGCGCCTACGAGGCGGCTCGGCAGGATTGTGAACGCGAGCTGGCGCAGGCGCGTGGCGTGCCGGGGCCCTGGACCTTGCGGGTGCAGCGGCTGCTGCTGCAGCGCGCGCCGGGCGAGCCCTTCGCCGGCGTGGCCGAGGCGGCCGCGCACTGCCATGTGTCGGTGCGGACTTTGATCCGGCACCTGCGCCTGGAAGGCGGCAGCTATCAAGCAGTGCTGGACGGCGTGCGCCAAGAACAGGCCTTGCGCGCGCTGCGCCAAGGCAAGGACTCAGTTGAACATATCGCCGCAGCGCTGGGCTTCGAGGACACTTCCAACTTCAGCCGCACCGTCAGGCGCTGGTTCGGCCTCACGCCGACCGCCCTGCGGGCCCGCCTGCGAGGGGAAAGCGTCTCCCTCTGAAGAAGAGACTTCGCAGTGACCGCCCCTAGACATTTTGCGCATCTGCCCCAAGACAAGCTGACCCGGAAACGCCCATGCCGATCAAAACCACTTGCGCCCGACAGGCCGCCCGCCTGAACCGCCTCTGCCACCTTGCGCTTGCCCAGCCATGCTGAACTGGATCGACCGCCTGCCGTGGACCTGGTTGCTGCTGCTGGCCGCCTGGCTGGCCATTGCCCCGATCACGCCCGAACCCCATCTGGTGGAGAAGCTGCGCATGCTGAGCCAGGGCACGCTGGTGCGCCCGCTCGACATCTTCGATTTGTTGATGCATGCCACGCCGCTGCTGGTGGTGCTGATCAAGCTGTGGCGGCAGTGGCGCAAGGGCCAACCCTGAGGGGCCAAGCTGGGGCTGTGTTTGCCCCGGGTGCGTGAGCCTTTGTGGCGGTGCTTGCTGCGTAAACAAAAAAGCAAGCAAGAGACACCCCACCCCGCCCAGAGGAACACTGCCATGCCTGCCTTCTCCACCCGCTTCGCCCTGGCTGCCGCCTGCCTGCTGATCTCGGCCGCCGCCCAGGCCAAGGATGCCCCCGAGCCCTTTGCGCTGCAGCCCGGCACCGAGCTGACGGCAGGCGCAGACAGCACGCTCGATTGGAGCAACAGCGCAGCGTTCAAGGGCGTGCGCCGCATCGTAGTGCCAGAGTTCAGCATCGAGTTCCTGCAGGGCAATGCCGCCGGCAGCAGCGCAGGCAAAGCCTCGGTGGCGCAGCAATGGCGGCTCGAAGGCGTGGGGCCAGCCGAGTTCCAGGCCATCACCGACGCTGCCTATGCCCAGCTGCTGGCCACGCTGCAGGCCGCCGGCTTCGACGTGGTGGGCGCAGAGACGATGCGGGCTCATCCGGCTTTTTCCAAGATGCAGACCCAGGGCAAGCCCAGCGGCCACGCCACCGGCGCCGGCCTGGCGATGGCGCCTGCCGGCATGCTGGTGATGCCCCTGGGCACGGTGGGCCAGCGCAGCGACGGCGGCGCCCTCGGCGGCGCGCTCAAGACCCTGCAGACCTTCAGCGCCGTGAGCTCGGCGATCAGCGGCGGTTTCGACACTCAGGAGATGGCGCGCGGCCTGGACGCCACCGTGCTGCAGCTGCATCTGGCGGTGGACTTCTCGCAGGTTGGCGCCAAGCGCGGCCTACTGCAGCGCATGAGCGGCAAGGCCGAGGTGTCGGGCAAGGCCCAGCCCTCCATCGCTGCCGGCGCTCAAGTGCGCTTCATGACCCCGGCCACGCAAGGCGCCACGCTGCAGCTGGCCCGCCCGCTGCTGCTGCCCGAAGACACATTCAACGGCACGCGCGAAGCCACCAGCAGCGCCACCAAGACCGCCAATGTGGCCGGCGCGCTGCTGCGCTTTGCGGCTGGCGTCGGCGGCGGCCACGAGACGGTGGAATATGAGGTGAGCGCCGAGCCCGAACAGTACAAGCGCCGCCTGATCGAAGGCCTCGGCCAGTTCAACGCCGCTGTGGCGGCCCGGCTGGCGGCGGCGCGCTGAGGGCCGCGCTGCTCAGGGCGCCGCTGGCACCACCCGCAGCACGCGCCCCTCGGGGCTGTCCGTCAGCAGATAGATCGCGCCGTCAGGCCCGGCGCGCACGTCGCGCAGGCGCTCGCCCAGTTCCTGGAACAGCAGCTCTTGCGGCCCCGGCACGCCATTGATCATCGGCACGCGGCGCACGCTGCGCTCCACCAGCGCCGAGACCAGCAGGCTGCCGCGCCAGGCGGGGAACAAGGCGCCGTCGTACCAGGCCATGCCGGCCGGGGCGATCGAGGGCGTCCATTCCACCAAGGGCGGCTGCATGCCGGGCCGGCTGAGGTAAGGCGTGATGCGCGCGTAGGTGTAGTCGACACCGCCGGTGGTGACGGGCCATCCGTAGTTGGCGCCGGGCTGGATGCGGTTGAGCTCATCGCCGCCACGCGCGCCATGCTCGTGTGCGTACGGCACACCGTCCACCACCACCATGCCCTGCGGATTGCGATGCCCGATGGTGTAGATCTCGGGCCGGGCCTCGGGGCGCTTCACGAACGGGTTATCCGCCGGCACACTGCCATCGGGCTTGATCCGCATCAGCTTGCCCAGATGGGTGTGCAGGCGCTGCGCATCGGTGCGCTCCAGATTGCCGTCGCCCATGCCGAACAGCAGGCTTCCGTCCGGCAGCCAGGCCATGCGGCCGCCGAAATGCTGCGTGTCTGACTTGGCAGGCTGCGAGGTGAAGATTGCTTCCACCTGCTGCAGCTGACGGCCATCGAAGCGGGCACTGATCACGCGCAGATGGTTGGCCTCGGGCGTGCCATGCGCAAACGACAGCAGCACGCGGCGGTTGTTCGCAAAGTCCGGGTCCGGCACCACATCGAACAGACCGGCCTGCCCCCGCGCCAGCACCGGCGGCACACCCGCCACGGGCTCGGCGCGCAGTTGCAGTCGGCCATCAGGCCCGGGCTCGATCAGGCGCAGCCGGCCCGGCCGCTCGGTCACCAGCAGGGCGCCACCGGGCAGAAAGGCCAGCGACCAGGGATGCACCAGCCCCGTGGCGACGGTCTCGATCCGGTAGCCGGCCGCCTGCGCCGAAGAGAGCAAGGCCAGCACACCCACGAGCAAAGCGAGCACGTATTTCATAATGAACATTATGAGAGTGATCCCCACACGCAGTTCACCGTCCGCCCATTGGACGCGGCATCTGGCGCCGCTGCTGCTGGCCTGCCTCCTGGCAGCCGCCTGGGGCTCGGTGGTGCAGACGCAATGGAACCTGCAGGCGCTGGTGGGCCTAGGGGTGGACATCCCAGCCAGCGAACGCGCTCGCGCCACCTGGCAAGACCTGATCGGCTTCGCGCCCGTCTATGCCGGCATCCTGGCCGCAGGCTGGCTGCCGGCGCTGCCGGTGGCCGCCTTCTTGGCGCGCCGCTGGCCGGCCTGGCGCAGCGCGCTTCTGGCGGTAGCCGCCGGCTTTGGCATGGTGGCCGCCGTGCGCGCCATCGACGCGCTAGCACCCATGCCGGTGTTCATCGATGCCACCCGACACCTGACCGGCCTGCTGGCCATGGCCGCCGGCGCCGTGATCGGCGGTTTTTTGTATGCCCGGCTCACGGCACGCTGATGGCCCCAGGGCTATCCGAGCCACCCGCACCGATTCCGCGCCCCTGCAGCATGGGGACGGACGGACAGACCCACACCCGCAGCGCCACAGGCTTGCGAGCCGGATTGACGAACGATGAAAACCATTGACGAGATGCTCAACCTGGCGCTGCTGACGCCCGAGCAGCACCACCAGATCAGCGCCTGGATTGCGCGGGCCGACTCGCCCGATGAAATCCTGCAGATGCCCGCTGCGCTGTGGCAGGCGGTTGAACGCGCCAGCGTGGTGATGGGCATCGACGCAGACCTGTTGCGGCCGCCGGCGCTGGATGCTGGCGGCGTGGATGGGCATTGATCGAAAGCAGACCAAGAAGTCCTGCGACTTGAATCGCTTGCGACGCCGGAGTCGCGCGCACGGGCCCCACTGCAGCCACACCTGATAAACAGGAGCCTGCGGGTGGGGAGACAATCGCTGTTTGCACAGCTCCAGGTGGCCAGACAACCTGCCACGATCTACAGCTGCTGCTGCCAGCCCCCCTCATGACCGACGCTCAACCTCCTCAATACACGACCCTGCCGCAGTGGCCCAAGGCTTATCCGGCCAGCGGCGCCAGCGCCACGCTGAAACTCCTCAACGAGGATTTCATCGTGACCGAACTGCCGCTGCAGCTGCCATCCGGGGCGGGCGAACACCTCTGGCTGGACGTCGAGAAGAACGGCGCCAACACCGCCTTCGTCGCCCAGCAGCTGGCTGAGGCCGCCGGCGTGCAGGAACGAGACGTGGGCTATGCCGGCCTCAAGGACCGTTACGCCATTACCCGTCAGTGGTTCAGCATCTATTTTCCGAAGGGCGATACGCCCGACCTGACCCAGCTTCAGAACCCGGAATTCAAGGTGCTGAGCCAGAGCCGCCATGTGAAGAAGCTGCGCCCCGGTGATCTGCAGGGCAACCGATTCCGCATCGTGCTGCGTGAGGTGACTGGCGATCGCGACGCGATTGAGGCCAATCTGAAGGCCGTTGCATCACAGGGCGTGCCCAACTACTTCGGTGCGCAGCGTTTCGGCTTTGAGGGCGGCAACGTCGAACAGGGCCGGGCCATGCTGGCGCGCGAAATCCGCGTGCGCAACCCGAAGAAGAAGGGCATCTATCTGTCGGCGGTGCGCTCTTTCGTCTTCAATGAAGTGCTGGCGCTGCGCATTCAGCAGGGGCTCTGGGGCCAGACCCTGCCCGGTGATGTGATGGACAAGGACGACGCGGGCCGGCCCACCGGACCGCTCTGGGGACGGGGCCGCGTGAGCACCACCGATCAGGCCCAGGCCTTGGAGAACGGCGTGGCTGCACGTCACGCCAGCTTGTGCGACGGCATGGAGCACGCCGGTCTGGATCAGGAGCGCCGCGCCCTGGTGGCGAGCCCGTTGGACCTGTCATGGGAATGGCCGCAAGCCAATCAGCTGGTGCTGACCTTCTCTTTGCCGGCCGGCAATTACGCCACGTCCGTTCTGAACGAAATTCTCCGCACCGCGGAGCCTGAGCGGCACATCGAGAACAACGAGTCTGCGGCTGTGGAATGACGGCGTCCTGACCTCGGGTTGAAGGGTGCACAAAACCCTGCTCCTGGCACACCGTTCCCCTTCCCGCGGCCTTCCCAAAGACCTAGCTTGCTGCGAGCGACTCATGCAGGCAGGTGACTCCTGGACTTCCTCCGTGACTTGCGTACGCGACTTCAGTACAGTGACCGCATGCAGGCTCACCGCAAGCTCGGATTCCGACGAATTGCCGCTTCCTTGTTTGGGGTGCATGTACTGTTTGCCCCGGCACAGGGCTGGGCGCAGTGTTCACGCCCCATCGTGGTCCCGGCTGCACCCACAGGCTTCAGCGTCGTGGTCGAGTCCGGGCTCGTGCGCGGCATCTACCCCGACTGGTTGAGAGCCGTGGGCCGGCGCATTGGATGCACCTTCGAGTTTCCAGTCGTGCCGCGGGCCCGGGCCGACCAGATGTTTTTTGAGCAGCACAGCGCCGACATCCTCACCCCTGCATCGCAAACGCGGGAGCGCGATACCCGGGCCGAGTTCGTCCACTTCTACGGCCTGACGCCGGCGCTGATCACGCACCAGAGTGTGCGTGGAGAGGTTCCCCGCGACGTGACTGCGCTGCTGACCGACACGAAGTGGCGCGCTGCCCTTGTGCGCCGCTACAGCTTTGGCGATGAATATCAGGCCTTGCTGCGTGAGCTGGAGGCGACCGGTCGGGTGGACTTTGTCAGCGATCTTGAGACCGTGGAACGCATGCTGCGCAGCGGCAGGGTGGAATTCAGCATCCTGCCGGCCTCGCTCATGTATTCCGCCTTGCTGGATGGCCAGGCCGCGCAAGGCGCCGGCGAATTCCGCTATCACGAGTTGCGCGGCCTGAGCCCTATTCGCTCAGGCGCCTATCTCTCACTGCGCTCCCTGCCACCCCAAGATCGGGAGCTGCTGCGCGACGCCCTAGGCAAAGCCGCACGTGACGGCTCTTTCCGCAAGGCCCACGAGCCGCACATCCCTGAAAACGTCCTCAAAACCGACCGCTTCCTGGGGAATTGAGGCTGCTTGGGCTCTCGTTCAGCGCGGCTTGTAGGTCGGAGTGAGCCCCCCGAAACCAAACGCAAGGCCAGGCGCAGACATTGGCTAGAAAAAGACTCAGTGCATCCAGCCCAAAAAGCCGGCCAAAGATCGTTGGAGTTCCCAAGCTCACTCCAACCTACCTTGCTCAGGATCGTTTGATCGAGGCATCCGTTTTTTCGAACAATCACCGAACCATATTCGAGTTGTTTGAGGCATTGAGGGGCGCCAGAATGAACGTGACGACAGTTTCCACAATGAACAGGGCCGTTGCCATGTCAACACTATCAAGCACTGCAGCCTCCCTATCCGATGCGGATTCTCATGCTGCGCCCTCCGGCGAGCGGCGTGACGAACATGGCCGACGCATCGCGCTGACCTTTGAATCCGCCCGCGTGCGGCCTGTCGCGCCGCCTGCGAAATGCTGGTGCGTTGCCATCGACGGCTCAGCACATTCGATGCATGCGCTGACCCAGGCCATGCAATTGGCGGCTGAGAGCGGTGCCAACACGCTCGACATCGCCACCGTGCATCATTGGCTGAGCACCGAAGCCGCCGAGACGGAACTTGCGGTCCGTGGTTTGGCCACGAGTGCGGACGCGCGCGCCTTGCTCGACTCGCGGGGTTTTGCATGGCGGCTGCATGCACTCATGGGGGAGCCCGCACAACGCCTCGTCGAGCTGAGCGAACTGCTCGGTGCTCGCGGCATTGTGATCGGCGCGCGCGGGCTTTCGGCCTTCGACGGTCTGTTGCTCGGCTCCGTCGCGCAGCAGGTTATCCAAAATGCCCACGGCTCCATACTCGTCGTGCGGGCACCTGCGGCGCCATAGCCCGTAGGTTGGAGTGAGCCCAGCGAACTCCAACGCAAAGCTAGGCCTCGGCATTCGTGCGCCAATGAAGGCCGCCACATCCAGCTCCATAGGCGGCCGACGATCGTTGGAGCTCGCGGGCTCACTCCAACCTACCGGGCTTGTGGTTCCGGCTGGCGCGCCTGCACCGCTTGCGCTTCGCGCCACAAATCGGCGACGCTCACTTGACAGTAACGGATTGGGCCAAATTGCAAAGCTTGTGGTGCCTACACGGCTCTTCGCGCCTTCACATCGCTAAAGCGATGTGAGTAGGCGCTAATCCGAGAGCCTCGCGCGTCTGCGCCGCTTGGCGCTCCGCGCCCAAGTCGCTCACTCAACAGTGACCGACTTCGCGAGGTATCTCGGTTTGTGCCGCCGCCTCACTTGCTTGCGGCAAATGAGCGGCGTCCAAGCCCAGTCACTTGGCACGCCTGAGGCGCTGGCGCTTCGCGCCAGCTGACTCCAACAAATAAAGTCCGTCGGAAACGGCGTCGGTAAGTCGTTGATTCGTTGACAAGCGCGAAATGCTTGAAAGTCCGTCGGGGATCCTGGGTTTGGCGATCTTCACGACAGGGCTACAAATGAAGTCCGTCGGACACGCCGGCGCGGACTGCAGCATGGTGCGCGTAGCCGGTCGGCCCGCCGCCTGCTTGCACTTGGCAGCCGTGTGTTCCGGGCCTAGTTCATGACTGCCCTGCGCCAGCGGGCACAAGACCGGGAGGCAGTGCAGGAAGCCAGCCTCAGCGCCTCGAGACGCAAGGCGCGGCTGCACCCGCAGCAACTGCCCACTGAGAAAGCATGGGCTTCACGCCCGCATGCGCGGCCACATAATCAGCTGAAATAGCGGCTCGGGTCGATCCAATCCCCCAAGACCGCAAACCACAAAGGCCAGCGTGGCCAGGGACGGTGCGATGGTTCTGTTCAACACGGTTTATCTGCCTCGGCATACCGCGGCGCGCATCCGTTGCGCTGGCGCTCGACAGATAGACGCTATCCGTTGAGGCCTCATGAGCAGACGCATCCACCTCTTCGCAGCCCTGGCGCTCGGCCTGCTGATCGGGCGAGCTGAATCGAAGCCAGATGTACCGGCCGCGCCCGCCTCAGTATGCGCGTCTTACGCCACAGACCTTAAGACCATGGTGTCCGTTGATCAGGCGTGGCGCCGATACCTAATGACAGCACCGCGCAACACGCCCAGTACCCCAGCTTCAGAAGTTCCGAGAATCCTTCGTTTCGGGAACGTAGTGGACACCACGAACACAAAACGACTGAACGCGTACATTGAGTCTTGCGGTTGGCCAAGGAGGAGCCGATATGGCGCAGAGGCAAGCCACCATGCATGGCTCCTAGCACAGCATGCCGACCATGATCGGCCATTTCAGAAAAGGGTACTTGGAATCCTTGAGGATCTGGTGTCTCAAGGTGAGGTGACCGGCAGCAACTTGGCGTATCTGAGTGATCGACTTTCCGTCGCAGAAGGCAGGCCACAACTCTACGGAACCCAGTTCACCGCCTCGGGCCGGTGCGTTACCGGTTTTGCCCTGCTGGACGATCGCGAGAGGGTCGAAGCTAGGCGTAAGGCGGTTGGCCTGCCAACACTGGACGAGTACTTGTCGCGCATGCGGACGTCTCTGCCCGCCGAGTGCTCAGCGCGCACCGCGGAATGAGGCCTAACCTTGCGCGCGAGGCGACCCGCTCCGGCATGCCGCTGCGGGCAGCTCCAAGCGAGCTTCGCTCGTTGTCCCCGCGGCCAGCCACAGCCTGCCTCAGCGGTCGGCTCAGCTTTACGTTGAGCGACCGCTTTCAGGCGTCGAGTTCGGCAAAGCGAAGGAACGCAACCGCTGCTTAACCGTCGGTCCGGATGCACGTCTGGTTGAAAACGTCCAGTCGCACGAATCCTCCTGAACACGCAGACTGGATCGAATCAACCTCGAAGCAGCAACTGGCGAACCTTCGACCAACTTTGTTTTTCCCCGACTGACCTTATTTGTTCGAGTCACAGCAATCTACGACGGTCATTCGACCGTCACGGATTTGGCCAAGTTTCTGGGCTTATCCACATCCGTGCCGCGCGCGCAGGCGGTGTGATAGGCCAGCAGTTGCAGCGGCACGGTGTGCAGGATGGGACTCAGGGCACCGTAGTGCTCGGGCATGCGGATCACGTGCAGGCCGGGCTCGCTTTCGATCTTGGTGTCGCCGTCGGCAAACACGTAGAGCTGGCCGCCGCGGGCGCGCACTTCCTGCATATTGCTCTTGAGCTTTTCCAGCAGCGCGTCGTTGGGCGCCACCGTCACCACCGGCATTTCGGCGGTCACCAGCGCCAACGGGCCGTGCTTCAACTCGCCGGCCGGGTAGGCCTCGGCGTGGATGTAGGAGATTTCCTTGAGCTTCAATGCGCCTTCCAGCGCAATCGGGTAGTGCAAGCCGCGGCCAAGGAACAGCGCATTTTCCTTGCGGGCGAACTCTTCGCTCCAGGCGATCACCTGCGGCTCCAGCGCCAGCACGGCCTGCACGGCCACCGGCAGGTGGCGCAGCGCCTTCAGGTGCTCATGCTCCTGCGCTTCGCTGAGATGGCCGCGAGTTTGCGCCAGCGCCAGTGTCAGCAGAAACAGGCCCACCAGCTGGGTCGTGAAGGCCTTGGTGGAGGCCACGCCGATTTCGGCACCGGCGCGGGTGATGTAGGCCAGCTCGCATTCGCGCACCATCGCGCTGGTGGAGACATTGCACACCGTCAGCGTGTGCAGCATGCCCAGGCTGCGCGCATGCTTGAGGGCCGCCAGCGTGTCGGCCGTCTCGCCGCTCTGGCTGATGGTGACGACCAGGGTGCGCGGGTTAGGCACGCTGTCGCGGTAGCGGTATTCGCTGGCGATCTCCACGCTGGTGGGGATCTTGGCGATGCTCTCCAGCCAATATTTGGCGGTTGAGCCGGCGTAGTAGCTGGTGCCGCAGGCCAGGATCAGCACCGAATCCACTTCCTTGAAGATGCGGAAGGCGCCGTCGCCGAACAGCTCGGGGCTGATGCTGGTGATGGACTCCAGCGTGTTGGCAATCGCCGTGGGCTGCTCGAAGATTTCCTTCTGCATGTAGTGGCGATACGGGCCCAGTTCGGCAGCCCCGCTGTGCGCGTGCACCGTGCGCACCTGGCGCTCAGCGGGCAGGTAGCGGCCGCTTTCGGCATCGAGCTGGCTGATCCAGTAACGGCCCAGCTGCAGGTCAACCACATCGCCCTCTTCCAGATAGACGATCTGATCGGTGACGCCGGCCAGCGCCATCGCGTCCGAGGCTAGGAAGTGCTCACCCTGCGCCGGGTCGGTGCCCACGCCCAGCACCAGCGGCGAGCCTTCGCGTGCACCGATCACACGGTGCGGCTCGTCGCGGCAGAACACCGCGATGGCATAGGCACCGCGCAGGCGGGTCAGCGCCTGCTGCACGGCTTCCAGCAGGTCGCCGTGGTAGTGGTGATCCACCAGATGGGCGATCACCTCGGTGTCGGTCTGGCTGAGGAATTCGTAGCCGCGGCCTTTCAGCTCGGCGCGCAGTTCGTCGTGGTTCTCGATGATGCCGTTGTGCACCAGCGCAATGCGGCCGGCCGTGGCTGCAGCGGCATTCGGGCCATGCGAAAAATGCGGGTGGGCGTTGTGCACCGCCGGCACGCCATGCGTGGCCCAGCGCGTGTGTGCAATGCCAGTGCCGGAGGCAATGCCGTCTTCGGCAGACAAGGCGTCGAGTTCGGCCACGCGCGAGGTGCTGCGCGCACGCTTGAGTTCGCCGCCCTGGTGCACTGCCACGCCGCAAGAGTCATAGCCACGGTATTCCAGGCGCTTCAGGCCTTCGATCAGAACCGGAACGATGTTGCGCTGACTGACGGCGCCGACGATGCCACACATAGCTTGTCTCCCAGGGTTGCGGCCAAGTTGCCGAGGGCGATGGTAGGCAGGCCCGCAAGACAGATGCTTTCAATTTCGAAGACGTTTTGAAATCAAAAACCGAGCGTGATAAATTACCCAACAATCTTTCACGAAAATCAGATTTATGAATGAATCAATCATTCACTCCGGACTCGACGGCACTGATCTGCGCTTGCTCGACCTCTTGCAGCAGGATGCCGCGCTGTCCAACCAGGCGCTGGCCGAGCGCGCGCACATCTCGCCGGCCACCTGCCTGCGGCGGGTGAAGCGCCTGGTGGAGAGCGGCATCATCGAGAGGCGCGTGGCGCTGCTGTCGCCGGCCAAGGTGGGCGCCGGTCTGTCGGCCATCGTGGAAATTACGCTGGACCGCCAGGGCGCCGAGCATCTGCAGGCCTTCGAGCAGGCCGTGGTCGGCGATGCGGCCGTGCAGCAGTGCTGGCGCGTCTCGCCAGGGCCGGATTTCGTGCTGGTGGTGCAGACGCCCGACATGCCGGCCTATAACGCGCTGGTTCAGCGCCTGTTCACACAGCAGGCCAATGTGCGCAATGTCAAAAGTTTCTTCAGCCTGCAGCGCGTGAAATTCGATCCGCGGCTGGCGCTGCCGACGCGCGGCTGAGGGCGGGGTATCGCCTCAGCGCTTCAGGATCAGCAAGCCTTTAAGGTATTCGCCCTCGGGGAAGTTGATCGTCTGCGGATGGTCGGGCGCCGCACCGACGCGGTCGAGGATGAAGCCGTCCACGCCAGCGTCCAGGCCCGCGCCGGCCACGATCTTGTGGAACAGGTCCGGCGGGATGCCGCCCGAGCAGGAGAAGGTGAACAGCAGGCCGCCCGGTGCCAGCAGCTTCAGGCCCAGGCGGTTGATGTCCTTGTAGGCGCGCGCGGCGCGCTCGGCATGGGCGGCGGTGGGCGCAAACTTGGGCGGGTCGAGCACGATGGCGTCAAAGGTGCGACCTTCCTGCAGATAGCGGCGCAGGGTCTGATTGACATCGGCATCCAGCGCCGTGTGGCGCGCGGCATCGAAGCCGTTCAGCGCCACATGCGCGCAGGCGCGCGCAAGCGCCGGGCCGGAGGAATCGACGCTGATCACTTCTTCAGCGCCGCCGGCCAGCGCCGCCACCGAGAAGCCGCCGGTGTAGCTGAAGCAGTTGAGCACCGACTTCACGCCGTAATGGCGCACCACCTCGGCAAACTTCTTGCGGCTGTCGCGCTGGTCCAGGTAGTAGCCGGTCTTGTGGCCCTCGGCCACGTCCAGGCTCAGGCGCCACTCGTGCTCCTGGATCACGATCTCGGTGCCGCCCTCGCCGCGCAGCCAGCCGCGCACCTCGGGCAGGCCTTCGAGGCCGCGCACGCTGGCATCGCTGCGCTCGTACAAGCGCGCAAGGCCGGTGGCGGCCAGCAACGCATCGGCGATCACCTCCTTCCAGCGCTCGGTGCCGGCGGTGCCGAACTGCGCCACCAGGGTGTCACCGTAGCGGTCGACGATCAGGCCCGGCAGGCCGTCGGATTCGCCATGGATCAGCCGCACCGCGTCCGAGGCAATCGGCAGCCTTGCACGCACCGCCACGGCTGATTCGATGCGGCGCTGGAAGAAGGCCGCGTCGATGCGCTCGGCGGCGTCAAAGCTCCAGGCGCGCGCGCGGATCTGCGATTCGGGGCTGAAGGCGGCCCAACAGAGGAAATCGCCCTCGGCAGAGTCGACGCGCACGGTCTCACCGGCGTCGGCCCGGCCTTTCTCGATCGAGCCTTGAAAGATCCAGGGATGGCGGCGCTGCAGCGAGCGCTCCTTGCCGGCGCGAAGACGAATGCTTTTCATGGCCGCGATTGTCGCCGCGCCACGGCGAGCGCTGTCGCTTCAGGTGCAGCACGCGGCCACAAGCCGATTACAGCGCTTCAGCGAGTCAGCGTACCGAAGGCGTAGCCCAGCGACACATTCACCAGCGAGGACGCTTGCGTCTCGCCGCGCAGGCTGCGCCACTGGCCCAGGCCGGCGCGCAGGCGCCAGCGCTGCTCGCTGCCCAGCGACCATTGCGCCCAGGCCTCGGCCTGCGCCACCGCCCCGCCGGCCACCGCCACGCCGCCGCCGCCGGCGGCACCCACCAGCGCCTCAACGCCGACGCGCGGTTGGCCCGGCAGGCTGGCCCAGGGCTGGGTCTGCACACCCAGGCCGAACAGACCGAAGGAGTAAGCCCCGGCGCTGCCGAAAGCAGCGCTGCCGGCCTGCGCCGTGCCGTAGACATGACGGCCCAGGTCGCGCGTCAGCACCATCGCTAGATGGCCGATGCTCTCTTCGCGGCCGTTCTTGAAGCGTACCTTGGGTAGATGCTGCAGGCTGGCGTACACGGCTTGCGTCTGCACCAGGCCCTCGCGCTCAGCGAACGGGCCTTCGCGGCCAATCGCCTCATCCAGCGGCAGGGCCAGCGAGAAGCGTGCAAAGGTGGACTTGAACTTGCCCGTTGCAGCACCCATGACGCCGGCATCCAGATGCAGGCTTGGGCCCCAGGGCGATTTCCAGCGCAGCGTCGGGCCGGCCTTCACCAACCAGCCATTGCCAGTGTCCACATCGCCACCACCGCCCAGGCCGGCGGCCACATGCCAGCCGCCGCGCAGACGCGGAGAGCCGAGCGCGAAGTCCTCGCCCAGCGTGCCCAGCACTTCCATATAGCCATCAGCGCCACCTGAAGCCGCGCCGGCGGCCTCCAGGCCCCACCAAGCGCCGTCGGTGACGTACTGGCGCAGCACCGCACCGGCCTTGCCCATGCTGGCGGACGGCGTGCCGCTGCGGTTGCGCGCACTGCTGTGCGGCTTGTAGCGGCCCACGCTCAGCGCAATCTCGTCGAAGCCCAGGCCGCTTCGCTTGTAGCTGCTGGCGCGCCGGCCGGCATCGCGCGGCGCGTAGCTCATGAAGCCGTCGGAATAGCCCAGCACCAGCCCCACCGAACTGCCCTTGACGTTGCCGCTGGGGAAGCGCGTGTGCGCCGCCGAGACGCCGTAGTACCAGTTGCCGGCTTCGGCGCGCAGCGACAACTCGGGGCGCAGCATCAGCCCGCCGCCAAAGCGCACCTGGTCCGAACTCAGGCCGCCGCCAGCGCCGGCGTACAGGCTGGCCGCCCAGTGTAGATTCGGGCTCAGGCGGCCACGGCGCTGAGCGGTGAAGCCGACCGTGAAGATGCCGCCATAGTTGCCCTGCGCCGCGCCGTAGAAGCTCGGGCCCACGCCCCAGTCCTCGTTCATCGCCACCAGATAGCTGGCGCCCAGCAGCGCGATGCGGTCCTGGGTGGGCATGCGCAACGGCGTCCAGTTCGCCTCGAATGCCGCGGGCTGGGCCTGCAGAAAGGCCGGCAGGGGCAAGGCCGCCGCAGCCTCGGCGCGCTGCTCGACGCGTTGCGCCTGCGCGGTGGTGTACAGCAGTGACAAGGTCAGCGCGCCCGCAGCGCGGCAGGCAAGGCTCAGATCAATCTTGGACATGGGCGCGGAGGTTATCAGTCTTGCGGCCCCGCCAAGGCAGGCGCAGGCCGGGCGTGGTTTATTTCTTCTTGGCGCGTGGATGGGCCGCGTCGTAGACCTTGGCGAGATGCTGGTAGTCCAGCTTCGTATAGACCTGCGTGGTCGCGATATGCGCATGGCCCAGCAACTCCTGCACGCCGCGCAGGTCGCCGCTGGATTGCAGCAGGTGCGAGGCAAAGGAATGGCGCAGCATGTGCGGATGCACATGGCTGGGCATGCCGGCCCGCAACGCGCGCTGCTTCAGCGCCACGCGCACTTGCCCATCCGAGATGCGCGCGCCGCGCGCGCCGACGAATAGCGCCGGCTCGTCGGCCTGCGCCAGCTCGCGCCGCAGCGCCAGCCAGGCCTGCAGCGCCGCCAGTGCCGCCGAGCCCACCGGCACGCTGCGGCGCTTGCCGCCCTTGCCCAGCACCTGGGCCTCGGCCGATGGCAGATCGACCCAGCCGCGCGCCGTGCCACTGGACTGCGCGTCCAGGCCCACCAGCTCGGCCACCCGCAGGCCGCAGCCGTAGAGCAGCTCGACCATGCAGCGGTCGCGCGCCTCGATGCGGGCGTCGCCGCTGTCGTCCTTGAAATCAGCCAGCTGCACCGCGTCATCAGCCGACAGGGCTTTGGGCAGCGGCTTGGCCGCCTTGGGCGCGCGCAAGCCGGCGATCGGGTTCTGCGTCACCAGGCCTTCGCGGCCCAGCCATTGATAGAAGCCGCGCCAGGCAGACAGCAGCAGCGCCAGCGTGCGCGGCCCCAGGCCTTCGCCGTGCGTGGCCGCCAGCCAGCGGCGCGCCTGGGCGGCCTGCAGCTGGCGCAACGCCACGCCATCGCGCTCGGCCAGCTGCTGCAGGCGCAGCAGTGCATCGGTATAGAGCGTCAGCGTGCGCGCGGCCAGACGGCGCTGCACGCGCAGATAGTCCAGGTAGCGGGCGAGATCGCCCTCAGGCACCAGCGCCATCGCCTGCGCCCGGCAGCAGCCGCGCCAGGCCGGCGCTGGCGATCTCGCCGATGCGGGCCAGGAACTCGGTGCCCATCTCGGCGGTGTAGCGCGTCGGGTCCGGCGAGCCCAGCACCAGCAGGCCGAAGCTGCTGCCGAGATGCTTGAGCGGTATCAGCGCCAGCGAGGCCATGTCCTGATCGCCGCCCAACCAGTTGGCCGCTTCGAAGCCCGAGTTCACGCCGCAATAGGGCTGCGACAGGCTGCCGGCAAAGCTGCGCACATCGGCGCTACAGGCCTGCGCGAAATCGGCTTGCGCATGCGCCTCGCCCACGCCCCACAGGCGCAAGCCGGCGGCCGGGATCATGAACTGGTGGCGCAGCTCGCGCGTCAGCACCTCGGGCACGGCGGCGGCATCCTGCGTCAGCATCAGCGCCAGGGTCCAGCGGTGCAGGCGGTCGGCGATGGCCACGTTCTCCTGGCCGTTGCGGATCATCTCGATGATCTTGAACTCCAGTCCCTTGATTTTCTCGCGCAGCATCTCGGCCTGGCGCTCCTGCAGCGACACGGTGCGCTGGTTGTGCGGATGGCTCAGCTGCACATTGGCCAGCAGCTCGGCATGGCGCTCGAAGAAGCTCGGGTTGTTGAGCAGGAAGTCGGCAATGTCCTGCTCGGTGATGCCCTCGGTACCCGGGTTGCCTTGATTGCTCACAGCGTGATCTCTCCATCAAAAACAGTTTGTGCCGGCCCAGTCATCAGCACCGGCGCGTCCAGGCCGCGGCTCAGGCCCGGCCACTCGATCGTCAACAGTCCGCCGCGCGCCTGCACATCGACGCGCTCGTCCAGCCAGCCCAGGCGGATGCCGGCCACCACAGCCGCACAGGCGCCGGTGCCGCAGGCCAGGGTTTCGCCAGCGCCGCGCTCGAACACGCGCAGCTTCACATGGCCGCGGTCCAGCACCTGCAGAAAGCCGGCATTGACGCGGCGCGCGAAGCGCGGGTGGTTCTCGACGCGCGGCCCCAGCGTCAGCACCGGTGCGGTGTCGACATCGGCCACGCGCTGCACCGCATGCGGATTGCCCATCGACAGCACGGCCAGTTCGCAATGCAGATCGGCAAGCGGCCACAGCTCGAAGCCATACTCCAGCCTGGGGGTCAGGCCTTGCGCGTCGAACGGCACCTTGTCCAGCGCAAAGACCGGCCCGCCCATGTCCACCGTGACGCGGCCGTCGTCGCGCAGATGCAGTTCCAGCAATGCGTTGACGGTGCGCACAGTGATGCTGCGCTTGGCTGACAGGCCCTTGTCGGCCACATAGCGCACAAAGCAGCGCGCGCCGTTGCCGCAGTGCTCGACCTCGTCGCCGTCGTTGTTGAAGATGCGGTAGCCGAAGTCCACGCCCGGTTCCGCACTCTTCTCAATCACCAGGATCTGGTCGCAGCCCACCCCGAAACGGCGGTCGCCCAGCTGGCGCATCTGCTCGGGGCTAAGGCTCAGGGGCTGCTCGGTGGCGTCGATCACGACGAAGTCGTTGCCCGCCCCTTGCATCTTGGTGAAGCGCAGGTTCATGTCCCCATTATCGGGGCTTCCGATGGCCAGCCCGCGATGCGCTGCAGCAGTACCATCGATCAAGCAAACCGCGCTGAGAACCGCAAACGAATGGCTGCGCTCGCCCGCCTCCTTCCTGCCTCCTTTCGACGCTGGCTGCTGACGCAGCTGGACGACTCGAGCGCCGACCGCTTCGCCCGGGCCTTTCACGCCAGCCCAGACTGGATCGTCATCACGCGCCTGAGCGACGGGCTGATCGTCGAGGCCAATCAGGGTTTCCAGAACATCAGCGGCTATGCCCCTGCCGAGGTGGTCGGCCGCTCGATGTCCGAGTTCAAGGTCTGGGTCCATGCCGAACAGCGCCAGTTGCTGATCGACGAGATGATGCGTGACGGTGCCGCGCGCGACCGCCTGGTGCAGCTGCGCCGCCGCGATGGCGGTATCCGCGACTGCATGGTGAACTGCACCTTGATCGCGCTGAGCGGACGCGGCAACGACCACGCCGTCTGGATCGCCCGCGACATGACCGAGCAGAACGCCATCCACGAGCAATTCAGGGTGGCCTTCAAGCTGATGCCCGAGCTGATGTCGATCTCGCGCCTGAGCGACGGCTGCTATATCGAGGTCAACGACGCCTTCGAGCGCATCACGGGCCTGCGCCGGGAGCAGGTCATCGGCCGAACCTCGCTGGAGCTCAACATCTGGCGTGACGTCAGCCAGCGCGAATCCCTGGTGCAGCACGTGCTGGCCAGCGGCGGCGCCAGCGACCACTTCATGCTGCTGAATTCGAGCCAGGGCCAGGTGCGCGAGGTGCTGCTGAATGCGGCCAGCTTCGAGGCCCGCGGCGAACATTACCTGATCGTGCTGGCCCGCGACGTCACCGAGATGCGGCGCGTGCAGCGTGAGATCCAGGACCTGAATGCGCAGTTGGAGCGGCGAGTCGAACAGCGCACCGCCGACCTGCAGACCGCCAACCAGGAACTCAGCCGCGCACTCAACGAGCTGCGGCTGACGCAGAAGCATCTGGTGATGTCGGAGAAGCTGGCCGCACTCGGCGCCTTGGTGGCTGGCGTCGCGCATGAGCTGAACACCCCGATCGGCAACGGGCTGACCGTCGCCAGCACGTTGGAGCACCGCGTGCGGGAACTCGCCCAGCAGGCCGAGCAGGGCCTGCGCCGCAGCACGCTGACTCAATTCCTGAACGATGCCACGCAGAGCAGCGAGATCCTGCTGCGCAATCTGGCCCGGGCCAGCGACCTCGTCACCAGCTTCAAGCAGGTGGCCGTGGACCAGACCAGCTCGCAGCGCCGTCAGTTCCTGCTTGCCGGGCTGGTGGGCGAGATCCTGCTGACGCTGTCGCCCAGCCTGCGCAAGTCAGGCTGCCAGGTGGTGCAGCAGATCGACCCGACGCTGCGCCTGGACAGCTATCCCGGTCCGCTCGGCCAGGCGCTGACCAATCTGATCAACAACGCCATGCTGCATGGATTCGCCGAAGGGGTGCCAGGCACCATCACCATCGAGGCGCAGGCACTGGATGCGCAGAGCCTGCGCCTGAGCGTGAAGGATGATGGTCGCGGCATCCGACCGGATGACCTGAACCACGTCTTCGAGCCTTTTTTCACCACCCGGCTGGGCACCGGCGGTTCGGGCCTGGGGCTGCACATCACGCACAACATCGTGACCAGCGTGCTGGGCGGCCAGATCGAGCTCAGCAGCACGCTCGGCGCCGGCTCCACTTTCACGCTGACCCTGCCTTTGCAGGCACCGCAGAACGACGGACCTGATCTCAGTACACCGCGGGCTCGCCCGCCGGACGGGTCTTGAAGCGTTTGTGGACCCAGAAGTACTGCGCCGGATGATCCCGGACGCGGGCCTCCAGCCACTGATTCAGCAATGCCGCGTCCGCCACCGGATCGCCGCTGGGATAGCCGGCCAGCGGCTCACAGGCCTCGATCTCATAGCCCTGCCCGCCCGGCAGCATCGTGATGACCAGCGGCTGCACCACCATGCCCATGGTGCTGGCGATGCGCGACGGCGCCAGCAGCGTGCAGGCGGGCACGCCGAAGAAGGGCACGAAGGCCGAGTCCTTCTCGCCGAAATCCATGTCCGGCGCATTCATGAAGGCATAGCCCTGCTTGATCAGGCGCAGCACCGGCCGGATGCCGTCGTGCCGGTCGACAAATGCCGTCTTGCCGAAACGTGCCCGCCCGGCCAGCAGGCGGGCGTCGAACACCGCATTGCTCTGCGCCTGGTAGACATCGACACCTGGGCGTGACTGGTTGAGCATGGTCGCCGGCGCCGACCATTCGAGGCCGAGGAAATGCGGCAGCAGCCACATCACCGGCGCCTCGCTCTGCTCGGCCAGCTTGATATTGCCCTTAATGCGCATCAGCCGCTGCAGCCGCTCGGCCGGGGCAAACCACAGCAGGCTGCGCTCCAGCAGGCTGCGCCCCAGCAGGGCAAAGTGTTCGCGCGCCAGCGCACGCCGCCAGGCCGTCGGCTGCTCGGGAAAGCACAGCTCGATATTGCGCAAGGCCACGCGGCGGCGGCGCCGCGCCAGCACCCACAGCAGCGCCCCCAGGCCCCGGCCGAGCGCGGCCAGCAGCGACATCGGCAGCAGGTGCAGCAGCCACAGCAGCCCGATGAATAGATGAGACGCGCCGCGCTTCAGAAGCCCGCCCACCTTCAGGGCTCCCGCCGCTCAGCCGCGCCCGCCCCCTGGCCCAGGTCCAGGCCGCGCGGGTTCTTGTAGCGGTGGTAGCCCCACAGATACTGCTGGGGCGACAAGCGGATCAGTTCTTCCATGGCCTGATTGATGAGCGTGGCGGCCGATTCTGGCGTGGAATCGGCCGGCACCTGCGGGCCGGGTCGTACGCGCACCACATAGCCCCGGCCGTGCGGCAGGCGTTCACCCCAGATCAGCAGAATGGGCGCACCGCTTTGCTGGCTGAGCTTGGCCGCCAGCGTCATCGTGTAGGCTGGTTGACCGAAGAACGGCGCCCACACGCCCAGCCCTTCCGGCGGCACCTGGTCAGGCAAGAGCCCGATCGCCTGGCCCTGGCGCAGCGCGCGCAGCATCTGGCGCACACCCGCCAAGTTGGCCGGCGCCGTCGCCAGGCCCGGCCGCTCGCGCGAGCCGTCCACCAGGGAGCGCATCCAGGCCTTGCGGGCCGGGCGGAACAGCACGGTGATCGGTGCACGCGCGCCGAAGGTCTCGGCATAGGCCTGTGCCGTCACTTCGAAGCAGCCCAGGTGCGGCGTCAGCAGCACCAGCCCGCGCCCCTGTGCCAAGGCGGCATCGACCAGTCCCTCGTCCTCCCAGCGCACACGCGGGCCCAAAGGCTGGTCCTTGGGGCGCAGCCACATCCAGGGCAGCTCGGCCAGCATGCGCCCGGCATGGGCAATGGCCGGGCGCGCCTGGGGCCAGGCCAGGCCGGCGGTCCGCACATTGGCGCGAAAGCGCTGCCGGTAAGTGGGCGAGGCCCACCAAGTCAGCCAGCCAATGAGGGCTCCAAGACCATGCAGCAGCCACAGGGGACTGCGGGACATCAGGCGCAACAGCGACATCATGTTTCTATAATTGGCGCATCGCCGAGTTAATTTGGACAACTTGCGGGGCGATGCGGCTGTTTATCGAGTCATCGAAACGCCGCCGGGCTGTCAAGCTCAACAAATGCCGCTAAAGCGTTCGCCGCGTCTCCTGACAGCCCGGCAACGCCGACCGACTGACTTTTTAGGAGCACCCAGTGGCGAGCGATTTTCTCTTTACTTCCGAATCAGTTTCCGAAGGACACCCCGACAAGGTGGCCGACCAGATCTCGGATGCCATTCTCGACGCAATCCTGGCCCAGGACCCGGTGTCCCGTGTCGCGGCGGAAACACTGACCAACACTGGCCTGGTCGTGCTGGCGGGTGAAATCACCACCCAGGCCAATGTCGACTACATCCAGGTGGCGCGCGACACCATCAAGCGCATCGGCTACGACAACACCGAGTACGGCATCGACTACAAGGGCTGCGCGGTGCTGGTGGCCTATGACAAGCAATCTAACGACATTGCGCAGGGTGTGGACCGCGCCAGCGACGACTACCTGAACACCGGCGCTGGCGACCAGGGCCTGATGTTCGGCTACGCCTGCGACGAGACGCCCGAGCTGATGCCCGCGCCGATCTATTACGCCCACCGTCTGGTGGAGCGCCAGGCGCAGATGCGCAAGGACGGCCGACTGCCCTTCCTGCGCCCGGACGCCAAGAGCCAGGTCACGCTGCGCTATGTGGACGGCAAGCCGCATTCGATCGACACCGTGGTGCTGTCCACCCAGCACGCCCCCGAGATGAGCCTAGGCGACAAGATGACGCCCGAGTTCTACGAAGCGGTGCGCGAGGAGATCATCAAGCCGGTGCTGCCCAAGGAATGGCTGACGGCCGACACCAAGTACCTGATCAACCCGACGGGCCGCTTCGTCATCGGCGGCCCGCAGGGTGACTGCGGCCTGACCGGCCGCAAGATCATCGTCGACACCTATGGCGGCGCCTGCCCGCACGGCGGTGGCGCCTTCTCGGGCAAGGACCCGACCAAGGTGGACCGCTCGGCCGCCTATGCCGCCCGCTATGTGGCCAAGAACATCGTCGCCGCCGGCCTGGCCAAGCAGTGCCAGATCCAGGTCGCCTACGCGATCGGCGTGGCCCGCCCGATGAACGTGACGGTCTATACCGAAGGCACCGGCGTGATCTCCGACGAGAAGATCGCCGCGCTGGTCAACGAGCACTTCGACCTGCGTCCCAAGGGCATCATCCAGATGCTGGACCTGCTGCGCCCGATCTACTCCAAGACGGCGGCCTACGGCCACTTCGGCCGCGAAGAGCCCGAATTCACTTGGGAGCGGACGGACAAGGCGGCTGCGCTGCGTGCAGCGGCGGGCCTGTAAGTTCGGTCCGACACCTTAGTCCGCCAAACAACAAAGGCCGCTCCGGTACCCCGGAGCGGCCTTTGTCCATCTGCGGTGCAGAAGCGTCCAAGGCGGCCCGTCAGCTGATGCCGCACAGCTTCTTCAGCGGCCCCAGCACCACATCGCCGCGGAAAGGCTTGACGATCCAGCCGGTCACGCCGATCGCGCGGCCGCGCTCGCGCATCTCGACGTTGTCTTCGGTGGTGAGCATGACAATGCGCACCTCCTGGTTGCCCAGCTCGGAACGGATCTTCTCGGCCATCGTCAGCCCGTCCATATTGGGCATATTGATATCGCTGAGCACCAGCCGGATCCCGGCATCCTGACTCAGTTGCGCCAGACCATCACGACCATCGGTGGCAACAGCCACCTCAAAACCGTTCTTGCTCAGAAAACTGGCAACGATCTCACGCATGGTGCTGGAGTCGTCAACCACAAGAACATTCGCCATCTGTACTTCTCCTCGGGCGGGCGCGATTTCAATCGATCAATTAGTCAAGTATCGGCGACTCAGAACAGCTCAAGTTCGCCGGTGTCGCCCTTGTCGGGCGGCGCTGCCGCGAACTCGGCGAATTCCTCCGGGGACCAGTGCAGATTGAAGATCAGGCGCTGCACGATGACCAGCGGGGGCATGCCCGGCCGCCTCGGATCGGCCAACTGATAACGGATGCACAGCTGCGGGTCCTGGGAGCCGAAGGAGATGTACTTCTGCTCATGGTTGATGACGATGGGCACCTGGGTCTGCTGGCTGGTGAAGGCGCGCGGCGGGATGAAGCGGTTCTTGAATGCGCCCCAGATCAGGTTGGTCGTCTCGCCCAGCAGATTGTTCAGCTCACGGAAGTTCAGGTCGCCGCCCACGCCTTCGAAGCCGAAGCCCTGGATCATGCCCTGGCGCAGCGCATGCTCCTCGGTCTGCAGCATCATGTAGCCGCGACACCAGGTGCTTTCCAGCGCAATCAAGGTCGAGACCTGGCCGAAGATGATGCGGTCATGCACGACAAAGGGTGACTCCGCCGTCACCTTGGCATGCGGAAACATCGAGCGGATGGCCGAGCTGGTCAGGTCCATCACGCCGTCCACTAGCGCCGTGGGATAACGCAGACTGAAGATGCTGCGCTCGACGTTGGCGCGCAGCTGCTCGGTATCGCCGGTGACCCAGGCGTGCCTGACGGCCGCCTGCTCCTCGTCGCCTAGAGCGCGCGTGCTGGTTCTGCGCAGGAAGATCGGCAATTCGGGCCGCAGCTTGTGGATCTGGCGCGCCAGCCCCAGGCTGTCCGGCCCGTCGCAGGGCAGGTCCTCGGCCAGCAGCACACCGCCCAGATCCTTGTGCTGCGCCAGCGTCGGCAGGGCATCCAGCGCCGTGCGAGGCATCGCCTTCAGGCCGACCTCGTCGCAGAAGTCCATCAGGCACTGGTACTGCACCGGGTCATGCTCAAGCAGCAGAACCTTGGCTTCTAGGTGGGTGGTTTCCGTCATATGGTGTTCCCGAGCTGTGGCCCTGCTCCTCGCACCCCGCGCAAGCCGGGCCATTGATGCATATCGGCATGTTTTTGGAGTTCTGTAGGCCCAGGCAGCGCTGGCGCTGACCTCCGCATAAACCCTCTGCAGCAGCAGCGTTGACCCCAGATAATCAAGCAACCGTCCCTCACCGCTGTGCCAGACGCATGGAATTGCCCGCAGCCCTTCCCCCCTTGCAGGTGCTGGTCGTCGACGACCAGGCTTCGGCGCGCCAGGTGCTGGTGGCGCAGCTCGCGGCCACCGGCCATCAGGTGCTGGAGGCCGAGGGGGCCGAGCAGGCGCTGAAGCTGTTCCGCAGCTTCAAGCCCGACCTGGTGCTGCTGGACGTGGAAATGCCCGAGCGCGACGGCTATTGGGTGGCCAGCCAGATGCGCGCCCTGGAAGCCGGTGGCTGGACCCCCATCATCTTTCTGTCCAGCCGCGACCAGGACCAGGACCTGTGGCTGGGCATCGAATCCGGCGGCGACGACTATCTGGTCAAGCCGGTCTCGGCCACCGTGCTGCAGGCCAAGCTGCGTGCGATGCAGCGCCTGCGCCGCATCCAGGGCCGGCTGATCGAGCTGTCGGAAGAATTGCGGCTGGCCAACGAGCAGCTCAGCCGCCTGAGCCACGAAGACTCGCTCACCGGCCTGCCCAACCGCCGCGCCTTCGACACTCGGCTGCAGCAGGAAATCGCCAGCGCCCGGCGCGAGCAGCAACCGCTGACGCTGGTGCTGTGTGACATCGACTATTTCAAGGCCTACAACGACAGCCTGGGGCATGTGGAGGGCGACGCCTGCCTGCAGCGCGTCGGGCGCCTGCTGCAGCAGACCTGCCGCCGGCCGCGCGACAGTGCGGCGCGCTACGGCGGTGAAGAGTTCGCACTGATCCTGCCCGGCACGCCGCGCTCCGGCGCGATGATCTTCGCGCGCGCAGTGCTGCGCGCGCTGAGCCTCAGCGCCCCGGAGCACCCCGCGTCGCCGCTGGCACCGCATGTCACGATCTCGGGGGGCATCACCACCTGCACGCCGGACGACAGCACGACGGTCGAAGGCCTGCTGCGGCGCGCCGATGATGCGCTCTACACTGCCAAGTCGCGCGGGCGCAACCGCTTCTTCAGCTTCGAGATGCAGATGGACACGCTTGAGCAGCGTTCCGCCCAGTCGGCGCTGGATCGGCAGGAACGCTCCGATGTCTGAACCTGTTCGCGGCCATCGCTGGCACGCTCATTGATCGAATCGCCGCCTTGACCAAAAGCCTGCGTTCACAGTACTTCCTCGGCAGCATCATCACGCTGGCACTGATGCTCGGGCTCCTGTTGTGGAACGCCGAACACCTGATGCAGCGCACGCTGGAAGAGCGCTTCGGTGCCGAGCTGGACCTGGCGGCGCCCCTGCTGGGCGCGGCAGCAGCCCCGCTGCTGGCCGAGCGCGACCACGCCGCGGCGCGCGACTTGCTGATGCAGAGCGCCAATGCCTCGCACCTGGTTTTTGCCGAGCTGTTCGATGCACGCGGCCAGTCCGTGGCACGGGTGGGCAAGCCCTCGGAGGGCGATCCTGCAGTGCGCAGCGCGCGCCATGCCGTGATCTTGGCCGGGCAGCGTCTTGGCGAGCTGCACCTGGGCATCGACGCCTCGGCACTGCAAGCCAGCCAGCAGCGGCTGTGGCGCAACAGCCTGCTGATCGGCAGCGCCATCCTGGTCAGCGGGCTGGCGCTGCTGTTCGGCTGGACGGCCTGGGTCAGCGCCCATCTGCGCCGCCTGGCCGAGGCAAGTCAGCGCGTGGCGGCCGGCAACTACGAGCAGCAACTGCCCGGCAGCCGCATCCTGGAGCTAGGCCTGGTGGCGGACTCTTTCAATCGCATGTCGGCCGCCATCCGCGACAAGATCGCCGCACTGCTGGACAGCGAGCAGCAGCAGCGCTCGCTGGTGGCGTCGATGTCGGGCGGCCTGCTGGTGTGCGACAAGCTGGGGCGGGTGCGCGAATGCAATGAGGCCGCGCGCCGCCTGCTGGCGCTGGGCAGCGTGCCGGCAGGCACGGACCTGGCGCCGCTGCTGCAGCGCCAGATCGCGCTCGCGGCTGAGGACCTGCCCTGGACCCGGGCCTTGCGCACGGCTGAGCCGCAGCGCGAGGTGCTGCTGGCCTGCCGCGCCGACGACGGCAGTGAACGCTGGCTCAGCATCAACGCCGAACCGCGCTTTTCGCCGGGCTCGGTGAGCCCTGACGGTGTGGTCTGCAGCATCAGCGATGTCAGCCGGCATGTGCAGGGCGAACAGGCGCTGCGCGCCCTCAACGAAGGCCTCGAAACCCGGGTACGCCAGCGCACGCAGGAGCTGCAGGCGGCGCGCGACGCCGCCGAGCGCGCCAACCAGGCCAAGTCCCAGTTCCTGTCGCGCATGAGCCATGAGCTGCGCACGCCGCTCAACGCCATCCTTGGCTTCGCGCAGCTGCTGGGCATGTCCAAGGAGCGGCTGCGCAGCAGCGAGGCCGAGAAGATCGTGCAGATCGAGCGGGCGGGCTGGCACCTGCTGGAGCTGATCGACGATGTGCTGGACCTGTCGCGCATCGAGGCGGGCGAGATGAGCACCAAGCCCGAGGCGCTGGACGTGCTGGAACTGGTCGGCGAGACCACGCAGATGCTGGCCTCGCTGGCCAGCCAGCAGGGGGTGCGCGTCGGCATCGAACCCGGGGCGTCACCCTGGGCACGCGCCGACCGCAAGCGGCTCAAGCAGGTACTCAACAACCTGCTGTCCAATGCCATCAAGTACAACCGCCGCGGCGGCCGTGTGAGGGTGTCCGTCAGCAGCAGCAACGATGCCGGCGAAGTCCGCGTCACCGTCGCCGACACCGGCCGCGGCATGACGCAAGATGAGCTGGACCAGCTCTACAAGCCCTTCGTACGTTTCGAGAAAATTGACGACGCGACGCCAGGCACCGGCATCGGCCTGGTGATCACGCGGCGATTGATCGAGCTGATGGGCGGCCGCATCGAAGTCAGCTCGAAGGCGGGCCAGGGTTCGATGTTCAGCATCTGGCTGCCCGCCTGTGCGGCGCCCGAGTCCGCCGCCCTGCTGCCCCAGCGCCTGCGCAGCACGGCGGACGCCCTGCTGCGCCCGCGCCGCCTGCTCTACATCGAAGACAACCCGGCCAACGCAGAACTGCTGCGCAGCCTGCTTGAGCACGAGCCCGCCTACGCGCTGAGCCTTGCCGCCAACGCCGTGCGCGGGCTGGAACTGCTGCGCTCGCTGCGCCCCGATCTGCTGCTGGTCGACATCGACCTGCCCGACCTTGACGGCATCGAGGTGTGCCGCCGCGTCAGGGCCGACCCGCGCACCGCGGCGCTGCCCATGATCGCGCTGAGCGCCAACGCCATGGCCAGCGACATCCAGCTCGCGCTGGACGCAGGCTTCAGCCGCTATCACACCAAGCCGCTGGATTTCCAGGCCCTGCTCAAGGACCTGGAAGAGCTGCTGAGCCAGCCGGCCACCAGTCCGGCAGCACCGACATGAACCCCACCCGACGCCAGCTTTGCGCAGCCAGCGCGGCCCTGCTCAGCCCCGCCGGGCTGCTGGCGCAGACAGCCGCCGCACCACTGAGCATCGGGCTCGCACCCTTCCTGACGACCTCTGCGCTGCTGAGCGCGTTCCGGCCGCTGCGCGAGCATCTGGCCCGGCAGATGCAGCAGCCGGTCGAGCTTTACACCGCGCGCGACTTTGTCGAGCAGCTCAAGCAGACGCGGGCCGGGGCCTACGACATCAGCTATCTGCCCTCGCATCTGGCCGGCCTGGCCATCAGCGACTGGGGTTTCCAGCCACTGGCTGGCACACTGAGCCGCACCCCGGTGCTGCTGCTGGTGCGCGCCCAGGGCGGGCTGCGCTCGACGGCCGAGCTGCGCGGTCGCAAGATCGGCTCGCTCGGACAGCTGTCCTTGAGTGCAGCCGTCGGCACGCTATGGCTGCGCCAGCACCAGCTGCAGCCAGGGCGCGATGTGCAGCTGCTGCCGCAGACCTCAATCAACAGCGCCATGATCAGCCTGGAGCGGGGCGACGTCGATGCGGTGCTCGCCACCCGCAACCAGCTCGACATGCTGCCGAGCCACGGTTTTGGCGGCCATAGCGCGATGGCCGAGCTGGGCGACATCGAGGCGCCGATCTTCGTGGCCCAGCCACGTCTGGCGCCCGAGCGCGTGGCCCGGCTGCGCGAGGCCATGCTGGCGTTCGTCCCCGATCCATCGCGGGCGGGCACCGTGGGCAACACGCTGCTCTACCGCGTCGATGCCGCCGTGCTCAAGCGCCTGGCGCTGCTGCGCGAGATCGCACTGGAGCAGTTGCGCGACGCCGGCGCGTCAGGAGGCAACGCCAGCGCGCGCTGACAGCAGCGCCCGCGCCAGCTCGGCAAAGCCCAGGCCGCGCTCGCCGCGCGTGACGTAGCTCGGCAGCGCCTGCAGCTGCGGCACGAAGCGCGCGATATTGGCCACGCCCACCGACAACGGCATGCGCGCGAACATCTGCTGGTCATTGGTGGAGTCGCCCACATAGACCCACTCACTGGCATCGAAGGCCTGGCCCAGCGCGGCATGCACGGCCCAATGCGCCGCGGTCCACTTGTTGTGCTCGCCGATCCAGCCATTGATGTGGATGGAGCTGACGGTGGCGCGCAGCCCATGCTCGCGCATCACGGCACAGACCTGTTCGATCTGCGGCGCATGCAGATGTGCATGCTCGCTGTGGTCGATGGCGATATCGGTCAGGCGGCCGGCACTGTCGGTGGCCAGCGTGGCGCCCGGCACACGCGCCAGCACATCGGCGGCACAGGCCTGCAGGCGGGCGAAGTTGGCGCAGCGGGTGGCCTCGTCCTGGCAGAAGTCGCGCTGCAGCCGGCCCTGCAGATTGCGCAGCATCACCGCCCCGTTCTCCGCCACGATAGCCGCCACCGGCCAGTCCATCGCGAAGGCCTCGCTCCAGCCGGACGGGCGACCGGTGATGGCGATCACCGGCACGCCGGCCGCCTGCAGATCATGCAGAGACTGCAAGGTCTCGGCCGGCAGGCCGGCGTGTCCGATGAGGGTGTCGTCGATGTCGGTGAGCACGCCGAACAGGCGGGCCAGGGATTCCGGGGGGCAGAGTTCAAGCGCTTGCATGGGCCGAGATTGTCCGCAATCCCAGCGCTGCTCTCGCCATCACGCCAATCGATGATCCGACTACAATGCTGCCATTCCGAGGAGCGTTGCAACCTCTGCACTGAGGCCAGGCTCGGAACAAGCTCTGTGATTCACAGGCCTCGTCGCAACTGCGCTCACCCGCTGAAGTCCTGCGTGGGTGAGAGTTTGAATCCCCCTTTCTCTCCTGCGCCAGGCGGCAGCGGCTTCAAGAATGTGTTGAAGGAGCCTGCAATGAACGCCGTTAAGAAGACCCTGGCCGCTGACCAGTACAAGATTGCCGACCTGTCCCTGGCCGCCTGGGGCCGCAAGGAACTGAGCATCGCCGAGAGCGAGATGCCCGCGCTGATGGCGATCCGCCGCGAATACGCTGCGAGCCAGCCCCTCAAGGGCGCCCGCATCACCGGTTCGCTGCACATGACCATCCAGACCGGCGTGCTGGTCGAAACCCTGCAAGCGCTGGGCGCCGAAGTGCGCTGGGCCTCGTGCAATATCTTCTCCACCCAGGACCATGCGGCTGCCGCGCTGGTGGCCGAAGGCACGCCGGTGTTCGCCTACAAGGGCGAGACGCTGGAGGACTATTGGGACTACACCCATCGCATCTTCGAATTCGCCGCCAAGGGTGAGCCGGGCGAAGGCCCGAACATGATCCTGGACGACGGCGGCGATGCGACGCTGCTGATGCATCTGGGCCAGAAGGCCGAGAAGGACCTGAGCGTGCTGGCCAAGCCGGGTAGCGAGGAAGAGCGCATCCTGTTCGCCGCGATCAAGGCCAAGATCGCCCAGGACCCGACCTGGTACACCCGCAAGAGCGCCGAGATCATCGGCGTGACCGAGGAAACCACCACTGGCGTGCTGCGCCTGAACGAGATGGCGGCCAAGGGCGGTCTGCTGTTCCGCGCCATCAACGTCAATGACTCGGTGACCAAGAGCAAGTTCGACAACCTCTACGGCTGCCGCGAATCTCTGGTCGACGCGATCAAGCGCGCCACCGATGTGATGGTGGCCGGCAAGATCGCCGTCGTGGCCGGCTATGGCGACGTGGGCAAGGGCTCGGCCCAGGCGTTGCGCGCGCTCTCGGCCCAGGTGTGGGTGACCGAGATCGACCCGATCTGCGCACTGCAGGCCGCGATGGAAGGCTATCGCGTCGTGACGATGGAATATGCCGCCGACAAGGCCGACATCTTCGTCAGCGCCACCGGCAACAAGAACGTGATCCGCTACGAGCACATGGCGGCGATGAAGAACAACGCCATCGTCTGCAATATCGGCCACTTCGACAACGAGATCGACGTGGCTTCGCTGGACAAGTGCGAGTGGGACGAGATCAAGCCGCAGGTCGACCATGTGATCTTCCCCTCCGGCCGTCGCATCATCCTGCTGGCCAAGGGCCGACTGGTGAACCTGGGCTGCGGCACCGGCCACCCGAGCTATGTGATGTCGAGCTCCTTCGCGAACCAGACCATTGCGCAGATTGAGCTGTATGCCCACAAGGACGCCTATGACATCGGCAAGGTCTATGTGCTGCCCAAGCACCTGGACGAGAAGGTGGCGCGCCTGCAGCTAGTGACGCTGAATGCGCAGCTCAGCGAGCTGAGCGATGAGCAGGCGGCCTACATCGGCGTGCCGAAGACCGGCCCATTCAAGTCCGCCACCTACCGCTATTGATCGCGGCGGGCTATTGCGCGCCTGCCATGCGTCGTTGCGGGTCCCTCCGCAGATCCTCACGTAGCGCTGCTACCTTCCGGTCTGCGGATCCGCCCGCGCCTAGCCTGACAGGCGCTCGCTACGCCCGGAAGCACCGAACCATTCCCGATGCGCGCTGACCAACTGCTCGTCGCCCACAAGCTTGCCCCGACGCGTTCGGCCGCCCAGCGGCTGATCGACAGCGGGGCGGCCGAGTGGGCTTCGCCCACCGGCTGGGTGCGGGTGCGCAAGTCTGGCGAAGACCTGCCGCCGACTGCCCAGTTCCGCATCACCGACGACGCGGAGTTGCGTTTTGTCTCGCGCGGCGGACTCAAGCTCGAAGGCGCCTTGAAGCACTGCGGACTGTCGGTCGACGGGCTCACGGCGCTGGACATAGGCCAGAGCACCGGTGGCTTCAGCGACTGCCTGCTGAAAAGCGGCGCGGCACGTGTCGTCGGCGTGGACGTGGGCCATGGCCAGCTGCATGCCAGCCTGAGCAGCGACAGCCGCGTCACCGCGCTGGAAGGCCTGCATGTGCGCGAGTTGCTCGGTTCGGCGCTGGAGGGCCACAAGCCCGGAGGCGGCTTCGACCTGATCGTCGGCGATCTGAGCTTCATCTCGATGCTGGGGGCCCTGCCCCATCTCAAGCCCTGGCTCAAGGCCGGGGGGCAGGTCTTGCTGCTGGTGAAGCCGCAGTTCGAGCTAGGCCCAAAGGCCGTCGGCCGCGGCGGGCTGGTGAAGGACAGCAGCCTCTATCCGCAGCTGCAGGCGCAAGCCCGCGAAGCCTGCGCCGCGCTGGGCTGGACGGTGCGCGACTACTTTCAAAGCCCCATCACCGGCGGTGATGGCAATACAGAGTTCTTTCTGTGGGCCCAGGCCCCGGAGCAATTAACACCATGACCACGAACCAGAAGACGCCTGTGAGCTTCGAGTTCTTCCCGCCCAACACACCGGTGGGCGCGGAGAAGCTCAAGACCGTGGTGCAGGAGCTCTCCAGCCTGCAGCCCCAGTATTTCAGCGTCACCTATGGCGCTGGCGGCTCGACCCGCGACAAGACCCTGGCCACCGTCAGCCAGATCGCGTCTATGGGCTTCGAGGCCGCGCCGCACCTGAGCTGCGTCGGCTCGACGCGCGAGAACATCGCCGAGATCCTGGCCACCTATCGCGCGCAGAACATCCGCCGCGTGGTGGCGCTGCGTGGCGATCTGCCCAGCGGCACGGCCACGGCGGGCGAGTTCCGCTATGCGGCCGAACTGGTGCGCTTCATCCGTGAAACGCAAGGCGCGGACTGGAAGATCGAAGTCGCGGCCTATCCCGAGTACCACCCGCAGCAGCGTTACGCCGCCAAGGACCTGCAGCACTTCGCCGACAAGATGGCTGCGGGCGCAAGCGCGGCGATCACGCAGTTCTTCTTCAACCCCGACGCCTACTTCCACTTCGTCGACGAAGCGCGCAAGCTGGGTGTGACCCAGCCCATCGTGCCGGGCATCATGCCCTTCCACAACTACGCGCGCATCGCGCAGTTCGCAGCCCGCGACGGCATCGAGATTCCACGCTGGGTGGCGCTGAAGATGGAAGGCTATATGGACGATGTCGCCTCGATCCGCGCCTTCGGCCTGGAGGTGATGACGCGCGTCTGCGAGCGCCTGATCACCGGCGGCGCGCCGGGCATCCACTTCTACACGCTGAACCAGTCGGCCTTGACGCTGGAGTTGTGCAAACGCCTCAGTCTGGGCTGAGTTTTTGACCCATCTCAAAGCCGCAAGGCCCTCCCCGGAGGGCCTTGTTTGCATTTGCGTCAGATCAAGGGTTTACCCCGGCACGACTCGTCCAATCACTCCATCGGGAACGTTCCCGCACAACTGGAGTGTTTGAAATGTCGAAGAAGATGATTGTCACCAGCCTGGCCGCCGTGATGGCCCTGTCCGCTTTCGCCGCTCAGGCTGCCGAAGGCCCGTGGATGGTGCGCGCCCGCGCCGTGAACCTGGACTCGGCCAACAAGGACACGACCGGCCTGGGCCTGTCGGTCAACAACAAGGTCATCCCGGAAGTCGACATCAGCTACTTCATCACCCCGAACATCGCAGCCGAGTTGATCCTGACCTATCCGCAAAAGCATGACCTGAAGTCGAATGGCAACAAGATCGGTTCGCTCAAGCACTTGCCGCCGACGCTGAGCCTGCAGTACCACTTCGCGCCGACCGCCAGCTTCCGTCCCTATGTGGGCGTCGGCGTCAACTACACGCACTTCTCCAGCGTCGAGTTCGCACCTGCCGTCGTTGCCGCACTCAAGCCCAGCATCAAGAGCGACAGCTATGGCCTGAGCGTGCAAGCCGGCGCCGACTTCGAAGTCGCCAAGAACCTGTACCTGAACGTGGACATCAAGAAGGTGCAGATCGGCACCAAGGTCTATTCCAACGGCACCGAAGTCGGCAAGTTCAAGGTCGACCCGCTGCTGGTCGGCATCGGCCTGGGCATGCGCTTCTAAGCACACAGCCACTGCGCTGGCCGCTGCCGCGCCAGCGCAGACCTGAGAGAGTTGCTCAAAGCCGCCGGGGCTGCCCCCGGCGGCTTTTTTCATGGACGGACGCTGCGCGCGCCGGCCACCCGCTGGCACCATACTTGCGAGCCCTCGGGGCACTGCTTTCGCCTCTGGAGCCTGCCCCATGCCTTCGCCGCAGCCGCCCCTGCCTGAGGAAACGCTGCCCTCGCCCACGCGTGTGGCGGGCGAGCTCTTCACCGAGCAGGAGCGCCTGCTGCTGGTCGAATCCGCCCGGCGCCTGACACGCTGCCTGGAGCCCGAGCGCGTGATCCGCGAGATGCTGCAGCTGATGTCGGAGCTGATCGGTCTGAACCGCGGCCGCGTGGTGCTGCCGGACCCTGCCGCGCAGGCGGGCGGCTCGCTGGCCATCGCCCATGCCTATGGCCTGACGCGCGAGGAGATAGCGCGCGGCCACTATGCCTGGAACGAAGGCATCACCGGCCGCGTGATGAGCAGCGGCAGTGGCGCCATCGTGCAGGACATCGACAACGAGCCCGCCTTCCTGTGCCGCGCCGTCGAGCGCCGCACCCTACCCGCGGGCCGGGTCAGCTTCATCGCCGTGCCGGTGATGGGTGCCCATGGCCAGCTGGGCGTGCTGGCGGCGCACCGGCTGCGCGACCGGCCCCGCTCCTTGTCCAGCGACCTGACTCTGCTGGGCGCGCTGGCAGCGCTGATCGGCCAGGTGCTGCAGGTCAACCGACTGGTGGCCGAACGCACAGCCGTACTGGAGCAGGAGAACCACCGCCTGCGCCACGCGCTGCTGGCGCGCGGCAGCCAGCGCGCCAATCCGGCCGGCATCGTCGGCAGCGCCCCGCCGCTGCGCCAGGCGCTGCGCCAGATCGAGCAGGTGGCCAGCGCCGATGTCACGGTGCTGCTGCTGGGCGAATCCGGCACCGGCAAGGAGCTGTTCGCGCGCGCGCTGCATCTGCAGAGCCCTCGGCGCAGTGCGCCCTTCGTCAAGATCAACTGCGGCGCCATCCCAGAGGCGCTGTTCGAGTCCGAGCTGTTCGGGCATGAGCGCGGCGCCTTCACCGGCGCCAGCACGGCCCGCGTGGGCCGCTTTGAGCAGGCACATGGCGGCACGCTGTTTCTCGACGAGATCGGCGACCTTCCCTTGCCTATGCAGGTCAAGCTGCTGCGCGTGCTGCAGGAAAAGCGCATCGAACGCCTGGGCGGCGAAGGTCGCGAGATTCCGGTCGACGTGCGCCTGGTGGCCGCCACCCACCAGGATCTGCACAAGCGGGTGGAGTCCGGCCAGTTCCGCGCCGACCTGATGTACCGGCTCAATGTGATCCCGGTGCAGCTGCCGGCGCTGCGCGAGCGCCGCGGCGACGTGCCGGAGCTCGTGCGCAACTTCATCAGTCGACTCAACCAGCAGCACCAGCGCAATGTGATCGTCGGCGCCGCTGCCATGCAGCTGCTGTGCGAACATGAATGGCCCGGCAATATCCGCCAGCTCGGCAATGTGCTGGAGCGTCTGGTGCTGCTGTCCGGGGATGGCGAGATCAGCGCCACGCTGGTCGCGCGCGCACTGCTGGACGAAAGCGTGCGCGCCAGCACCGAGCCGCCGGCCTTGCCGCAGCCGCCAGAGCCGCTGCCGCCCTCGGCCAGCACGCCGCCCGTGCGCCACTATGACTGGGTGCGCGCCGATGAGCTGCCGCACCTCGAAGCCGCGGTGCTGCGCGCCGGCGGCAATCGCTCGCGTGCCGCGCGCGAACTCGGGCTCACGCCGCGCCAGCTCAACTACCGGCTCAAGCAGCTGCAAGCCAACCCGGCACAGTGAGTGAACGCAACAATCTTTGACAAAGTATCGCAAAGCCGTTCATTGCTTGAGATTGTCACTTCGCGCCCAGCGGCAGCTTCGCGCCCGGCAACGCCAAGTCCTTGATTCTTCGTCGCCGCGCCGGCTGAAGCAGGCTGGCACGACGCTTGCAAAACACCGGGTATCAAGCGCCTGCACATGTCGTCGCAGGCCCTGCCAGGAGTCGCAAGCGATGAATGCCGTGCTGATGATGGATCCGACGTCTGCAGTTCCCCTGGCCCAGCCCTTGGACGTCCTGATCCGCGAGACGCTGGCACCGCAGGTGCTGGACATCGACACCAAGGGCGTCTATCCCGAAGCCTTCCTGCGCGAGCTGGGCCGGGCCGGCGCCTTTCGCGGTGCAGCGTCGCCCGCCTGGGGCGGCGACGGCAGCGGCCTGTCCCGAGTGATCGAAGTGATGGACGAGGTCTCGCGCACCTGCATGTCCACCGGCTTCATGGTCTGGTGCCAGACCGCCGCAGCGCGCTACATCGACATGTGCGACAACGAGGCGCTCAAGCAGGAAGTGCTGGCGCGCATCATCAGCGGCGAGCTGCTGGCCGGCACCGGCCTCTCCAACACCGTGAAATCCTGCGATGCGATCGAGGACGCGCGGCTGAAGGCGGTACGGGTCGAAGGCGGCTACCGTGTCAGCGGCGTGCTGCCCTGGGTCTCCAATCTCGGCGAAGGCCATGTCTTCGTCACCGGCTGCCCGGTGGAAGGCAGCGACGATGCGGCGCAGCGCGTGTTCTTCCTGGTCGACTGCTCGGCCGCAGACTTCCGCATGGTCGAGTGCGCCACTTTCGTGGCGCTGGAAGGCACACGCACGCTGGCCTGCCAGTTCCGCGACACCTTCATCGCCAATGCCCGCGTGCTCGCGCATCCCGAGACCTCGGCCACCTTCATCCGCCGCATCAAGCCCGGCATGGTGCTGGCGCAGATGGGCATGGGCCTGGGCCTGATCGAAGCCTGCATCGCCCTGATGCGCGAGGCCGACCGCACGCTCTGCCATGTCAACGAGTTCCTCGACGACCGGCCCGACGAGTTGCAGCCGCTGCTGGACGGCGCGCGCGCCGCCTCGAAGGAGCTGGCCGAGGCCATCACCGCCGATCCGATGGCCGACGTGATCCTGCCCATCCTCAAGCTGCGCCTGGCCGGCGGCGAGCTCTCGCTGCGCGCCGCGAACTCGGCCCTGCTGCACCAGGGTGCCAAGGGCTATCTGCTGCGCAATGCTGCGCAGCGCCGCCTGCGCGAGGCCTGGTTCGTCGCCATCGTCACGCCGGCGATCAAGCACCTGCGCAAGGAGATCGCCCGCATCGAGGCCGGCTGCGCGAGCTGCGCCAGCGAGATGTGAACCCACGGAGCCTTCACCGATGAGCGACACCGCCACCACCACCGAATTCAAGCAATGGATCTGCAACGTCTGCGGCTGGGTCTATGACGAAGCCGCCGGCGACCCCGAGCACGGCCTGCCCGCCGGCACGCGGCTGCAGAACATCCCCGACACCTGGTACTGCCCCGAATGCGGCGTGACCAAGGCTGACTTCTCTCCGCTCGACTTCTGACTCAAGAAAAGGACTTCACCATGAGCCTGTTCGACCCGTTCAGTTCCTCGTCCCGCCTGATGCGCTGCAGCTGCGGCGCCCACGCCAACCAGGCCGAACACGAGGCCAGCGAAGAAAAGTCGGCGCTGGACCTGCGCGTCGAGCAGGGCATCGCACAGGGCGACATGGAAGCTATGAACCGCCGTGTCGTCGAGACCGCAGTGATGCGAGCGATCTTCCCCGACGACAGGGAGCGCCGCGCCTTCATCCGCGCGGTCGGCCGCCGCACCGCGCTGGCGGCGATCTCATCCATCGTGCCCTTCGGCGCGCTGGAGGCGATGGCGCAGGAAAAAGGCGGCTCGCTGGAGAAGACCGACCTGAAGATCGGCTTCGTGCCCATCACCTGCGCCAGTCCGCTGATCATGGCCGACCCGCTGGGCTTCTACAAAAAGCAGGGCCTCAACGTCACGATGATGAAGACCGCCGGCTGGGCCCTGGTGCGCGACAAGGTGATGAACAAGGAGTACGACGCCAGCCACATGCTGGCGCCGATGCCGCTGGCCATCAGCATGGGCGCGGGTTCGTCTGCGATGCCGATCAATGTCGCGACCATCCAGAACATCAACGGCCAGGCCATCGTGCTGGCCAACAAGCACAAGAACAACCGCGACCCGAAGAACTGGAAGGGCTTCAAGTTCGCCATTCCCTTCGACTACTCGATCCACAACCTGCTGCTGCGCTACTACCTGGCCGAGCATGGGCTGAACCCGGATACCGACGTGCAACTGCGCGTCACCGCGCCGCCGGAGATGGTGGCCAATCTGCGCGCCGGCAATATCGACGGCTTCCTCGGCCCGGATCCGATCAACCAGCGCGCCGTCTACGACGAAGTCGGCTTCATCCACGTGCTGTCACGCGAGATCTGGGACGGCCACCCCTGTTGCTCCTTCGGCGTGCCGGCGCAGTTCGTCAAGGAGAACCCCAACACCTTCGCGGCGCTGTACCGCGGCATCCTCAGCGCCGCTGCGATGGCGCGCGACCCGAAGAACCGCCCGCTAATGGCCGAGGTGCTGTCACCCGCGGCCTATCTGAACCAACCCAAGGCGGTGCTTGAGCAGGTGCTGACAGGCAAGTTCGCCGACGGCCTGGGCAATGTGCGCGTGGTGCCCGAGCGCGTCGACTACGACCCCTACCCCTGGTATTCGATGGCCGTTTGGATCCTCACGCAGCTCAAGCGCTGGGGCTACATCAAGGGCGAGGTGCGCTACCAGGACATCGCCGAACGCGTCTACCTGCTCACCGATGCGAGAAAGCGCATGGCCGAGGTCGGCATGGCCGTGCCCAAGGAGAGCTACCGCAAGTTCAAGGTGATGGGCAAGGAGTTCGACCACACCAAGGCCGACGCCTATGTCGACTCCTTCGCCATCAAGAAGGTCAGCTGATATGGGCAAACTCATCAGTCGCCAGCGCCTGCGCGCCGCGCTGCTCTCGCTGGCCATCCTGATCGTCGGCCTGGGCTTGTGGCAAGGACTGACCCTCAAGCCGGCCGGGCAGCAGTTGCCTGCGGGCATGTCGGCCGAATATGCCGCGCTGATGGGCAAGGGCGCGGAGAAGAGCGATGGCCTACCGCCGCCGGCCAAGGTCGGCGAGGCCTTTGTGCGCTACCTCTCCGACCCCTTCTACGACAACGGACCCAACGACAAGGGCATCGGCATCCAGCTGGCGCATTCGCTGGCCCGCGTCGGCCTGGGCTTCGGCCTGGCGGTGCTGATCGCGCTGCCGCTGGGCTTCGCCATCGGCATGTCACCGCTGCTGCACCAGGCGCTCGATCCCTTCATCCAGCTCCTCAAGCCGATCTCGCCGCTGGCCTGGATGCCGCTGGCGCTATACACCATCAAGGACTCGTCGATCTCGGGCATCTTCGTGATCTTCATCTGCTCGATCTGGCCGATGCTGATCAATACCGCTCACGGCGTGGCCTCGGTGCGCAAGGAATGGCTCAATGTGGCGCGCACGCTGGAGGTCAGCCGCTGGCGCACCGCCATCGAGGTGGTGCTGCCAGCCGCGGCACCGACCATCCTGACCGGCATGCGCATCTCGATGGGCATCGCCTGGCTGGTGATCGTCGCGGCCGAGATGCTGGTCGGCGGCACAGGCATCGGCTACTTCGTCTGGAACGAGTGGAACAACCTGGCGCTGCCCAACGTGATCTTCGCGATCTTCGTGATCGGCTTCGTCGGCATGGCGCTGGACTGGGTGTTCGGCCGCCTGCAGCGCCTGGCCACCTACCGCGAGTGAGGCACAGGAGCCCAAACCCATGACCCAGCATTTCCTCTCCGTCGAAGCCCTCCAGAAAAGCTATCTGGACGACAAGGGCAAGCTCGGCACGCCGGTGTTCGAGAACCTCAACTTCGCCATCGAGCAGGGCGAGTTCGTCTGCATCATCGGCCACTCGGGCTGCGGCAAGACCACGGTGCTCAATGTGCTCGCCGGCCTGGAAGAGGCCAGCGGCGGCGTGGTGCTGATGCAGGGTCGCGAGATCGGCGGGCCGTCGCTGGACCGCGGCGTGGTCTTCCAGGGCCACGCGCTGATGCCTTGGTTGAGCGTCCTGAAGAACGTGATGTTCGCGGTGCGCTCGCGCTGGCCCGAGTGGAAGCCGGCGCAGGTGGAAGCGCACGCGCGCCAGTACCTGGAGATGGTTGGACTCGCCGCCGTGGTCGAGCGCAAGCCGGCCGAGCTGTCCGGCGGCATGAAGCAGCGCGTGGGCATTGCGCGCGCCTTCGCGATCGAGCCCAAGATGCTGCTACTGGACGAGCCCTTCGGCGCGCTGGACGCGCTCACCCGCGGCACCATCCAGGACGAGCTGCTGCGCATCGTGCGCTCGACGCAGCAGACCGTGTTCATGATCACGCACGATGTGGACGAAGCCATCCTGCTGGCCGACAAGGTGCTCTTGATGAGCAACGGCCCGCGCGCCCGCCTGGCCGAGATCGTCGAGGTGACGCTGCCGCGCGAGCGCACCCGCCAGACCCTGCACCACGACCCGCAGTACTACCGCATCCGCAACCACCTGGTCGACTTCCTCGTCAACCGTTCGCGCGACTACGCCGACGGCGGACCCGCCGCGGCTGCGCATGACCCGGCCCACCCGCCGGTGGTGCGTCCCGGCCTGGACGAGAGCGCCGCCGCGGTGGTGCTGCCGCTGGAGCGCGCACGCCCGGCGCTGGCCGCCGTGCCCACCGAGACCCACATTGATACCGACACCACCCCCAACCGACTTCGCGCACAAGGAGAGTCCGCATGAACCGCCACGACGTCACCGAACTGATCGTCCAGAACCGCATCGCCAAAGGCATCAGCTGGGCCGAGATTGCAAAGGCCGTAGGCCACAGCAAGGAATGGGTCACGGCAGGCTGCCTGGGCCAGATGACCTTCAGCGCCGAGCAGGCCGCAGTGATCGGCGAGATGCTGGCGCTACCGCCCGAGGCGGTAAAGCTGCTGCAGGTCGTGCCCTACAAGGGCTCGCTGCCCACCAGCGTGCCCACCGACCCGCTGATCTACCGCTTCTACGAGCTGATCAGCGTCTATGGCACCACCTTCAAGGAACTGATCCACGAGGAGTTCGGCGACGGGATCATGAGCGCTATCGATTTCAAGATGGACATGCAGCGTGAGCCCAACCCGGCCGGCGACCGCGTCTCCATCGTGATGAGCGGCAAGTTTCTGCCCTACAAGACCTACTGAGCCCCCAGGAGTACGAGACCATGGACACCACCGCCGACAACACCATCGCCACTGGCAGCTGCAGCAGCGCCTGGGTCAAGGGCATCGATGCCGAGGGGCTGGCGCGCTTCGCCGAGAAGGGCCGCAACAACCCGAACTCGATGGGCACGGTCAAGACCTTCACCAGCTACGACGGTCAGTTCCGTTCGCTGACCCATGTCGGCGAGCTGCCACCGGTGGTGGTGGACGAGCCGCCGCACCTGTTCGGCCAGAACACCGCGCCCGCGCCCAGCGAGATTCTGCTGTCCGCGCTGGGCGGCTGCCTGTGCGTGGGCGTGCACGCGGTGGCCACCGCGCGCGGGGTCAAGCTGTCGAAGCTGGAAGTGGCGCTGGAAGGTGATATCGGCAACCCCGCCGCCTGGGGTGCCGGCGGCGCCAAGAAGGAGCCGCAGCAGATGGGCTTCCAGGCCGTGCGCGCCAAGATCGCCGTCGAAGGCGATGCGCCGCGCGAGGTACTGGAAGAGATCGTGCAGCAGGCGAATTTCTATTCGCCGATGGCCAACTGCTTCCGCAACCCCATCGCCACCGATGTCGTGATGGCCTGAGTGCGGCCGGGTTCGACCGGCGCGATCGCCTGGCAGCCCGGCTTGCTGATGATGGTCGCGGCCACGACTGGCGGCTTTGCCGGCGCGCGGCTGGCCAGGAAACTGGCGGTGGCCTGGGTGCGCGCCGGTGTCATCCCCACCGGCCTGCTGATGAGCGCGCTGCTCATCGCACGCCGCTGAGCGTCGGCATTCTTGACAGGGCCTCAAGGCAGGCTCAGGGCCCTGTGTGAACTTGTGCACAGCAGCGCCGCCATCTGTTTGTCAGCCAAAACCCCTCCGCGAATCGGGGGGTGCCACTGGCATGAAGTCTGCACCTGTAGAGGGGAACTGCCCGCGTGAGGAGCGCTGGCGGATTCGACAACACCTCAACACATCAATTGCGACATCCCATGAAACTGAAAGCTGCTGCCCTCGCCCTGGTCTCCGCCCTGTCCCTCGTGACCGGCGCCGCGAATGCCGCCATCGTCACCAGCACCAATGTGCCGGTCAGCATCTGCGATCTGTGCACCGTCAGCTCTACCCTGAACTTCGGCAGCCACCTGACGCTGAGCGACCTGAATGCCCGCGTGACGCTGACCCACACCTTCGACTCTGATCTGTTCATCACGCTGATCAGTCCCAAGGGCACCTCGGTCGTCCTGAGCGCCAATCGCGGCGGCAGCGGCAACAACTTCAGCAACACCCTCTTCGACGATGAGGCCGCGGTCGCTATTGCCGCAGGCAACGCGCCCTTCAACGGCAGCTTCCGCCCCGATGGTCTGCTGTCCGCTTTCGACGGCCAGGATGCCTTCGGCACCTGGACCTTGCGCATTTCCGACCAAGTCGGGATCGACAGCGGCCGCCTCACCAGCTGGGGCCTTGAGCTGACCGGCGCCACCAACAATGTGCCGGAGCCCACCTCGCTGGCGCTGAGCGCATTGGCCCTCGCGGGCCTGGCAGCGGCTCGCCGCCGTCGCGCGGCCTGAGGCCGTCGGTGGCTGCAACGCAGCCACGAGCAAAGGGCGCCGATGGCGCCCTTTTCCGCTTCTTGCCATTCAACGCTGGCCCGTCCGCAGCGTCGGCCGCGCCAGACTCAGTCCAGGGCTGCGAAGGCCTCGCGCGTGATGTTCTCTGGCGCGCCCTCCGCGCGGCAGACCACATCGTCCTCGATGCGCACACCGCCGAATCGCGCCAGGCGCTCGACCAGCTGCCAGTTCACCGCAGCGCCCTGCGGCGTCGCGCGCAGCTTGCTCAGCAGCGTCGGGATGAAGTAAAGCCCGGGCTCGATCGTCACCACCATGCCGGGGGCGAGCGTGCGCGTCAGGCGCAGATAGGGGTGGCCCTCGGGCTTGAGCGACGGCGTGCCGCTGTCGTCCGCCATGAAGCCGCCGATATCGTGCACCTGCAGCCCCAGCAGATGGCCGATGCCATGCGGGAAGAAGGTGGCGGTGACGCGTTCGGCCACCAGCGCCTCTTCGCTCAGGCCCTGCACGATGCCAAGCTCGCGCAGCACGCGCGCGGTGCGGCGGTGTGCGCTCAGATGGATGTCGCGGTAGTCGACACCCTTGCGCACCTCGTCCACCAGGCCCAGCTGTTCGCGCTCCATCGCCGCCAGCAGCGCGTCGAACTCTGCGCTGCCGCCGGTGCTCCAGGTGCGGGTGATGTCGCTCGCATAACCATTGACCTGCGCACCCGCATCGATCAGCAGTGCGCGGCTCTCGGCCGGCGCTACCGCGTCTTGGTACTGGTAGTGCAGCACCGCACCATGCTCGTTGAGCGCGACGATATTCGTATAGGGCAGATCGCGGTCGGTGTGGCCGCAAGCGGCCAGGTAGGCGCGGTGGATCTCGAGCTCGGACGCGCCGGCCAGAAAGGCCTGGCGTGCAGCCAGGTGGGCCGGCGCCGCGCGGCGCGAAGCCGCGCGCATCTGCTCCAGCTCATGCTCGGTCTTGCAGGCGCGCTGGTAGTGCAGCAGGTTCAGCAGCGCTTCAGGGTTGTTGGGCTGCAGGCCCTCCAGCGCGGCGTCGGTCTCGCCGATGATGGCCAGGCGCCCATCCACCTGCATATGCTGGCGCGCCTGCGCCGGCTCGCTGATGACGATGATCTCGAAGTGGGCCACCCACTCGCCGCTCGGGTCGCTGGGCGGTACATGCCAGTAGTCGTCGGGCTGGTAGTACACCAGGCGCGGCTTGTGGCCAGGGCGGATCAGCAGCCAGCTGTGCGGGTGCGCGGTCAGCGGCAGCCAGTGCTTGAAATGCGGATTGGGCTGGAACAGATAGGGCCGGTCGTCGAGGAAGGCGTACTTCTCGATGCCGCTGGCGATCGCCAGGGCGTCATAGCCGCTGCGGGCCAGCGCGTCTTCGCTGCGGCGCTGCAGCTCGGCCAAGTGTCGGGCGTAGAGGGTGCTCATGGGGGTGGATTCTTGCAGGCTTAGCCGTTCACATCCCAGACCACCCCTTCTTCGGTGATCATCGCGTCCAGCGGCACATCGTGGGCCTCGGCCTTGAGCAGCGGCAGAAAGCCATGCGCATAGCCCAGACCGGCGGTGGCGGGTCGCGGCTTCAACCCGGCCAACGTGCGGTCCATGAAGCCACCGCCATAGCCCAGGCGCAGGCCCTGCGGACCGTAGCCCACGCAGGGCACCAGCAGCAGCTGCGGCTCGAAGACTTCGGTGTCCTTGGGCTTGGGAATTCCATAGGCATCTTCTTCCATCGGACAGCCCGGATACCAGACATGGAAGGTCAAGGTGCCGTGGGTCTTGTCGACCACGGGCAGGCCGATTTTTCGGCTCGGGCGGTCGGCGTCCTGCGCCTCGCTCCAGCGGTACAGCGCCGGCAAGGGATCGAACTCGCCCTTGATCGGCCAGTAGGCGCCGATGGTCAGCTCCGGGCGACGCACCAGCCAGACTCGCAGCACGCTTTGCAGCTGCTCGGCCAGGCTCAGTCGGTCGGGCAGATTCAGGCGTGCCTGAATCAGCTTGTGGCGCAGCGCGGCGCGGTCATTGCTCAACAGGTCCAAGGCGAACTCCAATGGCGAGACCCCACCATTGTCATAGAGTCCAGCCCATGCCCAGCCCGAATGAATTCACGCTGCATTGCTGCGAGCTGCTGGCACCGCTGGGGCCGGTGCGGGCGCGCCGCATGTTCGGTGGGCACGGCCTGTATGTCGACGATTTGTTCGTTGCCATCCTGGCGTACGAGCAGCTGTGGCTGAAGAGCGATGCGCTCAGCCGCACGAGTTTCGAGGCCGCCGGCTGCCCGCCCTTTCGCTACCAGCGCAAGGGCGAGTGGGCGGAGCTGGGCTTTCACCGCCCGCCGGAAGAGGCCATGGACTCGCCCGCGCTGATGCAGCCCTGGGCGCGACTGGCGCTGCAAGCAGCGCTGCGCGCCCACAGCAAGAAACTCAGCAAGCCGGCGCGGCCGCCAGCGTCGAAGCGCCGGCCGTAGATCTGAGACTCTGCAGCTGGCGCAGCAGCTGCGGGCAGGCGCTCGGCGGCACCAGCAGCTGAAAACCGGCCGGCGCCTTCCAGGCTTCGATGACGATCTCACTGCCGCGCGCCAGCGCCAAACGCTGGCCCGGCTGCAGCCAGATGTCCTGGCTGGCATGCTCTGTCGCCGCCGACACGGTCAGCCACAGCTGGCCCTCCACCACCTGCAACTCGCGCGGCCCGCTGTCCAGCTTCAGACGCAGAGCCTGACGGGCCTCCACGCGCCACAATGATTGCTGCGATTCGCTCATGACAGTCTTCCCCTTTCATCGCCTCGGAACGGCGGCGACACAGAGGCAATACTAGGGATCACCCGGAGGGTCGTCCAATGAGATGCACGCGGTCGATTGATACCATCCGCGCATGAATCAACTGCGCCACCGTCCGCTCGCCGTGGGTCCGCTGCGTGCCTTCGAGGCGGTCGCGCGCCTGTTGAGCTTTCGCGCAGCCGCCGAGGAACTGCACCTGACGCAATCGGCCATCAGCCGCCAGATCCAGGCGCTGGAGCAGGAAATCGGCTGCAGCCTGTTCCAGCGCGGCACACGCAGCGTGGCCCTCACCTCGGACGGCGCCGTGCTGCTGGCCTGCGTGCCCGGCGTGCTGGACCGGCTTGACGCCACGGTGCGCCAGATCCGCCAGAGCCGCGGCCGACGCGTGGTGACGGTCAGCACCTTTGCTTCCTTTGCGTCCTTGTGGCTGATCCCGCGGCTGGAAGCTTTTCAGCAGGAGCACCCCGACATCGACATCCGCGTCTCGGCGCATGACGGCATCGTCGACCTGTCCGATGGCGAGATCGACCTGGCGCTGCGCTATGTGCAGCCCGGCCCGGCGACGCTGGGCGGCGAGCGCCTGTTCGGCGAGACGCTGACTCCGGTCGTCAGCCCCTGGCTGCTGCGCCAGAGCCAGGCGGGCGAGGCTGCGCCCTTGAACAAGCCCGCGGACCTGGCCGGCCACACGCTGGCAGAAGAGGACGACCAACGCCCCGGCGCGCGCTATCTCACCTGGCGCCGCTGGCTCAGCGAGCAAGGCCAGCCGCAGTTGCAGCCGCGCCGCTGGATGTATCTGAACTTCACTTATCAGCAGGTGCAGGCCGCCCTGGGCGGCCAGGCGGTGGCGCTGGCGCGGCTGGCCCTGGTGGCCGATGCGCTGCAGCGCGGCGATCTGGTCGAGCCCTTCGGCCCCGACCGCCGCATGGGCAGCCCGCTGGCCTACTGGCTGCTGCTGTCCGAGACCAGCCGCCAGCGCGCCGAGGTGCGGCAATTCGGCGACTGGGTGTTGGCGCAGGCCGCGCTAACGCGCGACGCCATTGGCGAAGCCGCTTAGCCGCGCTCGCGCTCAGCCCATCTGCGCCCGCAGGCGCCGCTCGGCTTCCTCATCGCGCGCCGCATCGATCTCGCGCAGCACCGCGCCCAGATCCACCGCCGCAAGCTTGCGCTCGAAGCGCCCGGTCAGCGGCGTCTCGGGCGTCAGCGCGCCGCGCTGGAACAGCGACCAGATCTCGGGGCCGTAGTCGGTGGCCAGCAGCGCCGGCGCAAAGCGGCCGAAGAAATCGCGCAGATTGCCGACATCGCGCAGCAGCATGCGCATCGCATGATTGTTGCCCGCCGCGTCCACGGCCTGCGGCAGGTCGATGATCACCGGCCCGTCGGCCGCCAGCAGGATGTTGAATTCCGACAGGTCGCCGTGCACGACGCCGGCGCACAGCATTCGCACCACCTCGCCGATCAGCGTGGCGTGATGCGCCAGCGCCTCGTCGGCGCTGAACAGCACATCGTTCAGCCGCGGCGCGGCGTCACCATCGGCATCGGTGACCAGCTCCATCAGCAGCACGCCCTCATGGAAGTTGAAGGGCCGTGGCACGCGCACGCCGGCGCCGGCCAGGCGGTAGAGCGCATCCACCTCGGCGCTCTGCCAGGCGGCTTCAGTAGCCTGGCGGCCATAGCGCGTGCCCTTGGCCATCGCGCGGGCCTGTCGGCTGTTCTTGACCTTGCGGTTCTCGGTGTAATCGACGGCCTGGCGGAAGCTGCGCTCGGTGGCTTCCTTGTAGACCTTGGCACAGCGGATCTCGTCGCCGCAGCGCACCACATAGACCGTGGCTTCCTTGCCGCTCATCAGCTGGCGCTGCACCGCATCGATCAGCCCCTCATCGATCAGGGCCTGCAGTCTCTTGGGTGCTTTCATGCCCGCATTGTCGCCGCGCGGGCGATCCGGGGCTTCAGAGGCCACTCAGGGCGCGATCAGCTCGCGCTCGGTCAGGATCAGCGTCAGCGCCTGATCATGCGGCTCCACCGCGAACTGCGCCTCGCTGACGCTCCAGCCCAGGCCCACGCTGGTGACGCCAGGGTGCGCCGCCAGCCAGCGGTCGAAATAGCCGCCGCCATAGCCCAGCCGGAAACCCTCGCGCGTGAAGCCCACGCAAGGCACCAGCACCACATCGGGCACCACCACAGCACCAGCGGCGCTGGGAATGCCACACTCGTCTTTCAGCTCTGGCGTCTCGCCATCCCAGCGCCGGTAGACCATCTCGCGACCACTTTGCTTGGCATAGGGCAAGGCGAACTGAGGGACTTGCTCGAAGTGCTGGGCCAGCACCGCAGCCGCTGCGTTAAATTCGCCCTCAAGCGCCCAGTAAAGCCCCAAGCATTGCGGTTCAAGCTGCGTCAGCAGTTCGGCCAGCTGATGGGCCAGGTTCGACTCGGCGGTCTGTGCGGCACTGCCAGCCAACCAGGCCCGGCGTGCGGCCAGCAACTCGGCGCGCAGGCTGGCGCGCTCGTGCGGCAAGGCGGCACTGGCAGACTGAGGCCCGGACAGCGGATTTCCCATGGCAGAACAGACAGAGAAGCAGAAGAAGTTGACCCCAGTATATGCAGCCCCCTCCCCCACCGCGCGCCCCGCGCGATGGACCCGTGCACTGAGCCTGGCGCTGGCGCTCGCCGTCGCGGGGCCAGGTCTTGCCTGGTCCAAGGGCGAAACCATCCATGAAGCCCAGGCCGCCTTCAAGGCGCGTGACCAGAAGCGCCTGGCGGCACTGGCCAGCGCCGCCATCGACACCCAGGACCCGCTGGCGCCCTGGATCCACTACTGGGCCCTGAACAGCCGGCTCGGCCAGGCCCAGCAAAGCGAGCTCGACGCCTTCTATGCGCGCTGGCGCGGCAGCTATGTGGAAGACCGGCTGCGCAACGACTGGCTGCTGGAACTGGGCCATCGCCGCGACTGGGGCAATTTCGCACGCGACTACAAACAGTTCCGCATGCGCGATGACCGCGATGTGAGTTGCTACGCGCTGCTGACCGAAGCGCTGGATGGCCAGGATGTGCGCAGCGCCGCACGCGTCGCTTGGCTGGGCCAGCGCGAGGCCGACACGGGCTGCAATCTGCTGGCCGAACACCAGCACAAGGCCGGCCGCCTCAGCGATGCCGATGTCTGGCTGAAGATCCGTTTTGCCGTCGAGAACGGCCGCCTGCGCACCGCGCGCCAGGCCGTGATGCTGCTGTCGCGCGAGGCCGAGCGCGGCCTCGGCGAAGCGCTGGACAAGCCCGATCGGTTTCTCAAGGCCAAGAGCCGCAAGGCCAGCAACCGCACCCAGGCCGAGCTGATCGGCGTGGCCCTGCTGCGCGTGGCCGCCAGCGACCACGACAGCGCCGCCAGCCAGCTGCGCGCCCGCTGGCAGGCCGAGCTGCCGCCCGATCTGGCCGCCTGGGTCTGGGCCCAGCTGGGGCGCCAGTCGGCGATGCGCCTGCACCCCGAGGCCAGCGAGCTGTATGACAAGGCGCTGATCCTGCAAGGCCGCGCCGCCCCCGATTGGAGCGACGACACGCTGGCCTGGGCCGCGCGCGCCGCGCTGCGCGCCAATGCCGGCGGCGGCCACTGGACGCTGGTGCTGCGCGCCATCGAGTTGATGAGCGACAGCGCACGCCAGGACGCCACCTGGCAGTACTGGCGCGCCCGTGCACTGATGGCGACCTCCGCCCAGCGCCACGGCGCCGAGGCTCAGCGCATCCTGCAGGGTATCGCCTCGCCCCTGAGCTTCTACGGCAAGCTGGCCGCCGACGATCTAGGCCAGACCCTGGCCCTGCCGCCAGCGCCCGCGCCGCTCAGCAGCGCCGAGCGCGCCGCCGCCAGCGCCAACCCCGGCCTGCAGCGCGCGCTGATGATGATCGACAAGGGCCTGCGCAGCGAAGGCGTGCGCGAATGGAACTTCAGCCTGCGCGGCATGAGCGACCGCGAGCTGCTGGCCGCCGCGCAGCTGGCGTGCGACCGCGAGGTCTGGGACCGCTGCATCTCGGCCAGCGAACGCACCAAGCAGGAAATTGACCTGACGCAGCGCTTCCCCACCCCGCACCGCGAGGCCGTGCTGGCGCAGGCGCGCGAGTACGGGCTGGACGCGGCCTATGTCTATGGCCTGATCCGCCAGGAATCGCGCTTCGTCAGCGATGCGCGCTCCAGCGTCGGCGCCTCAGGCCTGATGCAGGTGATGCCCGCCACCGCCAAGTGGACGGCCAAGAAAGCCGGCATCGCCGACTTCCAGACCAGCCAGTTGCATGAGCGCGATGTGAACCTGCGCATCGGCACCCGCTATCTGAAGCTGGTGCTGGACGACTTCGAGGGCTCGATGGCGATGGCCGCGGCCGCCTACAACGCTGGCCCCGGCCGCCCGCGGCGCTGGCGCGACGGCCCGGCGCTGGACGCGGCCGTCTGGGCCGAGAACATCCCCTTCAGCGAGACGCGCGACTACGTCAAGCGCGTGCTCTCCAACACCACCATCTACGCCCAGCTGCTGGGCGGCGCCGCCGAGCAACCCGGGCTGCGCCAGCGCCTGGGTGCGCGCATCGGCCCGCGCGCCGCCAGCGGCGCGCCCGCCATCAACACGGAGCTGCCATGAACACCACCAACCCTCCCTCGATCCTGATCCTGGGCGGCAGCGGCTTCGTTGGCCGCGCGGTCTGCGAGCAGCTGCTGCGCGAGTACGGCGGCGGCGCCCGCCTGACCGTGCCCACGCGCCGCCTGCCGCATGCGCAGGCGGTGCAGTCGCTGCCCGGCGTCACGGTGGTGCAGGCCGATGTGCACCGAGACTCGGACCTGCAAGGTTTGCTGCCGGGCCACGATGTGGTGATCAATCTGGTGGCCATCCTGCAGGGCAGCGAGTCCGCCTTCGAGCAGGTGCATGTGGCGCTGCCGCGCCGCCTGGCCGCAGCCTGCCAGGCCGCCGGCGTGCGCCGCCTGATCCACATCAGCGCCATCGGCGCCGATGCCGCCGCGCCCTCGCGCTATCTGCGCAGCAAGGGCCGCGGCGAGCAGGCGCTGCGCGAGATCACCAGCCTGGAGCTGACGCTGCTGCGCCCCTCGGTGATCTTCGGCCGCGAGGACAGCTTCCTGAACCTGTTTGCCCGCCTGCAGGCCCTGGCGCCGCTGATGCCGCTGGCCGGCGCCAGCGCACGCTTTCAGCCGGTGTGGGTGGAAGACGTGGCGCGCGCCGTGGTGGCCTGCGTGCGTGATCGCAGCAGCATCGGCCAGACCTACGAGCTGGCTGGGCCCACCGTGGCCACGCTGGCCGAGCTGGTGCGCCTGGCGGGCCAGGTGAGTGGCCATCCGCGCCCCATCCTGCCACTGCCTGGCCCGCTGGCCTGGCTGCAGGCAGTGGCGATGGAACTGCTGCCCGGCGTGCCGCTAATGTCGCGCGACAACCTGGCCTCAATGCGCGTGCCCAATGTGGCCGGCGGAGTGCTGCCGGGGCTGGAGACGCTGGGCATCACGCCGCAATCAGCCGCCGCCGTGCTGCCGGGTTATCTGGCACCGGGTACCGGCTGCGCCCGGCTGGAGCGCTGGCGCGCCCGTGCGCGGCGCTGATGATGATGCGCGCCGGGCATCAATGCCTTGCGCCGCTTTCAACCCGGCGCGCCACGCCTGCGTCTAAGCTTGGCACTCACATCAAGCTACAGAGCCTCACACCATGCAACTGATCATCGGCAACAAGAACTACTCGTCCTGGTCCATGCGCCCCTGGGTGTTGATGACGCAGCTGGGCATCGCCTTCGAAGAGCGCCAGCTGCGCTTCGACTTCACGCCCGGCTCGGCCTTCTACCAGGCGCTGGCCGCCTACACACCCACTGCCAAGGTGCCGGTGCTGGTGGAGGACGATGGCTTTGCCGTGTGGGACACACTGGCCATCATCGAACACCTGAGTGACCGCCACCCCGACCGCGGCGTCTGGCCGCGCGAGCCGCGCCAGCGCAGCCGCGCCCGCAGCCTGTGCTCCGAGATGCACGCCGGCTTCACCGCGCTGCGCAACCAGTGCCCGATGAATATCGAAGCCAGCCTGCCCGAGATCGGCGCCAAGCTGGTGGCCGAAGACGACCGCCTGCGCGCCGACCTGGCCCGCATCGATGCCATCTTCAGCGCCGCTGCGCCCGACGCCTTCCTTTTCGGCTCCTTCTGCGCCGCCGATGCCTTCTTCGCCCCGGTGGTGATGCGCATCGCCACCTACGCCCTGCCGCTGTCGCCAGCCGCCGCGGCCTATGTCCAGCGCGTGCGCGAGAGTGCCGGCGTCAAGGCCTTCGTGGCCCAGGCGCTGGATGAGCGCGACTTCCTCGACTTCGAGGAACCGTACCGCAGCGCGCCCTGAGATGAAGATCTACAAGGTCGGTGGCGCGGTGCGCGATGCACTGCTGGGGCGAGCGGTCAGCGATACCGACTGGGTGGTGGTGGGCGCCAGCCCGCAAGCCATGCAGGATGCGGGCTATCAGCCGGTGGGCAAGGACTTCCCGGTGTTTCTGCATCCGCAAACGCATGAGGAATACGCGCTGGCGCGCACCGAGCGCAAGACGGCGCCCGGCTATCACGGCTTCGCCTTCCATGCCGCGCCCGAGGTGACGCTGGAGCAAGACCTGGCACGCCGCGACCTGACCATCAACGCAATGGCGCTGGACCCCGACAGCGGCGCCATCGTCGACCCCTACGGCGGCCAGCGCGACCTGCAGGCCAAGGTGCTGCGCCATGTCTCCGACGCCTTTGCCGAAGACCCGGTACGCATCCTGCGCCTGGCGCGCTTTGCTGCGCGCTTTCACGACTTCAGCGTGGCGCCCGAGACGCTGGCACTGATGCGCCAGATGGTGGCGAATGGCGAGGTGGATGCACTGGTGGCCGAGCGTGTGTGGCAGGAAGTGGCGCGCGGGCTGATGGAAGCCCGCCCCTCGCGCATGCTTGAGGTACTGCGCGAAGCTAGCGCGCTGGCCCGGCTGGCGCCGGCCATCGATCGGCTCTGGGGCGTGCCGCAGCCCGAGGCGCACCACCCCGAGATCGACACCGGCGTGCACCTGCTGATGGTGCTGGACGCCTGCGCGCGCATGGATGCGCCCTTGCCGGTGCGCTATGCCTGCCTCTGCCACGACCTGGGCAAGGGCCTGACGCCGGCCGACCAATGGCCGCGCCACATCGGCCACGAAGGCCGCGGCGTGCCCTTGGTGCAGCAACTGAGCGAGCGCTGGCGCGTGCCCAGCGACTGCAAGGAACTGGCCGAGCTGGCCGCGCGGGAACACACCCACATCCACCAGAGCCTGGGCTTCGGCCCCGAGGCGCGGCTGCGCCTGTTGGAACGCTGCGATGCGCTGCGTCGCCCCGAGCGCTTCGAGCAGCTGCTGCTGGCCTGCGAATGCGATGCCCGCGGGCGCCTGGGGCTGGAGGACCGCGACTATCCGCAGCATGCGGCGCGGCTGGCCGACCTGCGCTGCCTGCAGGCGCTCGATCAGAGCGCCATCAGTGTGGCGGCGCTAGCGCAAGGCCTGAGCGGCCAGGCGGTGGGGCGGGCGATACAGGCGGCGAGGTTGCAGGCGCTGAGCGATACCGTCTGAGTCCCTGCCCCAAGGCGCATTTTCAGACGGCCATCTGACCACGGCTGCGTCGACGACCAGCGAACAGCATGCCGAGCACAGCAAACGCGGTCAGCAAGATCGTTGAAGGCTCCGGAACCGTATTGCTGGGGTCCAGCAAGTCGCCATGCAGCACAAAGGGCAACTCGGCGGTACGCTGACTGCCACTGTCGCGAAGCAGCGCGAAATTGCCGCCCGCCGGGCCCTGCTGAGCATTCCCCTGTTCATCCAACAGCGGCGGCACGAACGGGCCCGAGGCGGATGTACCTTGCAAGGACCACACGAGCCAGTAGTCATCCGCAAGCAGATCGATGTCAGCGATGTCCAGCTCAATGCGATAGATATTGCGATTGGTCGCCGTCTGGGTTGTGTCGGTCACGCGGTAGCCGACGCTGCCGCCATTGCTGACAGCGTCTTCGGTGCCCGAGGCAACCACCAGCCCACCATTCAAGCCCCCCGACCTGATTTGCCATGTTGCGCCGGTGAAGCTGAAGCCATCGCCACCGGTTTGATAGGCAAACAAGTCAACACTCTTGACGCGCCAACCGTTTCCGCTCACCCGGAAGTTGTCGGCCACGCTGAAACTGTTGTTGGCGGTGAAGCCCAAAATGCTGTTGCCTGCGGCCGTATCCAAGACAGACAAGCCATTCAACCCGACGAACTGGGCTGCATTCACGTGGAGCGGTGCAGCCTGAGCAAAGCCGGAGGCCAGCAGCAGCGCGGTGGCGAGAAGGTGCTTCATATCTTGGGTTCCTGCGTGGATGCGGTTGAAGGAGGTCTGGGACGCATCATTGACGACAAGCAGCCACCCGCCCAGCCCTCAGTCACGGGCACTCAGTCGAGGGGTGGCCACCAGGCCCAGCAGCCCGTAGGGGACGCCGTCAATGCCCTGCTCGATGGCGTCGCCGCACGCACCGAGCCAGTCGCTGGCACCTGCCTAGCGACTGCAAGGAATTGGCGGAACTGGCCGCCCGTGAGCACACCCACATCCATCAGAGCCTGGGCTCCGGCCCCGAGGCTCAGCTGGCCGACCAGCGCTGCCTGCCGGCGCTCGATCAAGGCGTCATCAGTGCGGCAGCGCTAGCGCATGGCCTGATCGGCCAGCTTGCAGGCGCTGATGGTGGGGCGCGATGACTGAGCGGGGTGGCGGGCGGCCGGGTGAAGCATGTGCGGCCGAGGACTCACTCGAGCACGACAGCCGTGCCGCTCACCGCGACCATCAGCATGCCGTTGCTCTGGCCAAGCACCTCGTAATCGATGTCGATGCCGACCACCGCGTTGCCGCCGCTCTTCTCGGCACGCTGCTGGAGTTCTGCGAACGCGATGTCCCGTGCGCGGAGCAGCTCCCGCTCATAGGTGCCGGACCGGCCGCCGAGCATGTCCGTGACGCCGGCGAACATGTCCTTGACGACGTTCGCACCCAGGATCGCCTCACCGCACACCACGCCGCAGTATTTGACGATGCTGCGACCTTCGACGTTCGGGGTAGTCGTGAAGAGCATGGCTTGTGGTCCTTTCGGGGGGGGTGAAGTCGGTGAATGTGGAGGCTGGCGTTTGAACTGCGCCGAGAGCATCGGGATGGCACTTGCCCGCTCAAGCTAAGGGCTAGGCTTCGGTCTCACTTGCAGAAAAGGCGAATGTCGTTCTCCGCAACCTGCCGGTCGTGTGCGTCCGTTGGCGCTCCGTTGCCATGCTTGACCGCTCCACTGAGCACATCTCGGGCCAAGTTGCACTTGGACTCCTTGGTCTCGTCGATCTTGCCGCCCGACAAAGACTTCGGTCGCGCGCGCGAAGAACCTTGGCCAGAGTCTTCCTTTCGTTTCATCGGCTCATCAGGGCCAGAAGTCTCCTTGGAACTACTCGTAGCTGTCACTGCCGGACGGACGGGCGGGTGAGGCGAGCTTGGGACTCTGATGTCGACCACCTTCCCTACTGCTTGCGGCGGCTTGCGCTCGGAGTAGTGCACCTTGCCATCTTTGTCTACCCACTTGTAGACCTCAGCAGCAACTGCCGATGATGCTGCGAACGATGCGAGAACAAGATGGAGGGTGAACAGCCTGGAGGCCAAGTACTTCATGCTAAGACCTAGAGTTCCGAGTTGAAGGCGCGACTCAAAGGATCCGTATGGATCCCCAGCCTGAAGCTGAGCCGCGATCGGCGGCCTGCCGACGCGAGTGGGCTCAGGCAATAGGTTAGGTGGCGCCTTGCACCTAGGCATAACCTTGCTTCCACGCCGTACCAACGCCAGGATGCCCGACGACCGCGAACTCGGTAAAAGCACGATTGGCGATCCGGACTTCGGCCATTCCGAGCGCGGCAGCGATCGTAGATGCTGCATCTTGAATTGGCATGAGCCCACCGACCTTGCGAGAGATGCAAACGACCAGCTCTTCACAAGAGAATGCCTCGCGAAGAAAGCCTTCAATGCGAACAACGTCGCCTGCGTCGCCGTGTGCCAGAACCTGCCACTCAAGGGAGCTGGCGCAGAACTTCGGGAACTAGACGCGAATGAGGTCATACGCATGTCGTGCGTTCATAGGCCTTTGCTGAATCAACCCAGTTACTTAACAACCTAACTTTTGTCTTACGCCTCGTGCAGCATGCTTGCCGAAGCAAGCCGGCTCGGTTGAAGCCCACCAGCAGCTGACGGCCGGCCGGTGAAGTGACCGGTTACCTAGCGGCTAACCAAACGTTGCTCCAAAGAGCTTTGAGACCGCAGCTTGAAATGCCACTGCTAAGACGCACAAGACAAATGCACCCAGATATGACGTTTCTAGCACCCGGCTAAACACAACCACAAAGACAACCGGCGCAATCAGGAGGCCCCACCCAACAGAGACCATAAGCAGGGCAAATGCAATGACAGTGGCAAGCACGAGCGCAAATGCCACGCGCAGAAAATCCTGGCGCCCGGCGCCAACAACCTTTGCAGCGAACCAAACCGGCAGAACGGATAGCGCAACGGACAGAGCGATTAAAGGAATGCTGATTGCAATACCAAGAGCCGACATTTCAGCCTTTCTGAAATTCCCGAACTACAACAAGGCGCCGCAGGATGCCGAACCTGGGGGGCGGTGAGGCTGCTGTTAGCAGACCTCCGCAGTCGGCGGCCAAGCTCCCAAGAATGGTTTGCCGCAGGGGAAGCAACGCTCTCGCTTTCATTGCGCCACGCTCCTGCGCCGCCCATGCCTGGCTCACATCACCCTCATCGGTAACGCCACACCACAGTTGCCTGCAAGCCCGCATCGACCAGCCGATGCCTGGGCTGCGAGGCCGAGCCCACCAGCACGCCGTGCCGCCACAGCGGCGCCGAGGGGCCGGCGGCGATGCGTTCGTCGCGCACGCTCAGGCGCAGCTCATGCGCCCAGCCCGCCGGGCGATTCCCAGCCGCGAAGCTGGCCGAACGCAGCGACAACGCGGCTTCGCCAAAGACCGAGCGGCCGGTGCGCAGCCGCGCTGCATCAGCCGTGGGCAGGCGCACATCCACCGTGCCGCGCGGGCCGCCGCCCAGCCACAGCTCGGCGCCCCAGTGCCAGCCCGCTGGCGCGCTGCTGCTGTTGCCCTGCTGCGCCGCCAGACCGAGGGCCAGCGCTGCCTGCCGATGTTGCTCGGGATAGCCCTGCACAGGGCCCACCGAGGTCAGGTCGCGGTCCAGGCTGCGCCACTCGCCGCGCAGCCCCAGCGCCAGCTCGGTGCGGCCGCCCGATGGCGGCAACAGCGGCCGCCAGAGACTCACGCGCAGGCTGCGCTCCTCGATGTCGCTGTGGGTGCGAATGGCCGCGCCACTGCTGCTGAGGCCGCGGTAGTCGCGCTGGCCGGCGCGCCAGCCGGCATCGGCCTCGCCGTGCCAGCCCGCGCAGCGCAGCGCCAGGCCGAACCTGGCGCCGGCCAGCGTGCCGGATTCGCGCAGCAAGCGCCGCCCCTGCGCATCGCTTTCATCCCAGCGGCTGTGGCCCAGCCACAGCGCGGTGCCAGGCTCAGGTGCGGCGCAGCTGGCCGCAGCGGCATTGGCGCCGCCGCTGCCACAGACCAGCAGCAAGCTCAGCAACGCTGAGCGGGCCACCATCAACGCAGATCGCTCCAGCGGCGCGTGGTCGAGCTCTCAAACACGCCGTTGCCGTCAGCATCCAACTCCAGCAGAGCCATGCCGCCGGCCTGCGCGGTGATGCGCAGCTGGCTGGACGCCGCGCCCTTGATCAGCAGCTGGCCGGTCGACGGATCGACAGCACTCCAGTTGCGAACCAGCGGTGCGAGGGTTTCAACGCTGATCTGCTTGGACTCGATCATCGAGCCGCTCAGTGCGCCAGTGATGCTGACGCTGACGTTGTAGAGCGTGCCACCCGGCGCCTTGCCCAGCGTCAGCTGGAAGCCGACCAGCGAGTTGGAGTAGTTCACGCCGCCCAGCGTGCCGGCCACGGTGAAGCTGGGCACGGTGATGGTGACTGAAGAGTTGTAGGGGCCGCTGACGCGCGTGTCCATGCGCATTTCGCCATTGCCGATGGCGGTGTCCTGCCCCGTGACCACGGTGAGCTTGTCCAGGCGCATCGTCACGGTCGCGGTGTAGTTGCTGGAGCCGAACACGCCAGTGAGGCTGGTCAGCGCCATCTCCATGCCGCCATTCATGGTGGAACCGCTCTCGATGCAGTTGACCGCACGGATGGCAATCGCATCGCCGGCGTCAAAGCTACCGTTGTTGTTCTTGTCGTCGACGCTGATGTCCATGCGGCCGCCGCCTGCACAGGCTTCAGATACCGTGGTCACAGCACCAGTGACAACTGGCGAACCGACGCCCTTGGCGAACCAGCCCGGCAGGCGATCCAGCTGCGCCAGCGCAAAGCGCGTTGGCGCCTTGCCGTCGCTGGCCTGCGCGCCGACCAGCAGCTCGGCGCTGTCCATGAAGTACAGCGAGGACGACACCGCCGTCTGCGCCACCGCCACGTAGTTGCTGCTGGTGATCGACAGCTTGCCGAGATTGGGGTCAGGGCCGGGCACCACCGGGTCGCCCGCGCCGCCGCCACCGCCGCCGCAGGCACTCAGTGTGAGTGCTAGCGCAATGGACGCTGCCAGGGCCGAATGCCGGCCCGGCTGATGATGATGAGTCGTCTGCTTCTGCATGATGATTTCCTCCCTGAAAACCACGGGCATAACCGGCTTGCTGCCGGCCTTGCGCCTGCTGGAGGGAAGTCTACGCGCAGCGATCCGGCCGCCACGATCCCTCTTCAGGGTGTGGCGCCGGCGCCGATCAACTCAGAGCGTGTGACTGCGGTCGCCGCGGGTGAAGCCGAGCGCGTCGAATTCCTGGCCATCGAGCATGCTCTCCAAGGCGTCCACCTCCATGGGCCGCCCAAACAGGTAGCCCTGGAAATGCTGGCAGCCCAGCGACAGCAACAGGTCCCGCTGGGCTGCCTGCTCCACCCCTTCAGCCAGCACGTCCAGGCCCAGACTGCCCCCGAGCACGATGATCATCTGGGCGATGGCTCTGTCATCGGGAGACGCGACGAGGTCCTCCACGAAGCTCCGGTCGATCTTGACTTCGGCCAGCGGCAGGCGCTTCAGATAGGCCAGCGAAGAGAAGCCAGTTCCGAAGTCGTCGAGTGAGAGGCGCACGCCGAGCGCCGCGATTCGGCGCATCTTGGCGGCGGCATCGTTGAGATCGTCCAACAGCACGCCTTCGGTGAGCTCCAGCGTCAGCCGCTGGGGCGCGATGGGGCTTGCAGCCAGCAGCAACTCAAGGCCCGGCAGGAACTCTGCCGAACGAAACTGGCGCGGACTCACATTGACCGAAATACCCAGCTCACGGCGTTCGGGGCGCAGCGACCAGGCCGCAAGCTGCGCCACCGCCGTCTGCAGCACCCAGGCGCCCAGCGGTGCGATGAGCCCGGTTTCCTCAGCCAGGGCAATGAACTCCTGGGGGCCCACGAGGCCTCGATCGGGAAGCTGCAGCCGCAGCAAGGCCTCCGCGCCGGTGATGCGACCCGAGGCGTCGACCTGAGGCTGGTAGTGCAGGCGCAGCCCATCGGCGCGCAAGGCCTCGCGGAGCTCGTTCTCCCGCTGCGCCCGAGCCAGAATAGCCTCCTGCATGGAGGGATCGAAGAAGCACACGGCATTGCGCCCGGCGGCTTTGGCTCGATACATCGCCAGATCAGCGCGGCGCAACAGTTCCTCGGGCTGCTGCCGCTCGGCGCCGAACACCGCCACGCCAATGCTGGCGGTGCAGCTGTGCTGGTCAGCGCCCAGCGCGTAAGGAGCCCTGAGGATGTCCAGCAGCTTGTTGGCAGCAATGCCGGCGTGTGCGGCCGCCTCCGGCGCGCTGCTGCCAATGTCTTCCAGCAGCACCAGGAACTCGTCACCGCCGAGTCGGCCAACGGTATCCCCCTTGCGCATCGCGGCTGTGAGGCGCTGCGCCACCTGCCGCAGGAGCAGGTCGCCACGTTGGTGGCCAAAGGTGTCGTTGATCTTCTTGAAGCCGTCGAGATCGACAAACAGCATCGCCCCAAAGCGCTCGTGGCGCTCGGAGAACGCCAAGGCGTGGGCCAGCCGATCGATCAACAGCCGCCGGTTGGGCAGCGCGGTCAGGGTGTCGGTGAACGCAAGGCTCTCGATCTCCAGCTCTGCCTGCTTGCGGGCGCTGATGTCCATGGCAACCCCGTGAACCTGGGGCGCCACGGGACCAGCCTCGGCCCGTGCCGCACCTCGCGCCAGCAGCCAGCTGCGCCGTCCATCGGGCTGGGCGCATGCCAGCTCCAACTCGAACGCTTCGGTGCCCTCAGCCGCAGCAGCACGCAAGGCCGCCTCGAAGCGGTCCCAGCTGTCGGCACTGAAATGCGCGCGCTGGTCATTCAGCGGGCGGGCGGCGCCATCTGGCGGCAAGCCCAGCAGCGCGCAGACTTCGGGCGACCAGCTGATCGTGGATGCCTGCAAATCCACCTGCCAGCTGCCGAGATGGGCAATGCGCTGAGCCTCCAGCAGGCGCCCGCTCTGGACCCGCAAGGCCTCATTGGCGCGCGTGGCAGCCCGCTCGGCACCCTCGATGCGGCGGCGGCTGGCCTGCACCAGCATCACCGCGCGCGCCATCAGCAGGGTCATCAGGCCACCGGCCACAAGAAGCCACAGCGACAGCTGCGGCTGAACATCGTCATAGAACCCAGCAGCCGGCTGCAACTGGACGCGCCACTGCTGGCCGGCAACAGCGAGCGTCGCGCTCAGCTGCTGCCGCTCCAGCGCTGTCAGCTGCGCAAGCACCGGTGTCGCTGCGGAGGCAGGTGCGGAAAAGAACGCTGCCGCGTCCACCGGGGCCGTCGGAAACACCTGCAGGTCCAGCCTGGCCTCGCGGGCCTGCTCGGTGGAACGCTGGAACAAGGTGGGCAAGTCGACCACGGCGGCCAGGTAACCGCGCGCCTGACGGTCAGGCCCAAACACCGTCGCCGAGATCGCAAGAGCCATGCTGCCGGAGTGCACCTTGCCCTCTTTCATGAACTCGAACGGGCTTGAAGCCGTTGGGACGCCCGTCGCGGCAGACTGCAGCTTTGAGGCCATCCGCTCCGGGCTGAAGCTCATGTCGTAGCCGACGGTCTGGTACTGCTCGGGCCAGGCATAGCGGACCACCACATAGGGGTCGCGCCCTGCAACCGGACGCCAGCCCTTTCCGCTGCCGTCCGGCTCGATGACCTCGAAGTCGGGAAAGCCGCTGCGGCGCGCCTCAGCCTGGAAGGCATAGAGGTCCCTGGCCGCCACGATGGGCTGCCACTCGACGACGTTGATGCTCAGCTGCCCCTCCACCAGCATGCGCATCGCGTCGTTGAACTGCTCGCGCGTGAACGCCGGCTGCACCTCCAGCATCAGCGCTGCGGTGCGCAGCGCCTCCAGCATGCGGGTCAGCTCCTGCTCGAAGGCCTGGACCACGCGATCAGTGGCGGCCCGGCGGTATTCCTTCAAGCGCAACTGCTCGGCCTGACGCAGGCTGCCTGCAGCCAACAATGTCAGCCCGACGCCCAGCAGGACGACCGTGAACAAGCGCAGGCGATCGCTCCAGGACGCACGCTCGCCGGGCGCGTCGTGCCCCGCCATGCTCACTTGAGTCATTCCGCTCACGTCTACTCGCGTTGCCATCTCCGGAGGGCCTCGTTCAAGAATCGGGCTGTTGCCCCATCCTATCCGCGCTGAAGCCGGATCAGTCACTGGGCGCTTCAACGATTGAAACAGGCGCCGATCAACTCAGAGCGTGTGGCTGCGATCGCCGCGCGCAAAGCCCAGCGCGTCGAATTCCTGGCCGTCGACCGCGAAGCCGATCACCTTGAACAGCTCGCCCATCTCGTGCTCCTGGATCAGCTTGTGCGCCATCGCGCGCGCCGGCAGATCGGCCTGCTCCATCAGCCCGGCCAGGCCGCAGTTCAGCAGGAAGTGCGCCTGGCTGGTGTAGCCCAGCACGCTGAGGCCGGCGTCCTGCCCGGCCAGCGCAATGCCGGTGAAGTTGACATGCGCGGTGATGTCCTTCTGGCCCACCAGCTGCAGCGGGTCCGGGTCGGCCCGATGCTGGTGGTGGCACATCAGCGTGCCGCCGTGGCGCTGCGGGTGGTAGTACTCGGCCTCGGGGAAGCCGTAGTCGATCAGGAAGATGGCGCCGCGCTGCAGCTGTGCGGCCAGCGTGCGCACAAAGCCTTCGGCCTGTGCATGAAGCTCGGTGACGGTGCCGGGCGGGTAGTGCAGGCGCGCGTCGGCCACTTCCAGCGGCGGCTGCAGGGGGCTGGGCCGGTCGCTCCAGGCAAACGCATGGTCGTCATCGGCGCAGACCACGCCGCGCTCCTGCCACTGCTGGCCGTCGAAGTAGATCAACTGCACCGGCATTGCGTCCAGCACCTCGTTGCCAATCACCACGCCGCTGAACTGATCGGGTAGCGCATCCAGCCATTCCACCTTGCCGGCCCAGGCGGCCAGCCGCTCGGTCTGGCGCGCGCGCAGCGTGCCGGACAGGTCGACGATGCGGTAGCGGCGGATGCGCTCGCCCAGCGCCTGCAGCAGCTGCTCGGCCAGCGCGCCGGTGCCGGCGCCGAACTCGATGATCTCGTCGCAGCCGGTGGCGTCCAGCGCCTGGCGCAGCTGCGCAGCCAGCGCCTGGCCGAACAGCGGCGACAGTTCGGGCGCGGTGACGAAGTCGGAGCCGCTTTGCGGCATCAGGCCGAATTTCTGTCGCTCGTTGGCGTAGTAGCCCAGACCGGGGGCGTACAGGGCCAGGGCCATGTAGCGGTCGAAGGGCAGCCAGCCGCCGGCTGACTCGATCTCGCGCCGGATCAGGGCCGGCAAGGCCTGGTCGGCCTGCTGGCCGTTGTGAATGCTCATGCCCCGATTGTAGAAATCAGCGTGGCGGCCGGCTCTTCAACCAGGCCTCGAAATCCTGCGCCGACAGCGGCGGCGAGATCAGCTCGCCCTGAAAGGCATCACAACCCCAGGACGCCAGCAGATCGCGCTGCTGCGGCGTGCGCACGCCTTCGGCGATGACAGCCAGGCGCAGGCCGGTGGCCATCTGCACGATGGCGCGGGTGATGGTGGCGGCCGCCTCGTCGCCGGGCAGGCGCGCGACAAAGCCCTGGTCGATCTTGAGCTTGTCCAGCGGCAGCTGGGTCAGGTGCGCCAGCGATGTGTGTCCGGTGCCAAAATCGTCGACAGAGATCGACAGGCCCAGCGCGCGCAGGCTGGCCAGCGTGGCCGGCGCGGCCTCCACATCGTCCATCAGCATGCGCTCGGTCAGCTCCAGCTCCAGCCAGGCGCCGGGCACATCGGCGGCGTCCAGCACATCGGCCACGGTGTCGGCAAAGCTGCTGAGCCGGAACTGCATGGCCGACAGATTCACCGCGATCGGCACCGGCGCCACGCCGCTCTTGTGCCACAGCCGGGTCTGGCGCGCGGCCTCGCGCATTACCCATTCGCCCAGCGGCACCATCAGGCGGTGCCGCTCGGCCACATCGATGAAGGCCTCGGGCGTGAGCAGGCCGCGGGTCGGGTGCTGCCAGCGCAGCAGCGCTTCGGCGCCGCGCAAGCTGCCGTCGGCTGCGCTGATCTGCGGCTGGTAGTAGAGGCGGAACTGGCCATGCGTCAGCGCTTCGGCCAGCTCGGCCTCCAGCACCAGATCGGCATAGGCGCGGCTGGCCAGCACCGGTTCGAAAAACTGGTAGTTGGCGCGGCCCTTGGCCTTGGCCAGGTACATCGCGGTGTCGGCATGCTGGATCAGATCGGCCGCGGTATCGCCATGCTCGGGGAACATCGCCACGCCGATCGAGGGCGTGACCGAGAGCTGACGGCCGTCGGCGCGCACCGGCACCTCGACCACCGACAGCAGCGCACGCAGCACCACCATCACATCTTCGCGGCCGCGCACATCGCGCAGCAGCACGACGAACTCGTCGCCGCCGAAGCGGGCCACCAGGTCGGTGGTGCGCACGCAGTCGCTGATGCGCTCGGCCACCGTGGTCAGCACCTTGTCGCCTTCCAGATGACCCAGCGAATCATTGACGCGCTTGAAGTTGTCCAGGTCGATGAACAGCAGCGCCAGCGGCTGGGCCGCAGCCCGGGCGTGGGCCAGCGCCGGCTCCAGCCGGTCCATGAAGGAGGCGCGGTTGAGCAGCTGCGTCAGCGCGTCGTGCTGGGCCAGGTGATGGATGCGCGCCTGTGCGGCGATACGGTCGCGGATGTCGCGAACGATGGTCATGCGCAGGCTCTCGCCGTCGCGCTCCAGGGTGCGCACGATGAACTCGACCGGGATGCGCGCGCCGTCGCGCCGCACCACGGCGGTCTCGTAGCGCAGCTCGCGCTGCTCGGCCATCACGCGGCCCACCTTGCTCAGCTCGTCCTCGGCGACGAAGCCCAGCGCGTGGCGGCCCACCAGTTCCTGCTGCGTGTAGCCCAACAACTCGCACAGCGGCGGGTTGACGTCGGTGATGATTCCCTCGTGGTGGAAGACGATGCCCTCCACGGTCGCCTGCATGAATTTGGCCAGGCGCAGCTCGGACTCGCGCACTGCCGCGTCGGCCAGGCGGTGGCGGGTGATGTCGTTGATCAGCACGAACACCGCCGCCACCTTGCTGTCGTCGTCCAGATGCGGCAGCAGACTGACCTCGATCCAGCGCGGCTTGCCATCCTGCCCGTGCAGTTCACGCACATAGTTGACCGCGGTGGCCTGCTGCAGCACGCGATCCACCGAGGGCTGGATCAGCGCCGCGGCGGTCTCGCCGATCACCTGCGTAAAGGTGCGCCCGAGGATGCTCTGCGGGTCGAGCCCGAAGGCGCTGGCATAGGCGCGGTTGGCGAACTGGCAGCGAAAGCCCTGCGTCTCGTAGAAGGCGATCTGCGCCGGCACGTTGTCCGCCAGCAGGCGGAACTGCGCCACCTGATCGGCCATGGCCTGCTGCGCCGCCAGCGTGGCGCCGGCGATGGGCTGCCACAGGCAGGCATGGGCCGCGAGCGCTGCGTCCCAACGCCCCTGGCAGGCCAGCCAGGTCTCGGATGCGGCGGCCTGCAACTCCAGCGTGAAGCTCTGTGGCGCGGCCAAGGCCGTCAGCAGGTCCGCGGCGGACTCGGGGCTGAGCCAGGCGCCGCGCTCAGCCGCGGACCCGGCCATGGCGCGGAACAAGGCATTGGCCTGCAGCACCTGCCCCTGTGTAGACAGCAGCGCGAAGGCGGCTGGCAGCAACTCGAAAACCGACCCATCAGGTGCGGCGTCGGGTGCGTGCCTCATGCAGGAGTCTCCTCGATCGTCAGCGGGGCCGGCGCTGTTCGACGGTGTCCAGCGCCAGGCAGAGATCCTCCCAGGCGCGCGCCTTGTCGACCAGATTGCGCAGCAGATAAGCCGGATGGTAGGTGACGATCACCGGGATGCCGCGATAGTCATGCACCCGGCCGCGCAGCCGGCCGATGGCTTCGTTGCTTTGCAGCAGCGACTGCACCGCAAAACGCCCCATCGCCAGGATGATGCGCGGCTGCACCAGCGCAATCTGCCGGTCCAGATAGGGCGCGCACTGGGCCAGCTCCTCGGGCTCGGGATTGCGGTTGCGCGGCGGCCGGCACTTCAGCGTGTTGGCGATGAAGACCTGCTGCTCGGGCGTGCCCGGCGCGCGCGTCAGCTGAATGGCGCGCAACATATTGTCCAGCAGCTTGCCGGCCGGGCCGACGAAGGGCTCGCCCTGCTGGTCCTCCTGCTCGCCCGGCGCCTCGCCGACGATCATCCACTGCGCCTGCTCGTTGCCGACGCCGAACACGGTGTTCTTGCGACCCTCGCACAGCGTGCAGGCGCGGCAGCCGGCCACTGCGCTGCGCAGCTCGTCCCAGCCCATTTGCGCCACCGGACCTGCCGCTGCCGATGCAGCGGCGCTGCGAAGCGGCATGGCGGGCGGGGTGGCGACCGGCGGCGGCGGTGGCGGCGCTGCAGGTCTGGCGGGCGGTGGCTCGCTGCGATCAACCGAGGTCGATGCTGCGGCAGCAGGCTCAGGCGACTCCGGCGCCTGCGCGGCGTTTTGCCACACCCGCAGGCCCATCGCTTCCAGCATGGCGCGCTGGCGCTCGTCCCAGCCGCTCATCGCACCACCTCGCCCAGCTCAAGACTCATCAGCACCGCGTCCTCGCGCTGGCCGGCCACGGCCGGGTAGTAGGCGCGCCGGATGCCGGTTTCGACATAGCCGTAGCGCGCGTAGACCTCGCGGGCGCGGGCATTGCTGCGCCGCACCTCCAGCCAGATCTGCTCACACTCCTGCTCGCGCGCCAGGGCGCTGAGCGCGTCCAGCATGCGGCGGGCATGGCCCTGGCCCTGGTGTTCAGGAGCGACCGCGATATTGAGCAGGTGCATCTCGGCCACGCCGGGCATCGCCAGGAAATAGCCCAGCAGCTGCCCCTGCGCATCGCGCAGCAGACGCGCCAGGTAGCCGGCCGCGAGCGAATCGATGAAGTTGCCGCGCGTCCACGGGAAGGGATAGGCACGCTGCTCCAGGTCGAGCACGGCGTCCAGATCGCCGATCTGCATCGGCTGCAGCGTCGATCCGCTGCCGAACCTGTCGCTGGGCTGGTGGCTCAGAGTTGCGCTCATCGGGTTCAGCCCTGAGCCTTGGCGGCCAGGCGCTCGGCCGTGGTCTGGGCCACCTTGTCGCGCACATACAGCGGCAAAGCTTCAGCGGCGTCCATCTGCAGGCCCTGCTCCCAGGCCTGACGCGCCAGGGCCGCCAGCGCAGCGCCGCGCTGCCGCTGCTGCGGCCAGCTCAGCGGCGCCAGACCGGCCAGCTCGGGGAACTCAGTCAGCGCCGATCCGCACAGCGCCTGCGGCGCCTCGGCCCACAGCGCCAGCAGCGCTTGCGGGCTGTAAAGCGCCGGCTCGGCCACGGTGTGCCAGACGCCTGCGCGCCAAGCGTAGGCTGCGGCATAGGCCTCACCCATGCGGGCATCCATGGCCACCCACAGCGTATCCGGCAAGACCTGCCCCTGCTCCTGGGCCTGCAGACGTGCGTCCTCGGCCACCAGCATCAGGCTGTCGATCGCCAGCACCGGCTTGTTGGCACCGAAAGCCAGGCCCTGAGCCACCGCGCAGGCGGTGCGCAGGCCGGTGAAGGCGCCGGGGCCGCGGCCGAAAGCGATTGCATCCACCTGCGCCAGGCTCAGCCCTGCAGCCGCCAGCAAGGCCATCGCCTGCGGCACCATGAGCTCGGAAGCCCGCGCGCCGCCCTCGCCGTTGTAGACCCGCAGACCCTGCGGCCCGCTCAGGGCCAGGGTCAGGGTGTCGGTCGAGCTATCGAGGGCCAGCAGAACAGTCATGTCGGGCGGAGTTTAGGGCAACGCTGAACAAGTCCCTCGCGCACGGCGCATCCCTGCTTTGGGCGATCTGCTGTGTTGCAAATCCTCGCCGTAGCCCAAGCTACGGCGAGGATTTGCGCCTGGCAGTTCATCCCAAACCAGGGCGCGCCGCGTCGCGGGGACTTGTTCAGCGTCGCCCGAGGGTCTGGCCGGCACCGCCACAGGGGCAGACGCGGGTCGCGTCGGGAATCAGAAGGGGTTGCTGACGGCGCGGCTTTGCGCCAAACGGCCCAGTTCATTCTGTCCGGCCGGGCTCAGCAAGGTGTCGTTGGCCCACAGCCACGTCGTAGCGGTGGCGTCCGTCACCAGGGTCTTGCTGGTGCAATCCGGCACCGGAGCCGTGCTCCGGCAGGCGCCATCGACCACATTGGCGTAGGCGGTGGTCGAGCTGGCTTTGAACTTGACCTGGCTCTGCAACGATTCGTCGGCGAACACCACGCCCAGCTGGCGGCCATCCAACGTGACCTTCAGCGTCAACTCGCTGTTGAAGGACGCCGTCAGAGTGGTCAGCAGCTTGGCGCGATTCGGGTCGGCCTTGGCGGTGTTCTCCTTGATCGCGAACGGGGTCAGACCCATGTCGGGCAAGGTTGGCAGGATGATGCGGCCGCCCGCATCGGCCAGTCGGTTGATCTGCGCGGCGAGCAGGCGGCCGCGCGCGGCGGCCTCAGCCTTCAGCGTGTTCTCGGACAGCGCCGGGTACTGGGCGTAGAGCTCCAGCACGTCGTTGGCACCGGCCAGCACCGTGATCAGGGTCTTGGAATCGACGCCGCTCAGGGCCAGGTGACCGTCGATCTGCGTCTTGACATCGGCCACCTTGGCGCCCGGTTGTGCATAGATCTTGCCGGTCGGCGCCGCCACGGATGTCGGATTGCACTCAGGGAACACCAGACCGAAAGTGCTGGCCAGCGCCTGGTTCCACAGCGCGTTGCTGGCGCAGTCGATGGCGCCGGTGGTGTCGTTGACCGCGTTGACCGTGTACTTCTTGCCGGTGGCGGTGATGACGCTGGATTCGTCGCCGAAGGAAAGAATGCGCGTCGGCTTGAAGGGCTCGATCTGCCCGCCGCCACCGCCGCAGCCGGCCATCGTCACCGCCAGGGCCACGCCCCCCATCAGCATCGGTGCGCGACGCAGCACAGCTTGCTTGAACGCTTTCATCAAATGACTTCCCTCTAGTGACTAAAGGCCGCCGCAGCGCGCGACAGCCGATCTCGCACTCCATCCCAGCCGCTGTCCGGGGGGGGTGCTTCGATCCAGATTTCCTGGGCGCCGGCGGCGTCAAGCTCGCGCAGCACGGCAAACAATTCATGGGCCGCTGCCTTGGCCTCACCGGGCATAGCCCGGTGCAGCACGCCGGCAGGCGGACTCATCGTTCGCGAATATACCGCCAGGCCTGCCGGCAGTTTTTGCTGCAAGCTGTCTGCCAGCCGTGCGGGATCCAGCAGACGCACCACGGCGCGCGGTGCATAGTGGGCCGCCAGCGTGCCGGAGGCGCGCGGCGCTTGCGCATCGGGGGCCTGCAGCGGCTCGCCAGCCGCGGCCTCGATTTCCGCGGGTGTCAGCACGCCGGGGCGCAGCAGCACCGGATGGGCGCGGCTGCAGTCGACGATGCTGGATTCGATGCCGACCTCGCAATCACCGCCGTCCAGCACCCAGACCTGGCCGTCGAACTCCTCTTCCACATGGGCCGCGCGCGTGGGGCTGACGCGGCCGAAGCGGTTGGCGCTGGGCGCGGCGATGCCCTGCACGCCAAGCTGGCGCGCCTCGGCCATCAAGGCCCGCGCTACCGGGTGCGCCGGGCAGCGCAGGCCAATGGTGTCCTGCCCGCCTGCCGATGCTGAGGCCACGCCGGCCTTTCGCGGCACGATCACTGTCAGCGGCCCTGGCCAGAAGGTGTTCATCAGACGGCGCGCCACCGGCGGCAGCTCGGCGGCGAAGGCCTCGGCATCGGCCGCGTCGAGCACGTGCACGATCAGCGGGTGATCGCTGGGACGGCCCTTGGCGGCGAAGATCTTGGCCACCGCCGCATCGTCGTCGGCACGCGCGCCGAGGCCATAGACGGTCTCGGTCGGCAGAGCCAGCAATTCGCCCGCCGCCAGATGCTCGGCGGCGCGGCGCAGCGCGGCGGGGTCGTGTCCGTTCAGCAGCACGCGGTGTTCACCACTCGGTCGGCAGGCTGAGCACGGCGGCAGCGGCCTGGGCGCGCTGCTGCGCCTGCTCGGCGGTCGCGGCGGTGATGTTCAGATGGCCCATCTTGCGACCCGGTCTGGCGCTGGCCTTGCCGTACAGATGCAGATGCGTACCGGGAATCGCCAACACGCGGTCCCAGGCCGGCTCGCGCTCATTGCCCTGGGCATCGAACCAAAGGTCGCCCAGCAGGTTCAGCATCACGGTCGGCGAATGCAGGCGCGGCGGGTTCAGCGGCAGACCAGCCATCGCGCGGACCTGCAGCTCGAACTGCGAGACATCACAGGCGTTGATCGTGTAGTGGCCCGAGTTGTGCGGGCGCGGCGCCATCTCGTTGACGACCAGCCGGCCATCCTGCAGCAGGAAGAACTCGATGCACAGCACACCGACATAGCCCATCTCGGAGGCGATGCGCGCGGCCGCCGCGCTGGCCTGCTCGGCCAATGCAGGCGAAACGCCGGGCGCAGGCACCTGGGTGACGGCCAGGATGCCGTCGCGGTGCAGGTTCTGCTGCACCGGGAACTGCACCACCGTGCCGTCGCGCCCACGCGCGACGATCACCGACAGCTCCAGCGCCAGCGGCAACATCTGCTCCAGCACGCAGGGCACGCGCTTGAGCTCATCCCAGCCGGCGGCCAGCGCTTCGCGGGTCTTGACGCGGATCTGGCCCTTGCCGTCGTAGCCCATGCGGGCGGTTTTCAGGATGCCGGGCAAGAGCGCCGAGTCGACCGCGGCCAGTGCGGCCTCGCTGTCGATCACCGCATAGGGCGCGCAGGCGACACCGCTGGCACCGAAGTGGGCCTTCTCGTCAGCGCGGTCCTGGCAGATCGCCACGCACGATCCAGCCGGAGCCACCGGCTTGCTGTGCGCCAGGCGGTCCAGCGCCTGGGCCGGCACGTTCTCGAATTCGGTGGTGATCGCCGCGCAAGCGGCGGCCATGCGCGTCAGCGCTGCCTCGTCCAGGTAGTCGGCGCAGATGTGCTCATGCGCCACCAGACCGGCCGGGCTCGCCGCGTCCGGGTCCAGCACCAGGGTGCGAAAGCCCAGGCTCTGCGCTGCATGCACAAACATGCGGCCCAGCTGGCCGCCGCCGATCACGCCCAGCGTGGTTGTGGCCGCGGGCAGCAGCAGCGTCTTACTCGTCATCAGATCAGATCCTTGCTCATGTCGCGGGCCACCTCGGTCTGGCGGACGCGGTAGGCCGCGAGCTTGTCGCGCAAGCCCATGTCATGGCGCGCCAGCATCGCGATCGCGAACAGTGCAGCATTGCCGGCTCCGGCCGTGCCGATCGCGAAGGTCGCGACCGGAATGCCCTTGGGCATCTGCACGATGGAATGCAGCGAGTCGACCCCTTGCAGATGGCGGCTGGCCACCGGCACGCCCAGCACCGGCACCGGCGTCTTGGCCGCCAGCATGCCCGGCAGGTGCGCGGCGCCGCCGGCCCCGGCGATGATGGCCTGCAGGCCGCGCGCCTCGGCGGCTTCGGCGTAAGCGAACATCTCGTCAGGCATGCGGTGCGCCGAGACCACCTTGGCCTCGAAAGCGACACCGAACTCGGCGAGAATGGTGGTGGCGTGCTTCATGGTTTCCCAGTCACTGCTGGAACCCATCACCACGCCAACCAGGGGAGTGGCGTTCTGCAGATCCTGCACGACTCGCTCCATAGGCTGGAAAACCTTGAATTGTAGGCGGCCACCGCCACCTGCCCTCTTCCGCCCCATCGGCCGCACCGACGCCATGATCGACATCACCATCCAGAACTTCGAAACCGAACTCCTGCAAGCCTCGATGCAGCAGCCTGTGCTGCTGGACATCTGGGCCCCCTGGTGCGGTCCCTGCAAGAGCCTGGGGCCGGTCCTGGAAAAGCTGGAGACCGCCTATGCCGGGCGCTTCCTGCTGGCCAAGCTCAACAGCGACGAGCAGCCCGAGATCGCCAGCCAGCTGAGCCAGGCCTTCGGCGTGCGCTCGATCCCCTTCTGCGTGATGTTCGTCGGCGGCCAGCCGGTGGACGGCTTCGTCGGCGCGATCCCCGAGGCGCAGATCCGCGAGTTCCTGGACAAGCATGTGCCCACCGGTGAAATGCTGGAGGCCGAGGAGGAGCTGGCCGAAGCCGAGGCGCTGATGGCCGATGGCGATCTTGAATCGGCACTGGCCAAGCTGGCCCAGGCCGTGCAGGCCGATCCGGCCAACGAGACAGCGCGCTTCGATTTTGTGAAGGCCCTGCTGGAGCTGGGCCTGCTGCAGGATGCCCAGGCGGCGTTCGCGCCGGTGGCGGCACAGGCAGCGGACACCATCACCCCGCATGCGCGCTTCGCCGCGCTGGGTCATTGGCTGACCGCGGTGGAACGAGCCGCGAGTCTGGACAGCGCGGCGCTGCAGGCGGCGATCGCGGCCAACAAGCGCGACTTCGACGCCCGCTATGCACTGGCCCAGTCGCATCTGGCCGGCCAGCGTTTCACCGAGGCGATGGACGAGTTGCTCGAAATCATCATGCGCGACAAGGCCTGGAACGGCGAGGCCGCGCGCAAGCTTTATGTGGCCATCCTTGAGCTGATGAGCAAGCCGGCGCCGAAGGCACAGGCCAGCGAGGCCAAGAGCACCCTGGAGATCGCCGGCAAGGCGGCCGTGGCGTCCAGCGATCCGCTGCTGGATCAATACCGCCGCAAGCTCAGCATGGCGCTTTTCTAAAACGGCCAACAAAACCCATCTGGATTCGTTGCCCTGGCTTGCCGTACCTGCATGTACTGTCTGCGCCAGGACGCCTAGTCAGAACCGCTTCGCTGGCTTTTGTTAGCCGCTTTTGAGGCAGCGCCTCATCGGCTACAACGGCGGACGCCCGAGCCCGGCGGCGTCCAGCCGTTCGGCCCAATGCGCCTGCTGGGCCGCAAACTCGGCCCATTCGCGCTGCGCCGTCTGCGCATGCGTCAGCGACACAAGGTCCTCGCCCAGCGCCTCGTAGACCTGGGCCAGGCGGCTGTGCGTGGCGGCGCGATCATCGACGTCGGAGCGCGGGTCCAACTCCATCTCGGCATCGCGTGCATGCGCCAGCGCCTGCTCGCGCTGCCCCAGATTGACCCGGCACCAAGCCAGATCAGCCAGCAGATTGCCGCCCAGCCGGGACAGGCCGCGGCCCATGGCCTGCGGCAGGTATTCCTCATAGAGCTGGCTGGCGGATTCGTACTCGCCCTGCATCACCAGCACCTGGGCGCGCAACAAAGGCGTCAGCTCGGACATCGCGCTGGCGCCCACAGCCGCGTCGTAGTGGCGGATTGAGTCAGCCCCCAGCAGCAGGTCCGGACGGGGCCGGGTCGGATAGGCCAGGCTCTCGTGGCGCATCTGTGCGGTGCGCATCTCGGCCATGTTGTACATCAGGGCCGAGGTTGTGGCGTCGTCGCCGTCCGCGCTGGCCTCGCGACGCGCCAGCGAATACCAGACCTGGGCCAGCTCCCAGCGGTTGGCGAAATGCAAGGCCAGGCCCAGCGCAATGGACAGCCGCGCCAGCGCCTGATGGTCCCCAGGCACAGCAATGGCCAGACAGGCCTTGGCCTGCTCCACCAGGCCCTGCAGGTCATGGCCCACATAGGCCAGATGCGCCAGCCAGGCGGTAGCAAGCACGTCCACATCACGCTGATCCGCCGCCCTGGCCATGGCCTGGGCGCGCTGCACCTTGTCACGCGCCGCGACACCGAAGTCGGTGTAGTAGCTCATCAGGCCTTCGGCCAGATGCAGCCAGGCGCCAAGCTTGGCATTCGGATGCTGGAAGGCCTGCTGGTGCAGCTGCGTGAGTTGCTCGCGTGCCTGGCTCAGGTGCCCGTGGCGGGTCAGCAGCATCGCGCGCTGCGCCCGCAGGCAGGCCGCGTCAAGCAGGCTGCCGGCAGCAGCGATCTGCTGATCAAGCTGCTGCAGCAGGCGGGAGCGAATCGGCATCTGCATCACAAGTCGCTCCTCGTGTCGGGGTTCAGCGAGTCAGGCGCTCCAGCGCCTCACGATACTTGGCGGAGGTATTGGTGATCACCTCGGGTGGCAATGCGGGCGCGGGCGCGGTCTTGCCCCAGGGCTTGCCGTCGACCTGTGCCTGCTCGAGCCAGTCGCGCAGGAACTGCTTGTCGTAGCTGGGCGGGTTGGCGCCGACCGCATAGCTCTCGGCCGGCCAGTAGCGCGAGGAATCGGGCGTCAGCACCTCGTCCATCAAGGTCAACGTGCCATCGACGTCCAGGCCGAACTCGAACTTGGTGTCGGCAATGATGATGCCCTTGGTGAGCGCGAAGTCGGCAGCGCGCTGATAGAGCGCAATCGAGATGTCGCGCACGCGCTCAGCCATCTCGCGGCCGATGATGGCAACGCAGCGCTCGAAGTCGATGTTCTCGTCGTGATCGCCCATCTCGGCCTTGGTGGCCGGCGTGAAGATGGGCTCTGGCAGCTTGGAGGCGTTCTGCAGACCGGCCGGCAGCTTGACGCCGCAGACCTGGCCATTGCTCTTGTACTCGGCCCAGCCGCTGCCGGCCAGATAGCCGCGCACCACCGCCTCGATCGGCAGAGGCTTCAGGCGCTTGACCAGCATGGCGCGGTCGCGGACCTGCGCCTTCTCAGCTTCGCTGACCACCGACAGCGGGTCTTCGCCGGTCAGGTGGTTGGGCACGATGTCGCCCAGCTTGTCGAACCAGAACAGGGCCATCTGCGTCAGCAGCGCGCCCTTGCCCGGGATGGGCTCGCCCATGATGACGTCGAAGGCCGAGATGCGGTCCGACGCGATCATCAGGATGCGGTCGCTGCCCACCGCGTAGTTCTCGCGCACCTTGCCGCGGGCGATCAGGGGAAGCGAGGTCAGCGAGGATTCGAGCAAGGCTTGGGTCATGGTGAGGACGGCGGGAGCGCCGCCTGGGGGAATCGTCATTCGGTCGGGCACAAACCGCCGCCCGGCCTGCGCAAGCGCGGATTTTATGCGGGCCGCACGTGTTCAGCGCTTCTGTTGATGGCCTGACTCAGCCAGGCAAAGGACGCCCAATGAAAAAGCCCGCGGCTGCAAGCACAGCGGCGGGCTCGAACCGAGGCGCCTGGACGCCTTGGCTTTACTGGACCACCTGGTTCAGTTCGCCACGCGCATAGGCAGCAGCCACATCCATCAGCGTCCGCGACTTGATCTTGCCGGCCTGGCCGACGCAACCGAATTCGACATAGCGCTGCTGGCAGACCGCCTTGGCCGCTTCGCGGGCCGGCTTGAGCCACTCGCGGGCGTCGAACTTCTCGGGGTTCTCGAACAGGAACTTGCGCACCGCGCCGGTCATCGCCAGGCGAATGTCGGTGTCGATATTGATCTTGCGCACGCCATGCTTGATGGCTTCCTGGATCTCCTCGACCGGCACGCCGAAGGTCTGCTTCATCTTGCCGCCGTACTGGTTGATCAGGGCCAGCAACTCCTGCGGCACGCTGGAGGAACCGTGCATCACCAGATGGGTGTTGGGAATGCGCTTGTGGATTTCCTTGACGCGGCTGATGGCCAGGATGTCGCCGGTGGGCTTGCGCGAGAACTTGTAGGCGCCGTGGCTGGTGCCGATGGCGATGGCCAGCGCGTCTAGCTGGGTCGCCTTGACGAACACAGCCGCCTCTTCCGGGTCAGTCAGCATCTGGCTGTGGTCCAGCTTGCCTTCGGCGCCGATGCCGTCTTCCTCGCCGGCTTCGCCGGTTTCAAGGTTGCCCAGGCAGCCCAGTTCGCCCTCGACCGTGACGCCGACCTTGTGCGCCAGCTCCACCACGCGACGGGTCACATCGACGTTGTACTCAAAGCTGGCCGGGGTCTTGCCGTCTTCCTTCAGCGAGCCGTCCATCATCACCGAGCTGAAGCCCAGATCGATCGCGCCCTGGCAAATCGCCGGGCTCTGGCCGTGGTCCTGGTGCATCACCACCGGGATCTGCGGGTAGGCTTCGCAAGCCGCCTGCACCAGATGCTTGATGAAGCTCTCGCCCGCGTACTTGCGCGCGCCGGCCGAGGCCTGCAGGATCACCGGCGCATTGACCTCGGCGGCTGCCGCCATCACGGCCTGCACCTGCTCCAGGTTGTTGACGTTGAACGCCGGAATGCCATAGCCGTTTTCGGCGGCATGGTCCAGCAGTTGGCGCATGGAAACGAGAGCCATGGGAGTCCCCGGTGAAGTTGAAAATCTCTTCTTGAACGCAGCGTTTGGCAAGCGCGCTGTAACTGCGTCGTAACTGCCATTGATTCTAACGGCGACCCCTGCCAGGGCTCGAGGCCCGCCCCCCGCGTCCGGGGGCAAGCGGCTGCCAAGGCGTGACAAGCGTCATGCCTTGCGCACAAGGGCAAGCGCGCTTGTGCGCAGGGCGGCATGACTATAGGCTGCCGGGCTGCTGGAGCCTATTGCCCATGACCCGCCTCGCCCTCGATCACCTCACCCTCTGGATGACCGCCGCCGCGCGCGAGCATTCGCACGACCTGGCTGACCATCTGGAAGAGCGCACCGGCGCCAGCCGCCGCGCTGTGCAGGCTGCGCTGCGCAAGCTGGTTGATGCCAACTGGCTGAGCCGCAGCGGCACCTCGCGCCGGCCGGTCTACGGCCCCGGCCTGTTGCGCCAGGTGGCGCGCAGCTACACGCTGCACGGCCTGCAGGAGGACCTTCCCTGGCAGCGCGACTTCGCGCCCAATTTCGAGCTGCCCCGGCATGTGGCCCGCATGGTGCAGCACGGCTTCACCGAACTGGTCAACAACGCCATCGACCATAGCGGCGGCAGCAGCGTCACCGTCTCGCTGCGCCAGACCCCCAGCCATGTGCAGCTGCTGGTCTCCGACGACGGCTGCGGCGTGTTCGACAAGATCTGCACCGCCTTCGATATTGCCGATGCGCAGCACGCGATGCTGGAGCTCTCCAAGGGCCGCCTGACCAGCCAGCCCGAGGCGCACACCGGCCGCGGCCTGTTCTTCAGCTCGCAGCTGGCCGATGTGTTCGACATCCATGCCAACAACACCGCCTTCCAGCGCCGCGCCTGGGACAGCACCGGCTGGCAGGCCGGCCGGCCGCTGCCGCGCCAAGGCAGCTCGATCTACATGGCCATCGCACTCGACACCACGCGCACGCTGGACCAGGTGCTGCAAGCCTGGAGTACCGATGGCAGCGGCATCGAGTTCGATCACACCACCGTGCATCTGCGCCTGCTGGCGGGGCCGGGCCAGGCGTTGGACTCACGCGCCCAGGCGCGCCGCGTGGCCGCACGCCTGCCGACCTTCAAGCGGGTGGAGATCAGCTTCGAAGGCGTGAGCGATGTCGGCCACGGCTTCACCGACGAGCTGTTCCGGGTGTTCGCACGGGCCAGGCCTGAAGTGGAGCTGGTGCCCACGCACATGTCGCCGCGCATTGCGGCACTGGTGAAGAGTGCTCAGAACAGCTGATTCGTTGCCTGAACTCCTGCCTAGCGGTCCAGAAGCTACCAACGATCCGCAACCGCTCTCATCGCCGATTGCGCCGCCCAGTCAAGCACTCAGGGCTGCGCCTTGAGCAAAGCGGCGATCTGGGGCTTCAGCCGCCGCACGGCCGCATCGATTCGCGGCAACAGCGCAGCCAAGGGCTGGTCACGCCCCGCTGAGAAGCGGACGCCTGAAACCGATAGCGGCGTCGGGAGCACGGCCACATCGGCGCCGGCGGCAATTCCTTTGCGCAGTGCGTCTTGAATCTCCTGATGACCAGGACCCAGATGCGAGGTGAAGGGTAGCGCATCGCAGCGGCCCGCTCTCAACATGGCAAATCCGTTCGAAAGCGGCCCACCCACCTGTTCGGGGGCGAAAAGTGTCCCCTTGGCCGCATCAAAATCTCGCCCGAGGCTGACACCGTTGGGCACGCACACATGGCGTTCGCGCAAATCCTCGACCTGCTTGAACGGGAATGGATGCTCACGCCGAACCACCAGCCAGGTGTAGCTCTTCAGCACGGTCTCACTGAAGACAAACCGGTGCTCGCGTTCCGCCGTCTTGGCTATTCCGAAGGCCAGCGCTTGGCCACGCTCCGCCATCAGCATCATGCGTGCGAATGGCACCGATTGAATCTGCCACTCCAGGTGGGCCGCATCGGCGATCAGTCGCATGAGTGGTCCTGTCAGGCGTGGGTCGGCGCCGTCCATCAAGACCAAGGGCACCGGCGTGCGTACCTGAGCGAGCGCATCGGCAGGCCAAAACACGCTGCCGGCAAGCGCCACCGCCATCCTGTGCAGACCACTGCGCCTGCTCGGCATCGCGATGTCCTGCCTTCGTAAATCAAAGCTGCGCATTTCGCCCGACGGCATTTCCCCTCCCCACTGGTACTTTCACTCGGCACTCACCACGCCTTTGACATGGTAGGCCACTGGTATGACGAGCCGCATCTACAAGCGGCACTGCGGCGCTTCTCATGCGCACGCTTGAGAGCCCTCATCAGCGTTCGCTGTCGACCAGGGCGCGGATGGCCTGGCGACGCGCAGCCAGACCCTTATTGATGCGCGGCAGCAGGGCGGCCAGCGGCGTGTCCAGTCCGACGGCAAAGTGCACCGGGTTGACCATCAAGGGTTTGGGCAGCACCTCAAGCGCCGAGCCCAGGCCGACCTCCTTGCGCAAGCGCTGTTCGATCAGCCAGGGGTCCGGGCTGCGATGCGAAGCCAGCACCACATCGCAGCGCCCGCCCATCAACATGCGGACCCGGGCCCCCAGTCCCCCGACGGAAAGCTGAACCTGGCGGCGGGTGCTGTTCGATTCTTCAAATTCAGGGTTGAGGTCGACGCCTTGCCTCGCGCAGACCGTCAAGCTATCGAGATCAGACTGTTTCTGGATTCGCAAGCGGCGCTCGCGCCGCGCGATGAGCCAAACGTGGTTATCGAAGAGCACATCGCTGAAGGCGTACACCCGCTCGCGGGCTGGCGTGCGCGCTATGCCGAAGCACAAGGACTGCCCGCGCTCGGCCTGCAGCAGCGCACGTGCATAGGGCACCCACTCAATCCGCCATTCAATGCCTGCGCCGTCAGCGATCAATTCCATCAAGGGCAGCACAAAGTCGCGGTTGGCGTGCTCACCCACAGCCAGCGGCACAACGGGCCGCACAGCACCCGTGGAGATGGCATGTGCAGCAGGCCCCAGCGTCCACAACGAGGTGCAAGTAAGGCAGCCCTTCAGCCAGCGTCGCCGTGTCATAGGGATGTGTGGGCCGCGTCCATCAATCCACCCGGCACACCTTCAGCATATTGGTGCCGCCCGGATAGCCCATCGGCTCGCCGCAGGTGATCGCATAGGTGTCGCCCGGCATCAGCACGCCCTTGTCGACCAGCAACTGCTCGGCGGCCTTCAGCGCCATGTCGCGGTCCTCGAACTTGGGCATCAGCAGCGGCCGCACATTGCGGTACAGCGTCATCTTGCGCTGGCTGATCGGCTGGGTGGTCAGCGCGTAGATCGGCACCTGCACGCGATGGCGGCTCATCCACAGCGCGGTCGAGCCCGATTCGGTCAGCGCCAGGATGGCCTTGCAACCCAGGTGATAGGCGGTGAACAGCGCGCCCATCGCGATCGACTGGTCGATGCGCGCGAACTGGCGGCCGGCGAAGTCGGTGTCCAGCGTGACGAACTCGGCACGCTCGGCCTCTAGCGCGATGGCGGCCATCTGCTCGATGGTCTCGACCGGGAACTTGCCAGCCGCGGTTTCGGCCGACAGCATCACCGCATCGGTGCCGTCCAGCACGGCATTGGCCACGTCGGACACTTCGGCGCGGGTGGGCACCGGGTTGACGATCATCGATTCCATCATCTGCGTGGCGGTGATGACCACCTTGTCCATCTCGCGCGCCAGCTTGATCATGCGCTTCTGCAAGGCCGGCACTGCGGCGTTGCCGACCTCCACCGCCAGATCGCCGCGCGCCACCATGATGCCGTCGCTGGCCTTCAGGATCGCTTCCAGATGCGGGATGGCCTCATAGCGCTCGATCTTGGCAATCATGCCGGGCTTGTGTCGCCAGGCCTCGCCCGCCACATTGGCCAGTTGGCGCGCCATCTCCATATCGGTGGCGTTCTTGGGGAAGCTCACCGCCAGGTATTCGCACTGGAAGGACATCGCGGTCTTGATGTCCTCCATGTCCTTGGCGGTCAGCGCCGGCGCGGTGAGGCCGCCGCCCTGCTTGTTGATGCCCTTGTTGTTGGACAGCTCGCCGCCCTGCTTGACGATGGTGTGCACCGCTTCGCCCTTGACCGATTCAACGGTCAGCACCAGCAGGCCGTCGTTGAGCAGCAGGGTGTCGCCGGGCTTCACATCGCGCGGTAGTTCCTTGTAGTCCAGGCCCACACAGCTCTCATTGCCCAGCTCGGTGCGGCTGGCGTCGAGAATGAACTTCTCGCCGTTGATCAGCTCGATCTTGCCGTTCTCGAACTTGCCGACGCGGATCTTGGGGCCTTGCAGGTCGGCCATGATGGCGACCTCTTTGCCGGCGGCGGCCGCCACCTCGCGCACCAGGCGGGCGCGGTCGATGTGGTCCTGCGCCTTGCCATGCGAGAAGTTCAGCCGCACCACATCGACGCCGGCCCGAATCATCCGTTCCAGCACCTCGGGCGAAGAGGAGGCGGGGCCGAGGGTGGCGACGATCTTGGTGGCACGGGTCATGGACTGTCTCTCTATCGGTGCTTGTTACAGACGGCCGATTATGAGCCGCGCCAGTGACCGTCCGGATACCGGACGGTTACCAACTCAGCAAGCTCAGCCGCGTGCTGCTGACACGTCGGCCGCGGCCAGCGCCGTCATGTTGACGATGCGGCGCACCGTCGCCGACGGCGTGAGGATGTGCACAGGCGCGGCCGCACCCAGCAGGATGGGCCCGACGGTGACGCCCTGCCCGGCACTGATCTTCAGCACATTGAAGGTGATGTTGGCCGCATCCAGGCTAGGCATCACCAGCAGGTTGGCCGCGCCTTGAAGCCGCCCGCCGGGCAGATAGGTCTCGCGCACTGCAGCCGACAGCGCGGCATCACCATTCATCTCGCCGTCGCACTCGATGTCCGGATGCGCGGCCGAGAACAGCTCGTAGGCGCGACGCATCTTCAACGCCGAGGGTCGCTTGCTGGAGCCGAAGTTGGAGTGTGAAACGAAGGCCGGCTTGGGCGGCAGGCCGAAGCGGCGCACCGCGTCGCAGGCCATACCGGCGATCTCGGCCAGGGCCTCGGCGTCGGGCGCATCGTTGACGAAGGTGTCGGTGACGAAAAGCGTCATCTGATCCAGCATTAGCGCGTTCACGGTCGCAAAGTTGCGAGCGCCGGGCTTCAAACCGATCAGGTCGCTCACATGGTCCAGATGCTGCTCGAAGCGGCCCACCATGCCGCAGATCAGCGCATCGGCATGGCCCAGCTTGATGGCCAGCGCACCGATGGTGGTGTTGGAGCGGCGCACCGCCGCCTTGGCCATCTCGGGCGTGACGCCGTTGCGGCCCATCACCTGGTGGTAGGTCTCCCAGTACTGGCGGAAGCGCTCATCGCGATTGGGGTCGATCACCGCCACGTCCTCGCCCAGCTTGAGGCGCAGACCGGCGCGCTTGACGCGCATTGCGATCACCTCGGGGCGGCCGATCAGCGTCGGCTGGCACAGCCGCTCGTCCAGCGCCACCTGCACAGCGCGCAGCACGCGTTCGTCCTCGCCCTCGGCAAAGATCACGCGCGCCGGCTGGCCCTGCCCGACCGCGGCCTTGGCAGCATTGAACACCGGCCGCATCAGCATGCCGGTCTGGTAGACGAAGCGCTCCAGCGACTGGCGGTAGGCCGCCATGTCCTGGATAGGCCGCGTGGCCACGCCGGAGTCCGCCGCCGCCTGCGCCACCGCTGGTGCGATGCGCAGGATCAGGCGCGCATCGAACGGCTTGGGGATCAGGTAGTCGGGACCGAAGGACAGCTCTTCGCCAGCATAGGCAGCCGCCACTTCATCACTGGTCTCGGCCTTGGCCAATGCGGCGATCTCGCGCACGCAGGCCAGCTTCATTTCCTCGGTGATCTTGCTGGCGCCACAATCGAGCGCGCCGCGGAAGATGTAGGGGAAGCACAGGACGTTGTTGACCTGGTTGGGATAGTCCGAGCGGCCGGTGGCGATGATGCAATCCGGCCGCGCCGCCTTGGCCAGCTCGGGGCGAATCTCAGGCTCGGGATTCGCCAGCGCCAGGATGATGGGCTTGTCGGCCATGGTCTTCACCATCTCGGCCGACAGCACGCCGGCCGCCGAACAGCCCAGGAACACATCGGCGCCTGCCACCACATCAGCCAGCGTGCGCGCGCTGGTCGTCTGGCAGTAGCGGCGCTTGGATTCATCGAGCTTGGCCGCATCGGCGCGCTCGGCATGGATCACGCCCTTGGAGTCGCACACAAACACGTTCTCGCGCGCAACGCCCAGGCCCACCATCACGTCCAGGCAGGCAATCGCCGCCGCGCCGGCGCCAGACACCGCCACCTTCACCTGGCCGATGTCCTTGCCCACCAACTCCAGCCCGTTCAGCAGTGCGGCGCTGGAGATGATGGCCGTGCCATGCTGGTCGTCGTGAAAGACCGGGATGTTCATGCGCTTCTTGAGCTCGCGCTCGATGTAGAAGCATTCCGGCGCCTTGATGTCCTCGAGGTTGACGCCGCCCAGCGTCGGCTCCATCGCCGCGATGATCTCCACCAGCTTGTCGGGGTCGCGCTCGGCCAGCTCGATGTCGAACACGTCGATGCCGGCGAACTTCTTGAACAGGCAGCCCTTGCCTTCCATCACCGGTTTGGCCGCCAGTGGGCCGATATCGCCCAGACCCAGCACCGCGGTGCCGTTGGTGATCACGCCGACCAGGTTGGCGCGCGAGGTGTAGTCGGCGGCCAGCGCCGGGTCCTTCTCGATGTCCAGACAGGGATAGGCCACGCCGGGCGAGTAGGCCAGCGAGAGGTCGCGCTGGTTGGACAGGGCCTTGGTCGGCGTCACGGCGATCTTGCCCCGCGTCGGGCTGCGGTGGTAGTCCAGCGCAGCATCGCGCAAAGCGGCTTCGGCCGGCGACAGCGGCTTGCTGTTGTCCATCCAGGGTCTCCTGCTGATTCTTGGGCTGGCGAGCTTACTCCCGCGATTAGCGCGCCTTGATGCCGACTGCTTTGCCCCTCATGCAAAGATCGCAAGCGGCAGGCGCGGCAGCGGAAGGCTGGTGTTCATGCTCGGGTTGGCGCACGGAGCGTCGCGACGGCTTCGCTTTGCTCCATGCCCGGCCCGGAGGCCCAGGCCTTCGCCAGGCACAAACAGTCCACTGGACTCTTTGTGTCAGGGCTCAGTCCCCCGCCGCTCGATGGGCGGCTCCTCCTTTACTTACGCAAAGCGAAGCCATCACACCGCTCCAGATGCATCGCCGGCACACCACCGATGCGTGCCACCACTGGTGCGGCAGCGGTGGGCCGGGGCAATTTGCGTAAGTAAAGGAGGAGGCGGCGCGCAGCGGCGACGGAGGACATGGAGCAAATCGCCCCGGCCCGACGCTGCCTCGCGCCGGCCTCCGCACGCGAAAGCCCGTGCACAAAAAGCAAAGGGCCCCGCAGGGCCCTTGCTCTCTCACACGAGCAACTGAACTCAGCCGTTCGCCCGCTTCGCCAGAATCTCAAACGCCGGCAGCGTCTTGCCTTCCAGCACTTCCAGGAAGGCACCGCCGCCAGTGGAGATGTAGCCCACGTCCTTTTCGATGCCGTACTTGGCGATCGCGGCCAGCGTGTCGCCGCCGCCGGCGATCGAGAAGGCGCTGGACTCGGCGATCGCGCGGGCCACGGTCTCGGTGCCCTTGGCGAAAGCATCGAACTCGAACACGCCCACCGGGCCGTTCCAGACTATGGTGCCGGCGGCCTTCAGCTGCTCGGCCAGGATGGCCGCAGTCTTCGGGCCGATGTCCAGGATCAGATCATCATCGGCCACCTCATTGGCGGCCTTCACGGTGGCAGTGGCATCAGCGGAGAAGCTCTTGGCACACACCACGTCGACCGGAATCGGCACTGCGGCGCCGCGCGCCTTCATCGCATCGATCACGGCCTTGGCTTCGCCCACCAGATCCGGTTCGGCCAGCGACTTGCCGATGGACAGGCCCGCAGCCAGCATGAAGGTGTTGGCAATGCCGCCGCCGACGATCAAGCCGTCCACCTTGTCGGACAAGGCCTTCAGGATGGTCAGCTTGGTCGACACCTTGGAGCCGGCCACGATGGCCACCAGCGGGCGCTTCGGTGCGGCCAGGGCCTTGCTGATCGCGTCGATCTCGGCCGCCAGCAGCGGGCCGGCGCAGGCGATCTTGGCGAACTGCGCGATGCCGTAGGTCGTGCCCTCGGCACGGTGTGCGGTACCGAAAGCGTCGTTGACGTAGATGTCGCACAGCGCAGCCATCTTCTTCGCCAGCTCTTCGTTGTTCTTCTTCTCGCCCTTGTTGACGCGGCAGTTCTCCAGCATCACCAACTGGCCCGGCGCCACGTTCACGCCGCCCACCCAGTCGGCCAGCACGGGGATCTCGCGGCCCATCAGCTCACCCATGCGCTGGGCGACCGGCGCCAGCGAATCCTCGGGCTTGAACTCGCCTTCGGTGGGGCGGCCGAGGTGCGAGGTCACCATCACCGCAGCGCCGGCCTTCAGCGCCATCTCGATGCAGGGGATCGACGCGCGGATGCGGGTGTCTTCGGTGATGTGGCCGGCATCGTCCTGCGGCACATTCAGGTCGGCACGGATGAAGATGCGCTGGCCGGCCACCTTGCCGGCGGCGACCAGATCGGAGAAACGCAGAACGTTCATGGGCGGAAGTCTCGATTGGAGTTGGAAGGTCGGTGGCGCTCAAGCAAAGCAAACGATGCAGGCAAAGCAATGCAGGCGCCCTGCCCTCAAGCTTACCAAGCTCACCAACCCAGCCCGATGCGCAAGATCAGCATCACCGCCGTGCCGCTGACGATGGTGCCCAGGATGCCGCGCTTCCAGAAGAAGTAGGCCGTGCCCACCGCCACGGCAAAG